>JABHWU010000136.1 GCA_018657625.1 Deltaproteobacteria bacterium | reverse complement strand
GCCTTCAAGAAAAAATAGCTCAGTTTACAACCCGTCAAGACGATGATGAAACTGAAAATACTTTGGAAGAGGAAACGATCTGAAGACAGTGATTTGTAGTACTGAATATCTTCGAAAGATTAAGATTGAAGTGTTTGAGAAGCACGTTAAAGTGAACTTCCGGGACATATGAAGCTTCTGACAAAGATTTTAATAAACTACAAAAAAAACAATAATTTGACCCAGTAAATACGGATGATGCAGTTGATATAGGAAGTACTAAGGGGATTTTGATTGAGTAACGGAAATGGGTTGTGATCTTTATTTCATTTCCTGATCATAAGGCAGCATAAAACTAAACATTGCTCCACCTTCTGGATTATTTTTTGCCCATATTTTTCCATTGTGGGCTTCTATTATCTTTTTACTAATAGCTAAACTTAATCCAGTTCCACCAGCCCCGGTTTTAGTTTTACTGCTTTGAATAAATTTATCAAAAACAGATTCCAGTTCATCTGCGGGAACACCTACCCCTTCATCTTTAACGCTAATACAAAGTGCTGGAATAGTGTCATTATCAGTCTGCTGTTGCCCAGTTGGTAATTCGCTATACTCAATAGACAGAGTGATTTTTTTTCCTTTTGGTGTAAATTTAATAGCGTTTGATAAAAAATTTCGAATGACCTGCCCAATTTTATGTTCATCACAGGTGATTTCTGATGGGATATTTTTTTCCGCTAGTTCTACTATTACTCCACTTTCATTTATTAAAGAATTGAACTCTTTTGAAACATTACTGATAATTTGGTTAAGATCTTTTGGTGACATTTCATAATCCATCTTACCTGACTCAAGTTTTGATAAATCTAAAATATTATCCAACAATGCCATTAATTGCCTGCCGACTTCTCCTATTTTTGAAAAATAATACAAAAGTTTTTCTGAGTTTACATTATTGATTTTGGAAACACCAAATTGTGAAAAACTGAGAATTTGATGCATTGGCGTTCGTATTTCATGAGACATATTAGATAAAAACTCAGATTTAGCTTTATTTGCTGATTCCGCTTCTTCTTTAGCTTTTTTGAATTCTATTGTTCGTTCTTCAATCTTTGTTTCCAACTCTTCATGGGCTTCAATCAATTCTTGTTCAGCTTTTTCTGCTTTTAGTTTCTGTGCCTTTAAAGCCTGCTCAACATATTCCATTTTAGAGACATCAACCGCCATTGTTATTACAGCACGTCTTCCGTCTGATAATCTGCCAATAGATGTGGTACTAAAATCTAATTTTCGGGTTTTACCAGATTTAGTAATTACCGGCCAAGTTCCATCATCCTGCCTTTCTCCCTCTTTAAGTTTATAAACGCTATTAATAACATCCAGCACTTCTTCGTCAAAGTGGTTAATGCCAAATCCTTTTTTTGCCCATTCATATGCAGTAGGAATATCCTCTATAAAATATCCTGTAACTTCGCTCCATGCCTTATTGACATATAATGCATCTCCCTCTGCATGTATCAATACTGGAAACGGTGCACTGTCTAAGGCGTTTTTAAACGGAATGTTGTATTCATTCAGTTTGTCTTCAGTTTTTGTGTTTTGTGCTTGAGTGAGTTGCAAGCGTTCTATTTCTGCTTCTAGTCTTTCTATTTCTCTCTCTAGCTCAATTACTTTTTCATTATTCAAGATTGATACTCCTGAAAAATAATACTTTTCCCAGCTAATTTAGGTAGGCTGAGTTTTCCTATCCCATATGGATGTAAATTATTATACTGCTGAGTCAACATTATAGTTTAAATTATGAAATAAGAAAAGATCTTATATTTTCATGCACTCCGGTAACTAAATAGCGACTTCTAGTTTTAAATCCCTCAGCCCAAATCCCAGCCCACTTTATCCCATTTTATTAGTATCCTAAAGGAAATTCCAGTCAGTAAAATGACATTGGAAAATTACAAAAAACTTTTACAAAACAACAAAATAACAATAATACTAACGAGTTAACGCGAATGCTGCAGATGATATGGATTATAGAAAGGGTTAAATGGTGGAGGTGACAATCTTTCAATGATAGCGAGGGTTTGCGGGGGCTGTTGGTAGTCGATTGGACTTTATGAAAAACAATGAATTAAAAATATTGTCTTTTTATCGCTGAAACATACATGAAATAAGGAGTTGAAACAAAATTAGTATTTAGACCACACGAGGAAATTCCTTCGGCTTGCGAGACATCATTTTTCTATAATATTTATAAAGATCTTTTTAGTTTGCTCAATGATATTATCCCAGTCTTCGTCCTTTAACTTTTTTAAACCCATGATGTACTTGACTTCCGGTTCAAATGCGGCGTAAAAATGTTGAGCCGCCCAAATTAAAAATATATATTGAATTGGATCGATAGACTTAATTTTCTCTTCTGTTTTCCAGTTTTCGAACCGTTCTTTCAGGCTCTTCATCGTCTCTTCAGTCTTTAGATCGTGAAAGATGGAAATAGCAACTTCACCACCGCGTGTCATTTCATTGATTAGGATTTTACTAAGGTGAGGTTTTTTTTGTGCTGACCGCAATATTCGTTCTATGTAAGTGTTTAATACCTGCCGGGGATTGCCTTTTATCAGATACAAGTCAATAGTTGCCCAATCTTTAAAGATATTTTTTATAACGCTTTGATAAAGATTGCTTTTGGTTTTAAAAAAATATAACACCTGTCGCTTTGTAAGACCGGCGCGATCCGCGATTGCTTGTATACTCACCCCATCAAAACCTTTCTGTGAAAATTCAATTTCTGCCGCGCTAATTATGTTCTCCATTTGCTGAACGCGAGCTTTGCCTACCCCTCTTCGACGAATATTATTAGCCATTAAAGCTTTTCATTTATAGTTTAGTATAATTTTGATGGAATCCATTATAAATTTACCCCCCAATATGGATTTAATAGTTTCGATTATTCCTTCCAACCTTTGAAAGGGGGCAGAACCCAATTGCGTTGACTGTTGGAATGTGCAATAATAATTCCTTTTATTGAGTCACTTCCGCATCATCAACAAAGGAATTTGCCAACGGGTCGATTTAGACACCACCATTTATTCTATGATTGTGTGCATACAATATCGATTTTCAGAACTGCGACCATTTTTACCAAAATCAGTTACTGAAGATAATCCTACAGAATTTACAAGTGTCTTTACCGCCAGTATACTTTGCGTTTGACATCATTCATTACTGCAGAATGTTTGTAAAGCTTTCAAAAAATGGTTTTTTCTGTCTTCCGGCAGCCAGGCTGACTGAAACGCATTTTTCAGAAATTGGATCATATCTTCTCGATCAAAACCCCCTGCCTTTTGGGCCGCTATTAGTGTCTGTGTTAACCATCCACTACCGAATTGTTCCGGGTCATCTGTATTTAATGAAATAATAACACCAGATCGTAGCAATTTTTTTATCATTTCCAAGCGATCAGGTGGACTGCTGCTGTCCGTGTTGAAGAATGTCGGACAACCAGTTAGGCTGATCCCATGTGAAAGAATTGTTTTAGTTAACGTTTCATCATATGCGCTGTTCAATCCGTGATCGATGCGCTCAACGTTAAGTGTATTTATGCATCCCTGAATATGGGCTAAGGAGTCGGGTTGATTGACATCACAATGCGAAGTGAGGCGAAATCCCTGTGATTTGGCTTTTTTAAATACTTCTTTAAAAAGGTCAGGAAATCCAACAGTCTCATAATTGTCCAAGCCGATTCCGACAATAATATCTCTATATTTCTCTGCCGAGGTAAGAATATCATTTGCTTCATAAGCGGCGTGGTCTCGTTGAAAACACATAATCCATTGGGTTTCAACACCAAAAGCTGCCCTACCGTCTTTTTGAGCCTGTCTCAATGACTCAATAATTGTCTCAAATGCCACTCCTTGCCTCATTCCTTGTTGTGGATCAAACATAACTTCTGAATAAACGATGTTTTCCTCTTTGCATTTCTTAAGAAAACGCATTGTAATATCGTAATAATCTCTTGCCTGTCGTAAAACACCACGACTAATATCAAGGCAATCAAGGAAGTTGGAAAGATTATTATGATTTCCCGATTTTTTGAGGTTTTGCAAAGCCAGTACACCTTCAGGAGTGTCAAAGGGAAGAACGATTCCATTCCGTTCGGCCATTTGCAGTAACAGATCAGGCTCTATAGTGCCTTCGATGTGGATATGTAACTCAGCTTTCGGGGCGGATGCCAGAAACTGGTTCATTTTAGCTTGACTATCACTCATTTTGGTAATCTCTCATATAAATTGTCAAAATACTAGTATCAATTTTAA
Organism: Deltaproteobacteria bacterium; assembly: GCA_018657625.1. Taxonomy (GTDB): domain Bacteria; phylum SAR324; class SAR324; order XYD2-FULL-50-16; family XYD2-FULL-50-16; genus JABHWU01. Next base: position 10,023 of record JABHWU010000136.1, on the reverse strand, counting down.
CACCAACATATATTTTAGTACTCGTAATCAAAGATTTATGATTTGAATGAATTCAGCTTACACAAAGGTTATAATCCCTTTCCTGAACCGATAAGTTAAAATTTCATTCTATCAGGTTATTTCGCAAGACTCAAAACTGATGCTTCTTGAAACACTCAATACATATATTATTAATTAATTATCCTTCTTTGATATAGGACGCATAACCGTTTTATAGACTTCTATTCTTTCATTACGGCATTAGAATTAGAATCCCAATTTCTCGTAAATAGTACCACAGTGATCTTGGAATTCCTTGATAGCCGCTGTTTTACGTCCTCTGGGACGAGGCAGGTCGATTTTTTCCTCCCAGACTAACCTGCCAGGTCTTGCCGTTAAGACTAACACCCGATCTCCTAAAGTTACCGCTTCTTCAATATTGTGGGTCACGAAAATAATCGTAATCTTTTCTTCTTCCCAAATACGCTGCAAATCGGTAGTAAGTTTCAAACGCGTCAGAGCATCAACTGCACTAAACGGCTCATCCATTAACAATAGCGATGGATTGGCGATGAGTGCCCGACAAATTGACGCTCGCTGCTGCATACCACCGGACAATTCATGTGGTAGTTTTTCTTCAAATCCTTTGATTCCAGCTAACTCAATCAACTTCATTGCTCGTTCGCGCCCACCTTTTTTTTGACCAAGCAATTCAAGGGGGAAAAGAATATTGTCGATGACAGAACACCAGGGAAACAAAATCGACTTCTGAAAAACCAACCCAAGTTCACTTAATTGATTTTTTTCCGAACGGTCATGCTTTATATTGACAGTTCCCTGGCTAGGTTCCAGTAGATTGGCAATGATATGTAAAAGAGTGGACTTACCACAACCGCTTGGCCCAGCCATGGTAATAAACTCTCCACGCTTCACATTAAATGAGATATCTTCTATCGCTGTAACTTCTCCACTCTCAGTTTGATAGGATTTGGTTAAGTTATTTATTGAAATAAAATCGATCATCGCTTCATCCCTTTCTATTTCTCTCGTTTTTAAATTGATAGAATTTGGTTAATTGCATATTGAAATATAATCGTTTATCAATTCGTCCCATTCTATTCTTCCCGATACCAGGGAATTAGTTTTTTCTCTATGATTCTTAATAGCTCATAAAATAGGTAACCAAAAATAGAGAGCACGACAATAGACGCGAACATATGGGGAATTTTTAAATAGGCTTGATATAAAACCATCAAATGTCCTAAACCTTCATTAGCGCCGACAAATTCAGCCACAGTTACTCCAATCACCGCCAGGGTTGTACCAATACGGAGACCAGTAAAAATATTCGGTAATGCATGCCAAATACGGATTTTCATCATAATTTGCCAATTACTGGCTTTATAGACTCGAGCTAAATTATAGTATTCCGGTTGAATTCGTAAGCCATCCATGGTGTTTATCATGACAGCAAAAAATACAATTGTAGACGCTAAAATCACCTTTGAGAGGTCGCCTAGTCCGAACCAAACCATGATCAGCGGTGCAATCGCTACTTTAGGCATCGTCTGGAAGAACACTAAAATCGGCATTAATGCCTTGTTTAAAATCTCATGATACATCAGTAGGACACCCAAAACGATCCCAATAGTACCGCCCACAATAAACCCTTCAATGACAGCGATACATGAAGAAAGACCATGTTTTAAAAGTACGGTACGTTGATTGACGATGGAAGATAAAATATCAGTTGGGGATGGCAAAGTGTAAACGGGGATATTCATCAGTTTTACAAATAATTGCCAAACGATTAATATCACTAAAATAATTAGGACAGAGTAAATCTTGCTTTTTTCAATGTATTTCATTTTCGTTCATCCTTATTGTATTTTGACCGCTTGATAAAAAAATTACTGCAATTGGACAAAGGGCTTCAATAAAGTTTTTATTGAGAGCGAACGATCGAACCTGATCGCCCTCTGATTGGAATCTAATAGACTGAATAATTTCGATGCTAAATCCTTAAGTGCATTCATGGGACTAGTTTTTCTGCATCAAGAATTCATTTGTGTAAATTTCATTTGGTGAAAAATTAATCTTCGCGCCAAAATTTTCTGCCGCAAATTGAAGTGTTTTTCGCCACTTGGAATCAATCATCCATCCCAATCCTTTTTTGTGACCAATTTCATCATAATGGGTACTCATAACCAAATCAAACTGATCATAGTCGGTTTGAGGATTGTCACTTTTTAATTCTGGCTGCGCCTCAAAGAATAAATCGATAGATTCTTTTGGGTGCTCATAAATCCAGGCAAAAGCTTTTTGCGTGGCCTGGATAAATCTTTTAGTAGTGATCGGATTTTCCTTTAAAAATTTTTCAGAGGCGGTGATACCGTTAAAATATATACCATAATCACCGTATGGAAAACCGGCCACTTGATGTCCTTCCGATTTATATCTAGCAAGATACGGCATAAAAGTCGCCATGCCGTCTAATTTTCCCTCGAAAAACATTCCATGCAAAACGCCATATGAAAGTTTTTCAAGTTTTACTTTTTCAATGGATATTCCATTGGTTATAGCAAACCTTGAAAACAACATTATATCCGATGTACCTGGAACACCACCCAATGTTTTTCCTTCCAGGTCCTTTGGTGATTTTATATTTCTGTTAGTATGGTAAATGATACCTAACTGTGGCATTGGTACGTAACACAAAAGCATTTTACCCTTGAAACCCTGCGACCGGGCTCCCGCCAGGAAATAAGCTGCCGGGCTGCCAAAATCAAGCTGACCAGATTCAAGACCAGCAATAACGACTTTGGATGAGGTGTTACCAACAATATTTACTTCAAAGCCAAGATTATCGTAAAACCCCTTTTCCTTGGCGATAACCCAGTATGCAGTGGAAGGACCGATTTTCCACTGCGCTGATACGGTTATTTGTTTTTTTTCCGGTTCTTCGGCATAAGTAATACCGACCATCATCATAGTTACTAATATCAAACTTAGTAGGATTCTCATTGGATATCTCCCTTTTGCCCCAAGTTAAGATTTAATCGGATTGAAATGTCGTGGGGTACAGCATTTCTTTCCATGTTGTTGGCTTTCATTCTTTCTATCCAGCGTGTTAGTTTAACGCCGATAGTCAGTATGGAATAGGGCTGAAGACTGTATAGCTCTAAAAATTATATGGTGTTATTTGCATTTAAATGTACCATTTGGTGTTATTTGCATTTAAATGTACCATTTGGTGTTAATTGACATATGTCAATAATAAAATGAAAAATTTAAGGTAAAGTTATAAAATATTGAATAGTTGATTAACAGAACGGGCTATTTCTTGTTCAATTGTGAAAAATACTGGAATCAAAATCTGATATCAGTAAGAATTCCTTAGTTATTTATCGAAGTATTTTGAATTGAGCTTATCCTCTTGCGATGCTGGCATATGATTACCACCTTCTGCGATTAGATCTTTTTCAAAAAGTCTTCTTCGCCATTGGAGGCGCTTTAGGTATAAATGATTGCGATATGGGGGACTCCTCACTTCAAATGACAATGGAAATAAGAAATTCTATTGAGACAATAATCGGAGATAATGCTACTAATATATTGGGCTTTCTTTGTTCATCCTTCATATTCTTTCTTCATCTTTTTGTAACTTTTTTCATTATTATTGCTTTTTTTCAAATACAAGCGTTGTCAGTTGATGCGATATTTTGGGAAATTAGAATCAATTTGCTGATTATTTAAATTGCTAATTATAAATCAATTCTAGTTAACTCCGTGAGATTCTGCGTATTCTAATAATGCTTCGATATATTTATTCTTTGCATCCATTTGTAACCAACTTCCGTCAAAGGCATTTCTCATAAATTGGACCATATCATTCTTTGAATAATGACTCGCCTGCTGTACCAAATATAGCAAGTTAGATAAATATCCGGTTTCAAATTCTGGAGGATCATCTGTATTCAAGGTAACACATAAACCTAAATTTACCATCTCTCGAATTCGGTCAATATCCTGTGGTTGAGGGTCGCATGGTCGTTTAATAGGGCATGTTGTTAAACAAATCTTGCGTCGAACCAATTCCTGAACCAATTTGGGATCCTCAATTGAGTTGATGCCGTGATCAATTCGTTCCACATCAAGTATTTCCAAACATTCCCAGATATTGCGTGTGGAGTTTTTCATATCCACATCACAATGCGCCGTTAGACGGTATCCTTCTTTTTTGGCCTGGGCATATACGTCGGTATATTTATGGGGTGGATTATTTTCTTCATACGAATCCAGCCCTAAACCGATAATTTTGTCTTTATGAGGTTTAGCTTGTTCTAACATCTCAAATCCGCTGCTTATAGTTCGTTCTCGGTTAATGCACATAATTAAATTGACTTCCACACCGAAATCGAGAAATCCCTTTTTTCGTCCCTCGTCAATTCCCATAATGATATCATCAAAAGAAATCCCTCTCGCAGTATGAAACTGTGGGTCAAAAAACAATTCAAGATATTTAATATTATTCACTTTGCATGTTTTTACAAGTTCATAGGTAGTTTCAAAAAAATCTAGCTGTTTTTGTAACACCAACACTCGCTCATAATGATGGTCTAAAAACCCCTGTAATCCAGGAGGTCGATTAGCAAGAGCGTTTTCAATTTCCTCAGTTGTCTGGTAGGGAAATTCAGAGTTATTTCTTTTGGCAAGTTTAATTAATGTTGTAGAGTTGATTGAGCCTTCCAGGTGGAGATGCAACTCTGCTTTGGGCATATTCACAATAAATTCGTACATAAGAGTGTTATTTGTATATAAAACTGGTTAGTGATTTTTCGTTATTCGTTTGATTTTACATGATGGCCAATCGATCGATTGTTTGTATAAACGACCCAGTAAAATCTAATATTTATTAAAAGAATATCGAAAAGTTAGCGATCGATAGATTGCTACAAAAACATAAAAGGTGTGTTACTATAGAATTTGGTTTAAAAAATCACGAGTCCGAGATTCAGTGGGGTTAGTAAATACATCTGAAGAGTCACCTGTTTCAACGATACATCCTGACTCCATGAAAATAACCCGGTCACTTGCTTCTTTTGCAAAAGACATTTCATGAGACACACAAATCATGGTCATTCCGTCTGCAGCAAGATTTTTCATTACATCTAATACTTCCCCAATCATTTCAGGGTCCAGGGCACTGGTAGCTTCATCAAACAGCATCACTTTTGGATTCATCGCTAAAGCGCGTGCAATGGCTACTCTTTGTTGTTGACCGCCACTAAGTTGATTAGGAAAGGCATTAATTTTATCAGCTAATCCAACTTTTATCAATAATTCTTTTGAACATGCCGAAGCTTCTTTTTTTGTTTTATCCTGTACCAAACATTGAGCCAGATTAACATTTTCTATTGCGTTTAAGTGTGGAAAAAGATTAAACGACTGGAAAACCATGCCAACCTCCTTACGTATCGACATAACGTTTTTCATACTATAATCGAGAGGAATATTATCAATGATTATTTTTCCCCTATCGATTTTTTCAAGACCATTTAGACACCGAAGAAAAGTTGATTTGCCAGATCCGGATGGTCCAATTAAAACCACAACTTCACCTTGTTTGACGGTTATTGAAAAATTATCCAATGCAATGACTCCATTTGGAAAAATTTTCCGAATTTTATCAATGACGATGATATCATCACCAATCTTTGAATTTGGATTCATTATTGTAATACTCCCTAGTTATAGTAACTTCATTTTGAGTTTAATGCTCTCAGGTTTGCCCCATCAAGTTATTTGATCGATAATTATGTCATGATTTTATCAATTATCCATTAACGGGATTTATGAAAATATTTTTCAATTCGCCCCTGGATTATTTCTAGAATAATGGAAAGCATCCAATATATTAAGGCAACAGTGACGAGCATTTCAAAATGTCGAAATTCAGTGTGACCTTCTGTTCGAGCCAAATACATTAATTCCCATACACCTAATATTGAAACTAATGAACTATCTTTTAACATCGCGATAAACATGTTACCTGTAGGAGGAATGATCACAGGCATCGACTGAGGAAGAATGATATGACGCATGATTTGATAAGGAGTAAGAGCCATAGCTCTGGCAGCTTCCCATTGCCCTTTGTTGATACTGAGAATGCCAGCCCGGAATATTTCCGTCATATATGCGCCATAGCATAAAGACAATGCAATGATACCGGCAGGGATCGCATCGATGACAAACCCGAGCTGTGGCAATCCCATATACAACAAATATAGTTGCATTAATAACGGCAATCCTCTGAAAAAAGAGGTGTAAAAATTAGCAATCCCCGAGGCAAAACCATTCGAGGACAATTTAGAAATGGCTCCGGCAAGAGCCAAACAGAATGCGATGAATACGGAAATAACCGATATGTAGACGGTAGTAAAAACTCCCTGTGTAATTAAATATGGTAACTTCTTTAATATGAAGGATAATTTAAGATCAAATGAATAAAAAAAGAGCAAAAATACAAGGGCCAGTTCAATCCATACGGCAAACATCTGTATCTTTAACGGCATTAAATCAAGTATTCTCGCATTTAAATAAAATATCAAACCAGCAGCAACCGAGAGGAAGATACGATCGATACTATAAAACAAAGGAATATCGTCAAGGGATATAAGAATTTTCGCGAAACTCGTTCCTCGAAGATCCATCCAATAAAATATGACTGAAAATAGAGCCAAAAGAGCAATATTGAACCATATATTTTTAAAATTACTTCGACGATTGATGGTATCTTGAAATATCATTCTCTTTCACTCCATTGATAATAGCAACTTGTTATTAGTTATCATAAAACTATCACAATTCTGCTTGATGGTTCTTAAAAACAGGAAATCAAAAATGTCTCTTTGATCCAATAGTTTGACTTTTCCTATTCATTGTTAAATCTGCTTCATAATCTGTAAGTAAGGCTTTTTACAGATTTACTGAAGTGTAGTAATATCTGTTCCGTACCATTTCATCGATAGATTCCTGAGAGTGCCTTCCCTCTTCATGTCATTAACAATTGAAGTCAATTTTCTTTCAAATTCCACATCCCCTTTATCAGTTGTTATAGAAAGTGGTTCAGCAAAAACGAAATCATCTAAAATTCTGATGGGATATCCATGTTTGGCCGCATTAGTTAAGCTGGTTTGTGAGGCCAGAACCGCATCCAAACGCACACCATCTCCCAAACGTAGATCATCGAAAGCGAAAGTTTCCGATTCATAGGTTTTTATCTCACCTGGAGTGACATCAAAGGTGAATTTGGGAACTCCGATAGCATCGATTTCCAGCGTTTTCTTCAGATACTGTTCTTGGGTAGATGAGTAATTAACACCGATTCGTTTACCATTCAAATCTGCCTTGCTTTGATACGTTGAATTTTTGTGAACGGCAAATTTAACTGGAGTGTAATAATAAATAGCTGGAAAGGATAAAACTTCAGCTCTTTTTTTAGTTGGTGTTAAAGAAGAGACATTTAAATCCCAACGACCATTCCATCGCCCTGTAACCACCATATCAAGTGCTGGTGTGACAAATTCTATCTTAACGCCAAGTCGTTTTGCGATTTCCCGGGAGACATCAACATCAAATCCGTCCATTTCATGATTCTCGTTGAGAAATGCCTGAGGTGGCCAATTTGGAGCCGTCGCTACAACTAACAACTTTTTTGACAGCACTTTATCCAGAACTTCTCCTGCAATGGCAGAACCAATGAAACAAATGCTCAATAAGACAATTAATAGTAAACCGGTAAATCGTTTCATAGCGTACCCCTTCTTTTTTAATTTCAATTCAAGATTCTCCTTAAAAAGTGTGTACCTGAACTGAGTAATTATAAAATTATCAATCTAGCACCTTTTTAATTAATAGATTTTCACCTACTCAATGAGATTGGTTTAATAATAAATACACCTATTGGTGTATTTAAATAATATGAAAAAGTCAAATATCATTTTGGATTTTTACCAACTAATTGTTTAATGTGTGATTTTAGCTCTAGGAAACAATCAAAACTACAGAAGAGCTTTCAGTGTTATAAAGACTATACAACAGTATTATGGAGTCTGAAATTTGAATGTTTTATTTTCTTTTCAATATTAATATCCAAATAATTAAGCCTATTTTAGGAAAGATAGAATGATAAACCGATATTTCGTATTAATACACCATATGGTTGTTTTAATATATTGCATAAACTAAAATAATGAACTGCTAAGAATAATTAATTTATGATTAAAAAGTAGAATTAGAAAAATGAATTGCTGTGTATGACATCAAGTAAATGGGAATTGTCAAAATATAGTTTTCAGGTTGAATTTGGACAAACAACCAGGAGGTAGATTATGGTGAGACAGTTGGTATGATGAAGGATCTATGTTTAGATAAGGAGTAGGGATATCCTATAATCCATTTCAACTAATGATCCTTGTAATTCATGGAATTGTAGTAGTTTTATTAGATTTCAGACGATTGGTCCAAACAATTTAGATGCCTGCAGTTCGGTATTTTTTCCTTACTTCTTACTATTTGATTTAAATACTGATAAGAAAATTGTTTTCAGTTCAGTAACGATGTGTGCCCAATCATCATCATCCAGCTTTTCTCGACCCATTAAAAAAGCTACTTCAGGCTGAAAAACGACAAAGAAATGCTGTGCACTCCAAAGGAGAAACATAAACATCAATGGATCAATTGTTATGAGTTTCTTTTCAGCAATCCATTGTTCAAAATGCTTCACTGATAAATTTACATCCTTATTGGACCGACGCTCATGTAAAATAGGAAGCGCAAATTCGGCTCCTTGCGTCATTTCATTAACAAGTAGTTTGCTACGATGTGGATTTACTTTAACCAGTTTAAAAAGATATTCAATATATTTTGAAATTACTTCAGATGGTTTCCCTTCGTGAAAAAAAGTATTGATAGAGCCCATTTCAGAAAAAATTTGATTGATAATTTCTTTATAAAGATTTTCTTTGGTTTTAAAAAAATATATGATTTGCCATTTAGTTAAAGCTGCACGATCCGCGATTGACTGAAGGCTAGTTCCGGCAAACCCTTTTTGAGAAAACTCAATTTCTGCTGCTTCTATAATTGCAGTCATACGTTTAATACGTATTTTTCCTGAGCTTCCTCTAGGTCGTCCTTTGCTTTTTCCATTTTCCCTATCCTCGGATTTACGCATAAGTTTTTTTTAACATCGTTATTATATTAGTTAAATTGAAATCGTAATATTTATCGCAATTACAATCTTGACTTATAGATGTCAACTTTTAAGTTTTTTTTGAAAGACCAGGAAGTTTGATATAAAAACGATATTTTTTTCCATTTGATATTGTGTGTTTTTGAATCAACTATAATAATAAATTTGCATTGTTAAACCAAATCCACATCACACTCATCACTCAAATCCAATGACTTCAATAATTGCCAAAAAATCATGCGCTTTGATTCAATAACTCAAAAAGAACGCAATAAATGTTTCAAATCCTAATTAAATTTTAGTTTTAACACTTGAAAAAATCCTGTTCAAAATGGTGTCACCAAAATGACCCACCTAGCGGGTAATAGAATGAAAAATAATAAAACAACGGGAAGTAGGAAAAATTGAAGAAATTTTAATCAGAACTACAGGACGGTTGAAATTAAAGGGATACGGGGCGGTTGTTCTCGGATTACTGTCAGAATCGGTAGACGAATGGTGGAGGTGACGAAACCTATTGGTATTAAAGGGCTACAGCCTCATTAGAATCCTAAAGGTTCCACTCGGTTAGGTTCCGAAAATCTCCATCCTATCACGAAGGGAGATAACATTATCCACGTCAGATGGCATCGTGAAATTCAGCTTATCAGTTACTCCTTTAACATCTACACCTGCTAAGCGCAAATATCGCTGGGTTGTTTTTAAGTCTGTATGGCCCACAACAGCCTGTACTTCAGCTATTGATGCTCCATCTTTGAACAATTGAGTGATGAAGGTTGCCCTAAGGTCAT
>JABHWU010000135.1 GCA_018657625.1 Deltaproteobacteria bacterium | reverse complement strand
ATGACCTTAGGGCAACCTTCATCACTCAATTGTTCAAAGATGGAGCATCAATAGCTGAAGTACAGGCTGTTGTGGGCCATACAGACTTAAAAACAACCCAGCGATATTTGCGCTTAGCAGGTGTAGATGTTAAAGGAGTAATTGATAAGCTGAATTTCACGATACCATCTGACGGGGATAATGTTATCTCTTTTCGTGATAGGATGGAGATTTTCGGAACCTAACCGAGTGGAACCTTTAGGATTCTAATGAGGCTGTAGCCCTTTAATACCAATAGGTTTCGTCACCTCCACCATTTTACCCTATATTACAACTATATCTTCTGCTACAATCCCCGCAATCCCTTTGTTTATATGCTACTCCGTTGTTTTTAAAAAATATTTAGTAAATCCCCTGTGTCATTTAACTTACTGGGGTTTACATTGGAGTACATATAAAATGGTCTTTTTAGGGCTGGGATTAGGGCTGACTATTTTTACAAAGTAACAGAAAACCTTTGAGGTGTTTAATATATTCTACTATGATATTTCCCAACAGTGATATTTGCATAAATTAGAAATTGTTTAGAGATGGAAAAAAACAATATATTACATGATTATCGGAAATAGGACATCGATTTTAAGTTCGTTGCTTAAGAATTTAAATAAAAACTACCGCCCAGCTCCTAAAATTTATAAGAAAAGACACATGAAAAAGATATTTGTAATTTGCATTTTGCTGATTTTATTATCCTTAACCGCATCATTTCAACTAACATACGCAAAACCTTCTGATGCAATTTGGTTTGATAAAATTAAAACGGGTAATCTTATCAATACCTTCATTCAAGATAGGGATGGATTTTTCTGGATAGGCAGTGTAAACGGTTTGTATAAATATGATGGTTATACCTTCAAAAAATATTTAGTAAGTTCAGATTCAATTGTTAGTTTTTATGTGACAACCCTTTACGAGGACAGTGAGGGATTAATTTGGATAGGAACTCAAAGTGGTATCAGTGTTTATAATAAGAACACTAACACCTTTACCAATCACATCCATGATCCAACCGATTCCACGAGTATCAGCAATGATAATATCAATGATGGTAAAATCCAAGCTATTCAGGAGGATTCTAACGGTATAATTTGGATTGCTACAGAAAATGGTTTGAACAAATTTGATAAAACCAATCAATCTTTTACTAGTTATCAAGATCTGTTTATTGATAGTGATATTTGGAGTATCTATGTGGATGAAAACCAGTTCTTATGGGTTGGTACAGCCAATGGATTACATAAGTTTGACCCTCAACGTGAAATCATATTAAAGCACTATAAAAGCAATAAAGATAACCCCGACAGTCTTCATGGAAATTTTTTAACCAGCATTATTAAGGATAGAGATGGAGAGTTGTGGATAGGAACCAAAAATCATGGATTAAACCGCCTGTCTAAGGATGAAAAAACATTTACTCATTACAGAAAAAATCCTGAGAACAGTAACAGTTTAAGTGATGATGTTGTATTCGGACTTTTCGAGGATATAAAAGGAAGGTTGTGGATAAGTACAGTTAATGGTGGGCTTAATATGTTTGACAAAGCGGGTGGAACCTTCACTAGTTATCGCCATGATCCAGATGACTCTGGCAGTATCAGCGAAAATTATACAAATAAAATTTTTCAAGATAAATTAGGAGTGATATGGATTTCTAGTTATAAAGGAACACTGAATAGAATTGATCCGGGAAGCCGGAAATTTCAACGTCATGTTCATCATCCTAAAAATCCCAATAGTTTAAGTAAAGGAGACTATATTTCCCAGGTCATTGAAGATCAGGATGGTATAATATGGGTAACCATTGGTGGCAGCGGTTTGGATCGTTATGACAGAAAAAATAATACATTTACCCATTACCGTCATGATCCTGACGACCCTGATAGTTTGCCTGAATTGAGTAGTCAATCACTTATGGATGATAATAAAGGCAGTTTATGGATAGCAACTACTAACTGGATCGTACAGTTCGATAAAAAGACAAAACAGGTGGTACAGAGATTTCCAGCAATAAATTGGCCCAGTAGTCCCATTGCGGATAGTACAAACTCTAATATTATCTGGTGGGGTACATGGGGATCTGGCTTGCTCAAATTTAATAAATCTACTGGAAATATAAGCTATCTTACCTCCTCTTCAGGCGACCCCGATGAGGCAGTTTCCGCAAATTCCATCTCTTATCTGTATCAAGATAATTCCGGTATGATATGGTTATCTACCAGAGGCGGAGGCCTGGATAAATTTAACCCCAGAACGGAAAAGGTCATAGCAAAATATAAACACATCCCTGCTGATCCGGAAACCATTAACAGTAATACCGTACATCAAATATATAAACATTCTGTCAGTGGATATTGGGTGACAACTGATAAGGGGTTAGATCAATTCGATCCAAAAACAGGGAAATTTAAGAGACTAACCAAACAAAACGGTCTATTCCCCATAAATTCTTCGAGCCAAATCATAGAAGACCGTCAAGGGTATTTGTGGATAACAGGTTACAACAGTGGTGAATTAGTAAGATTTTCTCCCAGTTCAGGTGACTACAAATTATATACCACTGATGATGGTGTCTTATCAAACATTGGGGGGAGTTTTCGTGCCCTTCAAACCAGAGATGGAGCATTATATTTTTTTTCCCGAGATGGGATCACTTTTTTTAATCCTGAACGAATTAAAGACAATTTATATCACCCTCCGGTCTTTCTAACTTCGTTGACCCAAGGAGGAGAGCCAATAAAGACAGGAAAAGCCATTGAATATGTTGAGAAGATTCAATTAGATTGGCAACACAACTTCTTTGAATTTGAAGTCGTCGCTCTTAATTACCGTTATCCTGAGCATAACAAGTATCGTTATAAGTTAGAAGGGGTTGACCATGATTGGTTTTATTCGAAAGAACTACGGCAAGGACGCTATACAGGCCTTGATCCGGGAGAATATGACTTCAAAATTCAGGGTTCAAACAATGACGGGATTTGGAATGAAGAAGGGACATCTATCATAATAAAAGTAACCCCTCCATTCTGGAGAACCTGGTATTTTTATCTTGCCTGCATAGTTATAACTTTGGGAATTATCCTGTTTGTTGGCTACTACTATCTAAAATTAAAAATAAATCAATCATTGATTGAACAATCAGTACAAAGGGAGAACCACACCAAAGAGCTTAATGAAGTATTAGAAACAAAACAAAAAATAATCGAATCTTCCCTCAAAGAAAAAGAAACCTTGCTCCAGGAAATCCAACAAAGGGAAAAACGGTTTGAGGATATCGTCGAACTCCTCCCTGGAGCGGTTGTGGAAATGGATACGGATTTGAAAATTTCATATTTTAATCGGGCAGGACTTATACTGTTTGGATATACCCATCAAGATATCCAGAAGGGAATGATGGGTATTGATTTGCTTCATCCGGATGATCGAAAAAAAGCAGTCCAACGCATAGCTGAATATCATGAAGGAAAACGTGTACCTTCCGTCGAATATCGTGTTTTAAGAAAAGATAAAAAAAACGTACCTGTATTGTTCAGGGCAATACCGGTTCGTCAGGTTGGAAAGATAACAGGTTACAGGGCAGTTATGACGGACATAAGTAGACTAAAACAAGTTGAAAAAGAAATCAGGGCATCACTAAAAGAGAAAGAAACTCTGCTTCAGGAAATCCACCATCGGGTCAAGAATAATCTGACGGTTGTATCGAGCCTACTTCGATTACAAGCCAGCAGTATGAGCGATGAGCGTTTAAAGGAAGCTTTAACGGAGAGTCAAAACAGAATATATGCCATGTCGGCTGTTCATGAATCACTTTACAGCGCAAAGGACATATCCGAAATTGACTTAAAATCATATTTATCAAAAATAACAGGAACATTGATTCAAACGTATTCAGTTAATAAAAGAAATATAAAGCTTAATATTGAATCTGAGAAAATAGCCGTTAATATTGAGAAAGCTTCTCCAATAGGTTTGATAATCAATGAGTTGATATCCAACTCTTTAAAATATGCTTTTCCTAACGAAAAACAAGGCAAAATAGAAATAAGTGCTAAGAAAATAGATAAGAGCCTACAATTAATTGTTATGGATAATGGCGTTGGCATACCAGAGGGATTAGATTGGAAGAATACAAAATCTTTGGGCCTTAAACTTGTACGAACATTGGTCGAAAACCAACTCGACGGTTCAATTGATCTCGACAACACAAACGGAATCAAATTCACAATCAAATTCAACATCGAAACATAATCATGGAAAAAGCCAGAATATTAATCGTAGAAGATGAAGCCATCACAGCGATGGCAATTGAAACTAGTCTACAAAGCATTGGTTATGAAGTGACATCAATTGTGGATACCGGTAAAAAAGCGATTGAAAAAACTGAAGTGGATAAACCAGACATCATTTTAATGGATATTCACATCAAAGGAGAAATGGATGGTATTGAAGCAGCTGATATCATCCGGTCACGATTTGAGATTCCAATTGTTTATCTAACTGCTTTTGATGACAAAAAAAGACTGAAACGGGCCAAGCAGACCCAGCCTTATGGTTACTTACTGAAGCCGGTTCAAGATAAGGATTTGAAAGTAACTGTGGAGATAGCATTATATATAGCGAAAGTTAATGCCGAACGTAACAGGATGGAAGAAAAACTGATAAAAAGTGAAACATTCCTCAGTAAGACAGGTCAAATAGCGAAGGTGGGGGGGTGGGAAATTGATGGAGAGACAAAAAAAGTATTCTGGACCAAAGAATTATATCGTATCACTGAGGTTCCTTTGGACTATGATCCTTCATCCCTAGAAAAAAAAGCAATTGTTTTCTTTAATGCAGAAGATCAAATAATATTAGATAAAGTAATTCAGCGAGCGTTCGTACATAATGAACCCTATGATTTGGAATTTTTGATTACGACAGCTAAAGGAAATAAAAAATGGGTTCGCACTATTTGCGAACCTGTTGTCGTAAATGACCAAGTAGTGAAGCTAACTGGTACTTTTCAAGACATCTCCAAGCGCAAGCAGGCGGAGGAAGTGTTGCAAAAGAAAACGATTGATATTGGAGAAAGAGTCAAAGAACTCAATTGTCTCCATGGGATTTCTGAGCTTGTTGAAAAGTTGGATAATTCCTTAGCGGAAATATTGCAGGAAGTGGTTGATCTTATTCCTCCTTCCTGGCAATTCCCCGATATTACTAGCTCTCGTCTTGTTTTTGATGATCAGGAATTCAAGACGAAAAAATTTAGAGAATCCAAGTGGAAACAAGCCGCTAAAATAATAGTACATGGGAAACCACTAGGTATTTTAGAAGTTTTTTATTTGGAAAGAAAGAGAGAGGAGCAGGAAGGGCCGTTTTTAAAAGAGGAGAGGAATTTGCTTAACTCAATTGCTGAAAGATTGGGTAAAATTATTGCGCGAATACAATCCGAAGAGAACTTACGCAAAGCTCATCAACAGTTACGGCAATTTACCGATCAATTGAAAAATCAAAATATTTACCTCCAGAACGAGATTAACCTAACCCACAACATTGGTAAGATAATTAGCAAAAACAAGGAGTTTTTAAAGGTTTTGAGCATGGCTGAAAAAGTGGCAACCTCACAAACCACAGTTCTGATAACTGGTGAAACGGGTACAGGAAAAGAGTTGATAGCGCGAATCGTACATGATCTAAGCGATCGGAAGGACACCCCGTTGATTAAAGTCAATTGTGCAGTTCTACCAGCTAATTTGATTGAGAGTGAGTTATTCGGACATGAAAAAGGTGCATTTACCGGGGCAATATCCTGCAGAAAAGGCCGCTTTGAACTGGCTGATAATACAACAATTTTTCTGGATGAAATCGGAGATTTGCCACTAGATCTCCAATCCAAATTACTCAGAGTGTTACAGGAAGGTGAATTTGAAAGGCTGGGTGGCACAAAAACAATAAAAGTCAATGTACGTGTATTAGCTGCAACCAATAAAAATTTAAAAAAGCTAAGTGCAGAAGGGAAATTTCGATCGGACCTCTTTTATCGCTTAGCTGTTTTTCCCATTGAATGTCCTCCCCTTAGAGATAGAAAGGATGATATCCCCTTGCTGGTCAATCACTTTATTGAAATATTTAATACAAAAGTAGGGAAAAAAATAGAAATTATCCCCCAGCATGTTCTTAATAGTTTGCAGGAATACCACTGGCCGGGAAATATTCGGGAATTGGAAAACATCATTGAACGCGCGGTAATTCTAAGTTCAGGTAATCAGCTTGAATTAGGTAATTGGTTATCAAAAGATACGCAGTCAACAGCTAAATCATCTATTCCATCTTTAGACGATGTGCAAAAAGAGCACATCCTTCATGTCCTTAGGTTAACGAATGGAAAAGTTAGCGGAGAATCTGGCGCTGCTAAAATTTTAAATATGAACCGATCAACTTTGCTTGGGCGTTTGAAAAAATTGGGTATAAAAGTAGAAAGAAATACTGTCCAAATATAAACAATTATCTAAATACAAACATTTTTTTTCTCTACCCGTATCCTCTCTTCTCTCCGATATTAAATAAAATATCTTTATAAACAGCCGCTTAAATCGAAATACTATCGTATTTTCTATTTGGCATCCTACTTGCGATAAGAATCATTGAAGGAGAAAGTCTTCAACGATTGTTTTTAGAAAATATGTCTATTGAATACCCAAAGCAGTTTTAACTTTTTATGCAAAAGCAAATATGGATTCACCAGCAGAGTTTTTACTTTTGTCAGATATCGACCTGAAAACGTCAATTGCTTCACAAAAACTGTTGATGTTAGTGCTATTTATCACTGATGGAAATGGTCTTTGCTACCTTGTGGAATCGGGCCTAATGAAGCTCCCTGATAAGATTAGAAATAAAGTTGCGATCTTCAAAATAGATCACAAAATTAATAAAGAATCAGTGATCACTTTTGGGATTCAAAGTGTGCCGACGCTTCTTTTCTTTCAAGATGGAAAGCTGATTGATAAAATCGAGGGCCTGATTTCAAAAAAGGAACTGATTTCAAGAATTCAATATTACCTGTGACCTTTGAAGAATTTTTTTTTAGAAAAACCAACAACTGCTCAACACTTATGCAAAAAAATTTAAAAAAGAAAATTCTGGTCATTGATGATAATGAAAATGCTCGCCATCTCCTTAATTTGGAATTATCCGATTTGGGATACGATGTGGTACTCGCAAATGAGGCTTTCACTGGGTTAAATATTTTAAAAGAGAAAAACATATCTTTGATCGTATTAGATATCAAAATGCCAGGAATGGATGGAGTAGAGGCTTTAGAAAAAATTCTATGCCTCCAAAAAGACATGCCTGTGGTCATTCACAGTGCCTACAGCCACTTTAAAGAAAATTATTTAACCTGGGGTGCTACGGATTATGTTCTTAAAAGTGGTGATATGAAACCGTTATTGAAAACAATTAAGAGACATTTCATCCAGACCGTTTGATGTTTTAAAAATAAATTTTTTGGCCAGTATTGGTCTTAACCCGTAAAACAAAAGGAGGTACTGATTTGACTATCAAAGGAAAAGAGTGCGTTCGATGGATTTTGCCAATTTTTCTTAACCTTTCTAGCAGGAGGAACTAAAAACATAAAAATAGTATGCCTCTGTCATATTTTACATTAGGGCTGTCTCACCTTTTTTTTGAAAGGTGACAATTAGAAAAAAAATTAACCAATCAAGAGAGAATATTATGAAAAATATAAGTCTTGGAATTAAACTGGTCGGCTCATTCATTTTTGTGGCCATGATTGGACTAATAATTGGTGGTGTCGGGATATTCGTGATCAATAATGTAACGGATAGTATCGTGGAAATTGGTGATGTGAGACTACCGAGTATCCAATCACTGCTGATTATGAGTGAGGCACAAACCGCTGTGGACAGTAATGAGAACGCATTGTTAAGTCGAGATATTGATCTAAAAACACGTCAGGAGAAATACGTTGCCTTCGCAAGCGCCTGGAAACGTGTTGAAGACGCCAGGAAAGTATACGAACCATTGCCACAGACAATTGAAGAGGCTGGTGTTTGGAAAAAATTTATGCCGGCTTGGCAGAAATGGCAAAATGATCATGAAGCGTATGTGGCGACCAGCAAAGCTTACGATTTAACGGTGGAAGCTCAGAGAAAAGGAGCTGACTTATACGACAAGATGGTGGATCAGGCACTGGTTAAAAACGCGGTTACTTTTGGAAAGTCTGAGAGCCTGCTGGCCCAGGTTGTTGAACTGTACAGGAAGAAAACGGATGATCTCAACGCAAATTTAAATCGAGTGGACGTGTTGACGGTTTATTCACTGCTTGTTATCAGCGAGGCGCAGACGGCTATTGATTCCTCTGAGAACGCTTTATTGGACCGTTCCGGTGAATTGAATATGCGCCAGCAGAACTATGAGCGTATTTCTGGGGCCTGGGAGCGCATAGAGACCGCATGGGCTATCTACGCGCCACTTGAGCAGACAGCCGAAGAGATCGTGATTTGGAATAAATTCGTGCCGGCCTGGAACGCCTGGAAGGCAGACCACGAATCGTTTGTTAGTTTCTCCAAAGACTACGATTCCACTGTTAAGGCTTACCATGAAAGTAATGCACTTTATGCTAATCTAACCGAACAGGCTCTGGTTGTTAACTCGGTCTCATTCTCAGCGGCGGAAGAACTCCTGATTAATTTGGTAGAAATCAACGATACCACCGCAAAAGAGGTGCAAGAACTTGCTATGAGTAACGCGAGTACGGGTAACATTGCTGCCATGTCCGCCATGGCCATCGGCACCATTGTCGCTCTGCTACTGGGAATAATTATTACCCGCATGATTACTGGACCGATTAACAAATCCGTGAATCTCGCCAAGGAAATTGCCTCAGGGGACTTAACCAAAACCGTCGATATTGATCAAAAAGATGAAATTGGCCAATTGGCTAAAGCTTTAAATGAGATGGTGGAACAACTAACTAGTATTGTGGGTGAGATTAATGGGGCTTCCCAAAATGTGGCTTCAGGAAGTGAAGAGCTCAGCTCCACCGCCCAGCAACTCTCACAAGGCGCAACCGAGCAGGCTTCATCAGTTGAAGAAACCAGTGCTTCTATGGAGGAGATGGGTTCCAATATCCAACAGAATGCTGATAATTCACAACAAACAGAGAAAATTTCCTTAAAAGCCTCCAAAGATGCTCAGGAAAGTGGTGAAGCAGTTTCAGAAGCTGTTAATGCGATGAAAGAGATTGCTACTAAAATTTCTATTATCGAAGAAATTGCCCGCCAAACCAACTTGCTGGCCTTAAATGCAGCGATTGAAGCTGCTAGAGCGGGAGAACATGGTAAAGGGTTTGCTGTAGTTGCCGCTGAGGTACGTAAACTGGCTGAACGAAGCCAGAACGCCGCTGGTGAGATATCAGAGCTTTCTGCCACAAGTGTAAATGTTGCTGAAAAAGCTGGTGAGATGCTAAATAAACTAGTACCTGATATTCAGAAAACATCCGAACTGGTTCAGGAAATTAGTGCGTCTAGTGCTGAGCAAAATTCTGGGTCAGAACAAATCTCTAAAGCTATCCAGCAATTGGATTCTGTGATTCAGCAAAACGCCGGCGCAACTGAAGAAATGGCCTCGACTTCAGAGGAATTGTCCTCTCAGGCGCAAGCGCTTCAGGATTCAATTGCTTTTTTTAAGGTTAATGACAATGGGTCAGCCAGTCAGCATCAAAATAGAGCTTCTTTTCAACATACGACACAAGTTGAGCATGTTGCCGCTCAGCCAATAAAAGTTGCCCAAAATCAGCCGGAACAGTTAAGCAGTACTAAAAATCCAATGAAAGAATTGCCCGGTATTGATTTGGATCTTGGTGGTAAAGGAAATGGTAGCGATAGTGAATTCGAACAATATTGATTTTTAGTCGGTCAGTTTTCCCGGTTCTTTGCTACGAGTTTGGCAAATTCAGTGAACCGGGATTTAGCTTTTTTTATCATTAAAAAATACTAAAAATCAATCAAAGGAGTTTTAAATGGAAACAAATGAATTACTGGAAATGAGTCAATTCCTGGCTTTCAAACTGGAAAGTGAAGTATTTGCTTTTGATATTTCTAAAGTGAGAGAAGTATTGGAGTTCGACACAGTTACCAAAGTCCCCCAAACCCCAGATATGATGAAGGGCGTTATCAATCTCAGGGGAAGTGTGGTACCGGTGATTGACTTGCGGATTAAGTTCGGTATGGGAGAGACAGAAAAGACTGTAAACACTGTTATCATCATTATCGAAATTGATCTGGATGATACCTCTACCATGATCGGTGCCCTGGTGGATTCGGTCAAGGAAGTGATGGATCTGGATAGTGACCATATCGAACCCCCACCTAAGATCGGAACCAAGCTAAATACAGACTTTATTAGAGGTATGGGTAAACAGGATGGTCAGTTTCTTATCATCCTGGATATCGAGAAGGTTTTCTCAAGTAAAGAGCTGGAAATGGTTCAACAAGCAGCAGCTTCCTAAAAGAAACAGGAACGTTTAATTTTATACCTGTAAGCACCTGTAAACGTTCCTGTTTGTAATTTTTATGGCATGAACTGCGACCATTTTGCATTTAATGAGAGGCAACATAATAGTAACATCTTTTTGGATAGGCAGCACAGAAACATTTGAGACCGTGCAGCAGGCCAGTGAACAAATATCGGTCTAAAAGTCTGGTTGAATAAACATCTCAAAGTGAGTTATCGAGATATAAAAAATTGTTTACTCCTTTTAACCGATATCGGGGATTAAATACTTGAAAAATATAAAATATTTGGAGGGAAATAAACCTTCTGATCCATCTCACTTCAATCCGCATATTAGAAAACAGAAACGGTATTTGAAGGATTCTCCAAACGCCATGAAAGAATGGATAAAACTGGGATGTCTTTATGAAGAGAGAGCGAGTATGACCGACCGTATCTGTAGAAGCAATCTTTTGCTTTCTTACACGTACGTGCCGATCATACTGATCATTTTTCTTTATATGTTATTTTTGTTTAAGACCGGTCTTTATAATTTATTTTTATTTAATAACCCCTTATTATTTGTTATTTCGAATTCTACTACCGCTTTGATTCTTATAGGTTTACTTTTCATCAGATATCCCAGGTCAGGAAGTAGGTGCTTTAAAAAAGCCATTGCCCTGGATTCGAATTGTGGTGAAGCCTATATGCACCTCGGCTTCATTGCTCTCAGAAAGCACCAAAAACAAAAAGCAGGCCGTCTTTTGGAACATGCCCTGCAATTGGGGGTTGATGATAAAAGAATCAAAAAAGAACTGAAATTTATCTACGAACGAGAATTTATTCAATTTTTTATGCTTCAAAAAGAGGAGGATAAAAAAAAACAAGGAGTTATCGATTGTCAACTGCAACAGATAAAAACACATCAAGCTGAGATTCATCTGTTAAAAACCAATATTACTATTTTAAAATCCCACTCAAGGCAAACCCGGAGTAACGCCAGACAGGCTGTTAAAATAAAATCTCAGAAGATGGATAATCGAATTTCAGATTTCAAGAAAAATTATGAGGCAAAAATAATAGATATCGAAAAAGAGAAAAAGGAGTTATTGGAAGGACCTGAACAAGGTCCGGTCATCTTTGTTAATTTAACTAACGAATTATTTGAATCAGAGATAAGAACAGCGAATTTATCATACCACCAAGTGGCTGAAGGTTTAAAAAACGGATTAGAACTTGACTATTGGAAATCTTTTTCGAAACAGACAAAAGTCTATCTGGTGACGGCAGAACAGACCTTTTTGACTTTCTTAAAAAGTGAAGAAATCAAAGATTTCAGTTTGATTGGTTTAGAGTACTGTAAAGCTCTGGAACTGGAGATAAACAAGAGATTCATCACTCCTTTTGTAGATTATATCAAGGAAGATAAGGAAGAATTTCTTAAGATTTGCAAAACAGGTGAAAAGAAAAATAAACCAAAGTATTTTGGCTATTTACCGATGATTGTTGATGAAGAGCATTATCCTAAAATGACATCACTCACTTTGGGGCAGTTTGATTTTCTTCTGAAACGGTGCTTAAAAAATGAATACGCCTTTAGAAAGTATAAAAGTTTTTTAGATGAAAAGTATCCATTGAACGGATTTTCATTCATTCAGGTATTCCAGGAAAAGCTGAGTATTGTTGTCGGAAAGTATAGAAATGCGATTGCTCACCAATCTTCCATGAATAAAAAACAATGTGAGCATATAAGAGAGCTGATATTTCTGGGAAAGAATTCTCTTTTAAAAACTTTGTTGATGGCGGAGACAGGTATGTAAAACCGGCTAAGTCTTCATTTTTTTTAATACTGAAATATCGATAAATTCAGAATTTATGATGTAATTATAAAATGACCAGGAATCTAAAGATTAAAGTTCTCATTATCGATCAATCAAAATTGATCCGGCAAACATTGGAAAGAATTTTGTTGTCTGATCAAGAGATAATAACCGTAATTGTAGCTTCTGAGCCTTTCATTGCTGAACATAAAATAAAAGCCATGTTTCCAGATGTTGTCATAATGGATGTGGAAACACCAAGTTTGGATGGGGTTACTTTTTTAAAAAAACTGATTGAAAGTTATTCCATTCCGGTCATAGTCTGTTCAAGAGTTGTCAATAAAAACTTTGGAATTTCTTATAACAAACAACATTCAAAAAGGATGCAGGTAATTCAGAAACCTAAAACCAATGTTACCGGGTATCTTGAAGAAACCAAACAGGAAATTCGGGAGATGGTTAAGGAAGCGGCAGAATTTTAAACCAACACGATTTAAAAAGAGATAAAATCAAAAAAATATAGATATTATTAATTATCCTAATCTCATTAAATTTACTGATTGCATCGCCTCCTGTCAGCATTCAGGCTAAAAGAGTGACATGCGTAAAAACAACCGATGCCTGGTTTGGAAAAGGGCAACGAATCAAACTAAATGTATCTCTCGACAGGTCAGTAATGGTAAAACGATTTGTCCAAAGTGGCGCATTTCTAAATATACTGTTTTTAGCAATTAACCATGAATAATAAGGAAAAATAAAATGAGCAAACCAGAGATACTTCTTGAAACAGGAACCAATGAATTTGAAATTCTAGAGTTTTTTATCAATGAAGAAACAATAGATAATAAAGAAATAGGAGGAAATTATTTTGGAATGAATGTGGCCAAAGTAGTGGAAGTTATCGAATCTCCAAATCTGGAATCTAAAAATTACTCTGTGAACCCTTGTTTCTTGGGAACCATTCCCTTAAGAGATGTGGTACTGCCAGTCATTGATTTAAGTATCTGGCTGGGTATGGATAGAGTAAAACATAGGTATGAAAATATCATTGTTACTCAATTCAGTAATTCTATACAAGGATTTTTAGTTTCAGGTGTGGTTGAAATTCAGAGGTTAAACTGGAACGAACTGATACCTCCTGGTAATTTTATTAGAAGTATGGACACCAAATCAATTATCGGTATGGTGGATAAAGGGGACCATTTTATTCAACTATTAGATCTGGAACATATTGTTTCTGATCTAAATCCCGAATCTATTGAAGAGTTGTGGAAAACTGAAGTTAAAGCAGATCAAAATTATAAAACTTTGGTGGTAGAAGATTCACCGACCATTCGAAAAATGTTGGAAAAAAATCTTAAGAAATCTAATTTTCAAGTAAATATGACCAATAATGGAGCCGAAGCCGAAAAGTATTTGGAAAATTTGAAAGCGCAGGCCAAAGCTGAAAACAAAACAGCCACAGATTTTCTTGATATCGTGATTTGTGATATTGAAATGCCTTTGGTGGATGGTTTTACGTTGACCAAAAAAATTAAGGAAGATACCGAGCTTCAAGATCTCCCTGTAATTTTATACTCATCTATTATTACAAACGAGCTTAGACATAAAGGCGAATCAGTGGGGGCGGATTTTCAAGTTTCCAAACCAGATATGAACCAGATGGCAGAGATGGCTATAAAACTAATTGAGGGACAATAGACAAATTCATGGAAGTTCGGAATAAGGAATATATCATACAAATCATTAAGTAATAGGGAAGGTAAATATTAGAATAACTGTTTACTGATGCGGAATACAGTGTCCAAATTGCAGTCAATGGTAAAGAGTGTTGGGATTTATACGTGAATTTTCCAAATTCCATTGATGGCTACGAAAAATGGGTAATACAAAACCATGATGTTGTTATTGATAATATGGCACAAATTCAAAGTCACTTTATTTCATAGAGAACGATCATTAAAAATCAAGGAACGATATGAATAAAGCCAGGATTTTAATTGTTGAGGATGAATCAATTATCGCGTTAGAAACCCAGGAAAGTTTAAAAACTCTGGGCTACGAAATATGCGCCATTGTCAATTCAGGAGCTGGCGCTATTAAAAATATTGAAGAAAAACAAACTGATCTGATATTAATGGATATCCATTTGAAAGGTGATATAGACGGAATAGAAACAGCAGAAATAATTCAATCAAACCATCATATTCCCATTATCTTTTTAACCGCTTTTAGTGATGAAAGGGTGCTTGACAGAGCCAAACGTACAAAGCCCTATGGTTACTTGTTGAAGCCATTTAAAAAACAAGATTTGAAAGTAGCAATTGAAATGGCTCTTTATATATTTAAATTAGAAGCTGATAGAAAAAAAGCGCTTGATGATTTACAAAAAGCAAATGAGGAATTGGAAAGCCGGGTTCAAAGAAGAACAGGAGAACTAACAAAAGCCAATAAATCAAAAAGTAAGTTTGTCGCCCAGATATCGCATGAATTGAGAACGCCGCTTCATCATATTCTTGGTTTTTCAGGTTTTGGAATTAATAAAATAAATAAGGTTAGTAAAGATAAATTGGTGTATTATTTTAAAAGAATAAATGAAACCGGGAACCGTATGGCAATATTATTGGATGAGATTCTAGACCTCTCGAAACTGGAAGCTGGAAAAATGGATTATGATATGAAAAAGGAAGATTTGATGCTAATCACAACCCATGTTACCAATGAATTCCAAACATCAATTGAGGAAAAAGAAATAAATCTTGAAATTATTAACGGAAATAGGAATTCATTAATTACTGCAGATGGTATTAGATTAGCACAAGTCATTCGTAATCTTTTGTCAAATGCTATTAAATTCACTCCCCCAAGAAAGAGAATTGTAATTACCATTGATCAGGAAAACCAAAACAAAGCAGCAGCTTTATCCTTTTCCATTCAGGATGAAGGAATTGGAATTCCCGAAAATGAAATAAATTCAATTTTTGAACAGTACACCCAAAGCAGCAAAACTAAAAATAAGACCAGTAGTACCGGATTAGGGTTAGCCATTAGTAATGAAATTATCAAAGCACATCATGGGAAATTGAATGCTGAAAATAATAAGACAGGAGGAACAACATTCAGTTTTAAGTTACCATATCAGTAAAAAACCGCCTCTATATAAGTAAATATATATGAAACAAGAAGGGTGCTCAATTCAATTTTAAGGTACAACCCATGGAAAAAGCTAGAATACTCATTGTCGAAGACGAAGCCATCATCGCTATGGCAATAGAAAATCAGTTGCAGGGTTTGGGTTATGAAGTGACTTCAACGGTCGATACAGGTGAAAAAGCCATAGAAAAAGTCGAAGAAGACCAACCGGATCTTGTTTTAATGGATATTAACATTAAAGGTGACATGGATGGAATTGAGACGGCTGCTGATATTCGAACAAAGTTTAATACACCGATTGTTTTTTCGACCGCTTACCATGATGAAAAAAGACTTGATCGAGTCAAACTAACCATGCCTTACGGGTATATACTCAAGCCTGTTCAAGAGAAAGAATTAAGGGTAACACTTGAAATTGCTTTTCACACCGCAAAGATAGAAGCCAAAAATAGGCAGGTAGAAGCGTCGTTGAAAGAATCGGAAAAATTATCCCGTTTATTAATGGACAGTCTCCCACATCCTGCAATGCTGATTAAAAAAAATAGAACGGTCATTGCGTCTAATAAAGTCGCTAAGGAGCTTGGCGTTCGAATTGGTAGCAAATGTTGGGAAGATTTTGGAAAAAGTCTTTTTATTTCAGAAGAAAATAAAAAGCGAATTGAAAAAGAGGAACCGTTAATTAATCCCAAGTGTAGTTTCTGCATGGCAGATAAGGCCATAAAGAATAAATGCCAATGCAATGACCCTGACACTATCTCAAACAACAATACCTTTGACACTTACTGGATCCATGTTGAAGACGATATATTTTTGCATTATGCCATTGATGTTACTGAACAAAGAAAATCATTGCTGGCACTTAAAGAATCTGAGAAAACCTTGACTCACGCTCAAAAGATCTCTAAAACCGGCAATTGGAAATGGGACCTGATTAGTGATGTTTTTAATTGGTCTGAGGGAATGATCCGGTTAATGGGATATAAGCAAAGTGATAGGCATCCAGAATTTTTAACATTTGATATTTTTCTTTCCAGAATCCATACGGACGATCAAGAGAAAACATTGCAGGTTTTGAGAGAAGGGCTGGAAAACCGAATGCCATTCAAATTTGAATTTCGTACTATTTCCGTTGGTGAATCTCCAAGTTTGATCGAAGCTTTTTGTGATATTGAAATCGGTCCCGATGGAAATCCACTATTTATTACCGGAACAGTCCATGATATCACGGTACAAAGAGAAGCTCAGGATATATTGAAAGACCATCAACAGCAACTAGAAAAAGAAGTTTCCGAACGAACAAGAGAACTCTTAAATGCTAAAGAAGCAGCTGAAGAAGCCAATCGAGCTAAAAGTGAATTTCTTAGTAATATGTCTCATGAGCTACGAACACCAATGCATCAGGTTTTAAGTTACTCCAATTTTGGTATTAAGAAAATTGATGTTGCTGGTAAAGATAAGCTCTTGCACTATTTTTCTATAATCAGAACGGTCAGTAATCGTTTTCTTTCCCTGCTGAATAATCTTTTGGATTTGTCCAAACTTGAATCCGGACGAATGGATTATAATATGAAGGAAGTTAACCCAGGTGTAATGATTAGAGAATTAATAAGCGAATTCAGTGTTTTGATGACCGAAAAAGAATTGTTTCTTGAGGTTGAAACCAACCATGTTAATTCAACTATTAATTGTGATGAATTCAAGATAAGCCAGGTTATTCGTAATTTGATTGCCAATGCCGTTAAGTTTACGCCCCCCAATAAGAAAATTACAATTTCTATTGTTCAAAGTGATATGCCTGCAGGAAACCGAAAAACAGACATAAAAAAGTGTCCGGCATTTCTTTTTGAGGTCAAGGATCAAGGTGTAGGTATTCCAAAAGATGAGTTAGAAACTATTTTTGATAAATTTGTTCAAAGTAGTAAAACCAAAAATGGGGCGGGCGGCACAGGTCTCGGTCTATCAATCTGTAAAGAAATAATTAGTGCGCATAAAGGAAAATTATGGGCCGTAAATAATCCTACGGGAGGAAGCATATTTTCTTTTCTTCTTCCTGTTGAACAGGATATTAGGTCGGCTTATAAGACCTTATTAAATAAACAAGACAAACCAATTGGCTTTGCAAAACAACAATTTTTAGAACAGAAAAACAATCATAAAAAAGAACAAATACTGTTCTGAGTTAGAAATATTGATCCATGAAATTGAACCTATTATTGAACTTAGATAAAATATGGAATTACAGACAAATACTGTCGCGATGAATCAAAAGGATTTTTCCCGTTTAAGCCGTTTTATCCATGCTGAATACGGCATCATGATCCCCCCGGTAAAAAAAATCTTACTTGAATCAAGATTGCAAAAACGATTACGAGAACTCAAAATTAAAACTTTTAAAGATTATTGTGACTATCTATTTAGCCCTAATGGAAAAAGTAGTGAATTAACACATTTTATTAACCAGATTACTACCAATAAAACAGATTTTTTCAGGGAACCCAACCATTTTGAATTTCTAACACAAGAAGCACTTCCGAATTTATTGAAAAACGATAGAAGTGCCAGCAGTAATTTAACCGTCTGGAGCGCTGGTTGTTCATCAGGAGAAGAACCCTATACTTTAGCCATTGTTTTAAGTGAATATAAGAGCAGAAATCAAAATTTGAAATTTAATTTTTCTATTCTGGCCACCGATATATCCCATGAAGTACTTCTAAAAGCAAAACAAGCCGTTTATAAACAATCAACTGTTGAACCAATTCCCTTAATGTTGAAGAAAAAATATCTTTTAAAAAGTAAGGACAAAAATAACGGCGTGGTCAAAATTATTCCGGAACTGAGGCAGAAGGTACAGCTAGGAAAGTTAAATTTTATGGATAAAGATTATGGTATAAAAAAGCCGGTAAATGTTATTTTTTGTCGAAATGTTTTAATTTATTTTGATAGACCGACTCAAGAAACGATATTAACCCGACTTTGTCGATGTTTAAAAAAAGGGGGGTATTTTTTTCAAGGACACTCTGAATCAATAAATGGAATGGATTTACCATTAAAATCTGTATCCCCTACGGTCTATCAGAAAATATAAGCACTATTACATTAAACCCGAGGAGATTAATTGTGGAAAAAATTAAAGTTTTAATCGTTGATGATTCAGCTGTTGTCAGGCAAACGTTGGAAAAAATTCTGTCCACTGACCCGGAAATTGAAATAATGGGAACAGCCCCAGATCCATATGCTGCCGCAAAAAAAATGAAAATGGCAGTTCCTGATGTTATCACGTTGGATGTGGAAATGCCCCTGATGGATGGAATTACTTTTTTAAAAAAAATTATGAATCAGCGACCAATTCCGGTAGTCATTTGTTCCAGTCTTGCGGGGAAAGGAACAGAAACCGCCTTTAAAGCTCTTGAATACGGAGCTGTCGAGATTATTCATAAACCTCAAATGGGGACAAAGCAGTTTTTAGAAGAATCGAATATACTGATTTGCGATATTGTAAAAGCAGCTGCTCAAACAAAAAAGAGGAGTACGCTTAGAAAACCAAAACCCATGACCGAAAGGTCTGTCCAAAAAATGACAGCAGAAGTTATGTTGCCCAAAGCTGGTAAAAACGCTATGGCGCAAACAACTGAAAAAGTGGTGATGGTAGGGGCTTCCACGGGAGGGACTGAAGCCCTTCGCGAGTTTTTGGAAGCACTTCCTTATAATGCTCCGGGAATAGTAGTGGTCCAACATATGCCGGAGAATTTCACAACTGCTTTCGCTAGTCGGTTAAATGATCTATGCCAGATTACAGTTAAAGAAGCTTCAGACAATGATTCAGTCCTCCCAGGTCATGCGCTTATCGCTCCGGGGAATAAACATACTTTACTAAAACGAAGTGGTGCCCGCTACTATGTAGAAATTAAAGATGGACCTTTGGTTAGCCGTCACAGACCTTCTGTTGACGTACTGTTCCGTTCGGCCTCACGCTATGCAGGGAAAAATGTTTGCGGTGTTATTATGACAGGGATGGGAGATGACGGGGCTAAGGGGATGGCTGAAATGAAAGAGGCTGGATCGATAAATATTGCCCAAGACGAGTCGACTTGTGTTGTGTTTGGGATGCCAAATGAAGCCATTAAAACCGGAGGTGTTGATCATATCCTACCGCTTCAATCTATTGCCAGAAAGGTTCTTCAGATTTGCAATAATTGAAATTTTACAGTGATGGATCATTAGTCTTTTTATCATCACTATTAAAGAAGTTTTTCTGTTTTAATGAATACCAAGCATTTGTATAACTTAAAAAGAACGGGCAGTGTGTTTGGTGCTGTCAATTTTGTAAAAGAACATGATAGTCAGACAACCTGTCCCTGTTAGGCGACAATGGGACCAGGCAATAATCTGATAATATAAGACTATTTAATTAATATTCTCATTGCATACTGGGACGATTCTACACTATTCACCGGTCATTTTTAAGCCAAATATACAAATAAACGATTCAAACAAGGCCACAAAAAATGTTATCGCTTGCGATGTTCCCAGGATCTTGAATAATGAAATTGATGGCCAATCTTCAATTTGTTTTGCGGTCCCATTATAGCATAACAGGGAAAAAGGGTTTGATTACTGAATCGAATCTAACGAGTTGTACCATGTTATGCTCAGAGAAAAGCATTCTTAAAGGTTTACGTTTTTCAAATTTTATTGATAAAGAATCACAAGATGACTTTTATCTACATCGGAGACAGGTTATCGAAACGAGAACCCAACAATCTTGTGAATTGACACTTGTTAGAAAGGATAAAAGTAAGTTTTTAGCACGACTGGAAAGCAAAGCAGTATTTGATGATAAAGGAGACTTTATCCAAATTAATACCAATATAATTGATATTGAAACACCAAAGTAAAATAATGAAACTTGATGGTGGCATTGGTATACCAGATGGGCATGACTGGAAAAAATCAAATATCTTGGGACTCAAACTCGTTCGCACTCTAGTAGAAAAGCAGCCCGACGGTTCAATAGACATGGAAAGTAATAACGGTACTAAATTCATTATCAAATTCAACATTGAAAGCTAATCATGGAAAAAGCCAAAATACTTATCGTCGAAGACGAAGCCATTATCGCAATGGAGATTGAAAGTCAGCCACGTGATTAATTCGTCACATTGGTGTTAGATGTAAAAAAAGAACTTAGCTGGAGACACTGAATATGAAAAATCAATCCACTGGCCCTTCACAAACAAAATTCTCAAAAAACAGACTCTTTATGGGGGGAGCTATCCTTGTTGCCTCTGTAACTTTGATATCCATTATTTTTTTTAATTCAGTTAATAATTCAGATAAGTTCAAAGAGGCGAACATAAAGGTAACACTTGGGATTTCAAAATCATTTTTATCCATTCCGGTTTATATTGCCAAAAGTAAAGGGTTTTTTTCTGAAGAAGGTATTGATATCAACATTAAGGAGTTTAGCAGCGGGAAACTTGCCACCAACAGTATGTTCTCGGGAGATGTTGATATCTCAACTGCAGCTGATATCCCGATTGTGTTTAATAGCTTTAAAAGGTCGGATTTTTGTATTTTTGCCACATTTACTTCGTCTTATTCGTTTGTAAGCATATTAACGCGTGAAGACACAGGGATAAAAAAGGGAATTGATTTAAAAGGAAGGAAAATCGGATTTAACAGAGGGACTTCTAGTCATTTCTATCTCGCCGAGTTCCTGGCCGATCATCAACTTTTATTGACTGACGTAGAGCTAATTCACTTTAAGACGGCTGATTTGCCAAAGGCCTTAAAAAATAAAACAGTAGATGCTATTTCTGTATGGCAACCACATACCCATAAAGCAGAGCATCTTCCTTCAGTTAAGATTATAAAGTTTCCGAGTTCAGAAATATACAGAACAACATTCAATTTTGCTGTTAAGAATAGCTATGCCCAAAATCACAAAGTAGTTTTGGAAAGGTTTACCAAAGCACTTATCAAAGCATCGAAATTCATACAAATGGATAAAAAAACAGCACAGGAACTAGTAACTGAATCTTTAAAAATAGATAACGAAACTGTATCAGCTCTTTGGGACGGTTACAGTTTTCAAATATCTCTGGATCAAGCTTTATTGGTAAGTTGGGATAATATCGGACGCTGGTCTATAGACAACAACTTCACAGATAAAAAAATGATTCCTAATTACCTCAATTATATTTACCTTGATGCATTGGATACGGTTAAACCAGATTCAATTACAATCATACGATAGCAAAAGATAATGATGAGAATTCGAACAAAAATCCTGATCAACATTTTTCTAACCATTTTTTTAATATTGGCGTTTGGCGTGGTTCTTCTTATTGCCAACCTGAAAATGAACGCAATACACGAAGATGAAATGACAGTTGGTCAAATTATGAAAGAAATAGCGGAATTGAAAATCATCACTCATGAATATTTGCTATACCCTGAACAGCGAGTTCAGGCGCAGTGGTTTGCAAGATACAAATCCTTATCAAAACTCTTTGAGCTTAAAAAAATCAATTCACACGAATACGTGGTCACACTAAATAAAATACGTCACGAACATGTACAAATTAATACGATTTTTGATGCGATAATTACTAATCAAGCTCAGTGGGATCTGCTCTCTCCAAACAAACAGTCCAACTTTAAGGAGCAAGAAAACCGACTGGTTGGCCGATTATTGATAAAGACACAATCTATGGTTACCGAAGCTTTTCGATTGAACGCGATTAATAATCGATCATTAGAAGATTTAGAAAGGACCTTTCAAATAGTAACTTTAGTTTTCTTCATTATCTTGATTTTAACAGTAACATCTGTCTCTTTTTGGATTTATAAAAGTGTTGTTAATCCCATCGGTATACTCGAAAAAGGGGTCAGCTTAATAGAGGATGGGAACTTCGATCACAGAGTAGGTACTCAAACGAAAGATGAAATCGGTCGACTCTCAAGGGCGTTTGAACAGATGTCACAGAGACTCATCAGTACCAATAAAGAACTAATGTCAGAAATCAAGGAACGAAAAAAAATAAATAGAAACCTTAAGGAAAGTCAGATACGATACCAAACTGTAGCCGATTTCACATTTGATTGGGAGACCTGGATCGATCCCGATGGCAATTACATATACATATCTCCTTCCTGTGAACGTATATCAGGTTATACTGCCGATGAATATATCAACGACCCTGACTTAATGATCAAAATCAGCCATCCTGACGACAAACAGCTTGTCGTCAATCACTTTAATAAAGGCGAAGCGTTATCAAGTCCGATGCATCCCATTGATTTTCGGATTACCAAAAGAAACGGAGAAGTGGTTTGGATCAACCACGTCTGTCAAAGAGTTGATAGTCCAGAAGGTATTTATCTAGGCCGAAGAGGTAGCAACAAGGATGTAACTGATATGAAAAAACAGCAAAAGGAGCTTGAAAAATATTCTGATACTCAAACCATTCTATATAAAGAAGTCAACCACCGGGTCAAAAATAATCTAATGGCCATTACCAGCATGCTCCACCATGAAGCAGATCTTATTAAAAAACGACAACCTAAATCATTTGCTCCTATACTCAAAAGACTGACTGGTCGAATCGAGAGTCTTTCTGTTGTCCATAGCCTTTTATCTGATAATAAATGGAGCTCTTTGAATTTGAGTCATTTATGCCAGGAGATCGTTAACTCGGCAATAAAGCCTTATCCCAAGTTAAAGAAATGCGATATCAACATCAGTCCTTCACCTGTAGAAATAAGTAGTGGGGAAGCGCACCATCTCTCCCTGGTACTCAATGAGTTAGCAACCAATAGTACAAAACATATTCATAGTGATTCTAAAATTCTTCAAATTTTGGTAACGATTCAAGTGGAAAAAAAACGTGTAATGATCAGTTTTCAAGATAATGGCCCTGGTTATCCGGACGAAATAACCAGAGAAGATTATCAAATAGAAGGCACAGGTTTAACGCTTGTAAAAGGGATCGTAACCCATAATTTGGGAGGAGAAGTTCATTTTAGTAACAAAGAAGGGGCAGTTACAAAGGTTAGTTTTGAAAAACAATCTGATTAAAACTCCAAAGGAGACAAGATGAATTCTCAAAAAAAGGGAACCATCCTCTTAGCCGAAGATGACTATTTGGTTGGCAAAGAAATTGAGAGAAAGGTTGAACAACTGGGATATCAAGTCGCGGGTATTGCCCCAAATGGGGAAAAAGCGGTTGAGATGGCCTACACTCTACAGCCTGATCTGATTCTGATGGACATTAAGATGCCAAAACTTGACGGACTCGCTGCTTCCCGTTTGATACAGGAAAAATGTCAAATACCTATTATTATATTGACCGCCTATGAATCCATTGAATTATTTGAAGAGGCAACTGATATTGGAGTTCTATCCTATCTTGTCAAACCACCGAAAACTGACGATATGAAAAGGGCTATTGCCATCACTTTGGCAAGATTTAAAGACTTGACTGAACTCCGTCAGGTAAAGCTGAAACTTGAAAAATCACTAAACGACAAAGAAACACTCCTTAAAGAGATTCACCACCGAGTCAAGAACAACATGACAATCATTTCAAGTTTGTTAAAACTTCAGTTGAATATTGTAGATGATGAAAAAGCAAAAGAAGCTTTACAAGATAGTCAAAACAGAGTTCAAACGATGTCAATGATCCACGAAACACTCTATCGATCTGAGGATATGTCATCAATCGACATGCAAACTTATCTACCAGAACTTGGAAGAACGATATTCCAAAGTTACATTGTCAGCGACAATGTTAACTTGAAAGTTGAAGCTGAAAATATTATAATCGGAGTCAAGCAGTTATCACCTATCGGTTTAATAGTAAATGAATTGATCACAAATTCTTTAAAATATGCGTTCCCAGATAATCAAAAGGGAGAGGTTAAAATCATTTTACAGAAAAGGGAAGATCAAATTGAGTTAGAATATTCGGACAACGGTATTGGAATACAGGAAGATTTTGACTGGAAAAATACAAAAAGTATGGGATTAAACTTGGTAAAAATACTTGCAGAAAACCAACTCGATGGATCAATAGATATGGAAAGTGAGAATGGTACTAAATTCACTATCAAATTCAACATCGAAACTTAATCATGGATATAGGCATAAAGGTCAACAGAGTCATAATTTTGATGGGATTAATAGTATTTGTTTTATCTGGAAATGCATTAGCATTAGGAAAAATCACCATTAACTTGAC
Organism: Deltaproteobacteria bacterium; assembly: GCA_018657625.1. Lineage (GTDB taxonomy): Bacteria > SAR324 > SAR324 > XYD2-FULL-50-16 > XYD2-FULL-50-16 > JABHWU01. Next base: position 71 of record JABHWU010000135.1, on the reverse strand, counting down.
TCCCGCTGAGCAAGCTTGGTTGGCTGCTCATCCAGAAATCACTATTGCCCATTCATTCGACTGGCCACCCT
>JABHWU010000134.1 GCA_018657625.1 Deltaproteobacteria bacterium | reverse complement strand
CTGCTTCTGCAAGCCGGTTTTGAGGGACCAACCCCTCATCAATTGTATAGCATCGAATATCTCTTTGACTCAATCTAAGCAAACCAAGGAGATTGAATCCCGCCTAATATCCGTTCTTGGCACACACATGTCCCCCAATTTCAGCTAGATTTATAGTTGACATAACACTAGCATCATTTTTAAACATCCTCGTTATGTAACAACCAGAAATCTTGTAATATTTTATCAGCTTTTTCCCAATGATCTCTATCACATAATGAATCAGCCAAGGATCTTAGAGCTGGTGAGATATTTTTGATTTCTTCAGATTCGATTTTTTGAGCAACAGGTTCCATGATTTCAGGCCGAAAACCCAGTCCCAGTTCTACAATATTTAAAAAACTTAACACATGGTTAACTGGATCGATAAAATAAAGGCTTTTATAAAAATGAATGAATTTTTGAAAATTACTTGAGGATTCATTCGGATTTGCGATAATATCTGCAATTTTCTTTCGATCAGACATGGCAATCAAAATAATTGATTTCCAGGAATCGTTTTCCAATACCATCGGATAAACAGTTGATGTTTTTAAGTATTCCGCCACAAAACAATTCCATAATTCAAAAAAACGCCCCTGGGAGCGAACTTCAGCATGATACCAACACCGTTGATGTTCAAACATCTGATTTAACCCATTTTCTTGTTTAATTTTCCACTGAACCAGTAGCTCTTTTTCAAGATATTCAAGCAACTCAATAAAGAAATTTAACACCGGATACCGTTTTGTGATTCGCTGGAACTGGTAAAGATGATACTGATCCAGAACGACTCCGGTTGTATCAATCAGTGTTTCAAATGTTTGGTCAATCACCAGGTTATCCCAGGTTTTTTTCATAAATTTTTGATCTATTTATAAGTATTTAAAGAAAGCCTGGTAAGCTTTATGGATATTCTAAAAATCTATTTGAGTATGTCAGGTATCTCTGATACCTGACTTTTTTAGGACTGCTCTAGAAACTTGCGAGCATTCAGTAGGATTAACAGGTTATCTTCTAATTTACAAACACCTGCAACTAGACTTGTTTTGATTTTTTGAGTACTTGAGCGACTTTCAGACTCAATTAGTTCACTATTAACTTCCAGAACATCACCCACTTTATCAACCAAAATACCAAATGGTTCAGCTATAATTGGTTTAAAAATGACAATTCGGGAATCAGAGCCAATTTCTCTGTCAGGCAGATCAAGTAACACTCTAAGATTGATCACCAATTGAATTTCTCCTCGAATGTTAACATAGCCCTTCACTTCATCTGGTGCATGGAAAATTGGGGTAATTGTCATGAGAGGTGTTACTTCTTTTACGTCTATAATATCAACACCGAACAATTCATCATGAATCCAAAAAGTGACGAATTTTTTAAAAACGGCAGTTTCACTTTTTATGGGTAAGTTCTCTGCTGAATTTTGCATTTAATTCCTTATTAAAGTTATCGTATTGGCTATAAAATTATTGATTTAATAGGTTTGTTACTGTCGAGATCAATTTTTCCTTATCTATTTTTGCTTCGTAAACATCAAAACCGGCGGCTTGAATTTTCTTTATATCCTTATCTGACTCCAGGGCGGTTAAGGCCAAAGCCGGAATCGTTGTATTATTCAGTATGTTGCGTACGGCACTCATAAATTCAAAACCATCCATTACCGGCATTTCGATATCTGATACAATCAAGTCAAATTCCTGCCTTTTGAACTCTTCAAGTGCCACCTTGCCGTTTTCAGCCGTAATTACTTCATATCCTTCACTTTTCAGGTAACCTTTAACAAGTGTTCGGAAGAACATAACATCTTCAACCAGAAGTACTTTTTTATTTCCATTGAGATTCTGTTCTTTTTCATCCGAAAATATTGCTGATTCACTACCACCAGTTAATTGTGCGTTCAACTCTGGATTAGCTAATTCAATCAATTGATAAGTATCCAGGAAAAGCGTCATTTTATCGTTAATTAAACTGGTTCCCAGTAGTCCCGGTTCGATGTAACTTTCAGTATTTAAGTCAACAATGCAATCCAGACTATCTTCTATTTTAGAAATTAAAATTCCAAAGGGTTTATTGGCCATTTTAGGAAGTAGCAAATATGTCTCATTACTATCATCAAACTCCGAAACATTTAACAAATGGTCCAGCCTCAGTATTTGGGTAGATACCTCATCAATAGCAATGAATTCTTTTTCACCCACTTCTTCAATCATACTTTTTTCAATTTTTTCAATACGACTGATCATATTCAAAGAAACTGCGAAAAGCTCCTTTCGACCATATTTAAACAGTAAAATGCTTTGCTTAGCATCAGAAGTTTCTGCACCCTTGACATCATTTACCTGCTCTTTTGTATTGTCTATACTGGCATTTCCATGTTGCGCAACTCCCAAAACGTCCAGAATCAATGATACCCTGCCGTCACCCATAACAGTGGCACCTGCGTAGCAATTTAAATTCTTTAAATATGGATGCATTGATTTTACTACAATTTCCTCAGTACCAAGCACTTCATCAACAATTAGACCATATTTAGTACTACCAACTTTTAGAACCGCAAAGGTAAGTGACTGTCTGAATTTTTCATCCCCCCATTTTGAGTTTGCTTTTTTCTCTTGAAACTCCTGATAAGCCTGTTTTTGTTTCTCACGATATTTGATCGAAACAGCGGCTAAATCTTCATCAGTAAAAGATTCATTTTTACTTAAAATTTCACCTAATCGTAACATCGGCAACAACTGATCTCTTAATCTAAAAACTTCCCGGCCTCGTGCGTTTTCTATCTTTTCATCTACATCCTGATTATAGAGTGTCACTAATTCTTCCAGATTAATTTGCGGTATGGCGTAATTATGTTCTTTAACACGAATGATTAAACAGGGGATAATTGCCAACGTCAGCGGCAGTTGCAGTCTCACCGCAGAACCCTTTCCTGTAACCGAATCCAGATCAAGTGTTCCCCCTATTTTTTCGATATTTGAAGTCACTACATCCATTCCAACTCCACGGCCGGAAACATCAGAAACCTGTTCAGCAGTGGTAAATCCAGGTAATAAAACCAGGTTCAGTATTTCTTTATGGGACAAGGAAACGAGATCCTGCTCTGACCTTAATCCTTTTTCGACAACTTTCTTTTTAATATATCCAGGGTTAATTCCCTTCCCATCATCCCGAACTTCAATATGAACCTGTCCACCTTCATGCCAGGCTCTAAGATCAATCTGTCCATTTTCAGACTTGTTATTGGCCTTTCTGATATTAGGGGCTTCAATTCCATGATCACAAGCATTTCTAATCATATGGGTAAGTGGATCGGAAAGCGACTCCAGTATACTCTTATCCAGTTCTACGTCTCCACCAATAATTACCAGGTTAATATTCTTGCCCAATTTGTTTCCAAGATCCCGCACGATACGATTAAACTTATTAAATAGAATACCGACCGGTTGCATTCTGGTCTTCATAACACATTCCTGTAACTCTGAAGTCACCATATCCAACTTTTGAGTATTATTGCGCATGGCTGAATCGGACTGATCAACTAACTGTAATTGCTGATTTCGAACCAGTACCATTTCTCCAGCCAGGGACATTAAGTGGTTTAAAAGAGATACTTTAACCCGGATGCTTTCCACTTCCGATTTTGTTTCACTTTTTGCCCCGGCACTTTCATTATTTTTCACTCTTTGGGGAGTTTGTACCAAATCAGTAGATGCTGTTTCCATCGGACTAACCACAGTTGTATCGGTGGATTCTTCACTTTGAGATATAACATCTGAGGATTTGATTTCTATGGTTTTCGTGTCTTCTTCCTCAAACGCGCCGATAATACCGGGATCTCCTTCAAAGTTTTTACAAACAGATACCATTTGTTGATAAGAATCCAGAATATCAATCTCATTACTATTTTCAATATCATCAAAAAGTAATTGCAATGTATCCAATCCGTCTTCACAAGCCACAATCACCATATCTTCAACTTCAATTCGGTCAGTATATATTTCCCCCAATGTCTCATCAATAGCCTCGGCCATTGCAAATACGTTATTCAAATCTTTGTCTTTGGCACTGTTTTTTATAGATTGAAGTCCTTCAATAGCGTGGCTAATCCAGTTTTGGCCAGCTTCCGGATCCTTTTTTAAAGCACTGAGACATTCACTAATAATACGAAGATGCACCATTGGATCTTCAGCGGTACTGTCATCGGCTGGCTCATTAGTTTCAACCGGTTCAGTTTTCTTCTTTGATTTAGCCGGTGAGCTTTTTTTCTTAGTCGTTTTCTTTTGAGTCGCTTTTTTTTCTTCCTTTTTCAATTGCAGTTTATCCAATTGTTCTTGTCCTCTTTTTCCAGATACTGCAATGGCAACCGTTTTTAAGATGTTAGTATGAATTTCATCGATATTATAATCATTACTTTGAACTGAATTATCAAACATCGAATTTAAATGATCTACACCTTTCAGCATCATAGTAATATTCTTTTTATCTGGTTGCAATTTGTTCTGTCTGACCAGATCCATCATTGCTTCCATTGCATGAGCTAATTCACCAATCTTAACCATCCCCAGAAAACCAGCACCACCTTTTATAGAATGTACACATCTAAATGCGCGGTTTATGGTGGAAGGATCGGCACTTTTTCCTTGGCTTTCCAAACTTAAAAAATCCTCTTCTGCTATTGCAAGATTTTCTTTAGATTCTTCGATAAAATCTGAAAGTAGCTCATTATCTTCAATCATGTTTTAACCTGATTAATTTTTATTTTTTTTGTCTACTGAGTTCGTCTATTCTTTCTTTTGCAAAGCGTTTGTTCAGTTTAAATTTTAAACAACAATATTTCTAATTCACATACTAAACTGTTAACTGGTGTTTTGAAACAAATTATAGGTCTTATTATAGTATTTTTGAATAAATAGGCAACCAGTTTTATTTAATATGCTTTGTATATTTATCTATTTATCACTTTAAACCACCTTTTCCTATTTTCTGAATTTTAAATATAAAGAATATATTCTACATACTGTAGTTTTAACCCTACAGACAAAAAGCTTTATGCTTCAATCTATTAAAAAATTATCAAAAATCCACTGGCATGACCTCTGCATTTCATTACACAAACAATCAAATAAAGAAAACTATGGAAACGATATACACACTTCTTTCAGCTCTAAAAGGTCAACAAAGGCAAATGGATACTGTATCCAATAATCTGGCTAACGTTAACACACCGGGTTATAAACAGGATCAGGTTATGTTTAAAGAATACTATAATAAAATGATTGGTCAGGATTTGGAATCAGAAGAAGAAAAATTTGCTCATGAAGATTTTACTTCTCCTTATAATCGTGGAAACAGCTCATTTGTATTTACCGACCACGTTTCGCCATTAATGCATAAAGGTGATTTTAGAGCCACTGATAACCCTTATGATCTGGCTATTCAAACCGAAGGCTTTTTTGTGGTTGAAACACCGATGGGGCATAGATATACAAGAAATGGACATTTTTTAAGAGATTCAGAAGGTTATTTAATAACATCAGCAGGAGATAAGGTTTTAGGAGAAAAAGGCCCTATAAAAATCACCGGTAAAGAATTCTCTGTTGGTAGTGATGGGAAAATTATTGTAGATGCCAAGGAAACAGACACTTTTCAAATAATGGCTTTTAAAGAACCCCATCGAATGAACAAACTTGGGAATTCGTATTGGGCCCCTGGTAGCAAAGGACAGAAACCGATAAAATTTGATAATGTTGTTATTCAACAAGGTGCCATTGAAGGATCTAATGTCGACTCGATACAGGAAATGGTTAGAATGATAACCGTTAACCGTTCATATGAGGCCGCCCAAAAGGCAATCCGATCAACCGATGACCTTGATGAAAAATCGATATCAATAGCAAGAATATAAACCTATTTTAATCTTTAAAAGTAATTGGTACCACGGATGGTTCTATTTAAAACAATTAATCAACGATAAGGAGTCACTATTATGATGACATCACTTTTTACTTCCGCAACTGGTATGAAAGGCCAACAATCTCAAATTGATACTATTGCCAACAACCTTGCGAACGTGAATACCAATGGTTTTAAGCAAACCCGAAATAATTTTCAGGATTTATTATACTCAAATGAACAAATGCCAGGTTCTGCTACTTCTTCCAATACGATTTCTCCGACGGGTTTGCACAAAGGACATGGTGTTAAACTAGCAGGTACGCAAAAGATATTTTCCCAGGGAAATTTAACCCATACCGGACACAGTTTAGATATTAGTATTGATGGTGGTGGTTTTTTCCAGGTTCTCAGACCCAATGGCACGATTGCCTATTCCAGAGATGGTGCCTGGCAAAGAGATGCGGACGGTCGAATTGTCAACTCTGATGGTTATCCACTAGAACCTGAAATTATTATACCACCGGAAGCTACTAAAGTTATTATTAGTCAGGATGGACTGATTCAGGTTTTAACCGGAGACGACCCAACACCAACCAAAATTGGTAATATTCAATTATCAGATTTTATTAACCCTGCCGGATTAAATCCAATTGGAAAGAATCTTTTTTTAGCCACTGCTGCCTCAGGTTTACCAGCTACTTCTGACCCAGGATTAAATGGCACTGGTATGTTAAGCCAGGGTTTTTTAGAAAAATCTAATGTTAGTGTAGTGGATGAAATGGTAAATATGATCGTGGCGCAACGCGCTTATGAAGTGAATTCCAAATCAATTCAAACATCCGACAATATGCTGCAAACTGCGGTAAATCTGGTTCGGTAAGAGGATAAAATGAAATTTATAAAAATCTGTTTAGCTTTATGTGGCTTCCTGCTGATTGCACAAGGGAATATATATTCAAATACTGGTTTAATAGAAATTCGTATTTTACCCGAATCAATTGTTTATCAGGACAAATATACTTTAGGAGAGATTGCTGAACTAGATGGATTTGATGTAGAAACCATACAAGAGCTAGCAAAAATAAAAATAGGGGTTTCCCCTATTCCGGGAAAATCACATTTGGTGTCCAAATATCAAATATCTTCCCGAATAAAAAATAAATTTAGAAAACATCAATTTAACATAACCCTTCCACCTAAAGCTTTGATTAGTCGAGCTTCTTTAAAAATTCCCAAAGCTCAAATTAGACAAATTATTAAAAACGAAATTAAAAAACATTATCACCAATATTCAGATATTAATATCACAATTAAAACAAAATTGAATGATATTTTCATTCCCAAAGGAAAAGCTTCGTATGAGGTTAAACGCATTGCTAAATCTGGTTTAATCGGAGGCTACAACTCCTGGACCTTGAACTTCAATCTGAACGATAAACCTGTAAAAAAATTAATTATTCGGGCTAAAGTAGATGTTTTTGAAGATGTTACTGTTGCCAAAGGCAATATAGAAAAAGGTACCTTGCTTCAAAAATCTGATATAACGATTGTTAAAAAAAATATTTCCCGAGAACGGCTTAATTACCAACCCAAACCTGATTTAGTAGTTGGGCAACAAGCTCGTCGTGATATTTTTAAAAATGAGGCTCTAAAATCTCACCTGATAGAAGCACCTGTTATCATGCAAAAAGGCGCACCGGTTAAAATTATTTATCAAACCAAAAACCTTAAATTGACTAATTTGGCCAAAGCTATGAAGTCAGGGCGAAAAGGAGATATTATTCCGGTAAAAACTTTAAATGGTAAAGTAACGATTTATGCCATTATTTTAGACTCAAAAAATGTGGAAGTGGCCCTATAAAATTCAATTGGAATTATCAATGAAAAATCTTATGAAGTCTTTAATATTTAAGCATCCATCACTAAACAGGCTGATACTAATAATATCATTTTGTTTTTTTTATGGCTGCATGACAAGTAATATTGATGTGCCTGCACCACCGCCTCCACAGCAAACCCAAAACCAACAAACCAAATACACGGATTTAAGAAAACACAGTTATCGTACCCGTAATAAGATACCAACTGAAAAAAATCTATATGAAGGTTCACTATGGAAGGACGAGTCCTCATGGGGGAACTTACTCAGAGACCATCGTGCCAGATTCAAAGATGATGTAATAACAATCACCCGATTACAGGATATTATTTCAGTGAATGAAGAACCTGAAAAGAAAGCAACTCCGACACCTCTAGTCCCAGCAGGTGAAGCCGCTGCGGAGACGGCTAACAAAGTGCTGGAAGCCGCTACGGGAATGTCAAAAGCGGAAAAGGAACAAAGAGAAGTTTTAAAAAGTTTACAATCTATCACAGCCAGAGTCGCATCGGTATTACCCAACGGAAATATGGTTATTGTCGGTGAAAAAGTAGATTACAAACAACTCAACACTGTTAGGTATGTTACTCAAATAAAAGGAATTATTCGTCCTGAAGACGTTAATCATGACAATGAAGTTGTCGCTATGAAATTGGCCAGGTCTGAGGTCCAAATCAAACGTCAAATGCTTGCCAGAAATTTTAATAATCTGGCACCGGTAATTGGAAAACAAAAAGCCAGTTTTTTAGATCGTCTTAGTCATGTGGCAACGATTCCCCAATCAGGTGCAACAACAACTCCTGTAGCAACAACACAATAATTTCCATAATATTAAGCCATGACTTATTAATCAGTTTTATTTCATGGCTTTTTAACACTTTTCGAAAGCATTTCCAATTAACTCCCCTTAATACTTCCTATTTCTTTTCAGTATAAAGTCACGGTATGCCAAATGCATATTAATATATAGACACGCGCAGCTATTACAATATAATCTATAATTTTAATATGTTAGCATGAGACAAATAACTAAAAAGCAATTTTTTCTTACTACTGTTTTATTCCTGATGAGCATTCAAGCAACTTTTGCTGTCAGAATCAAAGATTTAGCTGCAATCAGGGGTATGCGAAACAATCAGTTAATTGGGTTTAGTATTGTAATAGGACTTAATGGTACTGGTGACACCAGAGATTCATTCCTGGCCAGAAAACCGTTGAAAAATGCATTGGAAAGAATGGGTATTTCAGTCACATTAGATGAAATAAGAGGTCGCAGTATCGCAGCTGTAATGGTAACTGCAGTCTTGCCGCCCTTTGCAAAACAAGGACAGCAACTAGATGTAACTGTCAGTTCACTGGGAAATGCTATTTCCCTGAGAGGTGGTGTTTTAATTATGACACCTTTGAGAGCTCCCAACCGGGAAGTTTATGCGGTTGCCCAGGGAAAAATCATTGGTATTCCACTAGGGGTTGAACTCCCGGAAGGAAGAGGAATTATCGGTAGTTCTGAATACCAGTTTGATCCCAAAAGAAATATTACGCCAACAGTTGGAAAAGTAATTAGAGGGGCAATTGTTGAACGAGAAGTTAATATTGATCTTAACTCCCGAACAAGAATATTTCTAAATCTAAAAGAACCGGATTTCACTACTGCTTTTAGAGTAGCTAAAATAATCAACAAAGAATTAGGAGATGGATCAGCTCGTTCAGTTGATGCTGGAACAGTTGAACTTTCAGTTCCTGCCAGTTTCCTGGGGCAAACGGTTGAATTAATTTCTCGTGTGGAAAATATGGAAATTGAACCGGATGCTATTGCTAAAGTGGTCCTTGACGAAAGAACCGGAACGATTGTCATGGGGACAAATGTAAGGATATTACCCATCGCCATTTCATATGGAAATTTGAATATTCAGATAGGCTCCGGACCAGCACAGGTAGCCCCGGAAGCTAATCAAGCCAATAATAATCAAGCGAATAATCAGAACAATGTTTCAAATCCTATTGAAGTTAGCAGTAAAGTGATCCTGTTTAAGGGTGGTGTGGATATCAAGGAAGTTGTTGATGGTTTAAACAAAATCGGCATCTCTAATTCAGACCTTATGGAAGTCTTAAAAACAATAAAATCTGCAGGAGCTCTACAGGCAGAACTCATTATCAATTAAAAAAAATGGATATCAATCATAATTACACTTCTATCACTCAGAAGCGCTTTGAAATAGAAGCTAAAAAAGTATCTACTGATCAAAAGAGTATTGAAGACAAGGCTAAGAATCTTAAAGAATTGAAAGAGGCTTGTGATGGTTTTGAAGAGATTTTTGTCCATAAAATGCTACAGGTGATGCGTGAAGCAGGACCTAAAAGCGATTTTATTTCGGGTGGCAGAGGAGAAGAAATATTTCAGGATATGCTGGATGAAAACTATGCAAAACTCATCTCTCAAAGTGATACACTCGGACTAAGTAAAATGATTTTTGAACATTCTAAGAAATTTATTTAAAGTTTTTATTTAAAAAACCGATAATAAGCTAAGGAAATTTTTCTTAACAGGATTATATTTAGTATAATCAACTCAGTGAAACTAATTTAAGGGTTTCACAATTTCTTTGACTTATAAAAAGAGGTCATTATGAAAGTTGACGGACAATATCCCAAGATACCTTTGAAGGATAAATCTGTCCAAAAAGGAAATGAAAAAGATGCGCTTAGCAAAAATAAAGACAATTTAAAAAGCGCTGACCAAATAAAAAATATTAAATCTGATACCTTTGCGGTTAACAGACTTAAAGATAAAATTAATGCGACCGAAGAGATTGATCTCAAGAAAGTGGAAGCATTAAGGGCACAAATTAAAAAAGGGGATTATAAAATAAATGCCGAAACATTGGCAGATAAATTATTAAAAGACTCAATTTTTGAAGATTTATAAACATTTAATATTTTAATCATTATGCTGTTGGAACAATTGATTGGAAATCTCCGTCTGCAAATTGAAAACCATGAATTGTTATTGGAATCAATGGAAACTGAGACAAACCTACCCGCAAATTGTGGGGTTGATAAATTAGAAAAAACCCAACAATTGCGTGATAAAATGGTCATTCAAATTAGAAAACTAGAATTAGAAAGACTAGATATCACTCGGTTATATTGTAAAGAAAATCAATTAGCTAAACCTGTTTCTCTCAAAATAATCATTGATCATTGTAGTAGAGATAAACAGAAAGTTCTTCAGCAGCAACGTGAACAATTAACAATTCTTATCCAAAAAATAACTGAAGTGGGAAAACTAAATGCGAGCCAGGCAAACGCAAGGATTGCATGCTTCAGTGAAATACAAAGTGCGGTGAACAAGGCCTTGAAGCGATCACCCACCTATTCCTTTTATGGAATGATTAAGAAGCCAAAAGGTGCTTGTTTAATGCAAAAATCAGTATAACTTGAACCAGAACATCTATGTCACTTTATGGTAGTTTTGAAATAGGTAAAAAATCATTGACGGCTTCTCAGATGGGGCAATCAACCACCGGTCACAACATTGCTAATGTTGATACCGAAGGTTTTTCCCGTCAGGAAGTTACTCAGGGGACATCCCGTCCCACTGCCGAGGGCAGGGGAACAGGGGTTGATGTGACCGGAGTGCGCCGTATGCAGGACGGTTTTACCAAACAAAAAATCATAGACGAACAAAACAGAGTGGGTACCTGGCAAACCAGAGAGAAAGTGCTGACTGAAGCAGAAGTCATCTACACCGACTTAGATGGTAGTCAACTGAGAGGGGCTATGGATGAATTCTGGAATGCCTGGGGCTCAATAGCTAATGAACCTGAAAGTGTTCCATTAAGGAAAACCCTGGTTGCAAAATCTGAATCTTTAGTTCAAAGCTTCCGATTATTTGATACACGATTAAGAGAGTTTCGCGAAAATCTGAATAATCGAATTGTGGCTGAAGTTGAAGAGATTAATCAATTAGCCAGAGAGATTGCCTTATTAAACAAGCAGGTACAACAACTGGAAAGCAGAGGTTTACCAGCTAACGATGGCAGAGATAAAAGAGAAGTGGCATTGCTAAAGCTTTCAGAAAAAATGGAAATTAAATCATTTGAAAATCATTTAGGAATTCTGGAAGTGCAAATTGCCAATGGACAAAATTTAGTCCATGGCCGGGACACATATAATTTAACACCGATTAAATCTGCCGAAGCCAATGGAGATATACGTTTAAATCTGGTTAATCCACCAGGTCTGGATACTGATGTTACCGGTATTATCAAAGGTGGAGCTATAAAAGAGTATATCAATCAGAGAGATGGAAATATTAAGGAATTCCACGCTAATTTAAATGAAATGGTTAATGAGATCGCCTTTAACGTTAATCAAATTCATGTAACGGGTACCGGTATCAATGGTATTAAAACAACAGAAAATGGATATGCCACTTTCAATGAAGAATTGCAAAAAATGCCTGTCGCAGATTTAAAATCGGGTAATTTTGAAATTAAACTGGTTGATGAATTTGATAATATCCAGGAAACACTTGTCATAGATATTGAAGCGGGTGTTGATACGTCGAAAACCATTGTGGAAAAGATCAATCGAGCTGCCGGGGCATATGATAAAACACCTGAAGGACAGGAGTTTTTAAAAGATAAAAATAAATTTCTGGCAAAAGTAAATGAAAATGGCAGCATCAGTTTTAATTCCGGTATGGGAGAGCGATTCATTTTTGGTAAAGACAATACCAATACTTTTACCAAATTCGGTTTAAATTGCTTTTTTCAATTAAACAACGGCGCAAAAGATATTCAAATCAATGCGGAGTTGTTAGAAGACGAAATGAAAATAGCTGCCGGGGTAGATTTAGTTCCAGGAGACAACAATATTGCTTTAAAGATTGCTGAACTACAGTTAGCCACAACCATGAATGATGAAACGATCACTTTTAATGAATTTTATAATAAACAGATCACGGATGTTGGTTTAAAAGTCCAGGATGCGAAAAAAGGTTTGAGTAGTCATAATCAAATGTTAGATCAGTATGTTGCCATCAGAGACTCAATTTCTGGTGTCAACCTAGATGAAGAGATGACTAATATGGTTAAGTATCAGCGAGCTTATGAATCATCAGCCAAGTTTTTAAGTACCATTAATGAAATGACACAAACAGTCATTAATATGTAATCAATCGGGTAACCAAAATTAATTATGCGAGTTACTGAAGTAGCTAAACAACAGACTGTTAAGCAGAACCTGAATAACACCTCAGGAGACTTGCAGAACATTCTTAACGGGGTATCCAGTGGTAAGGTGATTTCTAAGCCATCTGATGACCCTGTTGGTATAGCTATGACTCAAAATTACAGAACTTCCATCAACCATTCTAAATCTCTGGAAAAGAATATAGGTGCTGATAAAGTCTGGTTAAACTCCATGGAAGCGGTTATTACGCAAATCACCGATACATTACAGCATGTAAAAGAATTGGCTGTTGAAGGTGGAAATGGCACTGCTACAACTGAATTTCGAACAAGCATGGCAGACGAAATCAAGATGATTACCAAAGATTTGTTGGATCTGGCGAATAAAAAAGAAGGACGACTATTTTTGTTTTCAGGCACAAAGACATTTACACCACCATTGGAAATGCAGGATAGGGTTAAGGATGCAGATGTTTTTTTTAATGATATCCGGCAAAAAAGTACATCTCCAACCATACCTTTGAATCAGGAATTACCCTTATTGGGTATTCAACCAGGGTCATTTACGATTCAAATCGATGACGATAACCCGGAAACACCTCCTGTAAATTTAATGATTGAACTAAATGGTTTAGAGAATCTGACAGAAATTATTAAAAAGATTAATGATAAAGCCATCGAGCAAATGAATTATCAAAAGTCAGAATATTTCCCTACCGGATATGATGCACTATTATTTGCTGAAATTAGCTCTGATAATCACGTTTATCTGGAGCCTAAAGTCAATTATCAGATCAAATTTGATACAGAAGGGGCAGAAGAAACAAAAGATACAACCGGTTTTTTGGAGCTAATGAAATTTCAATCTTTAAACCCGATCCTACCAGGAGCTGAAGGCGTTGAAGCAACAACCTTACAACCAGCAGGACCGGTCCCATTGGATAAAAGTGAATATGAAGCAGTATTTAACGGATATTCTAAAGAGAAATATGTGGTTCGGGTGATCAGGGGTGGAACTTATGAAGACGCTCGATACATTGTTAGTGATGATGAAGGAAAAACCTGGTCTCAGCCCCAGGTATTGCAAAAACACAATGAAATATTAAATCCGGATGGTAAAGCTAATAATAAAGTATCTTTAAGTTTTAACATTCCAGGAAAACCCATATTTGATCAGGGTTTAGAGCTTAAATTTGAAGGTAATGAATACGTCGAATACCAGGGAAATCATCAAATAAAAAACGTACTTCTTGATAATGGTATTAAAGTTGCTTTGAATATAACAGCTAACGAACTTTTTTTTAAGAACGATAAAGATATCAATTCTATAAATACATTTGAAATATTAAATCGATTTATAGAATCACTGGAAACAGATGATCAAACTGCGATACTTAAAAGTATTGAAGATATTGATCGAAGTATCAATCAAGTTCTTTATAGAAGAGGTCAAGTCGGCTCCATTTTTAAAGAATTGGAGTCAAGTGAAGATCGTATTGAACAAAATATAGATTTTAAATCTGACGAATTATCCAATATTGAGGATATGGATCTGGCTAAAGGTGCAACAGATCTAAACCAAGCAGAATTAAAGCACAAAGTTGCCTTAGATTCAACGGCACGATTAATTCAGCCCACGTTAATCAATTTTCTCAAGTAAGTACGGATAGTCTTCACCATGGAGGGTGATAATGTTAATCTTAACAAGGAAGTTAGGGGAAAGTATCACGATCGGTGATGATATCAAGATAAGGGTTTTAGAAATTAAAGGTAAGCAGGTTAGATTAGGTATTGATGCGCCACGAAAGTATAGCATTCATAGAGAAGAGATCTATCAGCGCATCCAGGAAGAGAATAAGCTGGCTGCTCAGCAAAGTCCTTTAAGTCTAAAGTCTTTAACTGATATCTGGAAAAAGAAGAAGTAATTTTTTAATAATTTCACCATCGGTCTTTTAGTAAAAAAGAGCAGTTTTGCTCTGCATTCTCCCAATCTAGGGTAACCTCAAATCGAGGCATAAAATGAAGTTTGAGACAACTCGTTTTGGACAAATTGAAGTTGAATCAGAAGATATTATCATCTTCCCTGACGGTCCTTTAGGATTTCCTGATTGTACCAGATTTACATTAGTGGATGAGGAGCGCTCTTATCCTTTCAGAATGCTACAATCTCTGGACAATCAAGCTTTGGCATTTGTAGTAGTAGATCCGCTAGTAGCACGGGCAGACTACCACTTCAATGTCACCAAAGAGGATCTGAAATTTGTCAAATCTGATACAACAGAAGAATTATTGGTATATGTTATTGTAACCATGTCTTCTAACATAGAAGAAGTAACCGTCAACCTTCAAGGTCCACTTGTTATCAATCCAAAACAGAAATTAGGACACCAATACGTACTAATTAATGAAGGATACACAACAAGAGAAAAGTTGCTGGATAACATTGATCATAGCCAAATAGAGAGCAGTAAAAAATCTATTGAAGCATCAAAAAGTGAGCAAAAAAAGGCAATTTAAATAGCGAGTACAACATGATTCAGATAGGATTTCAGTGGAGAAAGTACCAGCCAGATACTTTTTCCACAAATCTTCTGAATAAAATGTACTATGCTCGAAAAAGTTCTGGCTATTTTTACTTTGAATTCCTATGTCGATTATCGACTGCCACGGATCCCATTTTCACGGGTTAACAATAATTCTCCAATTTGAATGGCATTTAATGCAGCCCCTTTAAAAAGCTGGTCTGCCACTACCCAAAAAGCCAATCCGTTTTTACAGGATATGTCCTTCCTGACTCTGCCAATATAAGTATCAAACGTCTCCGACACTTCATGAGGTACAGGATAACCAGCGGGTTCTCTATTATCTTTGATAGTAACACCTGGTGCTTTTTCCCATAATTCATAGGCTTTATCAACACTGACTTCTTGCTCTGTTTCAATATTAATGGCTTCAGAGTGCGCCCGGAAAACCGGAACCCGCACACAAGTTGCTGAGACTGTAATATCGGGTGCGGACATTATCTTTCTGGTTTCATTAACCATTTTCATCTCTTCTTTTGTATAACCATTATCCATAAATACATCAACATGGGGAATAACATTGAAAGCAATTTGTACCGGATAAACATTTTTCTCAATGGTCTGGCCAGCTACCCAGGCTTTGGTTTGATTCTCCAGTTCAACAATTGCAGATGCACCACTACCCGAAACAGATTGATAGGTAGAAACAATGACACGTTTAATTTTAGAATAGTCATGAATAGGTTTCAGTGCTACTAGCATCTGAATCGTTGTACAATTGGGATTGGCAATTATACCCTTATGGTCAAAGGCCGCATCCGGGTTTACTTCAGGTACGACCAGAGGTACTCCGTCATCCATTCGAAAAGCACTTGAATTATCGATAACCACTGTCCCAGCGTCTGCGGCAGCCTGACAAAATTCAAGACTCCGTGAAGCTCCGGCAGAGAAAAAGGCAATATCTATCCCTTCAAAAGCATCTTCAGTCAGTTCCTGAATTTCAATTTCTTTCTGAGCAAATATTAGTTTTTTACCGACCGACCGTTTCGAAGCCAGAAGTCTTAAATCTTTTACCGGAAAATTCCGTAGTTCCAGTAGTTTTATTAATTCAGTACCTACTGCTCCAGTGGCACCAGCAATCGCAACTATAACACTCATCTTTTCTTACTCTTTATATAAGGTTTAAATTTTTAAATGAAAACAAAATGATTTAAACTATCTTACTATCACAATTTTCATAAGCTTAAAAATTGATTAATTAATATGATAACTTAAACTAATGGGCTGACTACGTCTCAAAATATTAATGGTGATTTCTCTTTCATTTTTTAAGGTATTAAATAAGAGAATCGCTTTTTCCATGCTGTCAATTGCCTGTCCATTAACTTTTTGAATGATATCGAAGTTTTTTAATCCAAGTTTTTCATACAAACTTCCCTTTTCAATATATTTAATGGTATAGCCTTCACTTTTACCATTTTTAATATAGGGAATGACTTTAGCCTGGTTCAAGAGCTTGGGGAAATCAGAAATGTGTTTTTCAACTTCTTCAGCTCTCAAATAATAATCATTTCCTTTGTTTGATTGAGAATTTAATTTTTCTTCAGTTATTGGATTTTGACGTGATTTCTTTTTAGCAACTTGTTTTCGTTGAACAACTTTTTTCGACGTTTTTTTAGATATTGTTTCTGCTTTTGTATCTTCTTCATATTTTAAAATCCCAATATCATTTTTCAATTGAATATGGATTTCCTGTCTGGTCTTCCCGGAATAAATCTTAATAACCACGGCACCAGTATCAAAAATTTCATCATTAATTCCAAATAAATCTTCCTTTCTTGTCTTGTTATGCTTAATAATACTATAGTATGTTCGGCCGCGATAAATTCCCATTAAAGTCAAATTGGATATAATCTTTTTTAATTCATCACTGGCAGGAGCTATAATTTCAGGAGTTTCCTCAATGATTGGAATTACCTCTGCTGTAATTTCAGCATTGAAGACATTGTTTTTTATTATCGCTTCAAAATTATTTAATTTTTTAGGTTTAGCAATTAATTTTTGATTTAACCTAATAATTTTAGAGTCCTTAGCCTGCGTAATTAAGTAATTTTTTTCAATAATTTTAGCCGTTATTGTTCCGGATAACCAAATCAAACCAGCAACCAGTAACCAGTTCGAATAAGTAATCAAACTGGGAACAGGTAAACTTTGACGAAACAACGAAAATATTTTCTGAAAAGTCATCATAAAAAATTTGGGTTTTTAGTATCTGATTAAAATAAAGCAAGTTACTAGCTTAAACCGTTTTATTTTTTTTGAAAATACATACCTTGATAAAAGTTATTTTTTATCATCTCGCTTTGAATAAACTGTGAGGGACGCATTCTTTCCTTGGTCCAGCGGGGAGCAATCAGTTCATCCCATCTTGCGGCAACAGCGGCAAGTCTCTGTACGGCAATTTCAGGTGACAGATACTTTAAAAAAGTCATTACCTTTTCCGCATAGGGTTCCAACTCTATCGGCTCAAAGGTTCCTTCCTGATACATTTTCTCCAAAGGAGTGTTTGTTAATACATGTAAATTATGCAATTTAACATTATCAATATCCAGCTGATTAATCTTATTGGCAGATTCAATAATAAAATCCTCAGATTCATCAGGTAATCCAAACATTAAATGAATACCAACATTGACACCTGACTTTTCCTTCAAATTTTTGATCGCCTCAACAGAGTCTAAAACCGTATGTCGCCGATTAAGAAACTGAAGATGCTGATCGGAAAAACTTTGAACTCCCAATTCAATCGACACAAATGTTTTTTGACCTAGATCTTTCAGTACAGGGAATAATTCTTCCGGCAGGCAATCCGGACGTGTACCAATCACAATTCCAGCAATCTGTTCCTGTTGAATAGACAATTCAATGTTCTTTACCAGCTTATCCAGATCAGTATAAGTATTTGTATAAGGTTGAAAATAAACCAGGAATTTATTGACGCGATATCTTTTTGAAAGTTTCTCACGATTCGTAATGATTTGTTCCTCTAATGGCCCTATTTTCATCAAATGATGTCCGGCTGCCCCCCATTCATCACAAAAAATACATCCTTTTTGATCGTATTGTTGCAGGCGGTGAGGACATGTTTTGGCAACACTGACTGTAATTTTATAAACCTTTTCCCCAAAAGTTTGTTTATAATAACTACTAATAGGAAAATAAGGTTTATCGTCCCAGCTTTTAGATGTTTTCATAGGCTCCATGCTCTCGCCGCTTGCGGCTAGTGTATATTTCACCGGTATCTATGGTTATCAGTTCGTACAAAGTTGCTTTTTTCCCTTCTTTTTTTCGTAAAATACGGCCTAACCTTTGTACATGCTCTTTTACAGTAGATGTGCCTGATACAACAACTGCTATATTTGCTTCAGGAACATCCACGCCTTCATTCAATACCCTTGAACTCACCAAAAAAGGCCAGGTACCTGATCTAAAGTTCTTAAGAATCTGTTTGCGCTCTTTGGCTTTAGTCTCGTGCGTAATCAGGGGAAGTAAAAACAAACTACTAATTATATAGGCTGTTTTATTATCATTTGTAAAAATTAAAATTCTTTCATGATTATGTTTAATCAATATGTCGGCCAATGCCTCCAGTTTCTTCTGTGCAGCTATTGCAATCTGTTTTTGGATAGCAAAACTTTGCAAAGCTTTTCTTCCCTCAGCTGTTCTGTAGCAATACATCACAAATTTTTCCCAGGTCGTCGATTGACTATATTGCCCGGGAGCCTGATCCCGAAAAGTGAGATATATGGATCGGTGATATTCATATTGCTCCCGTTCTTTTTCTGTCAATTCCACTTCAATGGATTCTACTTTATAAGGTGCCAGAAACTCACCGGAAAGTTGTTGAATTTCTTTATTATATACCACATTTCCAAGCAATTCATGCAGTAATATTCTTTTATCATCTTCTTCATTCAAAGTTGCTGTTAACCCCAGGCGAAAAGGTGCAATATACGACCGCGCCATTTCTGCATAAGCCGGTGACGGTAAATGGTGACATTCATCGAATATCATCATTCCAAATCGATTCCCTAAATGATGGGCATGAATCCGGGCAGAATCATAAGTCGATACTGTTAGGTCAAATATTTCATAGCTGCCCCCTCCTAATAATCCAATGGGACAATCAAACCATTCTATAAGTGTTGTTTGCCACTGGTTGATTAAATCGATCGTCGGAGCAATGATTAAAGCAGAACGTTGCATTTTTTGAATCATCATGGCCCCCAGGTAACTTTTACCGGTTCCGGTCGGTAAAATCACAATTCCTCTTTTGGATGGATGCCAGAATTTTAGAGCTTCTGTTTGATACTCAAATGGTGTAAAATTAGTTTTTATGGATAGCTGCAATTTATTATAATTTGGCGTAGAATCTGTATAGTCAAACTTGTTTAAATAGAGAAAATGTATCAGTTCCCGGTATTTATAAGCATGACATCGAAAATATTTGCTTCTGTCATCCCAAACGATCCAGGGGAATATCTTTGACAGTCCGATTGCTTTTAGTTCTTTTATAATTAAAGTCCCGTTATGATATTTTACTTCTGCAACAGGGCTTTTAGTTTGGTCTAGACTCTGATTCACGTGATCTTAATAATGGATAATAAAAATGATTTTAAAGGAGATAAAAAAGGCAAAAGTAACATTGCCCACGACGCAATTTTACTTAGTCGAATTATCTCGGAAAAATTAACGATTAAAATTAGTTTTCCTGACAGTGAATACTTTACAGATCAACTTAAATGGCATACCCATGACCATTTGGGATTGAAATCAGGTAAAGTCGTCAATAAATTAGCCATCAAGTACTGGGAAGTGGTTGATGATTAAATTATTAATTGACCTTAGCAGAATAACAGATTCATGCATACGTATGTGTGATATATCGGTTTTGTATGACATATCATTTTAAAAAACAAGGCACAATGCAGAATAATAACCATACTCAAAGTACAGAAGAGATCCTCAACAGGATTAAAAAATCAGGAATCACCAGTTCTAAAGATCTTAGCGGAACTCATCGCAGACCATTGGTCCAAAAAGAATCTTTTGTAAAACAGGTCTCCTGGTGGGTGATTTCAGTTTCTGTTTTTTTAGGAATTACTTTTTTTATATTTTTTGTAAATTCTGCTTTAGATTTTAATTGGGTACAATCAAAGCATGGTTTTTTCTATACCACCTTAACAACCAACCCGGATCATGTTACTGATGCCCTGGGCTCTTTTATTGAGTTATTGGCTGCCAATTTAGGTATTATGATTACAGTAGTCGCGATTGTTTTACAGCTGGCTGCTCAAAGGTATGGTACCCGTTTGATTGATCTTTTTTTAGATGATAAAATCAACCGGACTTATTTTGTTTTTATGGTCAGTAATTTACTGTTTTCAATTATCTTAATATTTTCAATTAAAACCGATTTTTACCCTTTTTATGCCATTGAGTTTCTATTGATATTTACCTTAATAGAGATATCTCTTTTGGCGCCGTATTTTTTATACGTTTTTCAGTTTTTAACACCAACCAACTTACTATCAGCCATACAAGCCACCAGTAAAGATTCTATTAAAAAAGCTACTTTAAGAAATAACTACCCCCAAATGCAGGTCCTTCAAAAAGAGGTAGCAAATTCAGTGGATCAGGTAACGGACACGGCCTTAAGTGCCAATTCCCAAATGGATAGAAACCTGGGTTTGATGGCGATCGGTCAAATCAGGGAAATGGTACTCGATTACATGGAGTTGAAGAAAAAACTTCCCAAAATCTGGTTTTCTGCGCAACAGGATTTCTTTGTGGGGATTTCTTCAGAGTTTTACCAGGAGATTTGTAATCAGAGGTTATGGTTTGAAGCCAAAACATTTATGGATATGGAACTAATTTACAGAACCTGTATTCGTGATATGCCAGATGCCATTAGTGCCATTGCCTTAAATACCAGAATCATTGGTGAAGCCGCAATAAAATATCGGGATGATTTTTTACTGGATATGGTTGTTAAATTTTATAACACCTTCATTCGTGTCTCATTAAATGACCTCAATCAACGGGCTATTTTTAATTTATACTATCAATATCGACTATTAGCTGAATCTATCTTTGATTATGATGTTGAGCTTTCTAAAAAAATTATTTTCTATTTCAAAGATTATGGTGAAATAGCTCTGAAACAGAAAAATTTACCCTTTGTCATGTACAATGCCGCTTTTGATATGGGAACGATGGTGGCAAAAGCACATGATAAAAAATTATCCAATATGAAAGAAATTTTACTCACTTTCATGGAATTGGAAGACAAGGTTGACAAACAAAAAGATGTTTTTGCCTTAATGGGGATTCGAAAGTCTCAACTGATTTTGGCTGCCTATTTATTATCACAAGGAGATCCTTCACTATTACCAATTATCGTTGAAGACTTAAAACATGATACTTTTTCTTTTCTAATTCAATTAAGAGATTCATTATTAGCGGTAAAAGATAAGAAGTATTGGGAAATAACAGATCGTGGATATAACTTTGAGTATATTGATGAGGAACAAAAGGAATATTTAAATCAGTTTTATGAAGAATATATAATCTCCCAGAAAGAGGAATTTAAGTAAATCGTTTGAATCACATAAAAAAGATATGACTTTGAATAAAACCTTTTTTCTTCTATTAGGAATTCTTCTAACAATGGCATTGAATTCAGTAGATGCTTATCCTAATAAATATGAAATTAAAGTCATCAAAGAAAAAATAGAAACTTCCTTTAGCAACTTATTTCAAATGTGGAAGGAAGAACTGTATTTTGAGATGTATGATCACGGTCAGAAGAAAAGCAGAACGATCATAGCCAAACCGGAGTTCGCACAAAGAATGGTAGAATTAAAATGGAAGCCTACCTTAAAGCCGATCAAAATTGAGAATATTGACATTATCTATCGGAATTTTGCTGCCATTAAATGCCTAATTGAATTTGAAAATAAAATCAATCAAACTCAAATCGTAGTGAAAGAGATTATATTTCCTGCTATTTTGGAAGATATCAACTGGAAATTTGATTTGATCCAACTCATTAGAAGTCCTTTTATAGGGAAGTACTACGAGCCACCCCCTCCTAAACCTAAGGAACCAAAAAAAGTAGAACCAGCTAACCCTGTTGAGCAAGCACCGGCCGAGGAGTAAAAGATTATAATTATATCTAAAAAGCAATCACTGAGTTCTTATTGTTAAATCCCCTTGAATAAAAGGTATTATATTGTAATCTAAGGGTGTTTTAAAGTTATCTACCTTTTAATTACTTGCCATTTCCACCCTGTTCAGACAGAATTTAAATTTTACTATTTGATTGATAACACCTACCTTCAAAAAATATATATATGAAATTTATTGACGACTATTTTGTTCAAAAAAGTAACTTCATTTTAAATGACACACTTAAAGTCGATGTTTTAAAACATTCCGGCATATTCTCAAAACAAAAAGAGCTTGCTTTTACAGATGGGTTGTTCAATGCAACCAGCCTTACTGATTCTTTATTAATACCGAAAAAGCAAACCCAAAAGAAAAAAAATAAAATAGATAAAGAACTTTGGCATAAATTTCAAAAAGAGGGATGGACCAACGTTTCGGGTAAACCGGGAATTATTTTGCCAGAATCAGTTATAATGGCCGCCTATGAAATTTTCTATTTGGCAAATTCTAATCTGGCAATTCAAGCTGCCTTTACCAGAGAACTCATTAAGTTATTGGAGCGGCATGGTTCATCAAAGATCAATCAGATGTTACTACCTTTATTGAATTCAGGAGACGCCCTGGGGGTTCCTATTTTAAATGATACTGTCTCCCTAACAGCTAATCCAAAAGACGATCATTTTGAAATATCAGGCAAGCTGACAGATGTTTTCTATTTCAAACCACAAGCTGGATTAAATATTATCCAATTGGTTACAGCTAGAATCGATCAACAATCAATTGGAATTTTTGCAATACCTTATTATCAGTTAGGCCAAAAACAGGAAAGGTCTAATGGAATTACCACAAGTGACCAGACAATGGCGCCTGAAAACTGGTTGATTGGAAATTTGACTTATAATAAGGCTAAAGGGCATTTACTGACAACGGTTGCTTCCCCGACGGAACTGTCCGAGCTTTTCCTTGATGAACTCAATCATCAGCTTTCCATCTTTTGTGTCGCGACCATCGCCAGGTTAATCATAACAGAAAATTCAATCAACCAGTCCTCAAATAATAAAAAAAATATTGCTGTTCAGCACTCAGATTTTAAATCAACGCTTTATGCCATATATGAAGGCCTGAAGGGAGCAGTTTTATCCAGCTCCTTTAAATATGACTGCAAACTTTATGCCGGGGAAGCCCAGGCGGATCATTTTATTAATTCACATAAACTGACCAGTATTATTCTTAAGCTGTATTCAAGTAACATTGCCTTCGATTTAATCAGACAAGGGATTAATCATTTTGGTCTTTCGATGTATTCTGATAATTTTGACATGAGCCAACAAATCAATAAAATTATTGCTTTTCATTCATTAGGTAATAAAAATGCTAATTTGGCTCAGGCTGCTGTTCATAATTTAATTAAAAATGAAGGTAAACTTATCAGTAGCATCCTTGGAGATTACCAGAATATAGATGCCCACCAGGCAAATTCACCACAATTAAGGTCTGCGATTGGTATCTGGTTGGAATACGTTGGAGGGGTAATATTATTGCAGGATGATATGACCAATGACAAAGATTTAACCAGTTGGCAACTGTTTGCGGAACGCTATACAATGTTACTGGGGAATGTTATTATCTCCTATCATTTGATCCAGCAGGCACTGGAATCTGAAAAACAAATGGAGCAAATTGGTGTCAATTTTTTCAATATCAGTCTTGAAATTGAAAAAAACGAAACGGTAGAAAAACTATTTCAAAATGTATTATTGGCAGAACATTTTGTGCATAACGTACTCACTTTGCAGGAACGGCAAATCAGAATACTGCAAAAAAAATCGGGAATTCTATTTTAAGCCAACCATTACTGGTCAGATGAAAAGACTGATTAAAACTATTTCCTTTCTGGTCGTTTTAATTCCATTGTTTTTATCTGATCCGCTTTCTGCCGACCAAAACAAATCCTCAACACACACGCTCCAATTACTAATAACTTCAGATATGCATGGCGGATTTACCAATCAAGTCATGTATCCCCATCGAAAAAAAAGCGGTTTGTTTCATATTGCAAACTATATTAAACAAATTCGATTAGCACAAAAAAACGTTATTCTGCTGGATACCGGTGATATTATTTCAGGTTCACCACTATCCATTTATTACAATTATTTATATCCAACCAGATTAGCGGAAAACCCATTTTTCCGATTGTTAAATTCCTTAAAATATGATGCCATTGTTCCCGGAAATCACGATCTGGAACACCTCTCTCTTTTGGAAAACTTTTATATTCCCGGTGGTAAGACAAAATGGATTGCTGCCAATATTCAACAAAGTGGCATACCCTTTTTTTCCCCTTACCTGAGTATTCACCAGCCTAATTTTAAAATTGTTATTATTGGTGCAACCACGCCCGGTATTTTAATATGGTCTAATATCTCAACCTTAGCAACAACCAGAATAACTTCTGTCAAACAGGCCTTAATAAAATGGATCGCTAAAATCAAAAAAGAGATAGAACCTGATTTTTTAATATTAGCCATTCATGGAGGCCTAAATCCCATGAGAGATGATGAAAATGGTAAGTTGAATCGAATACCTCCGGTTAATGACATTCGATCACTGTTACCGGATTTCCCAGAGATAGATTTTATCATATCCGGCCATGATCACCAGCTATACCCATACCGTTCTAATCAGAAATTGAGATATATTGATCAACGACCTGTCGTCAGCGCGGGTAAACACGCAGAAACGGTGACGAACATTAAGCTGAGCCTACAAAAAAAAGGAAATACTTG
This sequence comes from Deltaproteobacteria bacterium, assembly GCA_018657625.1. Taxonomy (GTDB): domain Bacteria; phylum SAR324; class SAR324; order XYD2-FULL-50-16; family XYD2-FULL-50-16; genus JABHWU01. The sequence goes on along the minus strand of JABHWU010000134.1, from coordinate 17,221 downwards.
GAAAATCATCAACCATCAGGTAAATATTTTTAAAGCTGCCGATTCCAATCAAAACAAACCGCCTATGACTTCGTTTAGCCAGGATTACCTGACTTTTATCAATGAACCCTTCAATTGGAAAGTTCATAAAGCGAGTACAACCATTGCCGCTTCGTGTATTAATGAACTACTGGCATTGTCTTTTAGTGATCAAAAAACAGCCGGATCACTTTTCCCATCTATCGAAAAAATTTCCTTATACAAAGTAAAAAACCAGATCCTGCGACGAAAACATATTTATCAATGGTTACGATATCCAAATCATGCAGTTTCGATCAAGATGAGCCACAATGATATATTTTTAGCTACTCACCCCAAACCGGAATTTGGAAAACGTCGAAGCGCTTATAACCGCAGGCTTTTCTCTTATTTTAAAACGGAATGGAATAATACATTGAATAAACAAAGCTGGTGGCCAAATCGTAAAGATTATAAAAAAAATAAGACAGTCAAAATTAGTGATTATCACTTTTATGGCGGAGGTGGGGTGTTGTCGGCAATCTTTCTTAAACAGAAGGGGGAGGCTAACATAACAGGGAAAATTTTCCAGGAACAACTCATCGACTATTTAAAAAGTAATCAGCAGTTGGAACCTGAATCCTGTCAATTTCTAAAATATCAAAGTGTCACTTCAGCTGTTTCTCCAAAATAGAATCAGGACCTGTTTGGCTAAACTATTATACAGTTTTGTGGTTTCTTCGATATTCATATTTTTTAGTGTGATTTTAAATAGTATTTGCAAACAAAAGCCGCAACTTCATAGGGGGTTTTCCGTTCCATAATATTGTTTCCACCAACAGAATAGAATTGATATTTGTTTCCACCTAAATGGATAATTTTTATCATTAGATTATTATCACATCTAAAAAAATTAATGATTTTCCCATTGTTGGGTTTATCACTATTGATAAAAAAATCTACTCCCAGACTGGTATTCAATAATGTCGTTGAAAATAGTAAAACAAATCCAACTCTCAAAGATATTTTTTTTATCGTTTTTAATATCATGAAACCTATATCAGTTAAAATTTGAATTATTTTTCCGATTTTGCACAGTAACCAATTGATCCTTTTTGACAAATAGTACCATCAATCCACATGGCTCCTTCAAAATTTGTCCCCATTGTGTTGGCACCAGTTAAATTAGCACCAAACAGAGTAGCCTTTCTAAATTTTGCCCGTTTTAAATTGGCACCCTGAAGGTTTGCATTTGTTAAATCCAACCTATCCAGATTGGCTTTATATAAATCGCAATCCGGACATGACTTCGTTCTGATCAGTTGTTCCACCGATACACGGTCAAAACTCAAAGCAATTTGCCCAACTAAACAGATGGCAAGCAGACCAAAAAGTGTAAAAACTAAGTTTTTTTTCATATGATTATATTGTTGATTAATTTTGGGTGGTTAAAAGATATCATGGGTTTAATGCAATAATGATTCTAAATAGATGCATAAATTTAAATTAAATCAAAATGTTAATACTTTGTTATCTGACTTTAAATATTGTGTTAAAGGAAGCCCCATATATTGTACCTGCACACCAACTCTATTCAGGTTTTCAGACACCTGATAAGAATCCGAGCAAGATTTGCAGGCCATAATTTTAACCCCGGCATTTTTCATCTTTTTAATTTCAGCCTGGAGTTCATCATCCTGTGCCAGTAATTTAGCCGACGGTCCCCAGATGATTAAAGTAACCTCTTTCCACCAATCCTGAGCTTTGGCATTTAAAGTATACATAAATGCCATTTTTAAAGCGACTTCACGATCTGCTGAAGACCATATCACAATTAATTTATCCATAATTTACTCCCGTTAGCTCCTTTATTTCTTCCCATTCACTCACTAACAAACTAAATCCAATGTGATCAACCCAGCCATGGTGTAATTTTTCACACTGATCTCTTCATATATTAAAAATTTAAACATAAATACTTCAAATTAAAGTTTTCAATAAATCCATCGCGGCAAAATGATCGGGTACAACTTTGAATATTATCTTTTTTAATTCTTCAGACGGCTGTTTCATGTCGGGAATCATCACCGGGCACATCCCGGCAGCATGTGCTGCTTTTATACCGGGCTCTGAGTCTTCTAAGACCAGACAATTCTCTGGGGGGGTATCTAATTTTATTCCGACATTTTGAAAAATATCGGGTGCAGGTTTTCTGTTTTCAACTTGATCACCCGCAACTAAATGATCAAAAAACTGATTTAATCCCGTTATTTCAAGATTTTCCATGGCTTTATTAAAACTGGTTGTCGTACCGACACCTTTAGGAATATTAACTTCTTCTATAAATGTTAATAATTCGACAATTCCTTTTTTCAAAGGAATACCATTTTGTTGGATATAAGCTTTTTCATATTTAGCCATTTTTCGACAGATTTTTGAAAAAGGAAAGGCGTCACCAAATTGATGCTTCAGCATCTTTCTAGTACTGCGTTCATCATATCCAACCAAATCAACAAAAAGTTGAGGTTCGTGGGGGTAATCATAATCTGCCATTGCTAAATCAAAAGCATGTTTTGCGATAGCCTCGGTATCTAATAGCAAACCATCCATATCAAAAATAACGGCTTTAATATTGATTTGTATTGGCATAATGGAATTTAGTGTATTTTTTTAAATACAACACCGTCAGAATGTCTTAAGTCAATGTAATCGATATTATGAATATAATCATTTAATTTTGGTATAGCACGGGACAATCTGGCCAGTTTTAAATCAAAATTTTCATACCCGAGCCTGATTTCTATTCCATAGGGAATGGAAATCAATTTTATATTGATTGGATCAGTAATAATAATTTCTGAAATTGTGCTAATTGGCAGGATTGAATTTTTATTCAATAACTTTATGATATCTACAGCATCACTTAATAATTCCAGGTTGAGGTATTCTCCTTCCCTCACCTCTGAAAGCGAATCGTTGACGATAACTGGTAGGTCCCAGGCTTTTTTTTGTTGAATCAGATCTAATATCAATCCATCTTCACAAATGAACCAGGTTTTATCTTTTACTCTTAAAAAAGCAATGGGTGATCTTTCCGTAATCGTTACATCAATTCCCTCCCAGAAATTTTTGCGAACAATAACGGTATCAACCCAATTTAGCTGTTTCAATCGGGTACTGAATACATAAGGATCTATATCAAACCATGATTGATCGGGATAAACCCCCAAATATTTGGCAATAGTAGTTTTATCCAGGATATTATTCCCATGAATCATTATATTCTTCAAAGGACTGGTAATCTTTCCCGGAATTTGAATGAGGAGGAAAAGGATAAAACAAAAGACGCAAATTGAAACCGATATTTTAAGAATGCGTCGAAATCCCAATTCTAAAATTGTTTTTTGAATAGGCTTATTATTGTTGCTTTTGTTAAAAGTAGATTTATAGTCTTTCATAAAGATTGTTCGGACCAATCTTGAAAATTAAAAGTTATGCTAGATTTATCAAGATCGTAAAAATAATTTAGCTGTTGACAATTGAGGCAAAAATTACTTGATCATTATTAAGGTTTCTTGTTTTTCCTGATTGTTCAAATCCCACAAACGCCTAATTATGTCAATATTGTGTAATTTTTTTAAGCCACTCAATTCACCTCATCACTGAAGTAATCAGTGTTTTACAAAGTATTAATTGACAATCTGTTTTTTTTACCTTCTGATTCAAAAGTTTAACGATAAATTGACAAGAAAATTGCATACATGTGATCCTGGTGCAAACGAACCGAACAAATAGTGCAAGCAATGGGCAAAAAATTTACGAATCCTTATATTTCAGAGATGGATAATTATAAGGATATAATCATTACTGAAAAAATCTCAAATCATCCTGTAAAACCATTTCCAGATACACAACCACTAAAATCCATCATTGATATTGGATGTGGTTCGGGAAATTTTTTAAGAAAATACGCCCAAAATAACCCAGATTTCAGTTTTTATGGATTTGAACTCCGATTCAAGCGACTAGTAAAAGGTGCCATTAAATTTAAAAAACGGGATATTTCAAATATCAGGTTAATTAGGGATCGGGCAGAGAACATCAGAGATTGGATTAAGGAAAAATCAATTGATGAAATTTATGTCAATTTCCCGGACCCCTGGGCTAAGAAGAAAAGACAATTAAAACATCGACTGGTTACAAGAGAATATTTAACAGAACTATTTAAGCTTTTAAAACCAACAGGACATTTTATTTTTAAAACAGATCACCCTATTTATTTTCAATGGACTATGGATCGCCTAAATATTCATGATCATTTTAAAGTTATTGAATATTCTGATGATTTACATCAGTCTGAGTACGACAAAGCCAACATTCCAACAGAATTTGAACAACTATTCAAAGGGAAAGGATTTCCCGTTTATTACATAAGATCTATTGTTCAACCCTAATATTATAATATGAATCCGGTACCTCAGAAAATCAAATCATATGTTCAGGTAATACTTATTATTGTTATCGCATGGTCGACGATAACCGCTGCCGATTCAAACCTGAATAAGTTTTTTGTTCTCAACCCAACTGAACAATACCTGATTAGGATATTTAATCAGAATGGAACTACGAATATTCGTTTGTTTGAAACGAAAGAAATGAATCAAATTAGCCAATGGCAAATCACTGACTTCAGTCCTCATACCGTTCGTTTTTCCGATACTAATCCTAATCAATTGATACTAGCGTCCCAAAACAAGATTATAACCTATAATATAGGAGGGGGAAAAGAGCAGAAAACTTATGAACACGAAGTAACAAACGGTGAGACTATCACTCAGATTTCATTTGATCGAGAAAGTAATGATATCATTTGGGCAACTGATTATACCGTTTATAAAACTAACCCTAAAGAGAATAAAACGACCAAAATTGGACTTGTTGATAAATCAAAAGGCCCTATTAACTCATTATCTATCCTCAAAGGTCATAAAATAGCAGTTAGCCAGAAAAAAAGTTTGGATATCCATGTTTTTTCACCGGGATACCAAAAAGTGGGGAAAAAAGTATCTGAACACAAAGCACCTGTTGTGGGAATTCAATCACCTAAAGGACAAACCATATACTCTGTAGATAAGCAGCACAATATTTTGATTTGGGACATTTTCACCCGACAAATCATCAATCAAGCTAAACTTCCACAACCCGATATTGATTCAGAAATCATAGCCACAGGTCTGGACGATCAAAATGAAAATTTATTAATTTTGCATCAGATAGGGAAGGATATCTATGGAGAAAAATATCGTTTAAATGATCTTAAAAATGGCATTATTTCCCCTAAAAAACATGCTATTTCAGGTAATAAAAGTGGCCAATTGCATTCAACCAATGCACTACTGTCCTCTGACTATTCACCTGTAGACGCAATAACAGAAGAGATAAAAAAGCAGAAACCAATTTTTATTTTACCGGATCCTCCAAAGCAAAAACCAACACCACTTCAATTAGCAACTATCGAAGCACAAAGTGAGAACTATTACAAAGCATTGGATTTTATTAAACAGGTAAGCGCGGATGATCCTGAATACCGACAATCCCGAATTTTACAAAAAGAAATATACGATAAAATCGATGCCCAAAACAAAATAAATGCTGCCAAAGAGCAATATGCCAGTCACAGCTACCAATCTGCTAAAATCTTATTAAATGAAGCCCTGGAAAAAGATTCTAAAAATAAACAGGCAAAAAAATATCTTAATTTAGTTGAGAAACAACTTTCCCGATCATTTTGGAATAAAATATATATTGCAGCTATTATTATCGCAATATTAGGAATCGGCGGCTTTATAATTTACAAATTTTTATTCGCAGCTGAAAAAGAAAATCAGTCTGAAAAAGAAACATTCGATGAATACAACCTCCACAATGGAAATATTTCTGAAATAAAACTACTCCGACAAGAATTCATTACAACCCGCAATCAAACCAGAGAAATACTAAAAAGAGCTATTTTAATGGATAAAATGGGTAAGTATAAAATTAAATGGATTGAATTCTCCACCCAAATCAAAATTATTGAAAAAAAGGCCAAACTTTCAGAAAAAAAACTTCCTGAACTTATTGAGGAATTGAAAACGCTACAAACCAGTGTTAAAAATATTTCCTGGCATAAGTTTAAAAGGGCACAAAGACATACCAAATACACAGGTCCCAAAAATAAAGATCAGCAACAATCACAAAAAAAGACTGCCAATAACAACCAACAAGGTGATGCTACCGAAGAATTGAATTACTATGAAATTCTAGGCGTATCTAAAAACGCGACGACGGAGGAGATAAAAAAAGCCTTTCGAATCAGAATGAAGGAATATCACCCTGACAAGCATAACGCTTCTGACTTCAAATGGATTAAAGAAGAAGCGTCCAGAATGACAAAATTAATCCAGGAAGCATATCAAACCCTAAGTGATCCGGCAAAACGGAAAACTTATACACCTTAAGACTAACACTTTTCAAATAATTATTTATGATACAATCCATGACCGGATATTATAAGACAGATGTCGAAATTAACGACAAGTCCTGTAATATGGAAATTCGCTCTGTCAACCATCGATATCTCGAAGTCAAATTGAGAATCCCCAAACAATTTAGAAGTCTTGAAGATAAATTAACGGCGATCGTAAAAAAACTGTTGACCCGGGGTAAAGTTGATATCTCAATTAATCTTGAAAAATCCAGCATTCCACTGGAAAAGATGGAATTAAACCTCCCCCTTTGGGAAAAAATTAATGATATCATTCAAATTTTAGATAAAGACTACCAAAAAAAGGTCAATATAAACCTCTCTGATCTAATGAACGCAAAAGATCTGTTAACTTACCAGCAAACAGACACCGATTCTGAAATATTTGAGCAATTATTCAGAAAAACAATTAAGACAGGTATTAAAGGCTTAATAGAAATGCGAAAAACTGAAGGAAAATTGCTACTGATAGAAATTGAACAGCATCTGGAAAAAATGAAAGAACTTATTGATCAAGTCCCTAAATTTCGACAGGAAATACTAACCATCTACCAGAATAAATTGAAAAAAAACCTCAAGCAACTTAGCCTCGATTATCAGGAAAACGATCCCAGAATTTTGCAGGAAATTGGAATCTTTATGGACCGCATTGATATATCCGAAGAGTTGGAACGTTTTAATACACACCTCATCCATTTTAAAGAACTACTGGACTCTCCCGATCCAGTTGGCCGAAAATTAGATTTTCTTTTGCAGGAATTCAATAGAGAAGCGAATACTTTGTGTTCTAAAGCAAATCATACTAATATCGCAAAGATCGGAGTTGAACTAAAAAGTGAAATTGAAAAAGTTCGGGAACAAATTCAAAATATTGAATAGGAATAAACCTGTTATTCTTAGTTAACACTATTGTAACTTCAAAATGCCAGCAGCTTCTCCCGACTATCATAAAAAGTGGCAAGCGTTTTCAGCAGTCGCTATCGGTGTTTTTTTATCGACGGTAGATGGCAGTATCGTTAACATTATTTTGCCGACACTGGTTAAAACTTTTCAAACAGATTTTGCGATCATTCAATGGGTTGTTGTTGGTTATCTTCTAACAGTTACCACCCTAATGATCAGTTTTGGACGCCTGGCTGATATTCTGGGGAAAAAACCACTATATACAACAGGTTTTATTATTTTCACCATTGGTTCCGGTCTATGCGCTATTTCCCCTTCGGTCTATTGGCTAATTGGGTTTAGGGTATTACAGGCAATCGGTGCTGCAATGATAATGGGGTTGGGAATGGCCATTGCCACAGAGGCATTCCCTAAAAGTGAACGTGGCAAAGCACTGGGTATGATTGGTTCCATCGTTTCTGTGGGAATCATTATTGGTCCGGCGTTAGGAGGCTTAATATTAAATGTCACAACCTGGCACTGGGTTTTTATTGTAAACGTTCCAGTTGGCGTTATTGGTATTTATATCGTGCTTAAATACGTACCTCATTCAAAACCCACCGGTCATCAAAAATTTGATTATTTGGGAGCGCTAACCTTTTTTATTAGTATTATCAGTCTGCTCCTCGCTTTAACATTCGGACAAACCATAGGTTTTTCTCATCCTTCTGTTTTAATTTTATCTATGATCTGGTTCTTATTTTTGATTATTTTTATTACCATTGAATACAAATCAAATTATCCCATGATCGATCTGAAAATATTTGAAAATACTATTTTCAGTGTTAATTTAAGTACCGGATTTATTGCTTTTATTGCTGTTTCTGGAATTATGATTTTGCTTCCGTTTTATCTTGAGAATATCCTCGATCTTGATATTTTAATTGTTGGATTACTATTAGGGGTCATACCGGTTATGTTGGGTGTTATCTCTCCGATATCTGGGATTTTATCGGATCACTATGGCTCAAGACGTATCGCTTTTTTCGGCTTATTAGTTTTGATTGGCGGTTACGCGGCAATCAGTACTTTAAATGAAAATACAACGATTTGGGTATATATTCTCTGTATTGCTCCAATGGGAATAGGGATGGGGCTTTTTCAATCTCCTAACAATAGTGCCATTATGGGTGCTGTTTCCCGTGATAAACTGGGAGTTACTTCCGGTCTACTCTCAGTTTCAAGAACCTTGGGACAAACGGTAGGTATTGCTACTATGGGCGCTTTCTGGTCATTTAGGACCTTGAGTTACCATCAGGGATCAACTATCATCAGTGCCACAAGCGCCGCCAAAAATCATCAGGTAAAAGGATTACAGGAAATGTTATGGTTAATTACTTTCCTGATATTTATTGCGCTTATCCTTCACCTCATTGGCTGGTATAAAGAGTCCAAATTTAAACAACAAATAAGATAAAGGAACCCTTTGCAAACATTTCAACAACGTTCCCTGTTTTTTCAGGAATCAAGTAATTAGAGAAATCACATAAAAAGCTGGAGTTAATTAATCTACTGAACAATAACTCTTTACCTGCGCAATTTTATCCTTTGTTGATTTCACACTAACTGCATCTGGTGTATCTCCATGTTTAATCGTTTGATGGAGCATTTTCAAATTTGAGACAATAATATCAAACTCTTCAGTACAACTTGAAATCATTCTATGTTTCTGAATAACAGGAGGTTGTCTCTGTATCAATTGAGAAACTCCGTTATTAAAACTATCTTTCATATCAATATGGGTCTGCAACCTAACATCAGTAGCTAGTTCAATTAATTTAGATGCTGCTTGAAGCGCTTCTTCAGTCGTATATGGAGCTTCTTCGTTTGATTTTGTCATAATGTATGGTCTTAGAAAATTTAATAGATATTTTTAAAAAATAAATTTAACCTTAACTGTAAATATAAGACATATTTTATTATTAGGAGTATTTTTGGCAAGATAAAAAAATTAGGACTATAGCAGAATTAACTAATAAGATGAATTTACAAGAAGAAGTTAATTAATTTGTTTGTAAACAATACTCTGCAAACGCTTATTTATATTGTATGTGTTCTGATTTTAACGGTCTTAGGTACCAAAAACTGGATTATAAAACTACCAGTGGATTACTTTAAATTCCTTAACAAACACGGTGTGAATTTTTTTCGGAAATTTTTTATCTGTTTTCTAAAGATTTTTACGCTACAATGGCACATCACACAAAAATGAAAACATTGTTGTGACCGCAGCAACCGGCCAGAATTTAACATTGATCAAGCCATTGATGTTTTGGATCAATTGAGTCAATTTTGCCGAGATAGATACGTTGATGGACATTGAATATCTTTATTTCAACTATATCGGGCCAGCTGATTATGAAGACGCTGTCTCAATAGCACACGGTAGGATTGAAGTCAGAAGGATTTGGACAACAACAGAATTGAATGACTACGTGATATTCCCACATGTCGCTCAGGTCTATAAAATAGAGCGGGAGACTACGAATAAAAAAAGTGGCGAGACATCACATGAGATTGCTTATGGTGTGATGAGCAGAAGTACCCTAGACGCCAGTCCTTAAAAGGTTTTACACACTGTACGAAGACATTGGTCAGTTGAGGTCTCTCACTATATCATTGACAGGATATATGATGAAGATCGCTCAACTATCCGTACGGAGCACGGCCCGGAAAACATGACTCGACTCAGGCGAATTGCCATCGGATTGGTGAAATCAAAGGGTGTCAAAAATATATCGAAGAAAATGAGGCAGCTGAACAAGAATATACATTCAGTTTTGACCTACTTAAAAATTTTAAACAACATCAAACCCTTTGCAGGGTATAGTGTGCCAAGTTAGAACAAATTAGCCGTGTCCGGATAGGTAGTGATAAAACTTGACAAACTGTAGATAATGAGATCCGCTATGTGGAACAACAATTTTGGGTTTATTTGAACTTGTACATTTAGAGAGGCATGAAGCTAATTTGCAATTGCTTGTGCGCATCAAGTAAACAAAATCTTGTTGGGGAACCAGAGATAAATTGACTGAAAAAAGCAGGTCTTTTTGAGACAATAAACCTCTGAGGAAACCAGCGAAACTCTGCTGTATTTGTCGTATCTAGCAGATTTTGTCCTTAAAAAAGCAGCTTAAGTGAGTGCTTATAAATAGAACATAGTTTATGCATACATAGCCTTAGGTTTATATTGGTCTAGACCACGTCTGAATTTAAACTATTTAGAACTTGGATTCTATCCAATAATTGAAGGTTAGGCATTAACAAGCGTTAATTTAGATTTCTTATGGTCTAGACCATGAGCGAATCCGGATTTTTTACTGGATTCTACCCGGTAATTGAAGGTTAGGCTTTAACAGGTGTTAATTTAGCTCTCCAATGGTCTAGACCATTGGAGGATTTAGACTTTTTGAAACCTGGACTTTGTCCAGTGATTGGAGGTTAGGCTTTAACAGGTACTAAGTTAATGACTACCATTAATTAATATTTTATCAATCTGATTATTTAATGTGAGGAAAAATTCCTCCAACTAATAACCAAAAAAGGAGAATACCTTATGAAACTTCGAACAAGCTTAGCATCAGTAATTGCGCTGGTCGTAATGGCCATGTCAAGCGCAGCTGTTGCATCTGCGCAAAACACGCTGGACATTGTCAAGAAGCGTGGCCATTTACGCTGTCAGGTTGGTACACCTTCAGGTGGTTTTTATAATCTTGATGCTGACGGCAACTGGTATGGCCTCGATGTAGCGGTATGTGAAGCTGTTGCGGCTGCCATTTTTGGAGACAAAAAGAAAATGGAAATCCAATCTGTCAGTAGCCAGGCACGCTTTACCGCTTTGGCCAATGGAGAGTCTGATCTTCTAAGTCGCACAGCCACCTGGACAATGTCACGTGACACCCAGCTTGGTTTAGATTTTCTGACACCTAATTTCTATGATGGTCAAGGTTTTACTGTTCTTAAAGACAGTGGTATCACCAGTGCGTTTCAACTGAAAGGTGCGAAGGTGTGCGTGACGAGTGGCACAACCAGCGAACTGAATCTGGCGGACTTCAGCCGGGTAAATAACCTCAATATCAGCGCTGTTACTTTCGAAGATTGGAACGTCCGTGACGATACATATCTTAAGGGTGGATGCGATGCAGTATCGATTGACAAATCATCTTTGGCTGCAAATATTATTTCATTTCCGAATCCTGCCGATCATATGATTCTGCCTGAAACCATTTCCAAAGAGCCTCTAGGCCCTGCAGTGAGACAGGGGGACAGCCAATGGGCCAATCTTGTCAAATGGTCATTATTTGCCATGATCAACGCAGAGGAATTAGGGATTACCAGCACTAATGTTGATGATATGCGTGCCAACTCAAAAAATGTGGCTGTGCGCCGCATGCTTGGCGTCGAGGGCAACATAAATGAAGGATTAAAGCTCTCCAAGGACTGGGCCTATAATATCATCAAGCAGGTCGGAAATTACGGTGAAAACTATGAAAAGTATATCGGTAGCGGCAAAGGAGCTCTTGGCATCCAGCGGGAAGGAACTCTTAACGCCCTTTGGACCAAAGGTGGCCTGATGTATTCTCCTCCAATGCGATAGTAACAACAGTTATAATTTTAAGCGTTATAGTTACCCACTGGTACCAAATCATAAGTCAGCTTGGTTTGGTACCAGTAATCTGTATTGTAAAAAACGAATATCAAGGAGAAAATATTGTGGCAGCCAGTGATAATAGTAAAGAATTCGTGCATATCAAGCCAAAAGAGCAGTTTAATTTTTTTCATGATGAGCGAGTGCACTCCGTTTTTTATCAATTACTAATCGTAGCGGCTGTTGGCTGGTTCGTCTGGTACCTTACCAGCAACACAGCTCAAAATCTTGAATCACGCGGAATGCATACGGGTTTCGGCTTCCTTAAAGTTGCAGCCGGATTCGATAGCTCCTTCAAACTTATTTCCAATGTGCCCGGGGTTGGAACTTATGGCCGTATCTTCTTCATAGGCGTTCTCAACACACTATTGATTTCAACGCTGGCAATCATACTCAGCACGATGCTTGGGTTTTTTATTGGCGTCCTGAGACTCTCCCGCAATTGGCTGGTCTCCAAGGTAGCCCTGGCATATGTGGAAATCTTTCGTAATACGCCAGTATTGATACAGATTATTTTTTGGTACATCGGTGTTTTCTCCCTGCTTCCCAGGGTTAGAAACAGTATTGACTTATCTGTCGGTGCAGAAGTTATTCTACTTAATAATCGTGGGTTTTATGCACCATGGCCAATACCAGGTGATTGGCTCTGGATGACCGGGCTTACTTTTATCATTGCTGTTATCGCTGTAGTTATTTTCAAGCGCTGGGCTCAAAATCGTCAGGACAGAACAGGGAAAATATTCCCGACCTTTATAACTTCCACCTCATTACTTATTTTTCTGCCGGGAATTGTATATTATATGACAGGAATGCCCCTTGACTGGGATATTCCGAAACTTGAAGGACTCAACTTTGTTGGAGGTGCGAGCCTGCCGCCCTCTTTTATGGCACTTCTATTTGCCTTAACCATTTATCATGCCTCCTATACGGCCGAAATGGTGCGTGCTGGTATTCTATCGGTAAATAAGGGACAAAATGAGGCTGCGAGGTCTCTTGGTCTTAAGAAAAAACGGGCAATGTCTCTGGTCATCGTTCCCCAGGCAATGCCAGCTATTATCCCACCATTGATCAGCAATTGGATGAGTACCATCAAGAATTCATCGCTGGCCATCGCTATTGGTTATCCGGATCTCGTCTCTCTTTTCATGCAGACTTCGCTGAACCAGGCCGGTTACGCGATTGAGTTGGTCGGTATAACCATGGCTTTTTACATGGTCATCAGTTTGATTATTTCGTGGTTGCTGAATATTTACAATAAACGTGTACAATTGGTGGAGCGCTGATCATGACGATTATAAAAACTGGAAAAACACCATCCCTACCGGCACCTTTATCCGAAAGAACGGTGATAGGCTGGGTGCATAAGAATCTGTTCGGCTCAGTGTCCAACAGTCTCCTCACCTTTGCTACCCTTTATATTATTTATATATCGGTCAATGGGCTGTGGATATGGGGAATTGTCGATGCTGTTTGGATAGCCGATAGCCGAAGAGACTGTTTTGCTATTAATGTGGATGGGGCCTGCTGGGCAGGTATTATTGGGTGGGTGGACAACATTTTCTATGGTCGTTACCCGAGAGAAGAATTGTGGCGGATCAACCTTGGCCTATTGTTCCTTTTCATTTGGATGATACCGCTTTGGCTCCCAAGGGTTAAGGCAAAAATATTGATTGGTCTGACCACGGTGTTCTTTTACCCTTTCCTGGCAGGATATCTTTTTTCAGGTGGTAATAAGGGCATCTTCATGCAGATCATGATCACCATCGCAATCGTTTGCCTGGTAGGCAATACCATGCATGCCATCATTGGCGTGTTTACTGGTCGTAGCCTACCTGAATTTCTATCCGTTTTGTTTGGCAAAAAAGATGTCCCTGAAAAGCGTCAGCGCACCATATTTATTGGCTTTCTCGCTTTGAGCTTTGTCTTGGTTTATGTGTGGCAAATGAGCTGGAGCCTTTGGGGAGTATCCTGGACCAAATGGGGCGGCTTATTTCTCACTTTTGTTGTATCGGGGATCGGTATTGCCTCGGCACTACCGGGCGGGATTATTCTTGCCCTGGGTCGACGATCCAAGATGCCAGTAGCCAGGGTACTTAGCACTTCGTTCATCGAACTGTTCCGTTCGGTACCTTTGATTACCGTTTTATTTATGGCTACGACGATGTTTCCTTTGTTTATGCCTGAAGGCTTTGTCCTCAACAAGCTGGTCCAGGTTATCATCGCAGTTTGCCTTTTTAACGCTTGTTATATGGCTGAGACTGTTCGAGGAGGCCTTCAGACCATTCCCAAAGGTCAATTTGAAGGAGGACACACCATCGGTCTGGGCTATTGGCAAACCATGGGTCTGATTATTATGCCCCAGGCTTTGAAACACATGATTCCTAATATTGTTGGTAACTTCATCTCCTTGTTGAAAGACACCACTTTGGTGTCCATTATCGGCTTATTCGACGTTCTCAGCATGTTACGCGCCATCGGCAAAGACAGGACTTGGCTTGGACTTCATATAGAGCCGTTAGTATTTGGTGCGAGTATGTTCTTTTTGATCTGCTTTGCCATGTCAAAATACAGTCGCCACCTGGAAGTAAAACTATCGACTGACCATAACAATTGATCAGGTAAACACCCACAGGATAGAAAACATGAGTGAAATAAAAACGCAGGAAACACAAAAAACCAGTGGACAATTGGCATCTGCGGCTTCCACTGAAGTTATTATTGATTTCAACAAGGTTAATAAGTGGTATGGGGATTTTCATGTGCTAAAAGACATTAACCTTGTTGTTCACAAGGGTGAGCGGATTGTGGTATGCGGTCCCTCAGGGTCAGGTAAATCAACACTTATCCGCTGTATTAACCATCTTGAGAAGCATCAGGAAGGCACCATCGTTGTTGATGGTATAACACTAAACCAAAACCTTAAGAACATTGACCACATTCGCACTGAAGTAGGCATGGTGTTTCAAGATTTCAACCTGTTTCCCCATCTGACAATATTAGAGAATCTCACTCTGGGGCCAACCTGGGTTCGAAAAATGCCTAAAGCCGAGGCTCAAGCCAATGCTATGAAGTATCTAGAACGGGTCAAGATCCCGGAACAGATCGATAAATTTCCCAACCAGCTATCAGGTGGACAGCAGCAGCGAGTAGCCATTGCCCGTTCTTTGTGCATGAACCCTAAGATAATGCTTTTTGATGAACCCACTTCAGCCCTTGATCCGGAAATGATTAAAGAGGTTTTGGATGTGATGGTCGAATTGGCTGCTACAGGAATGACTATGATTGTGGTAACCCATGAAATGGGTTTTGCCAAGACCATCGCCGATCGGGTCATTTTTATGGATGAGGGCGATATTGTGGAAGAAAATAATCCTGGCAACTTTTTTAATCATCCTGAACATGAGAGAACTCAGGAATTTCTGAGCCAGATTCTTTAAACTAAAAATTCTAAAATTTTGTTAATGTTCGATTAAGTATTATCTCTTCATAGAATTAGCGAATCTGTTGCAATGGTTTCATTTACTACCGGGAATTGAACTCAAACTGGCAGTAAAGGACACAAAATGTGCGGATTTTATCAAAAATACTATTAATGATTTAGAAAAAATATTAACTAAAAACAGTAATTTTTTATAAATATGATCAATTGGTGGAGTCGCATGTCTTGACTGGTATACAGTTGATGCCTGTCAGAACTCTCAGTCTTTGTAAAAATTATGGAATAATAAAATGAATATTTTGCATATTTCAGACCTACACTTCGGTTCTCGTCATTGGGATGGGAATGATGAAATGCTGTTGGAGAAATTAAATTCCTATTCTGCCGACATTGTGATTAATACGGGAGATAATACAACCGACGGTCTGGAGAGTGAATTTGAGACATCCGGAGTTTTTTTAAAATCAATAAAATGTGACAATTTGATTTCGATTATGGGGAATCATGATAAGCGAAATATGCGATCCCAGGATTTTTTTCGGGAGCATATCGACGAGAGTGATATTATCTATCCACTGAATCCGGAAAAGTGTACTAAAAATAAACTTTTTCTAGATCAGCATACAACAGGGATTAAAGAGAAGTTTACGGATATCAATTTCATTAAAAATATTGCCATTAATGGAGTATCTCTTTTGGTTGTCTGCCTGGATACTAACGAAATGTATTGTGATAATGGATATATAGATGAGGAAATATTGCGATCAGTTTCTTATGAGATAGAGCGGTTAACATTCGACAAAGTGATACTCTTGTACCACCACTCTATTTTAGAAACCGATTATGACCCTCTTTTCAACTCATCACGTATCATTGATTTTATCAAATACCATAAAATCGAACATGTTTTCTGTGGTCACACCCATGAATTAGCGCTGATAAAATCTATTAATCTGTATCACCAGTATTCTTTTACTCAATATAAAAATGGCTCTATTTCATCTAGTAATCATCCAAATGACACAAATATGTTTCTGTTTTATGAAAACTGGGGTGAAAAAGAGATGAAAATCCATTTAGTAAGGATTTTCATTCAGGGAGATCAGTTAATTTATAAAGAGGAACTCATTACCGGCACTAATCTGTAATCTCTACAAAGGATCAAATTTACCAAGTTTGGTTCCAGTGTGAACACCATTTTTGATCACAACTTCAAATTGATAATAATCATTTGAATTCTGAAAAGAATGATCGGAAATATTTGGTGTTCACTTTGCTAAAGTCCAAATTTTTTTTGGTTATCAATGGAATTGGAGAAAAAATATTATTTTCTACTACCTTCTTCTGGTGGTTTCGGATGTTTGTTATAAACTAAATTCCAAAGATGAATATTATCGCAAGTGTAGAAATACGGATATTCTTGAATTCATATCCAAAATTTCAGGTAATTGTGAAGTAAAAAATTGAAAACATGTTTAATATCTGTATGTTGAAGATAAATCAGATTTAATTAGGGGATATTACAAAACTGAAGTTTCCTGAAAATTAATCGGCGTAATTTGAAAAAATATTTTCTGAGAGGGTAAAGTAGTATCCTGTGGCACGATAATTGAGGAATTTTCGTGCCATTGTTGTGTAAAATAATATATATTATTCTTTTATTTCAATG
>JABHWU010000056.1 GCA_018657625.1 Deltaproteobacteria bacterium | reverse complement strand
CTGTTCCTTTAACTCATGGGGGATTGTTACAGTGATCTTCTCTACTTTTGGTGTTGTCAGCATTTTTCCTCCATATTTATTTACTTATTTTTATTCTTACTATTGCCCAGTATGTTTTGCCAGTCAATTGCAATTACTATCTTTTATTTCCAACTGAACCTTTGGTTTGTTGAGGGAAAGAAAGGTGAAGGGTATAGGGAAACAGAACAAAGTAAGACTATCCTCAAAAAAGCAGCAGACATATTAAAATGTAAACCATCAGAACTAAATAAATTGAAATATATCGGAGCAGAATTGAAAGAAAATAGAGATATCTTGATTTTTCATTTACGACTTCTTTCTCCGTATTTCGTTAATTGCACTGTAACTACTTGTATTACAATGCACACGAATTGACGCGAATGTCAAGTACCGTAAAGGATCATTAAAGGGGTCACTCATTAGCAGGGGTAGAAAATACCGAGAGCGAAAACTGTCAAATAAATAACCTGATATGAAAATTGTTCACCATGGTGGTGCTAAAGGCGTAACCGGATCCTGTCATGAATTATTTATCGATCATGATCACTCTGTTTTAATCGATTGTGGTTTGTTTCAGGGCCATGATATTTCGAAGACACAACCGGAAACAGAACAACTGAAAATTGATTTCCCAATTGAGAACATTGAAGCGTTGATCATCACGCATTGTCATATTGATCATGTGGGTCGGCTTCCGTATTTGATGATGGCAGGCTTTGATCAAAAGATCATATGCAGTATCGCCACAGCCCAATTGATTCCGCTGGTTCTGGAAGATGCTTTGAAAATCGGTATCACAAAGAACTCAAAGCTGATTGAATCCTTTCTGGAGAAAATCGAGACACTTTTGATGCCACTTCCCTATGGAAAATGGCTGGGGTTGTCCGATATAAAAATCAGACTGCAATCAGCCGGGCATATATTAGGATCTGCTTTTGTCGAAATTCAAAAAGGGAATGGTTCCAAAAGCGACAAAATAGTATTTTCGGGGGATCTGGGCGCTCCTTATACGCCACTTCTCCCAGCTCCGAAATCGCCTTATCGCGCGGATACCTTGGTTTTGGAAAGTACCTACGGAGACAAAATCCACCAAAATAGAAAAGAACGCATTAAAACCCTGAAAACAATGATTGAATCCTGCTTCAAAAACCGAGGCACCATCCTGATCCCCGCTTTCAGTATCGGCAGAACTCAAGAATTGCTCTATGAAATTGAACATATCATCCATCGATATGGAAAAAGACAGGCGGCGCATCAGATCCAGTGGGAAGATTTAGATATCATTGTCGATTCTCCGCTCGCCAACAAGTTTTCGGAAGTCTATCAAACACTCGCCTCGTGTTGGGATCGAGAAGCTAAGAGAAGATTGAAAAAGGGCCGTCATCCCCTCAGCTTTGAGCAAGTATTGACCATCAACGATCATCAGGAACATCTACGGACTGTCGATTATTTGAAAAAATCCGGACGCCCGGTCATCGTTTTAGCTGCAAGTGGTATGTGCAGTGGTGGTCGCATTGTCAATTATATTAAAGCGTTAATTGAAGATCCCCGAACGGATATTCTATTCGTCGGATATCAAGCTAAAGGCACCATTGGCCGAAAAATTCAAAAATATGGCCCCCAGAACGGATATGTTCAAATTGAAAACCAGAAGTACACGATCGCCGCCGGTATCAATACCATCAGGGGATACTCGGCCCATGCGGATCAGGAAAATTTGCTGCGCTTTATTAAAGGGATTCGGAAAAAACCCTCGATAATCCGTTTGGTGCATGGGGAGAGATACGCCCAGAAGGCATTGAAGGATAAAATTGAAGCGGCATTTCCGGAAATTACAGTGGAAATTAATACTAAGGGTACAAGGAACAAAAGGTTAAGGGTACAAGGAACAGATGGTAAAGGGAATAAAAGGTAAAGGGTTTAGGGTACAAGGTCTAAGGTAAAAGGTGCAGATGGTCTAAGGGTAAAAGGTTAAGGGTAAAAAACAAAGGTAAATGGTAAAGGGAACAAGGTACAAGGTTAAAGGTAAAAGGGACAGATGGTCTAAGGGTACAAGGAACAGATGGTAAAGGGAATAAAAGGTAAAGGGTACAAGGAACAGATGGTAAAGGGCACAAGGTACAAGGTTTAAGGTAAAAGATCAAAAACCGGTTTAGGGAACAGATGGTAAAGGGTACAAGGAACAAAAGGTTAAGGGTACAAGGTCTAAGGTAAAAGGTGCAGATGGTCTAAGGGTAAAAGGTTTAGGGTAAAAAACAAAGGTAAATGGTAAAGGGAACAGATGGTCTAAGGGTAAAAGGAACAAAAGGTAAAAGGTAAAAGGTATAAGGAACGAAAAGTAAAAGGTCAAAAACTTTTAAAAGCTACAGAAGGTAAGGGCTTAGGGAAATAAACCGGGAAAGGTTTAAAAACGTGTGATACAATGAATTTAGGGTACACGTAACAAGAACAAGTACATGTCCCCTTAGTTCAAAGTTAACCACGAAGGACACGAAGAATTTTTACCACAGAACATGCCGACCAAAAATACTGAACTATCGAGAGTATAGATGGCATAACAATAAATCATTTATTAGAACTCTGGGTCTGAAAATACTTGCTTTAAATAAATATATGTATTTTCTATTAAATATAATGGTAACGATAACAGATTAAACTTTATCTCATCAGTTTTATTTTTAATACAGACACGTGCCTTAATAGACTGAATTGAAGGTGGATTTAAATCAAAGTGTATTTCGCTCTAGCGCATTCCCAAGCCCAAGACCAAAATCGATTTCACGGATTACCCTTTTTACATCCATTGATTGGAATTCAGTTATCAAATCCGGATGCCTCTCCAAATTTACTTCAATTAGTTTTAAGCCTTGTTTCCGGGCAAAGATCCTTACTAACGTTGACTTTCCAACTTGCCTGGCACCACGGATCATTAGTGGTTTTCTTTTTTTTTCCTATACCATGATTCAAGTAACTCTTCTGCTTTTCTTTTCACTTTATTTTATTAAATAGACGACCAGATTCCATCTGAAGTTATTTTACATATGAAAAAGTATTTTTTCACGGGTTGTTTATTGTTTAAGTAGTAATTTAATTGGGGGTGTTTGTAGAATATTTTGTCACTTTATTGTGGTTGATTACTCGAAATAAGTCTTTTCTTGATTTTTTCCGTAGTCCTCAAATTTTTATAGAGCAGAAAAAAGTATCGCAAATAAGGGGAAGACGATGCACCTTTAAACAGCACAAAGATCATAGAGAAAGAAAAGTAAAATCCCTTTTCGATCAGAATGTTCGATGCAGCCATTCTATTGGCCTTTGTAGATGTCACGGCGATGTCCGATTCGAACGATTAATAGAATATTGTTTAAGATAGAGAAAATCACTTGGTATTCACCAACCCTATACTTCCGCAGACCTGTGAACTTTCCTTTTAATAGCGGGCATGAATCAACAATTTTGGGTAAGTCAGACGAAATTTTTTCAAGCAAACGGTTCGCCTCCATTTTTCCGAGTTTTTTCAGATCTTTAGAAACAGATTTTTTAAAGGAGATCTTATCGGTCAAGCTCAACCCTCATCTCTTCGAGTGAAATAATGTCATCTGTAGGATCTTTAAAACGGTCCAAAGCAACCTGCAAATCTGCTTGTTCTTCCAGGTAGGCTTCCAGAGCCTTCTGTATTAGAAATGACTTTGATCTCTCAGTATTCGCTGCCACATCGGCTAAGGCACATGCTAAATTGTCGGGCAGTCGTACAGAAATTGCGACGCTCATTTTCTTTCTCCGTATTTCGTTAATTGCACTGTATCTACGTGTATTACAATGCTCACGACTTGATACAATTGTCAAGTACCGTAAAGGATCATTAAAGGGGTCACTCATTAGCAGGCCACAGCTCAATAGATTTTGCCGGTTCTGGAAGATACATTAAAAATCAGTATCACAAGGAACTCAAAGCTGATCGAATCTTTTAATCATTGAGTCATTATTATGAGGAATTTAGTACTTCAGAATGGATTTTAATCGGTGATGAAAAATTTGGTCGTAGATTTTGGTTACTCAATCCTTGATTCTAAAGAAGAAAAATGATCAGATCATCTTTGAAAAATAATTACGATAAAAAAAATAGCTCAATAAAAATAAATGCGGATTTTTCCAAAGTGGATGCAAAATTACTGTACTATTCCTTAAAAAGCTATTACGAAGTTATAAAATTTTTCTCGATATTTTGGCAGTCGTCATTCAGAATCCAGTTGTCATAATTGACTTTTTTATTAGATATCGGATCAACAAACTGTGCCGTAATTACTTTACTAGATGAAATAGTACACCTCTCTGTCATATCGAGTATTCAAACCAGTGCCCTGTGAAATGACAGCTCTGGAATAAATCGTTGTTTCTCTATTGCAACACAGCCGATAAGTCTGGTGTGACTAATTTGAGCTTTTTCATAAAAATTGAATGATCACACAGTTTGTAAGCATATGTCCCCTAATTTTACGCTTAACAAAGATAAAATAAGTCACTAAGAATGATGCTTGTTATCAACAATCTCATTTTAATAAATATAACATAAAATCACCTTAACTAATCTTATGAAAGGGATCATATTAGCTGGTGGCAGTGGGACACGCTTATACCCTGCTACCTTAGCAATTTGCAAACAATTGCTGCCTATTTTTGATAAACCGATGGTGTATTACCCATTATCGGTATTAATGCTGGCAGGGATAAAAGAAGTATTAATTATCAGTACTCCTGAGGATATTTCAAGATTTGAAAAAATGTTTGGTGATGGTCACCAATTGGGGATGAATTTTTCTTATGCAGTTCAGGAACATCCGAATGGTTTGGCGGAGGCATTGATTATTGGAGAAGAATTTATTGGTGATGAAAACGTTTGCTTGATCCTTGGAGATAACCTTTTTTATGGCAGAGGTCTCTCTGAATTGCTTAAAAAAGCAGAAGATTATGTTGAAGAAACAGGTGGCGCAACTATTTTTGGATATAATGTATCAGATCCCGAAAGATACGGGGTGGCGAGTTTTGATAAGGATGGAAATGTGAGTGAAATCATTGAAAAACCTGACAGCCCTAAATCCAATTACGCCGTTACTGGTATTTATTTTTATAGTAATGCGGCCGTGGAAATTGCTAAAAATGTCAAACCATCAGATAGAGGTGAACTTGAAATTACTTCGGTTAATCAGGCTTTTTTAGAGCAGGGGAGATTGCAAATAGAGTTATTGGGACGTGGTTTCGCCTGGTTGGATACAGGAACCCATGAAACCCTACTTGAGGCATCTGAGTTTATTCATATTATTGAAAAGCGTGAGGGATTCAAAATCGCGTGTATTGAGGAAATTGCTTTTAATAATGGATGGATTGATGCCCAGAGATTAAAAGAATTAGCGAAACCAATGTTGAAAAACGGGTATGGGCAATACTTAATTTCATTGTTAAACCCACAGAATCGTAATTTTAATTAGAAATGGAGTTTAGATGCCGTTTAAATTTACCCCAACACAACTACCGGAAGTAATTCTAATCGAACCCCGCGTCTTCGATGATAGACGAGGATACTTTCTGGAATCCTATAAACAGTCTGATTTTAAAAATAACAACATCTCCGAACAATTTATTCAGGATAATCATTCCCAATCTACTAAAGGTGTTTTACGTGGATTACATTACCAAATCAATCCTTATGCTCAGGGTAAATTAATTCGCTGTATCAAAGGGGAAATTTGGGACGTAGCGATTGATATTCGAAGATCTTCCCCCAGTTACCTGCAATGGGTTTGCGAAACGTTAAGCGAGTTTAATAAAAAAATGTTCTACATCCCAGTAGGGTTTGCTCATGGATTTCTAACACTTAGCAATGTTGCTGAAATCACTTATAAGACGACGGCAGAATACCATCCGGATTGTGAAAAAGGTATTCGTTGGGATGATCCACAAATTGCAATTGATTGGCCGGAAATGGATATTTATTTATCAGATCGGGACCTGCAGCTACCATTTTTGAAAAATGCGGAGGTGTTTGAATGATCTGGCTAGTAGGCGAGAAAGGTATGTTGGGAGCTGATATCAGGGAAAGTCTAATATCCCGGAAAATACCTTTTTTTGCATCAGATATCGATGTTGATATCACTGATATGCAGAAAATTAATAAATTTATTTCAGGAAGAGCCATTAGATGGATCATTAATTGTGCGGCCTACACTGCTGTCGATAAGGCCGAAACGGAACAACAAGAAGCACAGGATTTAAATGCCAAAGGGGCTAAAAACTTAGCAAAAGTGGCAAAACTAACAGGGGCTAAACTGATCCAATTTTCAACAGATTATGTATTTAATGGGGAGAAAAAAAGTCCTTATGGGGAAGAAGATCCGGTCTCTCCCACTTCCGTTTACGGGAAAACAAAGTTGGCAGGAGAAGTTGAAATTCAGAAACACCTGGACCAATATTATATCATTCGAATTAGTTGGTTATATGGTATTCATGGTCAGAACTTCGTAAAAACCATGCTAAGGTTATTTGATGAAAAAACAGAACTAGGTATCATCAACGATCAAATTGGTGGACCAACTTACACCAAACAATTAGCGAGTAACATTGTTAATTTGATATCGAAATCGAAGGATTTGAAACGCATAAATCAGGTAAAACCGATAAATCAAGGGACACGTAACAAGTACATGTCCCCTAATTTACCGGATTTACCTTATGGTATTTACCATTATTCTGATGAGGGATCAATCTCCTGGTATGATTTTGCCTGTCAAATCAAAGAATGTGCACAGCAAATCGGTTTATTAAAAAAAGATCTAAAAATTAATCCGATTACCACCGATATGTATCCGCTTCCCGCTAAAAGGCCCAAAAACTCCAGTTTTAACAAAGAGAAGGTTGTTAATTTATTGGGATTTGAAGTCAAGGATTGGAAAGTGAATTTAAAAGCATATTTGGCAGAAACGTTTCAAACAAAAAAATGAGCAAAGCATTGTTATCCACTGTTCTTAAATTATACACATCATTCAACAAATAAATAGACTGATATGAATACGGTTAGATCATTTTCAAATATTTTAGTAACGGGTGGTGCAGGGTTTATCGGTTCGAACTTTATCCGATATATGTTTGCACAGCCAGATTTTAAAGGAACCATCATCAATCTGGATAAACTAACCTATGCCGGAAATCTGGAGAGTCTCAAAGACATTAGCGAACAATATGAAGGGAACAAATATTTTTTTGAAAAAACAGATATTAGAGATAAAGCAGCACTTGATATTTGTTTTACAAAATATAAAATTGATTGTGTGGTTCATTTTGCGGCAGAGTCCCATGTGGACCGCTCCATCACTGGGCCCTCAGAATTTATTGATACGAATATTATTGGCACCTTCAACCTGCTTGAAATTGCCAGGAAACATTGGCTGAATAAAGAGGGAAATATTGATCAATCCTATCTTTTTCATCATGTCAGCACAGATGAAGTCTATGGTTCCCTGGGTGATTCCGGATTATTTTTGGAAACAACACCATACGATCCCAGAAGCCCCTATTCAGCCTCAAAAGCCTCATCAGATCATATTGTTAGTACTTATTATCATACCTATGGTCTACCGGTCACGATTTCCAATTGTTCCAATAACTATGGGGCTTATCAATTTCCAGAAAAACTAATTCCTGTCATGATACTAAATATCCTGGAACAGAAAGCCTTACCGGTTTATGGTAATGGTGAAAATATCAGGGATTGGCTATTTGTGGACGACCACTGTAGTGGAATTTGGGCGACCATTTCAAAAGGGAAGCTAGGAGAAACCTACAATATTGGTGGTGATAATGAGTGGACTAATATTAAGTTGGTGAATCGTCTATGCGAAATTTTAGCGGATCGAAAAAATAGGGACAAAGATGATTACAAAAAACTGATTACTTATATTAAAGATCGCCCCGGACATGATTTAAGATATGCCATTAATTGTGAAAAAATCAAAAAAGAGCTGGGTTGGAAACAATCTCTAACTTTTTCACTTGGATTGGAAACGACCGTTGATTGGTATTTGGATAATCTGGAGTGGGTGAAGCATATTCAAAGTGGTGAATATCAGAAATGGATGAACCAAAATTATAACATGCGTTAACCGCTGCCTCTTCAAAATTTGTGATATATTTATTGTATGAAGATCTAAACGCTGAAAGTGGAATAACATTTACGTTAATATCTTTGTAACGATTCAGTATACATACCACCTGTTAATTGGTGTTTCAGGAAACACATGAACCTATCCTAGAGTTTCGAGAAGCCATCCTTGGCTTCTAAGATTCCTGAAACACCAACCAACAGGTTATTCATGGCATTATGATAATAGATAGTGAATAGGTAACTATTCAGTCTGTTTACCACCTGTTAGTTGGTGTTTCAGGAAACACATGAATCTATCCTAGAGTTTCGAGAAGCCATCCTTGGCTTCTAAGATTCCTGAAACACCAACCAACAGGTTATTCATGGCATCATTATGATAATAGATAGTGAATAGTTACCTATCTTTGTAATATTATTTTATCAGCCACTGATACTGATTCGGATACTGCAACTCAGCCAATATATTATCCTTAAAAAGGGCAAAAATCCTAATTTCATTATCTTTTGGATGCTGCGGTTTATCCAATTGAATATCGAATTGAAAACCAGATTTTTTTAGCGAATCACGCAGATCCGGTCTGAATATATTGGGTTCTTTTTCGAGAATCAGTGTACCGTTCACAAAAACAAGTAATTTCTTCGCAATCATATCTATCGTAGTATTTGCTGCCCATCCCCGTAAGCGGATCATATCTTCTTCGGTGTGAAATGCTTCATCCAAATATCCACGATATTCATTTAAATGATCTTCCGGCTGTTCTCCATTATGATACCATTCAGCAGACTTTATTTCTGAACTCATTAAAAAAGCCATTAATGTTGACTCACTACCCAATATTTTCCTGATATTACTCCAAAGTTTTATTCGATAAGCATGCGGTTCTTTTTGAAGCACTTTTGTATATAATTTTTCACTAAAATCTGTACTATTGAATTTTTTTTTCCCGTCTATAAAAGGAGATTCAATTTCAAATGTGCCATGTACACGATTGAATAATGAGCCGGATTGACTTTTTTTTACGCGTTCATTGACATATTTAGGACCAATTCTTACGCCATTTGTAATGTTATTCGGCAAAAACTGAATAGCAAACGTGGCAGGAATTCCAAAAGCCAGCGATGTTGCCCAAATGTTTGGGTATCTTAAATATATGGATGCCCAAATTAACATGATAACAAAAGTTCCCAAAACCAAAATATAATTTGGCCAGTGAATGAGGCCAAAAAAGGCAGCTAAAACAAATACAATCTCAACTTTTGAACGACTTAATTGTTGAAATCTTTTAAGGGGGAATTCTATAAAAAGTAGTAGTTGGAAAAAGGCATATACTGGATACGACACAAACGAGACTATAAAATGAGACATTATTATATTGTCATCAGAAACCATCAAAAACCAGATGACTGAAATACTAATCGCTAAAATTGTCGGCAAGAAAAGCAACTTAAGGGCTGGCAGGAAATTTAACCTTGTTAATCCACTGAATGTATCATCTCGAAAATTTCTAAATACCAGCCAAACCAAAAGGAGAAGCAAACAGACACCTATTGAAACATCAATCACTCGATTTTTATCAAAAGGTACTCGTCCCCATAAGTAACTAAAAAGCAAAGAAAGCGCCGTTAATTCGGTATATATATGTGCAACACGTTTCCAATTAATGTCTCTTCGATTATTCCACAAAAAAAATAATGATACAATTAACAATATTCCCCATAAACAAGTAAGAATTAAACCATTTAGTGGAAAAGGCAAAACATAAGGAAGAATTGTATTCGGATATCTAAAATAGAATACAGAAATCAGCAAAACAATATTATAACATAAAAACAGTAGGGCCATTATATTCCCTGAAATCGGAGGACACGTAATACAAAAAGTACATGTCCCCAAAATCAGGGGACACGTAACACAAAAAGTACATGTCCCCGATATTCAAATCAGGGGACACGTAATGCAAAAAGTACATGTCCCCGATATTCAAATCAGGGGACACGTAACGCAAAAAGT
>JABHWU010000054.1 GCA_018657625.1 Deltaproteobacteria bacterium | reverse complement strand
TCCTCTCAATTCCCGTTTTATCAGGTGGTGGGTGGAGCCCACCACCGATGACAATGATAATTTGTTCTGGTTTTAATTGTGGCCAGGTTTTGTAAAAAGAATCTAAAAGAGCTGGTAAGAGTAATTTGACAGGAAAAGGACGACTTTCATCTGGAATGGCAATCGCAATTTTTTTTGGTTGTTGGCTGTTTTTCAAAGGTTTGATATTGATTGGATTTGATAAACTTTGTTTTAGCTTCGCAACCGGATCTTTCACAATTTCAGGGTTGATAGGCTTTAATAGTGAAACGTCCATACGTTCCGGAATAATCAGTTCTTTTTCTCCTTTACCGTATTTAAAACTGTATTTCATATTTTTTTAGCTAATCGAGTAGTATTTTTATTGTCTGTCTTCAATGGTATTAATATGCAGTCACATTGAACAGGTTTATATTCCTTTGTCATCTAGTTAACTGATTAGAAAAAAACCTTTATTATTAAAGAGTATTGACATTGATAATGGTTTGAAAAAAACATTTAGACCAGAACCGCTTGTTTAGATATAAAAGTATTATAATTTTATTCATATATAAGACATATTATACATGAATACTACTGATAATTTTTTTTTAAGTCAAATTGAATGTTAGAAAATTAAAGGAATTCTCTTTAGCTCTAAACGGTCTCGGAGCAGGACATATTGCCCTTGAAGAATTGTATCAAATAGATAGCATCTCTGCTGGTGCTGATATTTTCAACCTGTTTGTTATTATTCAGATTTCTGTTTATTTGTTAGGTGGCGTGATTTACTTTATTTACAATAACGAATACCAAGTTCCTGCCCTTGATAAAAAAAAATTAGTGAGCCTATAATATTCTTCTTATCTTACCCCCACAGTTTCTTATTCATTGAATTAGAATATATCGGTTGTCAAAAAAGATCATAGAAGCGAGATAATGATCCTAACAAAACAACCTGGATATTATTTTATGATATCTTTCAGTGGAAAACCTGAACTGGCTATCATTTAAAGATTCCGGGTGATTGGTTTTGTTGATTGAGAACTGGAATTCTGACAAGGAGGACAGCCTGAAAAAGGCGAAAAAATAGATACAAGTTCCGCTGCTGAAGGATATGGGTATTAACTTTTTTAAAAGTGATGATACTAAACAGAGAATAGATGCGGAAAAGATCAATAGCTAATAAAAAATGGGAATACCCCAAATACTTTAAACTTAACCATAAACTAATAAATAGAAATGAAACAAATAACCACAATTTTTAAAACCTGGAAGGAAAGATCTCTCCAGAGAAAACAATTAGCTGTTTTGAACGACACAATGTTAAGAGATATCGGTTTAACACGTGATGATGCAATATATGAGTCTTATAAAAGCGCTTGGAAAAAATAATTCTTTTAATTTTTAACTTTTAACTTTAAATTCAGGAAATAAAATGAGCAGAATCCTTATTAGCTATTTAGTTTTAGTATGTGGAATGATGGCAATTGTTATACTAGGTTTGAATCTTCCGGCAAGTGCTGGCTTAAGAACGTTACTGTATGCATCTCTCCCAACAATGGTTGCCTTGGGAACTTTATATGTCGTGATTGAACATCTTATCAACCGTATGAAGAAAAATAATAGTAACAACCTAATTAATATGCCAGTACATCAAAACATTGAGCTAGCAAAATCAGCTTAATTCCAGAATCTATTTAAAAAAAATTTTCCACTCATTTCCCAATTGAGCTTATATTTATCCGATAGGAAAAGAGTGGAACTATTTTTACCTGCCTCTAATATCAACATCCTCTATTAATCATCGCTAAAGTCTTGATTTATTGATAATCTCCGGAGCATCCATTTTATTTTAAATGCCTTTTCCAATCCTCGTTCTTTGGTCGCAAACTGGAGATTCGAGTACTTTTTTATTTGGAAAGCCAGGTTTTTATCAAACACAAATTTCAGATTGAAGATCCGGAAATACCTGTCTGTATGGTATGGGTCGTGGCATCAGCGGACAGAATCATTAATTACCTGCTGCGTTGGTATTTATGCTTATTTTAAGGTAGCAGGTTATTTTCCTATTTTAATCCATTAAAATAAGATAACGGATCCAAAACATGTAATCGGTTTTTTTCATAGGGTCTTTTGATATTTTTAACCAGCTGTACCGCCCGCTTAGGATTTAGTTTTTCAGCGTAATATGACAGTGATTTTGAAACTGAATTATCCGATAACTTTACCTCAATAAGCTCTTCCAAACCACCGTCTTTGACAATCGCAAAATCAACCTCCCTTTTTTCTTTGTCCCGGATATACATCAATTCATATCGATAACCATCCCTGTCGACTAGAAAGTGTATCCGTTTTAATAAACTGGTTGCAATTAGATTTTCGAATCGACTTCCTTCATCACCAGTGACATCAGCATTATCAAAAAAGTAAACTTTAGGTGGTTTTAATACAGCTCTGGGGATTGAATGGGTAAAAGGTCTTATCGAAAAAAGCAGGTACATCTGTTCTAAAACTTCTAACCAACGTTTCACCGTTTTATGAGCGACTTGTAATTCATTTGCCAGGTTCGCAATTTTGACTAATCCACCGACCCTGGTTCGAAGTTGATCGACCAAAATTTTAATCATCTGAATATTTCGTATCGGTTCCAGATCGCGGATATCCTCCATTACAACACGGTCAAACCGTTCACGTCGCCAGCGTCTGGCCTCGCGTTCATCCCCATCAAGAAAGGGTTCCGGAAAGCCTCCAACCGTCATTAATCGATCTAAAGCCTCTTTTTTACTAAAACCTTCGGGAGTTTCATCTAAAGAAAAAGGGTGTAAACGCCAGTAATGATAACGCCCCATTAAGGAATCTCCACCTTGTTTATAGATATCCAACCTGGCTGAACCGGTCACAATTAACTGGTGTAATTCATTTTCCGTATCGTAAACACCTTTGATCCAGTTTTTCCATTTCGGATACTTGTGAAGTTCATCAAAAATAAGGATTTTGTTTTGATGGCTCCATTTTTTTGCCAACAAATCCCGCCTGTCATCGTCATTGTCCCAGTTGAAATATACCCCGTTTGTATCTAATTTTTTTAGAAGATTACAAGCAGTAGTTGTTTTTCCGACCTGTCTGGGACCACCGATAAACACCATCTTTTTAGTTAAATCAGTTTGTATATACGACTCATTATAACGATCAAATATTTTTTTCATAACAGTCTATTTTTTGACTTGGAAAGAGACCTGTTTATAGATAGAGTTTTATGACCAGAATAACCCATACTCCATTTCAGTCAAGCCTAAAATGGACTACAGGTAAGTTTGGCCATGTTGAGGGTTGCTGTTTTGAGTTCTAGGGACAGTGTGTTCGATTTGTCGGGAAACATAATTTGACCCGTTACAGGCACCGCTGGATACGCCAATGACGTATGGCAAATAAATATTCTGCGCCATCAAGTAGCGAATGACTCCGGAGCCATAAACACCCCGTAAGCCACCACCTTCCAAAATTAAGGCAGCTTTTTGAGGTTGATTAATCGCTGGTTTGTTCGTTGTCATTTTTAAAAGTTGGTCGTTACAATACTAAATTGTAGCGACCAACATTGTTGTTGTCTCATATTTAAATTTGTCAACCAGTTGTCATCCTCAAGCGCTGAATTGCGAGATGGCGCAGCAAGACCGAAGGATTTATTGCACATACAACTGAGATTCTTCGGTGCCCTGTTAACAAACCTGGATTTTGTGTCTTTAAAATCAAAGTATTATCAAATGTCATCTCGACAAAGAATGAGGAGAGATCTTTTTTATCTCAATTTATAAGATTTCTCCTCGCGGGCTCGTCGAAATGACACAGGCCCTAGTTCGTTGCCAATATGTTGCCGGGCACCGGTTTGGGTAACTGTTAATGAACTTGAATTTATAAATAATAATTACAATAAGTTACGAAAATCCGTA
>JABHWU010000089.1 GCA_018657625.1 Deltaproteobacteria bacterium | reverse complement strand
TAATTACAATGGATTGTAAAAACTGTAAAATGGGCTTATGAAGCACGTCCATCTTATCAGCGTGGGCAAAAAAAACTGCCCACCCTACGGATTCAGACAAGTTCATTGCATTCATCTTGCCGGGCACCGGCTTGGGAAACTGTTAACGAACTTGAATTTTGTGCCTTTAAAATCAAACTGTTACCAATTGTCATCTCGACGAAGTATGAGGAGAGATCTTTTAAATTAAGAGACCTAATATTTAAGGAGCAAACTTAATCTTATGCAGCAGATATTTCCAAAAATATAACTGTGTTTTTTATTCCCTGGATTATATTCTGGGGAATATCAATCTTTTTGGTTGAATATTTTCGTCTAAAACCCAGTATTTGATACTTAATATTTTGTTATTATTGATTTATTCCTAAAGAGAATACTATGTATTCCTAATTATTACTATACTTTTTATCATTTTTTTTCCTAAACTAGAACACATTTCTATTTTAATGTATTCGTATGAATTTAAACAGAACTACGACTTGTCTGTTTAATTCAATTTATTGTAATTGATTTTATTTGTCATATTGTTTGGCCATTTATAAGGATCTTTAATCTTTCATCAATGGTAATTTGTATAAACCTATCAAAAAAAGAGGTATAAAATGTTAATTGGAGTTCCAAAAGAAATTAAAAACCATGAATATCGTATTGGTTTAACACCAGCAGGTGTCAAAGAATTAACTAAAAACGGACATGAAGTCATCGTTCAAAAAAACGGTGGTGCTGCAATCGGCCTGGATGATGATCAGTATATCGCTGCCGGGGCAAAAATGATTGAAACCCCTGAAGAGATTTTTGATCGTGCTGAAATGATTATCAAAGTTAAAGAGCCACAAACAAATGAATGTAAAATGCTTAAAAAAGGCCAGGTTCTCTATACCTATCTTCACCTTGCTCCGGACCCAGAACAAACTAAATTACTGGTTGAATCTGGTTGTACAGCGATTGCATATGAAACTGTGACAGACGCTAACGGGGGATTACCTTTATTGGCGCCAATGAGTGAAGTTGCTGGTCGTATGGCTGTTCATGCCGGAGCCCATTGTCTGGAAAAAGCACAGGGTGGTAACGGAACATTAATTGGAGGAGTTCCAGGTGTAGCTCCGGCTAATGTTGTCGTTATCGGTGGCGGTGTTGTTGGAACTCATTCAGCCATGATGGCCATGGGAATGGGGGCTAATGTCGTCGTGCTGGATAAATCTCTGGATAGATTAAAAACATTAGATATGATTTTTGGTCAGAAAATGAATACAATTTACTCAACCTTAGATGCCATTGAAAAATATGTATTTGAGGCCGATTTGGTTGTTGGCGCGGTTCTGATTCCAGGTGCAGCAGCCCCTAAACTAGTGACCAAAGAGATGCTGAAACATATGAAGAAGGGAGCCGTTGTCGTTGATGTTGCTATTGATCAGGGTGGTTGTTTTGAAACCAGTAAAGCCACGACTCATCAGGATCCCACTTATATAATTGATGATGTCGTTCATTATTGTGTGGCTAATATGCCTGGTGGTGTCGCCAGAACTTCTACATTTGCCTTAACAAACGCAACCTTGCCCATGGCAATTCAACTGGCCAATAAGGGTTTTAAACAGGCAATGCTGGACGATGCGCACTTAAAGAATGGTTTAAATGTACATGAAGGAAAAATCACTTACGAAGCAGTCGCCAGGGACCTTGGCTATGACTATGTTCCGGCAGATAGTGTATTGAAATAAGATTATGTTTCTGTAAGGAAACGGTAACAAACCGTTTCCTTATTTTCCCGCTTACCGCTTCGTTAAAACAACATCTTTAATTTCTTCCAGATTTTTCAACTGTTTTTTGGCATAATTAGCAGATTTTTTTGAGGAATAAGGTCCGGCATAGACGCTGGTAGCTTTATAAGTACTGTTTCTGGGGATTATTTTAAATTGTACATTAACATCAGTGTTAAACTGATTAAAATATGCGAGGGTTTTATTGGCTAAATCCGGATTCGGATATTGTCCAAAAGAGATGTAATACCCGTCACTGGATCTAATCGGATAGGCGGCGCCTACTACATTCTTATAATTATCAATAAGTCTGATTTTTTCCATCACCCGATCATAGCTAAATTTTTCTTCTGATAATAACTCGAAATATTTTGTTTTACTGGTGGTCTGTTTTTTGTACATTCGCTGTCCGGCTTTTCTGATCGCCCTTGCATATTGATTAATACACTCTTTATAAAGACAATCACCCAGTTTCAACAGATAACGGCCAGATCGTTTTTTAAGGGAAGGTTTTGCTTTCTCTACCGGTGGTGGCTCTACAGCGATTTTATCAGCCAGAGTATCCGGTTGTTGTAACTCATCTGGAAGTGTGTTCTGCTTTCCATCTGAAGATTGTTCAAAAAAGTTTTTATCACCCAGATATTGATCAACTTGGCCGGTAAAATATAAATATGCTCCAGCACTAATTGCAGTAAACAAAAGTAGTAAAAATATAATAAGAAACCACTTGCCGACTGAAGACTTATCACCTTTAGTTTTTTTCCCGCTTCTTTTCCTAACAGATTTTCTTGCCATTGATTACCCTTTATTATGTAGTGAGATAATATTAAAACTTAAGCTGGATTAAATTTTTATAGTATAGATAAACCTTAAAAGCAACAAATTGGGTTGTTTATCAACTATTTAAACCTTTTTTTATCTTAAAATCTAAATTTTGAATAATTGTCTAAACAGTATTATATGATATTTTGTCTTTAAAAAGCAATATGTTATCAATTGAAACCCACAATTTGAAAAAAAGAATCGTTTTAAATATTTATAGATTCGTTTATCCCATTATTGGTTTCAGGGATAGAGCAATTGAATTTAGCTATTTTTAAATTAAGGGGTAAAATGGTTTTCAACTTTGGCGGTTTTTAAAAGTTTCCATTAAAAAGACTCTTAAATATCGAATACTGGATAAAATTAAAGACATACCAATAGCAATATAAACTGTAGTTAAATAAATTTTAGGAATAGGTGATAACCTTAAAAAAAAACCCATTAAGATCATTAAAACAATAATTAAATAACTTTTCCAGGGAATAAATGAAAAGATGCACCTTTTACCAGACATTGGAATAATGCGATCCAGATTTTTATCAACAATTTTTAAAAAACCAAAATGGTGAATGATAATCGCCAGCGATCCGCCGATAGTTGATGATATTAAGGTCGGGTATAAAGGGGTTAATAGTATCCATTGATACGCACGAAAAAGCAACATTGCCCCAACTGCAATCCAGGCAAATCCTGCCAGTAATATCAGTATTTTTTTATCTACAGAAGGTTTTAGAAACTTCAAGCTTTTAACCATGGTATTAATTTAGCTTAAGATATTTGATTGCAACTTATTACGGGTCTACGGTCCGGAAAACCTGCTTTTTAGATCTTATTCAGTTTATACTCTTTTGCAAAAAATGATTGTACCAGTAAAACTCATAAACAAGGCATACCAATGGGGGAACTTTCAATTAAATTAACTACTTTAAGGGAATACTATCATAGGATAAATGAATATTCTTTAGGTTTTTTAAAATAATTCTAAAATTATTGAGATTACTAATCAAAAAAGCATGAATATTGAATTTTCATTATTCATATAATAAGTTTATTTCTAAACAGGTAAAAACTCCATTGGATTTTAGATGAAAAAACGACTGGTACCTCAACTAACGATATTCATTATCTGCATGTTTACTTTTGCTTGTTCCGAAACAAAAATTCCGGACGCAATGGATCATTTTAAAAGAGGCAATCAATTTTTCCTAGGTCACAGTTTCGGAATTGCTATTGACGAATATAAGTCAGCCATTGCAATTGATCCCACTCAAGCTGTATTTTTTTACAATCTAGGCTTAACACTATATACGGTTCAACGGTTTACCGACGCTATTGAAGCATACCAAACAGCTTTGGAAATTAATCCAAATTTGAAGGAGAGTTGGTATAACCTCTCCCTGGCATTGTACCATGTTGGTAAAACAGATGAAGCCACCATCGCCCATGAAACTTACTTAAAATTCCGTAGAAATGATTACAAACCAAAATCACAAGCAAGTTCCACCAATTAGATGAATGGTTTGAAAATAAAAAAAATGATTGATTGAATTTTAAAATCGTGTAATGTAGGCTGAGTCCAATGTTTTATAAACCATCACACTATTTTAATCAAACGTATGTTACCAGAAAAAAAAATACTTCCCTTACATGAAATTCTAAATCCCATTAATTCAGACTTGGATCGGGTTGAAAAACTGATTATGGAAAACCTGGAAACAGACATTCCATTACTAACTCAGGTTGGACAATATATCCTCCAATCTGGTGGAAAAAGGGTTCGACCGGCATTATTACTATTTGCCGCGAAAACCGTCGGTTCATTGAACGAAAATGCATATCTGGCTGCGAATGTTATTGAGTATATTCATACCGCTACTTTGTTGCACGATGATGTCGTTGATAATGCTGATCTAAGACGTTCTAAAAAATCAGCCCGCTCAATTTGGGGTAATGAAGCTTCTGTTCTGGTCGGTGATTACCTGTTTACGGTTTCATTTAAATATATATCAGCTTTTAAAAATCATGATATTGTCGAGGTTTTATCAATAGCTACAACCCAAATAGCCCGGGGGGAAATTCTTCAATTAACCAGAGATAATACAGAAACCACTGAAGCAGAATACATGGAAATTATCTTCCATAAGACAGCTAGTTTAATAGCTGCTGCTATGGAAATTGGAGCTATCATCGGAGGAGCTAACGAAGCACAACGGTTGGCAATTTACGAATGCGGGAAAAATATTGGAATCGCTTTTCAACTCATTGACGATGGTTTAGATTATGATGTGGGTAATGAGAAACTGGGAAAATCTACCGGTGTCGACTTAAAAGAACGGAAAATTACCCTACCCTTAAGTCATCTATTGAAGCATGCCAAAACAACTGACAAAGATAAGATACTGAACATATTGGAAAAAGATGAAATTACAAATGATGATGTAGCAGAAGTACAACAATTAATGATGGAATACGAATCCCTGAAGTACACCATTGACCAGTCCAAATATTACATCGGAAAAGCCATTGAGCAACTGTATACACTACCGGAAAATGAATATCGTAACAGTATTGAAGCACTGGCTAATTTTATTGTTTATCGTAATCAGTAAAACATCAGAATAGATATTTTTTAATAAAATTGTTTAACTCTCTGTTTAATCATAGTAACATTAATATCTATACTATTTATTAAACCACAATACCATTTAACTTAAGCTATTTGATTTCTCTATGAAAAAAGTTGAACTTAAAAGCAATTCAAAAGAAATTGATAAGGTCATAAAACTGATAAAAAATTCTTACTATTTCAAGTCTGTGCCCACTGATTTGTTAAGAGAGATACTAGAATCAGGTTTAATCTTTCAGTTAAAAGCCGGTGACTATCTTATTAAGCAAGATGATATCAGCGACCGGATGGTTTATATTTTCCTTTATGGTGAGTTTAAAGTTTTCTCAGGTAATCAATTCATTCTTAAGATTGATCAGTTAGGACTAACGATCGGGGAAATGGCGGTTATTTCACCCAACACACCTAGATCAGCAGATGTTAAGGCTTCTAAAGATAGTACTGTCATTGGTTTTGAATCAAGTTTTCTGGATTCAAAAGATCCAAAAACCCAAAGGTTATCAAATTCATTTTTAAAAATGTTCAGTAATATCCTATCGGAAAAGCTTAGGACTACTACTGAACGTGCGAAGTTATATGAAGAAGCAGTACTGGAAAAACAGGAAATCAATCAGTTTAATCGGGAAATTACAGAAATATCCAAAGATTTAAAAAAAGAGCTCCAACAAAAGCTGGAACAGATTAAGTTATTTTCACGGGTTGTAGAAGTGAATCAGGATGCTATTGTTGTTTGCGACGCAGATGGTTACCTTCAATCCGGAAATCAAGCTTTCCTACAATTATTCACCTATAAAAAAGAAGAGATTGAAAAATTAAGATTACATCATCTTTTTGAAAAACTGGTTGATGATACGCCGGAATGGATTGAAAAGTTTTTATCAGGTTGGAAAGGACAAATCAAAGCACTCCGAAAAAATGATACCACGTTTCCGGCATTAATTTCCATATCACCAGTTCAAACATCACCAGAAAATATTAGCGAAAAAGTTGTCCTTGCCATTGTTATTCGGGATGTTACCCTGCAAAAAGAGTATGAAAATAATATTTTAAAAGCCAACCGGGAACTCAAACAAACCTACAAAGAACTTGAAAGCACACTGGTTGAACTCGAGAAAAGCAATAAAGTCAAAGATCACTTTTTATCAAATATCTCCACACAGCTAAAAACACCTCTGGACAGTATTATCAATTATGCTGAAATTATGAATAAAGACTTCGGCTTCACCTCAAAGAGCGTTGAAACCAAAGATCTTTTATCTCAAATTGTGGATGAAGGCCATAAAATGGATAAAATGGTGGGTAATTTGTTAACATTAGCCGAACTATCCCCTGGGTCCGCCAATCTATCCACTAAAATTATTCCATTCAAAGAATTTTTTGAAAATATGACAGCCCTGTTGAAAGACAAAGCTTCGCTTAAAGCTGGTTTTAATCCCGATATTTCTATTATCATTGGTGATCAGGCAAAAATACTGAAAGCTTTTTCTGATATTTTTGATTATGCTGTAAAAGAACATGGTAAAGATTGTTCACTAACAATCGAATGTGGTCAGGATTTCCAAAATAATCGACTGGATATCAGTATTTTAATCGGTGATCCGAAAGATTTTAAAGCCCGTCAAGTAGATCAAATCATTTCACTGGATGAAATATCCGATTTGGACAGTGGAATAGAACTTTCAATTCAAAAAGGAGATCTGGAATTACCCCTGGCAAAAAGGATAGTGGAACTACATCAAGGTGAGTTAGTTATTCGATCGGCGAAACAATCTGAAAAAATAGTTGTATCCTTCCCTGTTGATCCAAATGTCGAACATGGTTCCCGTATTAAAGCCATGATTATCGACGAACATGAATGGGACCGTAAAATCATCAAGGGAATCATTGAGAAAGAATACTCATTAAATGACATTTTTGAATTTAATTCCCAATTGTCTGCCTTAAAAGCGGTTAGCGCCTTGAAACCAAATCTAATAGTTGTCGATCCATTTTTCAAAAAAGCACAATGGCCTTATGAGGAATTTTTAAATAAATTAATTAAAGATAATCGTGAAAAAACGTCAACATTGGTAATCAGTGATCAGTTGGTAGATCTTAATACCCGAAATGACATAATTTCTCTTGGCATCACCGATTTTCTGTTCAAACCATTTACTATTGACGATGCCACCTTCAAAATCAAATCTATCGTTGAAACAAAACAAAAACTATACTTGTTATCCAATAATATCCAGAAAGCCCAAAAAAGTGCGGCAACAGATGGTATGACAGGATTGTACAATCGAAAATACTATGATGAATTTACTAAAGATCAGTTTATGAAAGCAGAAATTCAAAATAGTAATGTTTCACTAATCATGATTGATGTGGATAACTTTAAGCATTATAATGATACGAATGGGCACCAGTTAGGGGATGAAGTTTTAAAAAAGTTTGCTAAAATTTTACAGTGTGGTGTCAGACAAAGTGATCTGGCAGCCAGATACGGGGGAGAAGAGTTTGTTATTGTGTTGCCGGGAACAGCAAAAAAGATGGCTGAAAATATTGCTGAAAAACTCCGGGAAACCATCGAAAAGGAATCATTCGAAAATGAAGCCGCACAACCAAAAGGTTCTCTAACTGCCAGCTTTGGTGTGTCTTCATATCCTGAAAACGGGCAAACACCAGAAGTCGTATTAAAAGGCGCTGATCATTGTTTATACCTGGCTAAAGAACGTGGTAGAAATGCTGTGGTTGGAGCAGAAGGAATCGTTGAACTATAAACCTTAATCTTTAATTCGAAATGCAATTCTTTAGAATACTATTTTTTGCACTGGCGCTCGTTATCCTTTTACACAGCTGTACTAAAGATTCCAAAGTCATTTCAATTTCCACTCAGGTAGACTCGCCTTTTTCTTCAAAAACGATGGTTTTGATAACACCCCCCTATAACAGTATTATTAAAAAAGATGACTTAAATAAAAAGAGCCTGTTATATGCCATTGAGCAATCCCTTAGTTACCTGAAAAAAAAACCTGGAAAAACAATTTTTAAATACGGTAAAATTAATTATACCGCCCTTGAGGTCATTCAATCTTTTAAACTTTTTAAATTGATCATTGAAACCTCAAGTACCCGCGGTCAGCTAATGGATGCTATCAATTCTCAATTTTTGATGTTTGGATCATCCGCCAACCCGGAAAACAAAGTAATGTTTACAGGTTATTATGAACCTATATTTAAAGGAAATCTTACCCGTACTGCAAGATTTTATGTCCCGGTTTATAAAAAACCCGATGATCTTAAGGTTTTGGAATTAGGAAACTTTAGAAAAAGCTTAGAAGATAGAACTATCGTATATCGACAGGTTGGAAAAAAAATAGCGCCATACTATTCCCGACGGGATATTATGGAAAAGGGTATGCTGTCGAAACGAAATTTAGAAATTGCCTGGATGGAAAATCCGGTTGATTTATTCTTCTTGCAAATCCAGGGATCAGGCATTTTGGAATTACCAAATGGAAAGTTGATTAAATTAGCCTATGCAGGTGCCAATGGTCGAAAATATTCGAGTATCGGAAAGTTATTAATTGATAAAAAGAAAATGCTACTGGAGGAGGTTTCCATGGCTAGCATTAGACAATATCTGGAAAATCACCCACTGGAACTAAAAGAGATTCTTTATCACAACGAGAGTTATACTTTTTTACAAACTAAAGAAGACGAAATTGGCCCCAGAGGAAATATCAATGTACCACTGACTGCAAAAAGATCAGTTGCTACTGATACATTTGCTTTCCCGAAAGCAGCACTTGGCTATATTATTACTGAAGTACCGGACGTAAGTGGTAATTTGCAAAAACCGAAAAAACCAATTTTCCGTTTCATTTTGAATCAGGATACCGGTGGTGCCATTCGAGGATCAGATCGGGTTGATCTATTTTGGGGAAATGGCGATATTGCGGAAAAAAGTGCAGGGAGTATGAGAAGTTATGGTAAGATCTTCTTTTTAATTGCTAGAAAAGATGTTTTAACACAGATTCAATAACTTTGGATCTGTGCTTATTGACCTAATTTGCGTTCAAACTGATAAAAAATTTCCGACTTTCAGAGGCGGTAATCTCCCCTCTGCTATTCCTGGCAATTACCCGCCAATAAAGATGATCCGTTTTATTGCTTTCCAAAATTCCGGTTGCCAAACCTGGCATCATTTCACCCTGCAACGGCTTAATACTTGTTGAAGAAGTCCAGCCCTCATCTCCATCACCTTTTGGAATCCGAAAGGTGCTGTCTTCGACTAAAAAAGAGGGATCCGCAGAGATTTCAACTTTAAACTGATTATACTTATTACTTCTCCATTCAAAGAAATACAAACCGTCTTCCGCAAATGAGTGGCCGTCTGTTGGCATAATTAAAGCAATATCACTAAAAATCATATCTTTAATAGCCTTGGATTGATTATTTTTAACGTTAGCCTCTTTAATCTCATTACCTTCATCCACAACAGCCAGGACCTGATACTTACCCTTTTGCTCATCATCAGGAATTGTAATGGGAATTTCCAAAACCTTTTTCTCTCCTGGAGCGATCACCTTAATCTGGTCATTATAAAACCTCAATTTTCGTTTTGGACGATGCACAAAATACCAATACAGCGAATATTTGACATTTGAAGCGATATCACCACCATTATTTTGTAAAACGAGCCTGATATTGGCCGGCTCTCCACGTAACACTGATATTTTATTAATAAACCTGACCTCTTTCCATAATAAGTCCGCTGGTTCAAATTGAATCAAAGGTATCTTTTGAGCCTGTGTATTATCCATTCGAATCATTTGCTTTTTCTTTAGGCTTTTTCCTCGTGTCCGTGGCAATTGACGTTTTCTGGAAGGGTCATTCGCAAAGAAAAACTGTTCCTGATCTTTATTATGCTTAGCTAACAATTTTCCTTTTAAAGAAAAAACTTTGGTGCCGATGGTATAATCTCCCGATTTTTTTTTATCAATCCAATAAGGTATTAATGCATAGCTGATAGTTTGTGCCTTAGCTTTTATTCTTTTTTCTCCAAAAGTAATAATGTTATGATTGGGCAATGTAATTACCAATTTAACCACCACAGATATATCGGTTTTACCTCTGTTTTTTATTGCAATTTCAATCAACTGGGTAGACTTAATATTAATAGTCTCTTCTCCAATAGTTATTTTTTCAATCTCTAATAAAGTCGAGGCCAAAGAAATATCACCAAAAGATAAACTTAATATTAACCCAATAAATAAAAAATATTGTAATTTGCTCATGTTTTTATTGCTCCTCTTCGGCACCTGTATCGTCGATATTAGGCTCAGTATCTACCTCAATCGCTTCATTTTGAAATAGTATAATCATTCCAGGTTCACTGCCTGAAATCAAATCGGGATCTCCATCATTATCGAGGTCTGCGACAGCTGGACTAGTTCCCCGGGGGTAGGTTAATCCGGCACCGTATTGCGGTATTGTCAGCCACTCCCCTTGCAGATCATCACGGGTGTTTCTTAAAAAGTGAATAACACCATCATCCGATCCAATCACCAGTTCT
The DNA here is from genome assembly GCA_018657625.1 of Deltaproteobacteria bacterium. GTDB lineage: Bacteria > SAR324 > SAR324 > XYD2-FULL-50-16 > XYD2-FULL-50-16 > JABHWU01. The sequence continues at coordinate 16,240 of JABHWU010000089.1, read as the reverse complement.
GGAGTATCACTATTATTTAAATCGGAAAAAATCGGGGTGGCACCAATATCAATGTCAATTTTATTGTAATCACGTCTGATGATTTCAAATCGACTAGAGTCATTTTTTACATAAGTTATCTTACCAAAAAAAGTACCAACCAATAAATCCGGAAAATTATCCTGATTTAAATCAAAAGCCGCTGGTCTTGCATTTCGCCCCAGCCAGAGCTTATTAAAACGGGTATTATTCAAAATAAATTGATGGTGCTCAACCGTTCCTTGATTTTCATAAAACAAGAGCTTACCTAACCTGGTTCCCAGTATGATATCCAAATCGCTATCCTGGTCCAGATCGAATAAAATAGGCGCGGTATTCCTGAGTTTTTCCGTTTTTAGAAAATCCTTGTCAACTAGCTTAAAATCCCATTCTGTTTCATTCCCTTGATTTTCGTAATAATAAACCAATCCACTACTTGAACCGATAATGATATCAAAATCGCCATCCAAATCTAAATCCCCAATAGCAGGAACGGAACGTGTAATATCATCATTTTCAATTAAAGGAATCATAATTCGAACATATTTTGGATCAATTTTTACGCGCTTTGGCCCATCATCAAATGTTTCTTCAACATCTGCAAAAGTATCTTCATCATCTTCGGGAACTTCAATTTCTATTTTTAATTCTTCCGGAGTTTCCAGTTCTTCTACTACCAAGGTCCCATCTTGATCCACTGTGTTATCTACTTTTTCCTTTCCTTCTTCTTTAATTTTATCAATGCCACGATTTAAATACAGTAAAAAATCACCTTTCTCATTTCCAATCAATAGATCATTAGCTCCATCACCGTCGATATCCTGCATGATGGGATGGCTCAGCCCATAAACATTAAAAACAAAAAGCGCTTTATCTCCGTTAACCCAATTCGGGATAAAATCACGGGTTTTCCCAGGGGAAAGTGCCAATCCTAGCTTTCCTTTTTCATCCCCAAATATTAAATCCGGAAATTTATCCTGGTTCCAGTCAAAAAAGGCTGGGGTGGCATTATTTTCAGTTTTTATTGAAGCAAAACGTGTGGATTCCAATGTATATTCGGGTTTGGTTTTACTACCTTTATTTAAAAATAGGTTAACACGCCCCGCATAGTTACCAATCAACATATCCAGGTCGTCATCAAAGTCTATGTCGATTAGTTTTGGGACTGCATTGGATCCGACATCAATTTGAAAATATGTTTTTTCTTTTAATTCCCATTTTGGACTTTTAGGGGTCCCAATATTCTCCACAAATGCGATCTGCCCTTGTTGCCCCCCAATAATCAGATCTAAATCGCCATCACCATCGATATCACCTAAATCAGGAGAACTATTTTGCACGCCTGTCATAAAAATAAGTTCTTCTGATTTCAGCACCCAGTTAGGAACCTTATTTTCAGGAATGTTTTCATAATAGTTTAAATTCCCACGGGCTTCACCAATGATCAGATCCAAATCCCCATCTCCATCCAGGTCTCCGGTAGCAAGACTGGAACGTTCACCTGTAACAATCAGTTTATGAAAATTGAATAGATTAGTACTCCGATTCCACAAGGTTCGTTTTTCATCCTGGATACGATTTTCGTAATGAAAAACAGTAGGATTTGCGCTACCCAGTACTAAATCCTTATCACCATCGTCATCCATATCAATAAAATATGGTGCTGATTCTCCACCAATATCAATTTGTTGAAAATTTTCCTCTGTAAATTTCCATTTAGGATAAAAACGATCACCATCATTGGTGAACAGTGTTAAAGTACCGCTATTTTGTCCAACAACTAAATCAAGATCACCATCTTCATCCCAGTCAAATAACCCGGGCGAAGCATGTGTTTCTAGTCCCAAACTGGCAACTCTTATCGGTTTTATGGTATGAAAGTTTGCCTTTTTCCGCGTTCCGTCATTAAAAAACAACCACACTTTACCATCTTCCGTACCAACCAATAAATCTTTTTTACGTTTCAGGTCTATATCGGCAAATAAAGGAACACTATTGCGACCGACACTTATATTTTCATATTTTGGTGTTTCCAGTTTAAAAACTGGTACCAAGTTATTTCCCAGATTTTTAAAATACCAGATACTGCCGTCCTTACTTCCAATAAAAAGATCTAAATCACCATCACTATCAATATCAGTTAAATAAGGAGCAGAACGACCCTTAACATTGATGACATTTCGAACCTGAACTTTTTGTCCTTTTCTTCTCGTTTCGAAAATAGCTTTATATTGTTGGGTGATCAATTCATATTCAGGGTGTGTTAAAGATCCCTTATTTTCAAAATAGGCAATTTCTCCATTCATTTGCCCTAGGAAAATATCCATATCGCCATCATCATCAATATCTGCAAATGCCAATTTTGATGAGCGCATTTCATGAGCAAAGACGAGGCTTTTTTCACCATTTATTTGGTGATAATATTGCTGTTCCCATTTATATTTAGGAATCGTGATTTCTGATTCCTCGGTACTGCTCGCTTCCGGATTTTCAGCTGTTGCCTCCTGAGCAGTATTTTCCTGGGCAAAGAGTCCATTAAAAACCACTATACAGGATAAAAAGATCAATAACTGTTTCATTTTATCAATAATTACAGGTGACTATGCCAATATGTTAAAAATAGGGAATATGAATCTATTTTAGATAATCATGAAACATGCCTTTTTAATGTAGAATATTAATTCGCTTTGTTTTTATTTGATCTCTTTCACCAAAATCTCATCTAAACTTCTTTTAGGAACATGATGAATCTTGTCGTTATCTCTCCAATATTTTACTTCATTCTTAACGATAGAATCAATTTTAACAACTTCAGTGGGTTTACCAATTGCTAACACCAACAAGGTTTCCAACTCTTCTGGTATTTCCAATATTTGTCTTAATTTTTTTTGATTAAAACTGGCTATCATACACCCCCCCAGGTCCATGGAAGCAGCACCCAACATGATGCTCTGAGCTGCTATTCCCTGATCAAAATTTAATACTTTTTTGATATTTTTATCTTGTAACATAATGATATAAGCAGTTGGTCTTTCGCCGAATAATGGACCATCCCATTCCTTCAGATAGGCAGCCCATTTGAGAGTAGCAAATATTTCCTGGTTTTGTTCAGGGTTGCAACATGTAATATATTTCAAAGGTTGCAGATTCGCAGCAGAAGGCGTTAATCTGGCCAACTCCACCAATTCTTTTAAGGTATTATCGTAAATTTGAAAAGTTTCATCAAACCTGCGATAACTACGGTTTTTCAAGATAATACTACTGAATATTTCTTTTTTATTAGCCATAATTTCTTTTCCGGATTTAATTTAAAAAAATCATTATAAATTTGATATAATCACTGACGTTTTCTTATGTCAATAAACACACTATTTATGATAGAGCAAATTTATGAATCGTTTTATTAAAAATAATATAAAAAAGTCCTAAAGAAATTTTAAGTTTTAGCCGAAAAGAAAACATGGAATAAATTTTTATTAGGAGGCTTAACATGAAGCGATTAAATTCCTCGGGTTATTTTTTAATCACAATTTTATTAATGATAGGACTTTTATTACTAGGTGCTTTTAATTTTTTAAATGGCATGAATTCAAGTTATATTTTAATTCAGAGAGGATTAGAACCCATTCACCATATTACAAATAACTATAGTTATTACCAAAATCTGAAAGGACTCGTTTTTTCAGTGACTTTTTTATTAGCAGCTACTTGTTTTTTGGTTATGATACTATTACCGTCTGAACATAAAAAATCAAGACAGACAACCGGCATTCCTCAACCTGTTTATCAACAACCTCAGGAAGATACTCAAATATCTGCAGCCATAGAACCACTGGAGGCACCGGTTAAACCAGAAATAGAAGAGGAGTTTGCAACTAAAACAGCAGTGGTTGATCCGGCTGAAATTGAAGATATAGATGTACTGGAAGAGGCAATCGATGATATGGATAGCAGTACTGATGAGGATGATGATGACGTTGTTTATGGTGCTGGGCCTATTACCTCAGCCGCTATCATGAATTTTGTTCATAAATTCCCTGATAGTGCCCTAAAATTTCTATATAGAAAACAACTGGATGGCAAAATGTTGGGTAGAGGTGATGAGGATATTTACCGGGAATGGGAACATAGAGGCATGAGTCGTGGTAAAGTTAAAAAATATATGTTGACGCTAATGGACTGGAAAACATTCCCTAAAAAACCATTATATGAAATTTGGAAAATGCTTCGGGATCATATCTACGATAATATTGAAGACGAAGATTAAACATCCCCGTCGTCACCAATTGCTTCAGTGGGACAAGAATCTATCGCTTCCTTCACTATTAAAATTTCTGAAGGAAGCACAGGTTGTTTAAAAACATGTTGATTCCCACTTTCATTCTCGGTTTTAAATAAACCTGGTGCAATCTCTACACACAATTCACAATTGATACATTCACTATCAATATAATATTTACCAGGTACGTTTTCCTGAAGTCGTTTATCTTTTTCAGCCATTCTGCCATCAATTAATCAATTAACAAATCATCTAAACCTCATATTCTGAATGGAATCAGCTGATTTGTCAAAAAATCATTATCGATACTGTCTAACAACACCGACAACCTTGCCTTGGATAGCTACTTCTTTGGGATCAACGATAATGGGTGCCATTTTGTGATTAGCCGGTTGTAGACGGACGTTCTTTCCTTCCAGGTAAAACTTTTTCAAGGTTGCTTCTGTATAATTGATCATGGCGATAACCATTTCTCCGTTATCAGCATGCTCCTGTTGTTCAACCAGAACATAATCTCCATCACAAATACACTCTTCAATCATCGAATCTCCTTGTACCTGAAGAACATATGTTTTTTCAGGTTTGCGAACCATCGATGCCGGAAAAAGTAATGTCTCATTATCCAAATTATATTGAATAGGAAATCCAGCTGCCACTTTACCTTTTAGAGGCAATTCAACAACATTACTATCTATATTTGATGATGTTTTATTTGAAGTACCGAATTGCTGATCAAAGCGGTCTGTAATCCGGATTGACCGGGCGATATCCTTTTCATGGGAAATATAACCCTTCTCTGCCAGATTATTTATATGTTTATGGACACCTCCAGCTGAAGCCAGGTTAAAAGCTTTTGCAATATCGCGAACACTCGGTGGAAATTGAAATTCATCAATAAATTCCTTAATGTACGTCAATATCTCTTCCTGCCTTTTTGTCAGACTCATATCTGTTCCTTAATTTCAGGTTGGGAATGTAAACAAAATTTCATTTACACTTAACTCAATACAGAACATTTGTACCCTAAAATAAATAAAAGTCAAATACTTTTATCGATTTAGTTAAATTTATCTTTTTAATTAATATTTAACGAACTCCATCATTGGCTTTTGCTAAACCAGCATGTATAAATTACGAACTTGAAAATAACAAATGCCTATATAAAAAAATGATACTCCTAAAATCAATTGTCACTATATATCAGTCATTTAACTTCTCTATTTCGAAGGGGGTGATCATCAGTCTCCTTGTCTTTGAACTTTGTTTGACCTGTTTTAATATCAAAGCTTTCGGGCAAAGATTACAACCACTGCAAACCCGACTGAAAAACACCAATAGTCCTTTGGGATCAATGTGGAACCATTGTAAAAAACAATTCTTACAATCCAATCCTGGGTCAAATGTTTTTCTAATATCTGAATCTCACTCCCTGGAAAATGAGTTACTTTTAATCAATAAACATCATTTAAGCTTACCTGATAATCCAAATAAAAAACCCTTGTTTATTAATAACTCCAGTCAATCAGAGAACATTCATCTTAAGATTCAACTAAAGCATTCAAAAGAAATGACCTCCGATCAAAGTATTCGTTCATTTTTAAAAATTTGTTCACGGTTTGGATTTTCGAAACAACAACAATTAGATCATTCAATTCTTGTGTTATCCTTTAAAAATATCTGGTTGACGTATCACCAGATTTTAAATTCCAAACGAATACCCCAACCGGAATTTGGTGATTTGTTATCAGCTTTTCAAAAATCAGGTTTTTACCCATCCCCCGATGGATTGCGGGTCTTATTAGCGCTAAGTGAACAGAGGTCCGATTTCACCTGGAACTCTACATTGAGTGAACAAAAGAAGAAAATTTTACAACATCAATACAATCATTTTGTGAAAAATAACCAGGACAGTTTTTGGGGGTTAATTTCCGGTTGGTTATTGCCGAACTGGCTTAATCGTCAAAAAGTAACTTTTATCAAACAATTTGAGTCCATCATAAATCCATCCAATAAACAGGTTACTGATTTTGATCTTTATCTTTGGACCCAACAGGTGTTGGCATTTCTGAAAGATCCTGAAACAGGTCAATCCTCGATACCATATTACGGACAATGGTTGCTTAACATGGATAGAGTTATCAGCCGCTTGAAATTCGAACCACAACAATTTGGGTTATGGCAAATCAATATTAATCATTTTCAAAATAGTTTATTAAAAAATTTAAAAGGGCCGGCACCTAATATTGAAAACAGTGATTACCAATTAACCAAGAACCGTTCAATACTGGTTCAATCTATCAGTGGGATTCTTAATGCACCTCTAAATCGGGAGAAGACTTTAGAATTGGTGGTCAAATATTATCTAAAACCCCGCTATCAAATGCACATTCGGGGAAAAGATGATGATTTGCTATTTTTTATAACAGAAAATTTAACGGGTGCATTATCGACATATAAAACAGCCCTGCAAAAAGCTTTGAATGATCAATTAAGTAGTAACCTGGCCCTGGATGGAGATTTGGTATTTTACAAACCCTATTCATTGGAAATTGATTGGAACCGCGTATCTAAAACACAAGAACAACTCAATCGATTTATTGATAAAAACAAGCAGCAATTTGGTCGAGCATTTAATAAAGAAAAACTAATCAAAATTTTATGTCAGGCTGAAACATGGCAGGAATTACAAAATTCTGAACTATATCGGCAAATAATGAAAAACCGAATTGGGCAGCGTATCTATCCAACCACCAGAATGAATATCTATCAACAATACCCCAGAAAATATGCGCAAAAAATTTTAAAACAGGCACTCAAATACTATTAAACCAGTATGAAGAAAAATTTTCTGATAAACCTGAGAAGTGTAACGTTTGAATACACTTTTTATTCGGTTTGAATATCGATTGACATGACAACTCTTTTTTCAGGCATGCTAAGACCTTGTCATAACAAAAACACTATAAGTAGTTTTCACCAAAAATAACACTTAACACTTCAAAAACAGCATCGAAAAAAAAATGTGCTTTTTCATAAAAAAATTATTGACGAAACTAAATAGTAAAATTATATTGGGGGCTTAGTTGGCAACAATGGGCCGTGGCCAAGCGGTAAGGCAACGGGTTTTGATCCCGTCATTCCCAGGTTCGATCCCTGGCGGCCCAGCCAAACGCAGTACCCCAAAAAAAGAAAGGCGGGAGTAGCTCAGTTGGCTAGAGCATCAGCCTTCCAAGCTGAGGGTCGCGAGTTCGAGTCTCGTTTCCCGCTCCATTCTTTTTCTGGTCTGAGAGCCGTTGTTTAACAGTGTTTAAAAGGATTTTGATGCTGTTAAATAACGGCTTTTTTGCGTTTATGAAAGTTGTTTTTATCCTATTAGTAACGGATTAGTAACAAAAATTAATTCAAAAGTTCTTTATCTACCGGTGAACCAATAACTTTTCCTAGAGGAAAAAGATTCATTTTATGCCTTATTACCTCTTGCGATATTGGTGTGTAATGAAGATCATTTACTTCCTTGCTATTTCCGATGTAAGAACCTGCTTCTTTAGAACTAAAACCATAATAAGTTTTTAGTTTATAATTAAAGTAAGTTCTTAAATCTTTGATTTGCAAATTAGTTACCCCAGCTCTTTTCTTGAGACTTTTCCACGCAGTTTTAACACTATCTACTCTTGAATACTGGATCTCTCTATCTCCGTTTTCTAATTTTACGATTTCTTTTTTAGGGAATACGAAATTGGCGGAATAAGTTTCATGATTCACTATAGTTCCATTATTATCCCGAACAGGTACATTTCCAAAAGAACTAACTTTATTCAGAGACCGGAGTAAATCGATTACCTCCGTGAAAAGTACTACATCTCTTGCCTTATTCCATTTTGGAGCCCACCCTACTTTGAATCGAGTAGGGCAACTAGGTTTAATCCTGATTTTCCAAATACCATTATCTAAGTCAAAATCGGACCATTCTGCATGAAGTACCTCAGACAATCTTGCACCTGTAAATAATATAAAACTAACAATTTCCTTTAATGGAGAAACTGAGTGAATTGACTTTAGATTCAAATCCCTAGTGTTCAACAGAGCAGATATTTCAACATCAGAAGCCAACCTATTTCGTACCAGTCCATTTTTCTTTGGTAGGCTGATCTTCGTAGATACAGGTTTCTCGCATTTCAAAAGCTTAAGTTCATCAATTAAACAGTTATACACCTTCTTGACCATAGTAACAGCATTCTTGATAGTAGCTTCGCTTTTACTGCTCTTATCCAATGATCGAATCAACAACTGAACATCTAAAAACGATATTTCATCGAGAAATTTCTTTCCAGACCTTCTGAAAAAATCAAAATACCTGGTAATAGCATTTTTATCGTTATAATGCGTGTTTTTGGTTTTCCTTGATTCGGTCACTTCAAAGTACAATTGCAATCCGTTTTCTATTGTCAATCTTTTTGGTTTCTCCTTCTTCGGTAAAAAATTTTCAAGTTTTAAAAGATCTTTTGAATCAAAGTTATTCTGGATAAGCTGTAACTCCTTTAATCTTAAGATTTTTTTAGCTTCTTTTAAATTGTGATGTATCGGCCTTTGTACACGTTTTGTATTAGGTAAGTAATATGAAATGTACCACATAATTCTCCCTTTAGTCTGCTCCCTTTTGTATAGCTTACATTTGGGATCATAGCCGAGGATTAGATTTGAATTACTCATGATAATAACTCCTGATCAAGAACACAGGGTGTCAGGCGATTATTCAAAAATTCTTTCAAATCATCTTCTTTAATACGCACTTCTCTACCTATTTTGCAATACCTAAGATCCCTTTTTTCGTACAGATGATGCTTAATTGTCCTTTCTTTGCACTTTAGAATTTCGGCTACTTCCCCAATTGTATAAACTTTTGGTGATGTGTTTGAAGAAAGGATTATAATTTCTATGAGTCGCCTAAACTCAGATAACAATAGTTGATCGTGGTTAAAATTATCATTCATCGTAATTTCTTTTGAAGGCTATGTTAAAACCTCTGCCGGGTTATTATTTTGTGAGCTTTTGCAATGCTCTTTCTGAGATAGTTTTCCTTGTCGCCTAGTAAGTCTTTCCAGTCTTGCCTTTCTTTTAAAATGCGAGATTCGATTTCGATATCAGCTACTCCTCTTTTTAAGAGTGCTAATATGTATGCAAAATCAGTCCTATAGTCATATCCTCGATTGTACATTTCTCGGTTGATATTACCTTCATGCGAAAGGTGATGAACAGGTGACATGGCATGGCCATCCATACTTCGGCGAAAAATATCCTTAATAAGGATTTTGAAATCAATCGGAGGTAATTGTTCAAGAGATTGGTCATCCCACCATATCAACTTTGCTTCTGGGTAAGATCCATCATGTTTTTTGTATTTGGTTTTAACATTTTTATATCCTGGACATCTACCCCATCTCTTATTGGAAGTTGAACCAGGATCAGATTGAAACTTATCCAACCAATAGCTTTTCTCAACATTATCCATACGTCGGTCATTGTGAATCCAAATCTGATAGTTTCCTGTACTGGTTTCAACTACCATCCGACCAGGATTCCAGCACCCATCTATTTTATGATCTTCTGCTAGTTGTTGTTCATTTATATCATCTATTAACAAATAATATGGCTCTTGTTCTTGTCTAGGCCTGATGAAAATATGTTTATTTTGTCCATTCATCTTTTTTAAGAAATAGCCTATACCTCTGTTAGGTTTGATAATTCCAACTCCTTTTGCTTCAGTAAAAATTCCGTACTCATAGCGTTTGAAATACTTCTGAAATTTTATAGTGTGCATGATAGCTCCTTTTTTCTGATTGATTGTCTTACACAATTGGCAAAGGTGAATTGTCCACTTTGCTTTCACTGGTTTTCTATTGATGTGTGCTTAATCTTCGTCCTCGTACCGTTCTATTAAGTCTTGAAGGTGAGATGGGTTGATTATATAGCACCTTTCCTGTTTTGCCCCTCCACTTACTTTCCTGAAAGAAATTTGCAGACGATTGGCGAGATAACTTGTCAAAGATTTCAAGCTTGTGATCCAGTCCATATCTGGCTGTTGTCTTACATATTCAAGAACTGCTCTTCGCTCATAATCGTCAGTATCTGATCTGAATGGTACTATCTTACGCAAAGTAATGGCATCTAATAAAAGCTTGGCCAATTTCGCGGTGGGCGACTCGTCTATAGCTTTCGCTAAAGCTGAAATTTCGGTAGCTATAGCAGTAACGAAATCAACAAGAGAAGTTTCTTTAGGGTCACTATTATCATCGATTACTTTGGCTATTGATAGTAAAGGCTCCCATAGATCAAGATCTCGGTTTTCCAATCCTGTTTCCGATGACCAGTCCTTCGAATTATTTTTTAACAAATCAGGCACAGATTGGAGGGTAAATCTGATCAGTTTGTCACGAATCTGATTAAATCCTATTTCCAATTCAGGGGACAATTTAAACCGTTCTGCTTTTTCTGACTTTTTCTTTCGTAGGATATCTATTTTGATGCATCTTGAAGCTAAGAGATGATGTATCTTTGTCGTCGATGCAAAAAACTTCGGTCCAAAAGTACTAAAGGATTTGGGAATCCATGTTTCTTTATCTTGATCCCATTCTGATCGATGGACTTTGCCATCATATCTATAACCCGATAACAGTACTTCCAGTACCTCGCTTAAACCTGAGCTTACTTTTGATAACTTATCCGCCTCATCCATAAACATTGCGACTCGACTACCTTCTATGCTCCGAAATAGTGAAGACACTGAGCTTCCACTAGTTTGCATTGGATTGAAGGACAACAAACTTAGTACGTTTAACAGAGTCGTCTTTCCACTATTTTTCTCAGCCGATAACCAGATAAACGGTACATGAGTAAAAATTTGGTAACAGTAGGTTAATATAACTGACAGCGCTAAAACATGATACAATGCGGCATCTTGTAGTACAACGAATCGGCGAATCAAGTTAAACAACTCATTGTATACTTTTTCGATTTCAACCGGATCATCTTTTAAGTATGATCTGACTACTTTTACAGAGACCTGTGCCGAAGGTATTCCAATCAGGTTGTACCTATTTTTGAGAGACTCAGCTGATTGAAACTCTTTATTGGAATTTACCAAAAATATTCCTTTAGGATTGCTTGATCCAAATGATAGTACTTCCCTTTCACAGTCGAAGTGTTGGGAAAGATGTATTTCCGACTTAGTTTCGTCTTCCAGAGTATCAATCAAATCTGGCGCTTTGGTCGAATCAGTGTATTTTGCTTGAGTAAAATCATCGTTGCTCAATTCAATAATATTTGATCGTGGACTTTTTTTTGTTGCTTGTTTGAAAGGAACAGTGGGGTCGTCAGTAATATTAATTTCTTCTACTTCTGATGCTTTTATAAGTGGAATTTCTTGTTCTTTTTTCATTTGTGTACCGTTCAAAATACTTGAGCGATACTCGATCGCCCAAGTGTTTACAAATAGACTTACCCAACCATCTCAGTTTTCGGCCTCATATCTTTGGTCAAATAAACATTAACATACGGATTCCCTGATCGATCTAGTTGTTCGGAATGAACGACCTGGATCTCAATAGACCAATCCGAGATTGTCTGTAATTGAGATTGAACTTCTTCCCATTCACCATCAATACTGAGCAGTTCAAGATTCTGAAAAAGCATGCTCATGCCTCCTTCGGTATTACACACGTTTAATTGGGAGACTTGAATACCTTCTACCTCACCTCCCGTTAAAATCATGTCCCATCTATAATTGCCGTTATCTAGTAGCTTAACTTTTTTTATCAACGCAGAGTAAGACCCTGGTGACAGTTGCTTCGCTCGCTTAAATGCGGCAAAACGTTTTGTTAAATTAGTCATAATAAACCTTATGTTTTACATACTCTTGAATAAATCAAGTGCATGCGTTTTTAAAAATACCTCCAGATAAAAATCTGAAGATCAAAGAAGGGACCATTTAATCATTTGATCCCTAATAAATCAGGCTGCTTTTTTCATTTCCAGCTTTCTTGCCTGATGGTACCGAACCACTAGTGGCTCAATAACTTTCAGCATCAAAGGCCTTGCTTCGTCCATCATCCAGCGGGCACATGCTTCAAACTCATCTTCATTAAGTGTGCACCCTTGATGATAGATCCGGACCTGACGGTCTTTTTTGGCAGAATCACGCCACTCAACTCCGTAACCTGACAGACCTTCTTCAACTTCTTTCTTGTGCGACTTTTTGATCATATCGTAAACTAGAGACGCTATCTCAATGTTCCCTGAAAAATAAACTGAACAACCGACTCTGGAATCACCATTCAACCCACGAGATGGGATAGATGCGAATCGTAGAGATACTCCAGGTACTGACGTATTAATAATCAAATCATGCTTAGGTAAGGGATTACGCTTTACCACTGTCGCGTATTTCCCTTTTAAATAGCGCCAAAATCGTAAGTGATTTTGATTTCGAATGCTATTTGGATTGTAAATTGGTTTTTTGTTCATAAATACCTCTTAAAAAAAGATAGAAGCTTTTGCGGAATTGCATATGCTTACCTATTCTTATTGCAGTGAGAATGCCATTATATAATTGATTGTAATAATTGACTTTACAAGATCACATTAGGTGTGTTTTATAATGCTAGTAGAGAACAATATAGAAACTGATAACTTTTCATCGTTCATATTTTTTGATTTCTTAACGGACTGAATATGACTCAAAAACAGATAAACGAATCACCAACTTCTCCTATTATCTATCAAAGCAAGGAAATGCAGAAGGTGGTTGATAAAATAGACATGTTGAAACGAGAAGAAAGAGCAGTCTTGATAATTGGTGAATCTGGAACAGGTAAAGAATTAGTTGCTAAGAAATTATATAAAGACAGCTTTAGGGCTAATAAAAAATTTGATACGATAACCTGTACTAAATTTAAAAATAGCGAAATGACATATAGCGAACTATTTGGCCATGTGAAGGGAGCATATACTGGTGCTATAAGTGACATAGAAGGCGTCTTTAATTTGAATGATCAAGGTACTCTTTTTTTGGATGAGCTTGATAGTCTTGACATTAACATTCAAGGAATGATTTTGAGAGTTGTCGAGGATGGAATAATTAAAAAATTAGGGGATAATAAAGAATCCAAAACAGACGTTCGTTTAATCGCTGCATGCCAACCTGGACTCGAAAACAAGATAGAAGAAGGAATTTTTAGGGAAGATTTATTTTATAGGCTAAGTACATTTATTATTGAACTGCCTCCTTTGCGCGAGAGGGAGGGTGATGTGGGACATTTACTATTACACTTCTTGAGGCAAGAGTTGAAAGATGATAAAGTTGAACTAAAAGACTTTCTGCAAGATGATTTAGTCAAGGATCTTTTAGGATACTCCTGGCCTGGCAATGTAAGGCAGCTAGAATCTGAAGTTGCTAATTTAGGAATACAGATTCGAGATATTACCGATAATAAAATACGAAAATTGAAAGTTACAGAGAAGAAAAAGATCAAACTTAGCAAAAAGATCACTATCTACTATGATGCAGTTAAAGATCTCAATGAATTTGTCGATCTTAATGATCTTCATAATTTTTCTCTCGTCGATCTTTATTCAAAATTTCAATGGGAAGGTCCTAGAACATTTAGAAGAATATACGATCGCTGGTGGTCAATTGTTAAAAAATCTGAAGGAGGTCTATGTCGGTTAATGTATGAACTTTTCTCAATTAAAGGTAAAGGTAAACCTGTAGATCAAGGGATGATGAGAGTCGCCCTACGTGTTACCAACAACCATTTTAGAGAGAAGGAAAAAGAAATTATTGAAGAAGTAATAAGAATGTCAGCTAGCTCAAAAAAAGAAGACTTGGCAATTATTATTGAGCAAAATATTTTATCATCAGCTTTTATGTTAGTATCACCTAAGGAAATAGAGGAAATATTTCGTGATAATATGGGCTTTGAATTCGATAATCCTAAACACACAAAGAGTTTAATTTCAAATATTAATGATCTCCTTAATATAGATGATATCGATCTCAATGAACCGATACAGGAAGTTTTCAACAATTGGAAATACAACCTGGATTTTTTAGTCAAAATTATTAGAGATCCTGATTTGGAAAAATATAGCGAGAGCTTTAAAGATACTCGTAAAAATTTATCACAAATAAATACCAAACTGATTAAACTAGTTAATGAGAACTATCCTGGGAAATTCGACGAGTATCTTTACACTGTTTAGCTCTTCGAATAGTCCCTATACTCTTAAAAAGGTGGAAAAGGTGTCCGGTCGGAATAAATTTAACACTTAAAATGAACTGGAGAGAGAATAATATTGAAAATCTTATAAGTATTATTGGAAAAATTTTTATTTAGAAAAAATTTATAAAAATAATAAAAAAAAATGAAAATAATTTATAAAGGCATCTTTTCCATCTTTTTCCAGGTATAGATCCAATTATAAAAGTAATTTCGGGGATATTCATTAAATATGCTCTGCAAAGAATTGCTGTAAATTTGTTAAGAGAAAGTACTAGAGAATCCACATTAAGTATTTAAAACACTAATTGCAAGAGACTATTATATTGTTCTGATGTTCTTGTTGTTACCTTGGAAATTTATACTATTTCCTGGGATTGGTGCGTCCAGAATGGGACAATATGTGGGACAAAATATAACTATCACTTAACGTCAGGTTTTTGTTTGTAACACTCGAAAAACGCCTTTTCTTATGTTTCCCTAAGTAACGCAATCATTTCTAATTGGTGGATTAGTTCCGTTTAAGTAAAACGGTTCGGGCTCGCAAGAGAAAAACTCCTGGCTACCCGATTTATGTGCAGATTTATAATTTAGCAAGGATCTAAAATTCAATATATTGACAATTGCTTATTATCTGTAATTTTGATCAGTGTTTATTGTGTAATCAAGTCCAACTGAATTCAATAATCCTTCACCTTTGTTGAGTTTGAGGTTTTTGAATCTACCATCAAAGTTGTTAACCTGCTTAAATGCTCCATTCGGTAAACTGACAATCGGTGAAATTGGATATATGTCTCTTGTTCCCTTTATGTTTGCTTGGTTAACATAGTTTTTACTTTTATCAATTAGTAATGAAAGTGGTTTCTCAGATACTATATTTATTGGATTGATATGCCTGACTCGGTCCTTGGTTTCTTTCTTTTTCTCATATTGATATGAGATATCACTAAGCCAAAAGCATTGATTACTATTCCAACACTCTTTTGGTTTATTTCTATAGTCGAGAATTAAAGATATAGTAACTGTTGAGTGCTTATTTAGTTTTTCAATTGAAATATCAATGCTATTTGAAATGGTATTTTCAAACTTGGTCTTACCCAATGAGATAGGTTGATTAAAGCTCGACATATTAACATTAAAAACGTTCACACTTGATTCAATTTTACTTGATACAATTCCAGCTGGAAGTGACAGAGATATTATTGTATTTGTAAGGTCTTCACTACTACTGTTCCCAACTGTAAGTAGATGTTTCGAATAGTTAAATCTCCAAAGTAGGCCATCTACTTTTGATCCTGGAGTATATGATGCCAGAGTCTGGATTGTAGCGTATTCAATTTTGGGAATCTCTTTGATAATCGGAATCTTAGGCGCTTTCGATTTTAGAAACTCAAGATAGTCAATGTCTTTTGACCAAACAAACCAGATTGATACTATTGCAATCGATATTATCAAGATTGTAAGGAATATATTCATAGCTAATTTCATAATGCATTGAGTTTCAATTTATTTGCAGATTATTAATCATCTGAAGTTTCCTGAAAATTAATCGGCGTAATTTGAAAAAATATTTTCTGAGAGGGTAAAGTAGTATCCTGTGGCACGATAATTGAGGAATTTTCGTGCCATTGTTGTGTAAAATAATATATATTATTCTTTTATTTCAATG
>JABHWU010000130.1 GCA_018657625.1 Deltaproteobacteria bacterium | reverse complement strand
TGAAAGCAATTGAACACGGAAAGGAACAATAACGGGATCAGGTGTAGCAGTAGAGCGTATTGACCGTGAGTACAAATCTAATACTGTTTTTAGAGCTGTTCTCATTCCAGTTTGAAGTAACTCATCTAAGAGGAGTGTATCACTATGCCAAACAAGCCTACTTATGAGAAATTAAAACAAAGGGTTAAAGAGCTAGAGCAATCTGAAAAGGCACTTAAAGATAGCGAAAGCCTTTTCAGTCAAATGCTTGAGCAATCTGCTGTTAGCACGCAATTGCTTGACCCTGAAGGAAACTGCATACAAGTATCCAGCCCAGAAAAGCCCACTTTATAAGTATCCTCAAGTAAATCCCAGTCAGTTAAGTGACATTGGAATTTTCCACAAAGATTTTACAAAACAACAAATTAGCTATGATAATAACTAGATAACGCGAGTGCTGCAGATGATATGGGATGTATTAAGGGGCTTTTGGTGGAGGTGGTTCCTTTTCAATGTTTATAAGGGTTTGTGGGGATGATGGTAGTCGATTGGACTAAATGAAAATGGACAGATGAAAAAATAACTAATTTTATCGCTGAAACCTTCATGAGATAGGAGTTTGGAGTGGTAATAATATTTAGACCACACGAGCAAAGCAACGTCATTCTTTAATTAACCCGGAATTTATTTTTTTAACTTACAGAATTTTGATCTGCCGCCAAATAGATTTGGTGGATGACCTAAGAACTTATTTTTGTTTTGCTTTCTAATAGCAAGATGTAATCGTCTATAAGTAATGCATTTTCATCGATAAATAGAGATCCTTTTTGATATTAATATACAGGAATTTAACTTTTATTTCGTAAAGCAGTTGGTATTTATTTGTTTCATATTGTTTTATTTAAAGTGTTTCATATAGTATCTAAATGTCTTGTTCTATTTTAAAAAAATATAATATATTTTGTAACAATATGTAATTAAAGATTTTTTATTATATGGCATAAGCATTGCTGTGTTATTGTTTCTTGTTGATGAGAAACTGATAAAATTCCAAAAGAAAGGATGTGAAAAAGATGAACTTAAAAAAAATAAAAAAACATGTTTGGAATTTGGCAACACTCCCGGTAACAGACGATCCAGTGATCAGTTGCTATATGACACTTGAGAACGGTCAAATTAAAAACAGCAGGACTTTCGAGAGATGCCTTTTGCCAGTTAAACAAGCTCTCTTAGCTCAAAAGTCACAAAGTATGAGAGATGCATTAACGCCAATCCGATCTTATTTAGCAGATGAACTGTTACCAGATGCGAAAGGGATTGCCATGTTCTCTCGATCAGGAAGTAAACCATTTTTTCTACCACTTCAATTTCATGTTCCGCTGCCATATTGGGCTGCGGTAGATTCAACGCCAAACATATATCATCTTGTGGAACTTAAGGAGACTTACCATCGATATATCATTTTGGTTTCTTCCCATGAAACTACTCGAATACTCGAGGTAAATGTCGGCCCTGTTACAAAAGAATTATGGACTAAAAGACCGGAACGACGCAAACGAATAGGTCAAGAATGGACAAAAACGTGTTATCAAAAACATTATATGCATGGAGGTCGAAAGTATATTAGAGAAGAAATAAAAATCTTAAAAAGACTTATATCGGGATCTGGGAAAACTCATCTTATTCTTGCTGGTCATCCAGCTAGAACAGAGGTTATAAAGGATAAGCTTCCTAAATGTTTATTGGTGAAACTTGTTGATTTGGTTCCGTTACCTGATATAACAGAACCATCTGATGTTGTAAGGGCAACAATTGGCTGTTTTGTTCGGGCGGAAGAAGAAGCCTCGGAATATACAGCAGAGCTTCTTTTTCAAGAAATCCAAGATAGTGGTCGCGCTGTCGTTGGTTTGAAAGATTGCTTAAAAACCTTAAAAGAAAATCTGGTGGATATATTAGTGTTGCATAAAACGTACTCACCCGGCAAGGAGTGGATTTGTACCGATTGTGGATTCAACAGTTTTGATAACTATATTCCCAGATTTTGCTACAACTGTAACGGGCATTTAATAAAAAATTTCAAAATCAAAGAGGAAATGGTGAGGTTAGCTGAGCATATCGGGGCAAAGATACAACTCGTTCGACAGAATGATGCCCTTAATCAACTTGGTGGAGTAGGTTGTATTCTCCATTGATCTCTATTTCATTACACACACAGGAGAATAAAATGAACTAAAAACAAATACCTATAAAGTGATTGATGTTTGTTAAAATCCTACTGAAAATATTTATAATAGAAAAAATCCCTTAAGCAGTTTGCTTATTTTAATTATCTAATTTTTTGGAGTTGCTATCATGTCCATGAAACCAAGTGCTCAGGAAGAAGAATATTTCGCTCGGAAGGAATTTGAGCGTAGAAAAAAAATTGAAAAAGAAAAACATAAAAATATGAAACAAGATGAGTTGAATGAACTCAAAGAACTCCACTACATGAGATGCCCGAAATGCGGAATGGAGCTGATTGAGATTGATTACAAAGGGCTGAAAATTGATGAATGCTCAGAATGTTACGGTGTATGGCTTGATTCTGGAGAACTTGAACAAATTTCCAATCTTAAAAAGTCCAACCTTGACAAGTTCTTCAGTGTATTTAGTAAGGCATAGTCGGCTATTGAATCTGAGTAGCTAACACCGCTTCATGTTGATACAAGAAATAGTCAATCGACATTTCTTACACTGGTTTCTGATCAATATGTTTTGGATTTTTCGATCATGCTCAGAGTTTACGTCAAGCATGATCACTTAATGTTGCCAAGCCAATGCCAGAGTACTTGAAAACACCCGTCGCCTTTTCCCTTTGTTTACTTAGAGTCTGGTCTGATGCGATGCATTCTACAAATATTTGATGTTATACTTAGTACTATTCTTGATGCTTTTTGAGAGCCTCACTACTCTATTATAGGCAAAAAAAAATGACACAATAAACTAATATTGCTGCCATTGAACAAGCCATAAAAAAACTTCATAAATTCACTATTCAGGATATCGCCGGACAAACCGGATTCTCGACCTTTGAATCCAAAATTTGTATCGAAACCCTCATGAAAAAATATTCGTGTCAAATGCAGGTAACTGACCGGGGTGAACTTATTTATGACTTTGGATCACTGGTGCGAAGGGGAAATAAAACACTTAAAGAACAGATGGACGAAATAGGCAAGTTGCTTTGGAAGGGATTTACCTACTTTTTCAAAGTTTGGATCATGTTAATGCTAGTTGGTTATTTTGTGGTCTTCGTTGTACTTTTATTAGTGATCGCTATTGGATCAATGTTTGCTGGTGACAGGGATGAAGGAATTAGTCTGGATAGCGGAATATCTACACTGCTACTCAGGGTGTTGGCTGAGTTTTTTTTCTGGAAAACAATCACCGGGAATCTCACCTACAGGAATGACAGACATGGTTATCGTTACCGCCAGGCCAACCATGCGGCGAAATGTTTTACAGAAGGCCATTTACTCATATCTAAACCGGTTTCGGATATGATTGCTAAGAGTACATTATCATTAAAACCTTTAACTTTTGAAAAATCAACGCCGGTTATTCGGTATATAATTTCTGTAGCCTTGAATTCTATTTGATTCTTACGTTTTTTCTGTTTGGATTTTTTATGGCAACTATTTGATCCGGGTCTATTTTTGATTCTAATTTTTTTCAAAAAAAAACTAATGAGCGGATAAATATGCATTCATTCCGGGCTAGTTTTATATGAGATATGCTGTTAAATGAGATTGCTATGCATCATCAATGTCATGCCCTTCAACCCGAGCCCAAACTCAGAAACGGATATTAGAAACACCACGGAGGTATCGGCATAAAATTGAATGCGATCAATTTGAAATTTCGGTTAAAGTTCGTTGCAAACATTTATACTCAGGACAATATCAATAACATTTGTCAGTCGAGTAGGCCGAGGGAACTTCCCCCTCAGCCTCTCACAGGTAGGGTCGAGAATTGGCGCGGTTCTTATCAAGCTCGTTTCCAATTCCCGCCACGTCAAACGCAGCATGCGGATTTCCCGCACTACGCTTTCCTGTTAACTTCTTCCAAAGGTTTATGAGACCTATCGATCTGGCAGCGCTTTCAATCTTGGTATCGTTCAACCCTGTAGTTGTTAAACAACTTCAGAGTATCATATAACCAAGTTCTACTCCACCTGTTCCAGCCGAAGCCACTTCGTTTTCTTGCACGCATCAGATTCCTGCGGACTTTCTTTTCCACCCAGTCTTTTACATAACCAAAGCACCGGCTGGAGTTTCCAATCCGAAAGTAATTTACCCATCCGCGTAAAATCGGATTGATTATTTGTACGATCCTATCTACAGGCTGAGAATTAAAACGACGAAATACCTCCTTGAGTTTTCCAAGTAGGGCAGTTTTGGTTTTCATTCTCGGGGTGACTAGAACACCTTGTTTCCCTCGACGTGTTTTTGTTCTTCTAAAATCAAATCCAAGAAAACCGAATGTTTCACCACGGGTGAGGTCAACCAGTTTGGATTTTTCCCGATTAAGTTGGACATCGAGCTTTTCCAACTCCTCAAGTAATCTTTTCCAGGCTGCTTTTACCAACCAGTTCCATTTCGGGAAGCCATCAACCAAAATCACCAGATCATCTGCAAATCGAGCATACTCAATGTATGTATATTTGCCATTACTAGTGACCTCTTTTGCCCTCTCAAGCATCTTATCCACCTCGTTGAGGTAGATGTTACTGAGTAAGGGTGAGATGACTCCTCCTTGGGGAACACCTTTATTTCCATTAACTTTCAATATGAGTTTCAGCAGTCGCATGACCTTGTTATCAACAACCCGCTCCGCTACCTTTTCCAGAAGAATATGGTGGCGAATATTATCAAAATAGGCACTTAGATCTATATCGATAATTTGGGTCTTGGCCTTTACTACTGCTTCCGCTACTCGGTTGACTGCCGCATGGGCAGTTCGTTTAGGACGATACCCAAACGATCCCTCTTGAAAATCAGCTTCATAAATCGCTTCCATGATTAGCTTGAGAGCCCCCTGAACCACACGATCCTTTATAGTAGGAATGCCTAAAACTCTGACTTTGTCTTTGCCTTTAGGAATTTCCTTCCTTCGGTTTCGAAGTGGTTTGTACGTACCAGAGACCAGTTCAGTTTGAATCTGCCTGATAAAATCTTCAAGACCACCCTCTTCGACTACGTCAAACGTCACACCATCTATTCCCGGTGCCCCGTTGTTTCGCTTTGCCAAAAGGTAAGCTTCATGAAGTGTTTCAAGTTTGCAAACATGAACGTACAGTCCCCAAAAACGATATGTCTTGATAGACTTCGCCTTTAAATAAATCTTCCGCCTCAGATCTTGTAAACCAATGGATTTCTTTATCATAAAACCCTTACCTCTCAGTGTTGTTAGAAGAATGTTAACAGCAAGGTTACTTTGCTCCACGGATGTTATTCCGCTTCACAGCTACTACTAACCTATCCGCCACCCTCTCATCTTCGGTACACTTCCCGCTGAATACGGTTATAGTACCTACCTTGCTCCAAGAAATTTCTTTCTGGGACGAGGAGGGCTTCTCCAGTTTCTTTGCATGTCCTTGTTACCGTGCTGTCGCTACCACCCCGCTGGAGTGAGCAGTCGTATCGGTCAGCGTTCGACTACCCATGCAGTCTTCACCCTACGGATGCAGGTTCGACCTCCAAGGTTTATCACTATCGGGGCCACCTGGGCGTTCACTCTCGTTACGGCCCGGCAACTCGCTCACCACCCTAAATGATGGCTTTGTCAATGGGCTTCAAGTATTTCGGTTTCCCTCTTACCTGCCATTCAAGCTACGGAGATTCTGACTTCTTCCCCGGCAGGACTAGCTCCTGCTGAACACGCCAGCCTTGACTGGACGCACATCCGTACATGATAGTCTCCCATCATACGGCTCTTCATGTTCCTTGCAAATTACCAAGTTTGCATAAATTATTAGTTCATCCCATCTCTGGTTGACATATAATTTATTTTGAACATGTCAGCACCTTCGCTCCGTCTCCATTACAGAGACTTCATCACTACTACGAGCTGATCCGCCCCTGTGCCTTGTATCGGTACTCAGATTCTTATGGGTTTTCCCCACTTGAATCGCTCCCTTTACACCAAGACGACAGGTTCCCAAGTTCCACACAAATGCCTAAATTAAGCTCGTGCTGTCTTTATGCCGGACGCTGAACAGGCAGTAATCGGATATCCCCTGAACTTATCCCAGAAAAGACACGGATTCCCTGGTTTTAACGTCATTTAATAGTTTTCGACACCTCCTCAACAGTTCACTTTCGTTCACCTTCTTAATTCATACCTGACATGTCTGACCATGCCTTTTCCTTATCGCTCACTACCATGGCTCTTTACCAAAGTAGCATAAGGTGGTTTGGAACCGACTTCCGTAAGCAGATTCCGAGGGGCCATACCCTCATCTTTTGTGCAGCATCGAATCTCAATCTTAACCAATCTAAGCAAACCAAGGAGAATGATTAGTTTAAGATCCGTTCTTGGCACACCATGTCCCGTCTATTTATCAAGTATATGTAAAAAATATTCTCTCCCCTATCACAAAAAACGACCTACAGTACTTAGTGGCTATTTGACATCCTTTGTGCGAACGAATCCTTTCATAATCAAAATTTTGTTGAATCAATTGTTTCATAATGTTTCTAACAATATGTTTCATATATTTCTATTATGTTTCATATTTTTCTGTAAAATTTTTAAAAATTCTCCAATTATCTAATATAATAGGTTATATGAAACTTGGCAAGCCTCTTGCTATTTAAGTAACAACGCTGGTTCAATTCAATCGAAATAGCTTACAAGAATGATTACCTAAATTGTTTAAAAAGAGGGCGATTATTCCAATCATAGCATTGAAAAACATTGCATGACGGCAGCTTTCGCTGAAGAAAATCATCACTCTACCATCAAAACGATTTTAGGGTACGATCCACATCTAGTTTCATTTTATTTAGGCAAGTTTTGATCAGATACAATGGTTACTACAGCTTTTGCTGAAAGTAATTGTCCAAATATCGCTCGAACATTCATTGAGGATTTACCTCAAAACAAAATCAACCTTGAAAGCTTTTTTAGAAAACGTCGGTTTAAAAAATGCTAAAATCAGTTATGGCACTGTGCCGGCTTAGTATCGTTTTTTGTTTTAATTAAATTTAGAGCCCGTCCAAAACAACAATAAAAGGCATAAAGGGTTTTATTTAAAGATTATGAAAATAGGAGAGTTAAATGGCTAAAAAAGATAATATAAAAATTTTATTAGTTGATGATGAAGAAGATTTCGTTAATGCATTGTCACAAAGAATTAAATTAAGAAAACTTGATTCGGAAATTGCTTATGACGGAGAACAGGCTCTTCAAATCGTTGATGATCAGGTTCCTGATGTGATCGTGCTGGATCTAAAAA
This sequence comes from Deltaproteobacteria bacterium, assembly GCA_018657625.1. Classification (GTDB taxonomy): domain Bacteria; phylum SAR324; class SAR324; order XYD2-FULL-50-16; family XYD2-FULL-50-16; genus JABHWU01. Next base: position 12,689 of record JABHWU010000130.1, on the reverse strand, counting down.
TGCCGGGAATTGATGGCTTCGAGGTTTTAAAAAGTGTAAAGAGGAATTATCCAAAAGTGGAAGTCATCATATTGACTGGACATGGAACGGAACGAGATAAAATTGAAACCCAGAAACTGGGGGCTTTTGACTATCTCCAAAAACCTGTGGATGTTGATAATTTGGTTGATAGAATAAAATCTGCCTTTAAGAAAAAAATTGAAACTGCTTTGATGGCAAGAACTTTCGCTGAAGCGGGGGAATTTGATGAAGCCAGAAAAATATTAAAATGACTTAGATATTTGATTTAGAATACTTAAAACCTCAGTTTCCCGTTTTTTAACAAGGAAAAGCATGCCGGTCAGAATTTTACTAGTAGATGATGAAATAGATTTCGTTGTAGCTCTTTCAAATCGCTTAGTTATGCGGAATTATGAGGTCATATTTGCCTTTAGCGGTGATATGGCGTTAAAAGAATTCGATCATAAGAAATTCGATGTGGTGTTATTAGATATTTTGATGCCAGGAATAGGTGGACTAGAAACTTATGAACGAATCAGGTCCATTGACCCTGCGGTTCGTGTTATCATGTTGTCGGCACATACGGATCTAAGTGTGGCAATAAATCAGATGAAAAAAGGAGTTTTCGATTACCTCATTAAACCAATTGAAATCGAAGATTTAATTGAAAAAATCGAATTGGCTTATCATCATAAAAATATTTCGTTGGAAACCTAATTAATTTCTGATGTTTGTATAGATGATGAAGAAAATTTAAATCCAACGAAAACATTTGATTCAATCGAAATAGTTAAAATAAAAGAAAAAAAATATTTTTTTAAAGCCATGAGGTGCCTTAATGATGATGGGAGCCAGAGCTCAAGCCATCAATAAGAAATATGAATGATTGAATTGACACTTTTAAGCTTGATTAACATTGATAAAATCAATTTGTAAATGAGACGACAACAATTAAAGAAACTAGCTAATAGAGGTTATCAGGCATGAACGCTCTTCATAGTCTAATAAGTTTCATTATAGTAACAGGGGTGATGTTGACTATTGTTAAGACAAACTTGTTTGGACCGGTCTCAACGATCTCTTCCACACTAATTCTTGGATTTATGCTTCTTGCTTCTTATTGTATCGGTAACTTTATGAAATATATAAGGTTGCCACAGATTATCGGATATATCATCTCAGGGCTTGTTTTTGGACCCTACTTTTTAGAATTGATTGATAAAACTGCTTTAACTGATCTTTCATTTATCAATAGTTTGGCTCTGGCTTTTATTGCTTTTTGTGCTGGCAGTGAGTTAAGAATATCTAATATATTTAATAACCTAAAATCGATTTATATGCTGGTGATTTCACAAACTATTGTTGTTTTTACCGGGGTAAGCATTATTGTTTTTTTTCTAATTGATTTGATAAAGGTGTTTCCTGATATTGATCTGGCGGCGCGAATCGCAGTATCAATGATGATCGGAATCATTTCCGTTGCCCGATCACCTTCTTCAACGATCGCTATTATCAATGAAACCAAAGCTAAAGGTCAATATACCAATATAGTACTAAGCGTTACTATCGTTATTGATGTTGTGATTATTGTCTTATTCGGCATTGTAATTTCAGTTTGCCAAGTGTTAATTTCAACAAAAGGTCCTGTCAATTGGTTATTTTTTCTGGCACTTCTCTTTGAAATAATTATCGCTTTAGTATTGGGATTTCTTTTAGGAAAAATAATTGTTTTTTTGATCGAATATTTAAAAGTTGAGTTTCCGATAGTTGTTATTTGTACAGGTTTCATGGTGATACAATTCAATCATCTACTAGGAAATTATTTGAAAGAAACACATAATTTAGCCGTTAACTTCGAACCGTTATTGATATGTATGTCTGCCGGATTCATGGTTCAAAATTACTCAAACCACGGCAAGATATTTTTAATGAAGATGGATAAAGCTTCATTACTCATTTATATCGCCTTTTTCACGATGATTGGTGCTTCTATCAATATTGAAGTCATGAAAAACAGTTGGATGATAGGTCTAGCAATTGTTTTAGTTCGCTTTTTAATGTTGTATTTTGCTTCATTTTTAAGCGGGAAATTGGCTGGAGATAAGCCTGAAATTTATAATCGTTATTGGTTGGGTTTTATTACCCAGGCGGGGGTCAGCCTGGGTTTACTAACTGAAATTGCCAGGAGATTTCCAGAAATAGGTGTCCCTATCCAAAGTATTTTGATTGCTGCAATTACTGTCAATCAATTTATAGGTCCTGTTGCATTGAAATATGCTCTTCAAAAGAGTGGTGAAAGCCAATCACAATAGGGAAATTAGAAAATTGAAATAATTTCTTAAATTCAATATCTCGGATTTTATGTGATATTTAAAGGAATAAAAATGAGATTAAAACCTATTAAAAAAAGTAAAATTAGGAGGAAAAAATTAATTTGTTCAAATACTTTCAGTCGGGAGTTTATTGACCGAGCTATTAAAGAGTATCTCAGAAAGGGAGGTGAAATCACAATACTGGATTCTAAAGAGTATAAAATTGAAGAAATGCCCGTTAATAATTATAACCTGATCCAGGATTGTTTCGTAGACCAAACCGATTACTAGTTATTCTGTTATTATCTATCATCTAATAATTTAGATTTGAATTCATTGATTAAATATTCACAGAATTCTCAAATAGACTGGAGTACCTTATGAGTTCTACATTTAGTTTATTGTCAGCCTTCAAAGGACTTCAAAAGAAAATGGATGCTGTTTCCAATAATCTGGCCAATGTTAATACACCTGGATTTAAGAGGGACACAGTAGTATTCAAAGAATACTACAATAAGTTAGTAGGACAAGATCTGGAATCAGCTGAAGAACACATTGTACAAAGTGAGTTTCAAACACCTTACAGCCGTGGAAGTAGTTCATTTGCAATTGTAGATCATATATCTCCAATGATGCACAAAGGTGATTTCAAAGCGACAAACAACCCCAACGATTTGGCACTTCAAACAGATGGTTTCTTTGTTGTTGATAGTTCCCAAGGTCTTCGGTACACCCGTAATGGCCAGTTTTTACGAGATGGACAAGGATACTTAACAACCACGATTGGTGATCGGGTACTTGGTAAGACTGGAGCAATAAAAATTACAGGACAAGATTTTATAGTAGAAAGTGACGGCAGAATATTGGTTGACAATGCGGAAATTGACCAATTTAAGGTCGTAATTTTTGAGCAACCATTCAGATTGACTAAACTTGGAAATTCTTATTGGGTACCGGGGAGTAATACTCAAAAACCAATTGATAATGATAATTTTGTTGTCCAACAAGGATCCATTGAAAGTTCAAATGTAGATTCAGTTCTAGAAACAGTAGAGATGATTACCGTTAACAGATCTTACGAAGCAGTACAAAAAGCAATGCATGCAAAAGGTGGATTGGACGAAAAATCAATTTCTATCGCAAAGATTTAATAAAAGGTACTATTCATGACAATAATATGGGATGAATCGCTTAGTATCAATATCTATGAGATTGACAAGCAGCATGAGAAATTAATTTCTTTAGTCAGCGATTTGCATAGTGCATTTATGCAAAACAAACATTCTGGTCATTTGAATAAAGATATACTGCAATCGATGTTGGACTTTACCAAAGAGCATTTTTTATATGAGGAAAGATATATGGAAAAAATTTGCTATCCGGATATTTTGTTCCATAAAGTTTTTCATTCACGCTTTTTAAAAAAAATTACGATTTACAAAGAAAAAATCCAAAAAAGAAAACTTTTTTTGAATCGAGATATGATGATAGAATTAATGGAATGGCTGCAGCATCATATAAAAACAGAGGATAAAAAAATTACTTTGTTTGAATGGAGTCAACTTAAATTGTGATTGTTCCAAACACGGATTTCCATCAATTCTGATGAAAATAATACTAAGTTTTCCAAGGTATAATTATACGTGTTATAAAGCATTTATTTGATAAAAACGAAGATTGGGCAAAAAGAGTTAAAAGATCGAATCCCGATTTTTTTAGAATCTTTCCAAACAACAAGCACCTGAATACTTGTGGATCGGTTGTTCAGATAGCAAGGCTCCTGCGACTGAAATTGTTGACATGATGCCATGCGAAATTTTTGTCCATCGCAATATTGGCAATCTTTTTGTCCATACCGATATAAATTGCTTGTCTGTGATTCAATATGCTGCTGAGGTTTTAAAAGTAAAGCATATTATTGTTTGCGGACATTATGGTTGCGCTGGGATACAAACTGCTTTCGATAATAAAGATTGCGGACTGATAGGAAATTGGCTTCAACATATCAAAGATGTTTATCGTATTCATCAAGTTAAGATCGATACTCTTGTAAATAAACAAGAAAAGATTGATCTAATATGCGAGCTTAACGTGAGAGAACAAGTGTCTAATATTTACCACACGACAACTGTTCAAAATGCGTCAGAATCAGGGCAAAAACTCACCGTGCACGATTGGGTATATGATATCAAAGATGGAATTCTAAAGGACATAAACGTTTGCATCTCTGGGTTGGACGAAATGCCCAACACACATCAGATTAATTAAACCGGATCAGATTACAATAATCATTTAACACCTCTAAATTGAGAGTTTTTCATGGGAATAGCTGGAGATATCGTCATCATAGTTGTGGCAGCTTTGGTAGGGGCCTTGATCGCCCAGAAACTCAAACAACCACTGGTTTTAGGGTACATTATTGTCGGTATTGTCATTGGACCTTATTCAAGTGGCGTTACGGTCTCTGGAGTGCATGAAATTGAAATGTTGGCAGAAATTGGAGTGGCATTATTGTTATTTGCATTGGGATTAGAGTTTTCCTTCAGCGAATTAAAACCGGTTTGGAAAGTCGCTCTTATCGGAACTCCGATCCAAATTATGCTGACAATCGTTTTGGGATTTTCAATTGGCCGTTGGATGGACTGGGAATTCATTCCGTCACTTTGGTTTGGTGCCTTGATTTCTTTTTCCAGTACCATGGTAACACTGAAAACGTTAATGAACCAGGGATGGATTGGAACACTCTCCAGCAAGGTGATGATTGGCATGTTGATCATTCAGGATATAATTGTAGTACCTGCAATGATTATTTTGCCGCAGTTGAATGATCCAAAAGCAGGGTTACCATTGCTCGGACTTGCCGGACTAAAATCGGTCGTATTTCTCATTTCTATGTTTTTTTTAGGTACCAAGTTGATTCCGAAACTTATCTCCATTATAGCAGGGTGGGATTCCAGGGAACTTTTTCTACTGACGATTACAGCTATTGCATTGGGTATTGGATATGTCACCCATGTCGTCGGACTATCCTTCGCACTGGGGGCCTTTGTCGCCGGAATGGTTATCAGCGAATCCGAGTATAGTCATAAGGCCCTTACCGATATCATGTCAATACGAGATATTTTCGGCCTCTTATTCTTTACCTCGGTTGGCATGCTGCTCGATCCACATTTCGTGATTGAAAACTGGCGGAATATACTATTGATTGTTCTTCTGGTTAGCGTTTTTAAAGGGTTGTTTTTTGGCCTAATAGCAAAAGGTTTTGGGTATAGCAGAGTGGTGCCGCTCGCGGTTGGCTTGGGACTTTTTCAGATCGGGGAATTTTCATTTGTCCTGGCAAGGGTTGGTTTAACTACCCAATCCATTGATACAGAGATCTATTCATATGTTCTGGCAACAGCAATTATTAGTATGTTGCTGACTCCCATTGTCTCAAAGCTGACAGATCCCCTTTACTCGATTATCAAACGTTTTTTTAAGGAAGAGCCCATGCAAGCCTCTGATGTACGGAAGGAAAAACTCAATAACCATGTTATTATTGCCGGCGGCGGGAGAGTTGGCCAGCATGTTGCTCATATCCTGGAGTTGTTAAAGGTAGAATTTGTTATTATTGAATTAAATTTCCATCTGTTTGAACAATGTAAAGCCTCTGGTTATCCTGTAATTTTTGGAGATGTTTGCCATGAAGTGGTGCTTGAAGTTGCTAAAATTGAGCAAGCAAACCTGATGCTGTTAACCATACCCAATGTTATCGTCTCTCAAACTGTTGTAGCTAAATCCAAGTTGATTAATAGTGAGATGCACATTGTAGCCAGGGCAGAGGGAACTGATCAGATGAATTGTCTTTATGAAAAAGGGGCTTTTGAGGTAGTTCTACCGGAACTTGAAGCTGGTTTGGAAATTGCGCGCCAAGCTCTATTACATCTAAATATTCCGGCTGTCATTATTCAGAACTATATCGATTCTACCAGGCAAAAACTTCAAACATCAGCTCAGACCTCTCAAAGCAATAGTAATACACTTACCCAACTTAAAAACGCACAAAATCTCATTGAAATTACCTGGGCAAAAATTGAAGAAAACAGTCCCTTTATCACAAAATCCCTAATGGATTTAGATATCAGGAGAAAAACAGGAACATCCATTGTCGGTGTACTCCGAAATGATATCTTCCGACCCAACCCGGGGCCTAATTACACTTTCGCCGAAGGTGATCTGGTCGCTGTGATGGGAAATAAAGGGCAAAGAGAAACATTCCTGAAATCGGTTATGTTTTGATTGTAAATAAATAAGGTCGGTATATTAACACATCTTTTATATAAATCTTTCACATTTGAAACAACTACACGATACTGGAGTGTAAAATGAGTGAAATTATAGTAATGTCATACAATATTGAAAATATGGTAAGTCTATTTCACAATAATCAATTTGCTTTGGATAAAATAGAAAAAGTGAAAAGCTTGGAAAAAATAATTATCAATCAACAACCTCATATTCTTGGAATTGTCGAGGCCTCGAACAAAGTAAAAGATCATCAGTATTTTATTGATAATACTGGGCTAGCAGATCTAGATTACATGGTGGGAAAAAGCTCCCATAAAAGAGGTAAACAGGATTTAGTAGTCTACTATCGAGAACCATTTGAAATAGTATCAATAGATGATGATATCAATTATTATGATGAATGGATAGAAGATATTGATAACGATGGGATCAAGGAAGTGTGTAATTTTGAAAGAAAACCGATGGAGGTCATTTTCCGAATCAAAGGCAGCAATATCAATTTTTTGGTCATCCTGGTGGCAACTAAATCCAAAGGTGTATTTTCAATCAATGATATAATCAATCATCAATATTTAGCACTGGCCAATCGGAAAAAAATATTGGCACAATCAAAAAAAATTAGAAGTAGAGTAAATCAATTAATGGACGAAAAACCAGATTTGCCTTTGATTGTAATGGGAGACTTTAATGACGAACCAGGAATGGACTCTTATGAAAAAATGTTAGGAGCAAGCTCCATCGAAACTGTGATGGGGTCAGTCTTTGAACCGGACAAAATACTCCATAATACGATTTGGCATTTAAGTAAAAAAAATAGAAATAAAGACCTGTGGACAACTGAATACCCTGATTTGATCGTTCAGAATTTTGGTCTCCATAAAGCATGGCTTGATCATATATTCATTTCCCAAAACCTGCTAAATGAATCAGCCAAGTTTCAATATGTAATGAATTCTGGTAATATCATTCTAAAAGATGTTAATGCCAAACGTGCATCAGACCATTATGCGGTATATTGTAAATTCGAGGTATCAAATTGATATAAGTGTGTCATAAAGACTGATTGTGATAACTTGTCCCTGTCAGGTGGTAATATCAATGCAAAAAAAAGAGTTTTGCCATCCATTTCACTGCCAATATATAAAATATAAAGACAGAAGAAATAGTGAAATATTTTGAAATTTGCAACACTAATATAAAATTGTAATCGTGAGATTTTAGTGCTTTTAATCTATACTGTACAAGTCTTTCTATGGGTTCTATTAGCTTTTGGGTTGTTTTTGGCAATCAGGGCTTCTCATGTTACCTTCATTGGACATGGAGATCCTTGCCTTGATATTGGTGGTATATATATCTGTTACATTATTTTAATCAGTTATATTGAAATGATACTGGCACAAGTCAGAACATGGTGGTGGAGAAAATCGGTATTTTATATAGGATGGGTAGTTACATTCATTATTGCAACCGCAGAGACCATTTTGGAACTTATTATTGGTAACACTTGTTTCAAATGTTCGAATAACTTGCCAATGTACTATGTTTCACTTGTTCTTTGTGGAGCAATTATTGCTCTTTATACATTCTATTCTGTTTATATAGATGAAAAAATTAATGATTAAAAATACTGTTATAGGTCATACCAACACCTTTTCGATTGTTTACCTTGCTATATGATTGTCAAATAACTTGAATTCAAGCCCAGGAGAGACGGTTGACCGCAATAGCAACTGGGAAGATTCAAATTCAACTAATGCTGTAATTCCTTGCAACGGTAATTGATGCGGGGTTCTACATCTAAAGGAAATTATAATGAGTCAAAAAATAATAATAAGAATATCAATAACCCTCTTCTTGATTTTCGCAGCAAAAATGGTCATAGTTGCTTCGGAAAATGAACTTTTATCTGTGGGTCAAATGTTGTATGTTCCAGCATATTCCCATATCTACATTGGTAACAAAGAAAGACCTTTTCTTTTAACAATTACTCTCAGTATCAGAAATATCAATGAGCAAAATAATATTGAAATTACTCAAGTCGATTACTTTGAGTCTCAAGGTCATCTATTAAAAAAAATGGTCAGGAAAAGTGTAATCATAAAACCACTTGAATCGATTAGATACGTTATACCTGAAAATGATTCAAGTGGGGGTTCTGGTGCCAATTTCATAGTTAAATGGAAGTCAAATCGCAAAGTAAATCCACCAATTGTCGAATCAATAATGATTGGTACCATGTCTCAGCAAGGTATTTCTTTTACTTCAAGAGGTAAAGAAATTCAAATAGTCAAATAAGGACTCTGTTGCAAAAATAGCCATATATGATATGTTTTGCAACAGAGTCGGTTCTATCAACCTTCCAACTTTCACCCTAGCGTGGCTTATAATACCAACGCAAGCGTTTCTCTATCTCAGGTGCGTATTGCTGAACCCAACGATACAGGGTGGTATGATCCACTTCGACACCTCGCTCTAGCATCATCTCTTCTAAGTCACGATAGCTGATTCCATATTTACAGTACCAACGTACACATCCTAAAATAATATCACATTGGAAATGTTTCCATTAGAAATCATTCATCGCTCCTCCTCTTGATTAGTTGCATTTATATCATTTTATACCACATATGATATGTTTTGCAACAGAGCCATATTCAGTAATTAAAGAGCGCCTATATTTTAATATTATTCAACGGTAGTATAGTAATAATCCTTTTTATCTTTTTTGTGGTCATTAATCTTATACTCTTCATTATGTTTAATTAGGAGTGTATTAGCAACAAAGTCCGTATCAGAAACCATTATCCCTTCAACAATGATCCCCTGTTTCTCACGAAACATATCTGGTTTGGCGCCAACATAAGAGATATTCAGAAAACTACGGTCATCATCAGAAATCCTGAAACTCAACTCTGTGGCTTCCGGTTTCCATTGGACAGACCCTGATTGTACTAACCCCATGACTCTGATTTTTCGAGTCTTAAAGTTTTCCGGGGATTGCACAACTTCACCAGGGCTGTAATAGTAAGTGATATTTTCAGAACTGATAGTTGCGAACAAAGTTATGATAGTCAAAACAATGATTAGACCACCGATGACCATTTTCTTTTTTTTATTCATCCTTATTTTTTTCTGAAAGTTGTTTAAGTCTTTTGGCCCCACTGTTTAATTTAATAGGAATAAATGCAGTATATATTACTTAAACAGCCGATACTTTCAAATATGCAACAATTATAAATTCAGCATTTCGAAGCATAGCCTCTCACTTATTTGATTTATGAGGCTGATATTCAATTATCACAGAAGTCACCTCATTTTTCTTCATACTTACTACTTCATATCGGTGTGGATCAATGAATAGAGAATCACCTATTAAAGGTATTCGTTCCAAATTTGACATAATCAGGCCTTGTAGGACTTCAAACCCTCCTTCAGGAGGGATTTCTCCTTTAATTTTTTTATTGATAGTGATGATATCAATATTTCCATTAATGAGCCATTTTTCCGGTTCAATTTGGCGGATGGATATATCAATTTCATCCTTTTCATCATAAATTTCTCCCACTAATTCTTCTAATACATCTTCCAAGGTTACCAATCCTGCCATGCCACCGAACTCATCCATGACAATAGCCATGTGATTATGCTTTAATCTAAACTGTTCCAGCAATGCAGATATTTTTAGAGTCTCGTATATGAAAATTGGATCTTGTGCCAAATCTATTAAACGTGAGTCCTGTTTATGATTTAGAATGTGAGAGTACACAGTTTTTAGGTTAATGATACCTGTTATATTATCAATGGTATCATTATATATTGGGACTCTGGAATATTGTTTTTCCAGTAGTTCATTTTTGACTTCCGACAACCTCATAGAATCCATTAAGGCAAATACTGATGTTCTTGGCGTCATAATTGGATAAACTTCTCTTTCATCGAAAAGAAACACATTTTGAATTAGATTTTTTTCATTTTCATTGATTACACCCAGCTCTTCTCCTCTGGATACGACATTGATGATGGTTTTCTCTGATAGATTATGTTTTTTGCTATTTTTTGTAGTAAAAATTTGATTAAGTATTTTACTAAATTTATCAAAGAAGTAGGTTATTGGTGAAAAGAGTACACTGATAACAGAAATTACCGGGGCAAAAACTAGGCTTAGTTCAACATTATGATACAAAGCGATTGATTTGGGAGTGATTTCGCTAAATAGGAGAATTACAATCGTTAGAACTCCGGCCGAGAGAATAATACTTAGACCTTCAGAAATTCCTAGAATTGGAGCATACATAGGCGCCAGGATCGTATTTAGGGCGCTGGCAGAGATGTTTACGATATTATTACAAGTTAAGATGGTACTGAGTAATTTCTCCTTGTTATCTAATAGATGCAACAGAATCCGTCTATTCTTTCTATTTGACTTTTCAATTTCAATTAGATCAATTTCGCTAAGTGATATGAACGCTGTTTCTATCCCTGAAAAAAAACCAGAAAGAACGATCAGTATTAACAATATGGTAAAACTTAATATCAAATTTCAACTCCTTGGATAAAAAATGCAACAATGCAAGGACAGTTCATAGTCAGTTTCTCTCAATTTTTCTACCGAACTTTCCCAATGTAAATTCGATTCACAGGGGTGTCCGGGAATTATTAAGTATGTTTCGTCATGTGATGTTCGTACTTGTCTGTCACCATCCATTAAATTATATTTTTTACAGCAGAGTCGGAGATGGGACATATGTTTTATCTATAACGACATCTTGATTTTTCAAGGTACCAAAAGGAGAAAACCATTATTGTAAATAAATACTGGGTAATGAACTGTAGCCAATCTGGTTTTGAGTACCAGCCGAAGATCGCATGGAGAAATATCCCAATAAAACCATTTTTATGGCTAAATGTCGTTTTTGAAACATCAAATGCATTTGAAAATATCAGGTTCTCTCCCGAAATAATTTCATAACCCCTCAGGGCAGAAGAACCTTCGTGAAGTGCGTAACCAAGAAGAAATCCTGCTTGAAGAATGAGGTATCCAAGTGTGATTTTAAAAAGAAGGTTAATGTCTATTTTAACAAGTGAATGAAATATTAAAACCGTTATAAAGGCAGAGACTAAGATTCCCAACAGGACAATACTAAATGTAGATTTTCCTGCAAATGAGAAGATAGAGATCTCCGTTCCTTCACGGGCAATAATAAACAACGAGATTAAAAATAAAACAGATGCAGAGAATTTTTTCTTCACTTTACTTGCTATGTGTTTTTCCCTATCGCTTCCATGATGGATCATCCGAAAAATAAACATAGTGACTAGTGTAAGTGCGATCAAACTAGCAGCACTTTTCCAAACTTTTGTCATTGCTGATACCGCGTCTAAACCAGCAGAAATTGTGTTCAAACCCATGCCTAATATTATTGAAACAATTAAACCGGCAACGGCACCTTGAACCACTTTGTATCTTAAATGTGGATGATCAGTGCTAGATACATATTTAATCATGATGGCAATAAGGAGAAGAGCCTCCAGCCCCTCTCGAAAGCCCATTATAAATCCCGGTATCATTTGATTCATTTTAATCCCTTTTTGTTTATGGTTAATTTGACTACTTGTACGGCCCTATTTCCGTCGCACATTTTTCTATAGTGGAATATTTATAATCCCTTTGATTGCAACATTAATATTTGTGTATTCGATACCTTTAATATCAGCATTCACTTTGTTTATATGTTTTTTCAAGATATTAACAAATGAACGACCCCACTGCTTGCGGCGGGGTCGTTCATTTGAAATAAAAAATGCTATTCCTGGACTTGTAATATTTTCTTTAGGAACATTTGGTTTACTTCTTCTGATTCCAGATCTTGACCTACTAATTTATCGTAGTATTCTTTGAATATTACTGTGTCCTGCTTAAATCCAAGAGTATTGACATTAGCCAGATTATTGGAAACAGTATCCATTTTTTTTGTAGTCCTTTAAAGGCTGATAATAAACTAAATGTAGAACTCATACGATACTCCAGTCTATTTGAGAATTCTGTTAAAATTTAATCAATTGAATTTAAATCTGAATCACCATAATGTT
>JABHWU010000126.1 GCA_018657625.1 Deltaproteobacteria bacterium | reverse complement strand
TAACCGGGACATAAAAAAAGCAAGCTGACCAGGTCCTCCGCCTATATCCAAAATACTCTTATTATTTATAATATCAATTTTTTGGAGTATGTTTGCGATAAGACAAGTTCTATAAAAATCTACACCATACCAAATTTTTACAAAATCCAATTTTGTATGGCATAAATCAAATATTTTTCCCGAATCAGGTGCATCTAATGCATCTTGAAACAATGTTAATGTTCCTTTACCAAATTTCTGTAATATAGCTTTTTCAAAATGATGTTGGCCTACTTCTTCATTTGCATTAACATGCGGTTTAATACCTATGGATCTGAAAAATGTTCTTGGATAATTAATTTTGAGTACTTTATCTTGATTGTTTTTATAACGATTATTATTTTTCTTCTTTGATTTCATGATTTTTAATCCTTTTTTTAAAATTGAAACAGAAAGGGGGCTGCATATTAGAATACACAACCCCCCTCTATTTGTTGTTAAAAAAACACTATAATTTAATCAATCATTCGGAATTACTTATAATTAAAATTATCAATTACTTTTTTATTCTGGGTACCAAATTCTTCCAAGACCTCATAAGGCTCTTTGTCAGTTTGAGTTAATTCTTGAATGAAGGGATAAAATATTTCACTTGCTTTAATCGTATTTTTAATTAGCATTTGAAATTGTTTTTTATCCACACCATAAGACGGCAAGATATGCACACCTCTTAGAAATACCTTGTTTGTCTCCGGGTAATAAACCCATCTATTTTTAAATTGCATCTTGTTAGTAGTGTGAAAGAAAAAATCAATATCAGCAGTTTGTTTCATATTTTGAAATCCACCCAGTTCAATTACAGCAATTTTATACTCTGGAATATAAAAACAAATAATTGATAAAGCATTAGATGAAACCATACACCATGATTTAAAACTTAAATCGTATGGCCTTTTCCCGACAGCTTGTCTTTCCATCTCACCCAATATAGGCAAATTTTCATTTTGAAAACACACCTGCATATCAGTCAAGATAATTTCGTTCTCATTGTTGAAGCTTTTAGAAAAATTAAAACTACTAACTTGAGTTTTTGTTTTATGATTATTTTTTTGCTGTGGAACAATTTCATACTGCTCGCAATGAATTCCAGCATTGTTTTGCTTCATTATATCTTTTATAGCTTGTTTAGGTTCAACTCTATAAATATCAACCTGTTTGATCAAATCATAGATTGGAAGGGCTTGTGATGTTAAAAGTTTAAGGGTTTGCTCAAATTGAAATTTATCAAGTTGCCCTGTTGGTAGATATAACGAAGTAATAAAACATATTTCATTTTCGTCTAGCGCATCAATAGTCATCGTACCGATATTCATAAGATTTGCATTAATTATATTGACCAACTCATATATTTTGTTGTGATCATTATTTTTAAACTCATATTTACAGCAGAACCTAATCAATATAAATGATGCTTTGTGTGGGCAGACAATATCAGTAGTTGTGATAATGTCGTCTATCTTATACACTGAGCCAAATTTATAAGATGATTTGCCATTTTCTTCTCTTGTAACTTCATATCCCATTTCTTCAAAATATTTTTTAATATCTTTATTTAAATTTTTCATTTTACTTTTCCTTCTTTATAAATTAATAAGGCTGCCAAGGGTTTAATCTCAGCAGCCTTCCAGAAATTGTTTTTACCAGGTTACTCCACCTTTGTAATACGCATCAGTCAAGGCAAAATCATCGCCTTTAACATAAATTTGAACCACAACAAGATCTGGGCGTACTTCTGTACATTCTGGCTCATAAGCCAGCTTTACCCCTTCAAAAGTATTTGGAACCAGACGAAAACAGATTTTATAGTTTGGTGCCCCTTTCCATTTTTTATCGAGCTTGTTGGCGGATATCTCAAACGTCTTTCCTTTAAGAATACGCTTAATAATCTTTTTCCCCTTAGACTTCTTGAAGTAGTCATAAGCCGCATCGATCCAACCAGCATTCCCCTGAGGACCAAATGCCAGGGGGTCGATCATTAACTCGGGCTGGCCAATATCATTTAAACCATGTGTATGGCTTGGAAATGATGTGCTCTGCTGAAGGGCGTCTCCATGGATGAGAAAGGGGTACTTGACAGGTTTTTTTCTAATTTTACTTTTTTGCATAAATTTTCTCCTTATAATACTTGAAAATAAAAAGGGGCCTTCTCAAAATGGAGAAGAAACCCCTTAAAATAAAAAAGACCGCACATTATGCAGCCATGATTTAATCAGTCGTTATATATGAATTATTTCAATACCATCAAAATGACGCTGAAGATATTCAGCCACCAAGCGCCTGTGACAATTTGTTGCTTCAGGCTCACAGCAAAGAAGGCAAGTATGGTCTATTTGATACTCTTCAATCATGTGTTGGATTGCCCGATTCCTAATAATCTGATTAAATCGGAATTCATAATCTTTCCACGAAAGGCCGTTCTTTCTATTGTCATTAAAAAGCTCTTTTGAGGGCGCCATTAACGAGGAACACCTGTAAGCAACGCCAAGAAGTTCTTCCAGAAAATATTGTAGACTGTCTTGTTTGGTAAAACCTGCAAGTTGTGAGTTGTTGTAAAGACGTATATCGAGAATCATTTGTATCCCGTTTACATCAAGTAGGCTAAAGAATTCTTCAGCCGATTTTTGTGTATAGCCAATAGTATAGAGCTTTTTCATAGTAATTATTCCTTTTTTAAATAAAAATGGCGTCATGAATTCGCACATCCCCAACGCCATTAAATTAATAAAAATTTTTGAGTTAAACAGTTATTGCCAGTGACTCAGACTGAGCAGTAATATCAGATGTCTGGTTCCAGGTTTTGCCTTCCAGCAGACAGCCTTGTTTTTCCCCATTAATGTGACCTATCCACACCGGAGAAGGCCCATCTCAAAAACAAAAAACCGCACAGGGTGCAGCTATTTGCCTAACCATTTCTAATCCGCCCCCTATCTGCCATTAAATAGAGCTGGAAGGTTAAAATAGAAAATGGACATACCTCCAGAAGTGGATGTTGCCCATTTTAAGTTAATCCTTGATCAGCGGATTAAATATCCAGCCCGTTCTTTCTCGGTATTGGAATACCAACCACTTTTTTAATTTCCTTTTTCCATCGAATCAATGGGTTTGCCTTGTGGCGCTCAAAAATTGCCTTTATGGCAACATCAGTCTGACCAAACTCAATATTTTTAATCTCCTGCTTCAACACCGCATTGGCGCCTTTCCCGAACCGGCTTGAATGATTTAAGGTGCCGATCCATATGGAATGGGTCACATACGGCGATAACTCCTTGATAAGGGTATCAATGTTTGCAGAATCAAGCATTGGTTCCACGCTGACTGAAGTCTTGAAAGCATCATGATAAGCATATTTCAGACAAGCCTTTCTTTCTTCATAGCTGGGAGCTCCTGGCTCCCAATAAGACAGAATTTGGTCATCGCATGCCCCGATAGTAAAGCGAAAAAGGATCTGATCAGCGTACTTTTGAAATCCATCGCAGATTGTTTGAATGCAATCAAGATGTGGTTTGCTGACCACCAGAACCTGATTGCCGCTGATCAATAGCTTCTCTAATACTTTTTTACATGAATTAATATTGTTGGGCGTGATGTCATGGCTCGACGGGAACATGACCTGCCCATCGAATTTTTTATAAGTTTTATCAACATCTTTTTGTCGAATACGTTCCAGTGACCACTGCTCTGGTGTTACCTGCTTAAACCTTACTGCCATGCCTTTTGCATAACAATACCGGCAATCATGTGAACAGCCGGTGGTGCAGTTTACCGTTTTTACTGACCACTCCTGCGTTCCGCCGCAATTACTTGGTTTTTGATTTGATGATGCTTTCAACATATAAAATCTCCTTTAAAATTAAGTGTTTAAAATAAAAAAGGGCTTCCTCACAATTGAGGAAACCCCTTTAAAATAAAAAAGCCACAAAAAATGCAGCCAACTGCCTAAACTAAATTGTAATTTTTACCTCCTTTTTTTAAATGATTTGAATTTTTCCGCTTAGCTGATTCACGACTTTTACCGGCTCCATATGAAACTTGGAGTCATTGATCTCAGAAGATTTCTGAAACGTGATATGCTTCCCAATACTGGTATCATTGATGTAATATCCAAAATCAGATGTTTTGGGGAACTTTCTCTTGGCAATGATACCAAGCCTATGGAGCTTATTGAGTTCTCTGTCAATGGCTTGCATTGATATGAGCTTGCCTCCTTTGGTATTAGCTTTTTCAAAAATTTCCACTGGTTTTGCCCAATACGTGCTACCCTTATATAAAGTAGCAAGCACCTGTATTTTATCGCTTTGATCAGCAAATGAACCATCAAGTTTGCCTAAATTTATCATTTTAACAGCCTCAAAAATATTGATTTGAATACGAGTGTAATGCTCATCCCGTATTGGTATGACGCCTTTTAACAACTGGGCCATTTGGGCATATTCAACCTTTGTTGCTGTGATGTTATTTGTTTCTGCAATGGAGCGATTCCTTGAAGAATTTATCCCCATAAAACCGTAAATAACTTCATCCTGCGTAATTAATGGCGGGTTGTTTGTTATTGACAGTAGTGACAATATTTTCTGGACCATGTTAAATTTTATTATAAAATCAGTTGGCTTCTGCCGCATAAAGTCTATGCTGATTTGATTTATAAAAGGCACCTGCACTTTACAGGGCTTTAGCCTTCCAAAAATTGTTTTAATTCTATGAATCTCCCTGGAATATTCCTCACTGGGCTGTTCAAAATTATCATAGCCAATCACAGTATAACTTCCCGGGCCTTCATTGGACGATAGAGGTATCTTAAGAATTGCGGGATGATCTATGACGTTCTTCTCATCAGTAGTCTCGACACCAATAAATCCAACCGGATATTTGATATGATACTGTTTAAAACCTTTGCCCATAGTGCTTTTCTGAGTCACCTGCCGAGATGATTTTCCATAAAAAATGAGATTCTGAACATCAGGAAGAGCTTTTTTACAGCCTTTTGGCGAAATGCAAATAATCACTTTACCCCGGAATTTATCCTGGTTCTCATATAACTGTTCCCAAGACAGCTCCTGGACTTCTATAAATGATCCCTTTGGGGCTATCTGTTTGCAAATGTTCAGTAAATGCTGGACAGCCTGGAGATCATCCGATTGCAAAATTATTGGAATTGGATGCTCCAATGGAACCGAGTGTAAAGCCAGAAACATTATCAAAGGAGCCGGAAGAATTTCTGGACTGATACCATTCTTACGAAGATGATCGGCAACATAACATAAAAGCGGTTGGACAATTCCATTGCCTTGGCTATAAGGCGGCTGGAAAAATATCTTTGTCAGATCACCCGATGCCTTAATTTGCTGTGTTAAAGAACCTTTAAGACCATTTGCGGCAGGAAGATTCTGAGTTGCCGGTATAGGGTTTTTATTGTTTGGTAAATCCATTTTTTTTTCCTTTTATTAATAAGGGATGAGGCAGCCATCCAGACTACCCCACCGCTATCGATTTATGCTTCAACTGAAGAGTAGTCTTTATCCATTTCATTAATAGCAAGGGCTGCCGAAGCATCAGATTCCATTTTTGCCCGAGCCTGTAATTGTTTTTCCAGATATTCAACGTCCTTTTCCAGTTTTTCAACTTCTTTTTCCAAATCAACCACATATTCTTCCAGATCCACAATTTTGTAATCTTGTTCTTTATTATCGCATCTGAGTTGGCCAATCATAGATTTCAGGATTTCAGGATCATTGATCACCTCAAGATCATCATTGCCAAAATCATTTGCTACAGTAACCTCTTCACCAGTTTCAGTCTTGATTTCAGAGTCAGTATCCTCATCAGTTTCATCATCCAGATCAGTATCATTTTCACCGGCTCCGGATTCTTCCTGATCGTCAGCTTCAAGCTCAAGGTTTGTTTCAGAATCGTCTCCTGTGATTTCAGGATCAGTTGTATCATCAGTATCAAGATTGTCTTCATTATCATCTTCCGATCCACCAGTTTCAGAATCATCTTCTACAATATCCTCATCGCCAGAGTCACCATCTGTAGAGTCCTTATCAACATTATCTTCAGACCCAGGTTCCAAATTTCCCCCATTTTCCTGGCCTTCTTGATCAGCAGGCCCAACCACTTCATCATTATTATCCTCAACTACAGGTGGTTCTGGCTCAATAGGATCAGTGACAGTCTTTTTCTTTTGTCCAATACTTGAAACATTAATTATTCTACCATCAGAACATACCCTGGTGGGCTTAAACTTATAACCGTTATAAGTGAGTACCCCCCTGATCTTGCTGACATAAGGCTGAGAGACCTTACAAATTTTTGCAATTTGATTGTCACTCATCCCCTGGATATCAGGGTCTGTGAGTGCAATAGTTACAGCTTTTTCTTTATCAGCGTTGGTACGCCGAAGGCCATGGTTTACATTGGATTTTAAAGCATGGAAAAGGGCTTCTTTCCTGCCACCTGAAAATATAATAGCTGGTATTGTACCTCTACCTCCAAGGATATGAGCTTCATATCGGTAAAAACCATCAGCGAGCCGGTAATGCTCTCCATCATAGAAAACAACGACAGGGGGGAGTTCGTCACCTTTTGTAACAACCTCTGTTAATGCCATTACTACTTCATCATTGGTTTCTGCACGTGCATGAAGGGTTTCATCGTTAATGATATCAAACAGTGATATTCTCTTTTTTTCTTCTTTAATCTTTTTTACACCCATATTTTTCTCCTATTTTGACTGAGTTAAAACTAACAAAGGCCTGTCCCCCCGATGGGAACAGACCTTTGCGATTGGTAACTAACAAGTTTTTGATTTTTATTTTTAAACATCCATGTGTTTCATCACCTCCTTAAAATACAAAAGCCATCAAAAGGCAGCTCAGTTGTCATAAAATTGTTGTTCGGGGTTATCGTAAGATTTCAGACTTTTTATTCCTCTTTTATTGAAATGCCCGTCCAGTATCTGGTACTGCCGCTTTTTATTTGTGAGTATCCTTTCTGGCGCATAAGATTGCCGAATTCTTTTTTGCCAAGAGCATCCTGGCAGGCTTGGTCCGACCATTCCTGATAGCTGGCATAAAGCGAACCAAGCGGAACCCTTTTTTCTGGATCAATCTCACAGATATCATCAATAAATCCACCTATAATATCCATCTCAGCCCTGTAGCTATCCGTTGCCGACTTGATACTATCAGGAGGATTTAATCCATGCTCCTGCCAATCGTAGCAGCCTTGAACCGCCCAGGCTAAGATGCCAGGCAACTCTTGTTTTAATTTGGCAGGAAGGTCTTTATCAATCTCTTCCGATGGGATGGTCACATCAAACGGAATGATGTATATCCTACGCCAGATGCCATTATCGACACCTTTTATTTCAGGCTTATGATTCGCGGCAATGATCAGCTTGAATTCAGGCTTGTACTCAAAGTGTTCTCTGTAAAGAAACCTGGCCGTTACTTGATCTCCACCGGTCAACTGTTTAATCAAGGATTCATTGAGCTTCTTGTCCATCCCAATCTCAACCGCAGATACGAATCTTGCACCATTTAGCCTTGCGATGTCATTTCTGATCATTGCCTTGGACTGTAGCAACGATTCTGCTGACATGTTCATCGCATACTCACCCAGCAAATCTCGAAAAGCTTCAATGATAGTGGATTTTCCGTTGGCACCGGAACCATAAAAAACAAAAAGGCATTGTTCGCCTGTTTCTCCGGTGAGGGCATAACCAAAAATCCGTTGTAAGAAATCAATTTTTTCCTGATCACCATTCATAATTGTTTCAAGCAGTCGATCCCATTTCGGGCATTTTGCATCCTTATTATAAGGTGTTGCAATTTTTTTGGTCATGAAATCAGAAGACTGATGGACTTCTAATGCCTTTGTTTGCAGGTTCAACGTCCCATTTACACAGTTAAGCTGCCACAGGTTACTATTAAAATGGCTGGCACTGGCCTGTATTATTGGTTCCATACTTGCCAAATCAAGCATTGCATTGATACTGCTTTTCTTTGAAGATTTGTTTGCATATCCAATCAAGTCTTGTTTTTGCTCATATGATAGGTCTTCTCTTTCAGCTTCATCTCGCATATTTTGAATGGTTTCTTTGGCCATCTGGTACAGGCGAGTTTTGCCTTGCTGCATTTCCCATTGTCCAGCGGTATAGATCAACCAGGCCTTCCATTCTGAGCAAAATCTAATGTATTCACCATGTTGTTTTACAAATCGCTCAGCGTTGCCAACGCCATGTAAGGGGTGGTTAAATTCTGCCGCTTCTTCATTTTTTGATTCTTCAGCTGAATCCGAAGTGTCTTCAGCTTTTGTTTTTTCCATGCTTACTCCTTCCCAGATTTGCCTGCACCTTTTATAATGTTGCGCCGGCAAATACTGGCGTTAAAATTACTTTTAGCGAAAAGATTTGTCCCAAATGTCCCAGGGAACACGCCGTTTTTGACATAAAAAAAGGCCTGTCCACATGGACAAGCCTTTGCTAAAAATTGTTTTACTTTAAAATTATTTTGTTTTTTTCTTCGGACCCTTGTATCCTTGTCTCCTCTCAAGAGATAGCTTGTTCTCTATTTTATACAGGTCCTTACCCAATTTTTCTCCGATTCCAAACATTACATGCATGTCGGGATAAAGATCTTTAAGTATCTGTTCCCTTATGTGGTCAGCAAAACCTTTAGCAGTCTTTTTTTTATTGATCAAGTCCGCCTTAGATTCTTTGTTTTGTGGGATTTTCAATCCTTTTTGGCCAGTATCCAAAGCCATGAGGTATTCATTAAAGGCCAAAGGTGGTTTTTTAAATTTTCTATATTTCCGACGCTGTGATCTGGTGACTTTCTCTGAATACTTAATGACCAGATATCCCTGGTCTTCAAAGAAGCCATATCCATTATACGTTCTTGCACTTTCTAAAAAATCGTCTATAATTCGTGACATTTTTCATTCCCATTTCAATAAAAGTTGAAGGTCATAGTTTTCGGTTTAATCCTACTCATCCATTCTGAAATTTTTTATGGGAATACGGTGGTGCCCTTTTTTGCGAGTAATTGAAATATTCCATTGGTGCTCTCCTTATATAAAATTATCATTATTTAATTTCACATAAGAGCACCAAACGTGCCGATTGGATCACAAAATGACAAAAATTTTATAACTAACTTAAATTATAGATAATTTAGATGTAATGCTTGCGTTTTAAATTAAGATAAAATGAAGGATTATTATAATAAGGATTATAAAGTATTATATTTAATAGTATATATTTTAAATATAATACTTTATCAGTAGTCTTTTTTCTCTATTTCAACAAATCTAAATCTTTCAACTTTTTCATACGGCTGTTAAACGTTGAATATTTTATTCCTGTTTTTTTAGCAGCCTTGGTTTTATTTCCATCACACTGTTCTATTAACCCAGTCAGATAATACACCTCCAACTCCTGTAGAGTCATTGACCAAATGTCCGTTTTTAATTTTATATCGATTTCGGGCAAAGAAATTTTATCGGCGATAGCATTTAAAAACCTGTTCTCAGGATAACTCACCAATAACTCCGACACAAAATAAGGCATTTTATCCTCATATGATTCGGCAAAAGAAATATGAGAAGGCAAATTTATTCCAGCCAAAAACCCAAAAATCTCATTTCGCAAATCGTCAATAATTTTTTCAAAATTTTCATCCTTATCAGTAATCTCAGAGAGAATAAAATCATTAACAATCCCAGGTTCATCAACACATAAAAGGTCTTTATTGTCACAATGATCCTGAAAAAATAAAAAACAAAACAATTCAAAGCCATTATATACATTATAAAAAGGGCGGTAATAAAACAGAAATTTTAGATTGTACTGATCTTCAATTTGTTTTATGCCTAAATGTTCTCTCCATGCAAGGAACTGGGGATCTTCCTCAATTTTTTTAAGGTTAAAGCCTTTAAATATTTCATTTTTTTGAAGTGGGGCTTCAAGACCGATTCCAAAACTATTTAATGTAGATCCTAATAGCTTATCATCGATTTTGCTTTTTTTAAGACGACTACACAACTGTATCAAGCGATCAGGAGAAGGCCAACTGGCATATTCGGACAACTCAGATGTTATCAAGCCAATCCTCGGATAAGTATCCATTTTCTTCAGTTCATTTTTTTTATCACGCCGCCTTAACGATAATATAAAATTTTTTAATTCCCGGACATTACCGGGCCAATTGTAAGCCAGCATCATAAGGATATCTAATGGTGTCAACATTTCAAAAATATCCGGAGCCATTACAGCCATATAAAACAACATATCAGCCCGTCGTTTATATAGTGGAGGAACACCAAACTCAAAAAATCTATTATAAAATTCTTCCCGCAATTGTCCTTTTCTGCTTGTAACACCTACTATCCTTACATCAGCGGTTTCAATGTTGGTGCTTCCAACCTTATAATAAACCCCATCTTCCATAAAAGTAAGCAGTTTAGCCTGGACGTTTTCCGGAAGCTCTCCAATCTCATCCAAAACGAGAGTTCTACCGTTGGATTCTTCTAACCACCCCCCTCTATCACTCAAGGCGCCAGTAAATGAGCCGCGCACGTATCCAAACAAAAGAGAGTCGACTAAATTGCTATCAAAATGGGCACAATTTATAATTCGTACTTCTTTTTTTTTTATCCGTAAAAAATTTATTAATACGTTTAGGAAAAGAGACTTGCCCACTCCGGTCGGACCAGAAATTAAAATCGGATTTTCTTCAGAAACTTCCAAATGAGCTAAAAATTCAAAGACTTTGTTTATTAACCCCGGAGTAACAATATTGATTTTTTCAAAACGATTGTATTTGGCCTCTTTTCCCATCATTCCCATCTCCAATATATGTTATATTTAATAACTAATATATTTTATTTAATAGTAAGATTTAAATATCTCATCTGGTTTGAATTGTCAATACCATAATATATCAATAAATTCAGTATATTATCTATCTTCAAAATGTTTGGCATATTTGTTGTAATGTTACCAAAATATGATGAATTTTATTTAATAAAACTACGTATTAACGAAACGAGAATTAATATTTGATACATGAGAACCGATATTGACATAAAATCCAAACCTGACATAATGAATATTCAGGAGGCCGCTGAATATCTTCGAAAAAGTACATCTTGGGTGTACAAAAACTGGAAGGCATTGGGCGGTAGGAAGCTCGGAGGTTCTCTAATTTTTCCCAACAAGGAGGACCTATATGAGTCAATATTTCAAAAAAGGAAAGGGGTGGAGGTACGATTTCATCCTGAAGGGGATGAGGCACACAGACACTTGGTTCAAAACCAAAAGAGAAGCAAAAAAAGCGGAAGCAGAAAAAAGAAAGGAGGTATTAAATCCACCAGTAGTAGTCAAAACACCAACAGACATGGAATTCTTGGAACTGGTTAACCGGCGGCTGGACTATGTTCAAGAGTATAACAGTGTTCGTTATTATACAAACCATATTTATGCTGCAAAGCGCTGGTGCAAACTTTGGAGTAAAATGCTGTGTAGTGAAATTACCGCAGATATGATCCAAAATTTTATTTATAGACAAAAGAAATCAGTTTCAGCGATTTCCGCAAATATGCAGTTAACAATGTTGAGAGCTATGTTTAATTTTGGAAGCACCCATCCAAGGAACTGGATATCAAATAATCCTACGGTAGGCTTGGCGTTTTTCCCTTTTGAAAAAAAGGTTAAATATGTTCCCCCTATAGAGGATGTCCTTAAGGTTATAAATTCTGCTGATCCCGGTTCACAGGATTATCTATGGGTAATTGCTCTTACAATGGCCAGGATGTCTGAAATAAACAGTCTTGCCTGGGAAGATATCCATTTAAAGGAACGATTTTTGTACCTTTATACTCGGAAAAAAAGAGGTGGGAGTCTTACACCAAGACGTATCGCAATGAATAATAAACTTTATGGCATATTATCAAGACGATATGCGGAACGAGACAATGACAAGCCTTGGGTGTTCTGGCACAGGTATTGGAGCCGCAAATTGGGTGAATTCACAGAAGGACCATATATTGATCGAAAACAGTTAATGAAAACCCTTTGTAATCGTGCGGGTGTCAAATATTTTCGGTATCACCCTTTAAGACATTTTGGGGCATCATTGCTCGATCATCAGAATGTTCCAATAGGGGATATCCAAAGAATCCTTGGTCATGAGAACAGAAAGACAACAGAAATCTATTTGCATTCCATCGGAAATAGTCAACAAGCGGCGATGGACATATTAGATGAGAAATTTGAAAAAACAAAAAAGAAAGAGGGAAGTGGAGTAATCGCATGAGACATATTTTGATATTTATCCAGTTAAATCCAGGTAGCGGAAACTGTTGCTACCGGCTTCAATTTAGGGAAATTTCTAAGCAAATTGTTAAAAGTCTCACACAGATTCACACACGCATAAAAAAAGCTCTTGAGGGAAAACCCCAAGAGCATTGATATTACTGGAGCCAATGTACGGATTCGAACCGTAGACCTGCTCATTACGAGTGAGCTGCTCTGCCACCTGAGCTACATTGGCTATGGGGTTATTC
>JABHWU010000124.1 GCA_018657625.1 Deltaproteobacteria bacterium | reverse complement strand
TTTCCTTAAAAGTTTTAAAATCAATAAATCTTGGATAAGCACTGGCACCCACAGTTATCATCTTTGGTCGATATTTTTTGGCCATTTCACGAACCTGATTCATGTCTATTCGCTGATCATGTTCGCTAACACCATAATGGTAAGCGTTATAAATAAACCCTGAAAAATTGACTTTAGAACCATGGGTTAAATGACCACCATGTGATAAATCCATACCCAACACATTGTCCCCTGGTTGTAGTTCCGCCATATAAACCGCCATATTTGCCTGGGAACCGGAATGGGGTTGAACATTTGCATGATCGGCACCAAATATTTCCCTGGCTCTATTGATGGCCAGATTTTCTGAAACATCAACATGTTCACAACCACCGTAATATCGTTTTCCAGGGTAACCTTCGGCATATTTATTGGTTAGAATAGATCCGGTTAGGGATCGAACGCGTTCTGAAACAATGTTTTCAGATGCAATGAGTTCAAGTTTTTCCAATTGCCTTTTGTGTTCATCCTCAATGGCAGAATACAATTCCTGGTCAAAACTTTGTAAATTTTTCATTTTTAAAATCCAATTTTTAAATTTTTAATGTGATTCCTGTTTTATATAATTAAAAGTATGTTTTTATTCAAAATTACATTGGTCAACCATATCTAGTCTAATTTGATGTCGCCCTCCCTGAAACTCTGTATTCAACCAGGTTTGCATAATATCAATGGCACAAACATCACCTAATAATCGACCACCCAGTACTAAAATATTAGAATTATTGTGTTGTCTGGATAATTCAGCAGTTAGATGATCATGGCATAATGTAGCCCGAATACCTTTGAAACGGTTAGCCGCAATCGACATTCCAATCCCTGTTCCACATATTAAGATACCGCGTTTGCAGGAACCAGATAATATTTCACGAACAACTTTTTCTCCAATTTCTGGAAAATGAACCGATGCTTTAGATGGACATCCGGCATCAATTACTTCAAAATCAAATTTTAATAATTCTGATTTTAATATTTCTTTTAATTCGTATCCACCGTGATCGGACCCTATAATGATTTTTTCCATATATTTTACTCATTAATTCGACAAGATTGTATACAATATATTTTTCGAAGTAATCCTATAATATCAAATAAATAAACTGTATAATTGTACTGATTTTAAAATTATGCTAACTAGTAACACTCGAAAAAACAACAAAAAACGAATTTTTGAGAGGAAGTAACAGATCAAAATCATTAATATTTTAAGGAAAAAACGTGTCACAAAATAGTAAAAATAGATGCCAGCGTTGCAACAATACGAAAATTGAAGTTATTCCACAGGGAAGATTTGCTAAAGCTATTCAATGTTCTCAGTGTTTTACCAATTGTCGATCATGTGATGATTTAGGATATGTATTGGAAAAAGATGATCTGGGTAGAGAAGTTGCCACCAAATGCGATTGCCAAGTCATCCATAACCGTCTCAATTTATTTAATAGAGCCGGAATACCCAGTCAGTTCTATGATGCAAGCTATGAAAACTTCAATACCTCTTATGATAACTCTCTGATTGAAGCTTTACAACAAGTGAAGTTCCTTCCTAAAAATTTTCAAAAGGGAATTTGGAAAGGCTTGCTGTTCATGGGAGGTGTTGGTGTTGGTAAAACCAGATTAGTCAGTTCCATGATCCGGGATTTTACACTTAACCATAACATTCCCTGTTTATTTAAGGAGTTCTCTACCTTATTAAGTGAGATTAAATCAGGCTATGATAAAGGTTTATCTGAATCTTTAATTTTGGATCAAATCAGCAACGTAGATATTTTAGTTATTGATGAGTTGGGTAAGGGCCGCAAATCGGATTGGGAAATCAGTATTTTGGATATTATTATTTCCAGCCGCTACAATATGAGAAATACAACAGTTTTCACAACAAATTATACAGACAAACCTTCAACAACTTACCGGGAAACATCTTTGCTAAGAAATACGGATGAAGGAACAAAAGAGATCATTAAACGTGAAACTTTAGAGCAAAGGGTCTATTCCAGAATTTATTCGCGATTAAAGGAAATGGCTCACTTTGTAGAACTGAAAGGTGGAGACCACAGACAACCGGCTGAAGAATATCGTGTTTAACTATCTGCCACGTTGCTGTTTCGTTAAATTAACCTCCATTCTTTCCATAAATTCATTGATTTCTTCCTTGGACAATAATATATCATTGCGATCAGGCATAACTGCAAAAACATATTTCACGTATTCAGGTAGCAAGTGCAACAGCATTGCGTTAGCCGGATTTTTGATCTGTTTGGAAAAAAATAAATTAATTTGTTGGAGTGATAATTTTCGAAAAACAGGAGTAAATGTACCTACTTCGCTCTCTAATTCAGCTGTCACATCCATGGGAAAATAAGAGCTGAAGAAATAACGTGAACAAATTATTTTAGCAAATAAAAACATTAAAAGACCGGTAAATATCCCCTCAAATAGGGTCAATGGGCTTAATCCTAAAAAACCGGTTCCGATCGCTCCCATCCCTAGTGATATTGCAATGATTTGCAAAGTTATTCTTACTTTTTCAACTGCCAAATACTTAAAATTATAGCGTTTTTCTACCCAATATAAAAACAATCCTTTTGAGAAAGGACGTGCCGCCGAAATAACTTCCTCAGCACTTGCCTCTCTTTCTCTTAATTCTTTTTCCAGCAATTTTTTCTTTTCAAGCGCATGTTTATTCATAATATCTTGAATAATATAACGCCTGGTACTTCGCATTCGATCGGCCAGTATCAGAATATATTCATTTGGGTTTTTCTGATTTAAAGTGTCTGATCTAAATTCCCCGCGATGGGAGCAATAATCTACCACATCATCATACAGTTTTTTCGTGGTCGCGATTTTTTCCTCTTTTTGTTTTTTGCGTCCGGAAATACCCTTTTTCTTTAATTCTCCTGATTTTTTGTCTAGATCTCTCGCCATTTCATGACGAATTAAATAACCAAACATCTCAGACAGGATGTTATATAAATCACTATTTAATTTCATCATTTGAATGAACACTTCTCCAATAATATTACCATAAGCGGAAAATTCTCTTTTGGTATCTTCATCTTCAAAGTTAGGTCTATCCCCTGTTACATGACCATACGCACAGTATTGCAAAATACCTTCAATAAAGGTCTTATACTCCGGATGTTCATCCTGATGCCATACAAGTGCAGTCCAGGTGGTTGCCGCATATTTTTCAGCATCTTCCTTTTTTAGTAGTAATTCTGTAATATCGATGAAATATCGATACATTTCTTCTTCATGTAAATTTCGGTATACTAATTCGGATACCCGTGTCGAAGCTATTTCCTCGTCCAATTCTCTTTCGTTAATTGAAATAATCCGATTGGAAACTCTCAGGGAAAAATCCCGAGGGACCATTTTCTTGGGTTTAGAAGGGCTTTGTTTTTCAATCTCCTCTTCTTCCTGGTCTATATCTGATGCATTATTCTGGTCTTCAATATGATCAGTTGCTTCTTCTATTTCGGCATTCATGAATTTGTTTTCGATATTTAGTTAAAGTTGATTTTTAATAAGATAATGCAACTCCAATACCGCAATTAATAAGGTTGCACCTGCTGATTAAGATATTAATACAATTTTAATAGATTGATAAAAAAAATGTAACTATTGAATCGGCTATTTAACTTATGCAGTCCATTTTTACAGATATCCGTATATAGAAATAATGATATCGTTGCTTTCCTGTAATTTTCAAAGCGACTCAAAATCTAACAAAAAAACACGATTTTACTTTCATGAAGAAAGAATGATGACTATAATACGATCTTTACTGAATAGATAAAAAAAGATTATATTGAGTTTACTTAAATTAAACGAGGGCATTTCGCCATATTGAAGTTGATTTTTAGGTAACTTTGGAATTGTTGTTAATATAGAGTAAATTATTTTTTTATTTGTTGTAATTTTTATTTGAGAAGATATCATCCACCGTTTTTTATTACCTGAATCGAATATTACTAAGATAATCGGGCAGGTATTTAAAAATATAGTTTAAAATATTTTGAATTAACTTAGGAGCTTAAAAATGGCAATTAAAGTTGGAATTAATGGATTTGGACGTATTGGTCGACTGGCGTTCCGCGTAATGATGGAAAGAGATAATTTTCAGGTTGTGGGTATCAATGATTTAATTGATATGGAATACATGGCTTACATGTTGAAATACGACTCCACCCATGGTCGTTTCAACGGAGAAGTTAGCACAGAGGATGGGCAATTGATTGTGAATGGTCAGAAAATCCGGGTTTCTGCTGAAAGAGATCCTGAAAAATTAAATTGGGGAGCTGTTGGAGCCGATTATGTAATTGAATCTACTGGAATTTTTACATCCATTGAAGCATCTACTAAACATATTAAAGCTGGTGCAAAAAAAGTTGCTATTTCGGCACCATCTCCTGATGCTCCAATGTTTGTTATGGGAGTGAATCATAATGAATACCAGCAATCTATGAATGTTTTTTCTAATGCATCCTGTACAACAAATTGTTTAGCACCGATTGCGAAAGTATTGCATGAAAACTGGGGCATTATTGAGGGATTAATGACAACTGTGCATTCTGTTACAGCAACACAAAAAGCCATTGATGCTCCTTCTATGAAAGACTGGCGCGGTGGTAGAGGTGCCTTCCAGAATATTATCCCATCTTCAACGGGTGCCGCTAAAGCTGTTGGCAAAGTTATTCCATCATTGAATGGTAAGCTGACTGGAATGTCAATGAGGGTACCAACTTATAATGTATCTGTGGTTGATTTAACAGTAAGGTTGGAAAAAAGTGCTAGCTATGATGAAATCAAAGCCGCAATGAAGAGGGAATCAGAAGGATCATTGAAGAACATTTTAGGCTATACGGAAGAGGCTGTTGTTTCATCCGATTTTATGACCGACCCACGAACATCTATTTTCGATGCAGCGGCAGGTATAGCCTTGAATGATAATTTTCATAAGGTTATCAGTTGGTATGACAATGAATGGGGTTATTCAAATAAAATCGTAGATTTGATTAATCATGTAGATAATCAATAAAACTACAACCGGAGCAGTAGTAAATATACTAATTAATCTACTGCCCTTAATTCTTTCCAACAAAGCACTTGTTAACACTGAATCATTGAGGAATTATGTCTGATAACAATGATGAACGAAGGCACTTTAGCAGGGTACAATTCCAGTCAGAATGCTTTTTAACTTTTGGGGATAAAAAATATGCTGGTAAATTAGTAGATTTATCGCTTAAAGGTGCTTTAATTCATAACGATGAAGTCTTAAAGGTAAAAAGCGGAGATCGATGTAGTTTTAATTTTGCACTGGATGGTGCCGGATTTGAACTTAATTTTGATGCAACTCTGGTTTATTATCAAAACGATCAGCTGGGCGTTCAATTTGGCAATATCGACCTTGAAAGTATGACCCACCTCCGAAGACTTGTAGAATTAAATACAGGAGACTCCGGTAAGGTTCAGGATGAGTTATTCTTCTTAATTTCCAAATAGATCTGTGAGTTGTTTTT
Organism: Deltaproteobacteria bacterium; assembly: GCA_018657625.1. Taxonomy (GTDB): domain Bacteria; phylum SAR324; class SAR324; order XYD2-FULL-50-16; family XYD2-FULL-50-16; genus JABHWU01. The sequence goes on along the minus strand of JABHWU010000124.1, from coordinate 101,016 downwards.
GATTTTATTATGGCAAGCTAATCTGTTCTTCCTTGGGTAGGCTCTTTAACTCCCTCAATATTTTATGCTTCGTTTTTACTGATAGAGCAAAAAAAACCTATTTAAATACTATCCTCCTTGTTACCTTTCTCTCAATATGGCGAAAACATTGCATTTAAAACACGGCTGAAAGCTGATACCTTTTCTATCATTTGGTTGCGCTGCAGTATTACCAAAAATACACTTTATTGTAATTGTTTTTAACAACTCAATTGACACAAAACAAATCTCAGTTATAAGTAAATAGCTTCCTAATTGATTCCGATTGTTCCGTGTTCCAATAATTAAGAGAATGACAAAGAAATACAAGCATATAGCAAGTGGTTTAGTGATCATCATTGTGATACTATTGTTGCTATTAATTATTAATCGTTCGCCGAAGTTTCCTGATAACATTCCTTCTTCAGATAAGATAAATGTTGAGGCTGAAAACTATCTGGAACAAAAAACGATATTTAACCAATACACAAAATATATTAGAGATAACCATGGTGGGTTACTCATTGCGGAAGAGAGCAAACGCATCGAAGCTGTTCAAAAAGAATCAAGATATCAATATACTCAATTTAGGCAACGTTATAAGTTTTTTGATAGCTCGCTGGTTTTTTACCTGACCAAAAATTTTTCTAAACAAGAAGTATTAGAATATAAAATAAAACAATTTCCCCGTTCGGATAAAAATTTCGGAGCACCAAAGTATCAGATTGAATTTCTTAAAAACACAAATGCCTGGGTGATTGTCATCATTGAAATTGTAGGAGATGAAGTTAAACAGTATGAGGAATTTACAAAGGAAGCAAAACAGGATTTAACTGAAAAACCTGAATCTCCCAAAATAAAAACAGATCGAAAGGTAAGTTTGTCAGAGGATATCAGTGGCAAACTGGCAATAATTATTGATGATATTGGTTATAGTATGAAGGTGGTCAATAAGCTAATTCAGTTGGACTATAATCTGACATTTTCGATATTACCAAACCTTATTAATACGGAACAATCCGCCGAGTTAATTAAACAAAGAAACAGGCAAATTCTTCTGCATCTTCCAATGCAACCCAAAGATTGGCCAAAATTAAACCCAGGTCCTGGTGCACTCTATATCAATGACAGCACGGATGATCTTATTAAAAAACTGGAAGAAAATATTGCTTCCGTTAAATACGCTGTTGGTGCCAATAATCATATGGGATCTGCCTTTACAAAGGATCGAAATGGATTGGCAGTAGTTATGCAGGTGCTTAGTCAACATAATTTGTTTTTTATCGACAGTAAGACAGCTCCGGGGAAAACCTCTTATAAAGCTGCTTTGCAATATCAAGTTCCTTATTTATCAAGAAATATTTTTTTGGATAATGAACAAAACGAATCTGCGATCACAAAACAACTAAATAAGGCGGTCAATATTGCTAAAAGAAACGGACAGGCAATCGTTATCGGACACCCTTATATTAGCACTTATAAAGTACTGGAAAGACATTTACCGACAATTGCTAAAAACGGAATAAAAATCGTTTCTGCCAGTCAATTATTCTATCCGAATTGATATTGCAAATAACACTGGTGTTACCTCTTTTAATCATAAAAAGATCCAATATATTCAATTTCTCCGGAAAGATCCTTCGGTTTGGGCAGTATTAATGGTTTTTAAACCTGGGAGTATAAATCAACTGAACAAATAAGTGGAAGTCGTATTTTGGGCGATAAATAAGGCCAGACGCATAATACAAAGTTCCGTCTGGGCCAATAATCGGTAGTTAAACTGGTGCTTCTTCTGTCTTCTTTCTAAGTGTTCTTGAGCCAGGGACTTTTACAGCTCCTGGTCTGGGGACTTTTGTCCTTCGAGCCAAACGATTTTCGCCGGCTGCTTTCGGTTTTACTCTGCGTGCTAATCTACTAGAGTCACCTCCCGGTTCCGCGGTTACGGAAGCAGTTTTTCTTCTTCTTACCTGTCGCCCACCGTCATCATCTCCGCCACTGGCTGTTCCACGTCTGGTAAAAGCTTTTCGCCTCACATGACGAATAGCTGATGTTGCTTCGACGCTTTCATTTCCATCTTCTGCATTACTATATGTTTCAGGTGTTATTTCCAATCCTATTGATTCGCCAGGAGGCTCATCTGTACCAGATATTACTGCTTTTGGAGCAGACGTTTCAACAATATTTTTAACAGGGACTTTTACTTCTGTAGCAACATTTTGTTGTAAAAATGAGGTGTAAAGATCTCTGGAATTTTGAACGACGGTTTTATATTTTTCATCTTGAATTTGATTTAATAAGTCATACAACTTATCGTGAAATTCCACTTGGGTAGCATTGGATTCTTCAACTTGTGGTGTAAAAACGGTATTAAACTGTAAATTATTAATAATTTTTTTTCGGGTCATATCTTTGCTTTGTGATCTATATATTAATGATTCCAGCTCCTTAAACACTAATGATTCTGTGATTTTTAAATACTCTTCAGAATTTTCATCATAAGTAATAAAGTTTTGATGCAGAATTCTTTCAATATTATAATAGACATGATTAATGATATCCTGTCCGGCATTTAAAGGCAGAAATATTCTGGTGCAGTTGACACTCTCGCCTAAAGCAAATATTCGATATCCGATATGTATATCCAAACCTTTTTTAATCGTATCCGAAAGAAATACATCACCTGGTTCAGGTACCTGATATTTCCCTGTAATATTGACATCTTTAAGTAATCGGCCTGCGATATCTGATCTATTCTGGAAGTAGTCAATTAGCTTTTCCATTTCCCGGCGTAGTAGACTGGTTGTATTTCCTTCTATAGTTAGGTTGGCAATTCCGAAATGGCTTGATTTTGGTTCAGCACTAATATAATAGCCCATCAAGGTTTGATATATGATACTGGCAAAATTAACTAATATTTTGTCCTGATCTGACTCATATGGGATGGCTAATATAGTCCGACCACTGTTGACGGTTGGTGCATCTAAAGTAATTCTAACAGCAGGTTCAGCATGAATGAACTCTTTTAGATTCGCAGTTAACTTAGCAATAATATCTTGTTTATCATCGTATTTTATATATGGATCAGTGCCCAACATGTATTCTCTGCCGGGGCTACAGGTTTCGCGTTGCCATATGGTTTCAGTCATATCATCTCCAGAAGTCAAACCAGTCTTATTATGTCTAATTTCCCATTTGTTATATCAATGGGTAAGCTGCTGATGGGTGTTACAAGAATTTTTTAGTCCATAAAGATTTTGTTTGGTTAAGAATATGGGTAAAATAAAGACTTGTCAATAAACTTAATTTTATCAATTTCACCCATAAAAGCACTAAATAGTGCCTGTTAAGTTGTTGATTTAACCTTATACTTCCGATTTTTTTGCCCTGGCTAATTCTCTTTCATGTTGCTTCATTTTTTCTTCCATATCCAGCATAACTTCCCAGCGCTGCATCAAGTTTGCTAATGACTTTGTTTTATTCGAACGTTTATAAATATGAGCTAAATACATAAACACATCTTTATCAACTTTCATCCGAAAAGCCTGCTCCAGATTTTGAATCGCCTTATCAAATTGATGTTGTTTAACAAAGGTCTTGCCACGGCTGATATAATCCTGCCTGAATTTCTCCAAACGTTGGTCTTTTTCTCTTTGTTTGATGATGTCCAGTTTTTCCTGAAGCACCTGAGCCTGTTCCAGATCGTTGATTTGAGTATATGTTTTAATTGCCTTTTCATACGTATCAATGTTTTCAACAACCTGTAACGCTTTTACATAATAGTCAGCGGCTATTCGGAATTTTTTCTCTATATGATTACTTATGGCTTTCTCAAAAAACATATCATGGATTTCATTCAACTTTGCCTGCCCTAATTCAGACCTGGGATCAAGCCTGGTAATTTCTTTAAAGGTATTGACAGCAGCATCATAGTTTTTAACCCTTAAATATATTTCTCCAATATAGGACAAGACGCGTTCTTCCTCTTTTTCTGAAAGCACAATCTTAAACAGTTCCAGGGCCTTTCGATTCGAACCTTTATTAAAGTTTTCGATCGCAATATTCATTAAATCAGAGATTTTATAAAATCCTTCTGATTTTTTTAGCAATGAGGCCCCAATTGCTAAATATTTAGTGGATAACAAATGATTTCCGAGCCTGCGATACATTAAACCCAAATTAACATTTAAAAACCGATTATATTGATCCCGTCCTAATAATCGAATCATCATATCAAAGGCCTGATCTACATTACCTTTGTGGCTCAGGGTCATTGAAACAAGCATATCAAGGTATTCCATACTGATTTTAGCTTGTTTGATCAGAATAAATGCATTAAAGGCAGTTTTAATATCATTGCTAGCCAAAGCGTATAAACCTTGATTATAAAGCATATTATAATACAATTGCTTATTGCCTGATGTTGGCGCATCAGATAGTTTCTCAAGTCTATTTTGGATCTCCTTTAACACCTCTTCATAAGCAGGTACATATTCCTGTACAGCTAATTTTTTGACTTTTGATTTATTTTTTTCGAGTTCAATTTTTTTTTTGATTCGATCTACATAGCTTACAATGAGTGATTTTTTGATACTTTCAATAAAATCAGGATCATCAACAAAATCAGGTAAAATATATTTATCTATAGAAATATATTTCTCAATGACATATTTTACATCCAGATCAAATAAAGGTACCTTTCCCATGCTGGCGGCTAAGTTATAAAACGCCTCTCTATATCCCTTTTTATTTCTCAAAGATAATCGATACAAATTATTGGCCTGTTGATAATTATGGATTTTTCTAGCGCAATTACCCACTCTGTTTGCAAGTTCATAATTTTTTTTATTAACCTGCAAAAGTATTAATCCAATCGATAAAGCAGAATCCCAATCCCCCCTTTGGTAATAAGACTTAAACTCTATATAAAGCTTTTTCACTACAAATTCAGAATTTAACTCAATCGCATTGCTGAAGCAGATCATTCCCTGCCTATAAAGTTTATAGGATAATTTAGTTAATCCATTATCAATATAAGCTTCAACCTGTTGTTGAATTTTTCGCTCTTTGCGTTTGCTAATAAAATCTAACATTTAAATGATTCTAAAATTCGAGAACCTGAATTGTGAAAAAATGAATGAGGGAAAAATAGTAGAGGTAACTATAACAATCAGAAGTGCAGTTAACAACAATTAATTTGGAGCAGAACTATCATTTAAATTTCAATATTATTAATTATTTTCATGTAATTTAATGGAGAGAAAATATTTAACCATCCTGTTTTAATTGTTCCAGAATTTCATCAAATACTTGCTCCCATTTTTCAAAAGGAACCTGACAGGTGCCAACTGCGTGATGGCCACCACCGCCGTTTTTAAGCATTAAATTCCCAACATTTGTCTTGCTGGTTTTGTTAAGAATACTATGGCCAACAGAGAAAACAACATTTTGTTTATTTTTCCCCCAAAGTAATCTTATCTCTATATTCTGATCAGGGTGGCTGGCATAGATAATAAAACGATTCCCGCAATAGATCCTATCTTCCTTCAATAAATTGGTGATAACAACATTACGATCAATTGTAGAACATCTACGCAACATATCTTTATGTAATATTTGATGTTCATTGTACCGATCAACTCTTTCTTTTACATCAGGATTTTCAAGAATTTCATCAATTTGCATGGTGTGACAATATCTAATTAAGTCCATCATCAGTTGGTAATTACTGATTCGATAGTCACTATATAATCCCAATCCTGTTCTGGGGTCCATAATAAATGATAACAATACCCAACCTTCAGCAAATATAATCTCCTGCAAGTCAAAGTTGGCGGAATCACTTTTATTAACGGCGTTAAGTAAAGGGATCAGTTTTTTGCCAAATGTCTCGATGCCACCATAGTAATCCCAGATTACTTGCGCGCAACTTGGCTCTGGTGAAATGGCACCTTCATATTTTAAATTTTTTAATTTAATCCTATCTGTTTCACTGGTATGATGATCAAACCACAGTCCGCATCCAGCTGCGTAAGGTATGTTTGCTAATATATCATTACTGGTGATTTCTACTAGACCATCCTGAATATCTTTGGGATGTACAAATAAATATTCGTCTATTAGACCTCTTTCCTCCAGTAACACTGCACAAACTAAACCATCAAAATCAGAACGCGTAATCAGTTTCATTAAAAATCTCCAAATTGAAAATATCCATCCGGTTTAATAGGTGCTGTTTGGTATCCCGGATTTTATGCCGTAGTTCATACATTAACAACTCTATAAATAGGTCAAATCTGAATATTAAAACTGTTTCTTCTTATAACATAAAATTAAATTATAAGTAAACAGAAGTTTATATTTCTTGAGTCTAAATACTATTTTTCAAAATTATTCGAGGTTGTCATGCAACACATATACCATACAGACCCTTATCAGATTTGAACTTCTAAAAGCGAAAGCCTAATGGTCACTCAAAAAAAAAATAATTTCATAGTATTTTTTGCTATAAAAGGTTAACCTTACTGCATGTCATTGATTCATGTTGACACAGGTTAATACTTTGACGTTCAGTCAGTAAAATTGCCCATCTGAACAATAAGTAAGTTGTATTGCAAAAATTCTTTTATATTATTAACCAACTTAAAATAATGTTGAATTATATCACTGACAAATTATAAAGAGGTTTGAATGAGATTACTAACCCGGTCTGATTTTGACGGTTTGGCCTGTGCTGTGTTACTGGAAGAAAGGGGTCTAGTTGACGAATATTTATTTGTACATCCCAAAGATATTCAAGACGGTTTAATTGAAGTCACCGATAATGATATTCTCGCTAATATTCCTTTTGTAAAAGGTTGTAAATTATGGTTTGACCATCATGTCAGTGAAGTTGACCGTTTGGAAGTCAACAATTTAAAGTATGAAGGAGCATCTCATCCAGCTCCCAGTGCCGCACAGGTAATATGGGATTACTACGGTGGTGAAGAAGTATTTGGTTCACACTTATTGTCACTACTGGAAGCTGTAAATAAAACTGATGCCGGATTTCTAACCAGAGAAGATGAGATCATTAATCCAGATGGCTGGATATTATTATCCTTTATTATGGATCCCCGAACGGGACTCGGTAGATTTAAAGATTATCGAATCGCAAATTATCAATTAATGATGAATTTGATAGGGTATTGTCGATCAATGTCGGTAGATCAAATCCTGGATATTCCCGATGTCAAAGAAAGAACAGTGCGGTATTTCGAACAGCAGGATCTATTCATAAAAATGCTGAAACGTTGCTGTTTAACTGATCAAAACATTATCGTTAACAATTTGCTGGATGAAGAAGTAATTTATTGTGGCAATCGCTTTATTGTATACTCTCTGTTTCCTGAACAAAATATCGAAATAAGGATTATGTGGGGTAGAAACAAGCAAAATGTTGTATTTGCTGTTGGTCACAGTATCACCAATCGATCTAGCTTAACGAATGTTGGTGAACTGATGTATCAATACGGTGGTGGTGGGCATGAGTATGTCGGGACCTGTCAGATTCCACGTGATAATTGGGAAGTCGTTTTAAAGGAACTCATCGATAAAATAAAGAAAGATTCATAAAAAACGCACAACACTGTCGGACATATCATCCACTCGAATCAATAAACTGAATTATAGATAATAAACTTCGCCATGGAAGAGGAATACATAAGATACGCAGGGTTCAGCCATCTTGAAAAACTGGATATGGTTATCGATAATATGCTTTCAATTGACCCAGCGATCCGCCCACTGGACAATGACGAACAATATGGTGGACTTATTGAGTTTCCACCTAATGACACCCGTGAATTTATAATCGTGGGAGACTTACACGGTAACAACAAAAACCTTAAAGCGATTTTACAGCATGAACAAAACCTCTATAAGTTAAAAGATAACAAAGCTGTAATGATCATATTAGGAGATTGTCTTCATATAGAAACCGTTGGTAAATTGTATGAAATGGATTCATCCATCGCTATCATGGATATCATTATTCGGCTATTGAATGAATACCCTGATAATGTATTTTATGTTTTGGGAAATCATGATACCTATTCAGAACGGTTATCTAAGAGCGGTATTCAACAAGGGGTTTTATTCCACAAAGCACTGGCCAAGAAACGGGGTCGTAAATATGTAGAGTTGTTGCAGGAGTTCTTCGACTCACTTCCGGTGGTGGTATTGCATAAAAACTTTATTGCAATGCACGCCGGTCCTGCCCGAGGTGGGATTTCCAGAGAAAACATTATAAATATTCGTAGTAATCCTGATCTTTTGTGGCAAGTCACCTGGAACCGTCTAAATGAGACACGTTCGTATCCCAGTAAAAAAGAATATTCTCCATATGATTTAGAAAGGCAAAGAATGCTGCTGAATTGTCCTCCTGACATCCCGATAGTGGTAGGGCACAACCCCATGTGGAAAATAAGTAACGAAGATTCTATTTGGATTGATATCGTAAATTCTAAAGATCATGTCATCCTCTACAGCAATCATGAAACGGTGTGTACCTATATTACATTTAACAAAAGCAAAAAATATAAAGTTAAACATGCAAATTTAAAAGTAAAAAAACAAAAATTCCTATTGGGTAATTACTAAACAATATCGAGATAATATATGAAATCTGTAGATTATTCTGATGTAAAACGTTTTATATTCGATAAAGAGTTAATAGACTTATTGTGTTACAATAGAAAATTTGGAGAACTACTGGATTATTTTATCCAGGATGATTTTCTGGAAATCAAAGACAATATGAAACTTCCTTTTTTTGCAGAAATCCGTGATTATCAGGGGGCAGTTGAAAAAGCCGATGAAAAAGCTGAGTGGCTTGTAAAAGAAGCAAAAGGACACGATTTAATTGAAACTGAAATGGCAATGATAGTCTATTTCCTGGATATGTTCACACATACCTTGTCAGTCCCAATGGTCGTGACTAAAATTAACGGAAAAATCTATCGTGCCACCAAGACCATCAATCAGGCAGAGCAGCTTTCTGGAGCCAACTATACTGTTTTTCCGGATCTCACAGAACCATTGTTGCTTGATATGATCAATCGTTGGATTTTTTGTGATGAAGATCGCAATCCCAATAACTATATGATTAAGTATAATTCTAAAAACCAAAATCTAATATTAGCCATTGATTTTGGAAATACAGATTTGCTTTATAAAGGGACTAAAATTAGAGGAGCGTCTAAAAAGTTCGGCTGGGAAAAGAAAGAAAAAACCAGATATCTAACGCCACTTAAAGCCGAAAATTTTCCTGTTTACGACATGCAGTTTTATAATCAACGGTTTAAATATTTTAACAAACTAACAGGAAACCAACTCTTTGGAATTGCCAAAAAAGCTCTGAGATATAATGAAAATAAAGATGAACTGGCAAAAACGATTACCACAAATTTATTAAAAAGGCGGGATTATGTCTATAAATACTTCAGCTCAAAAATTCCGGATGTCATAGAAAAAGATGAAAGTTACAAAGAAATGGGAGCAGCGTTTCAAAAATTTTACGGTTAATCCTGCAATCTAATCACTTGTTATTCACTGAGATACATTTGATCGGGAGTAACTCCGAAATTCGGATCCGAATCTTTTTCCAGTACAATTTCTGTAATTGACTGGATTAGTTTTCGTCTATTATCAAAATAATCTGATCGAATTTTACTGGCTTGCCTGGCAATCTCTATCCTGTCCTGAAAATCTTTATGAGCAAAGCTATCCAAGTCTGTAATGCAAGATAAAAAATCTAGAATTACTCGATTTAGAGGAAATTCCTGATCTTCATCCTCTACAAGGTGTTTTCCTACGTTATTAATGTCTGCGATGGTGGGGAGATAAAACCGGACACCTTCTTCAACAATATGATAGACAGAGTGTAAAAAACCGCAAAAAACTCTCTGTACCTTGTTGTACATTCCTTCACTCTTAAATTTTGTAAAGAGACTGAATACATTCTCAAGGACATAACTATTCGGCACTATAATTATTTCCAGGAATTTTTCAGGTTCGTAGTTATTCAATAAAGCATCAATCGCAAATTGGTTATTTGAATCAAAAATTTTCAAATAGAGCGGGAACAAGTTGTATTCCAATTTTTCGTCATTTAAAAATCTGGCATAAGCTACTAAAGCACTGGAAGCGCGCAAGTTTTCAGCCTTGAGTATATCAAGAAGATAAATATTATGTAATGAATCTAATGCTTCTTTTCCAATCATGGTATCTCTTGAAAATTGCCAGTTCTTGAATAAAAAAAATAACCTTTTGTCAACACTGAAGCGGTGATCCGGTTAGATCAATTTTATTTCCGTATTTGTTAGCTAAAAAGAATTTCTTTGTAATCTATTTAAAGAAAAGTCAGCGGAGATTAATCTCCGCGTTTAGATTAAGCTGGATCCGGTTCCAATTCTTCGTCATCAGATGCACCTTCTTCTTCCTCTTCTTCATACTCTTCCTCTTCTTCGTACTCTCCCTCTTCCTCTTCGTACTCTTCCTCCTCATACTCCTCATCAGAATATTCTTCATCGCCGTACTCTTCGCCATCTTCAGCATAAGGATCCAGACCTGCGTTTTCTGATTCGTATAATTTTGAATCTTCAAAAGAAAGAATATTTCTAGGGTGAGTTTCAAGTTTTCTGAAATCCATCCGGACAAGCAGTACCTGAGGTATCACTTGATTTAACCGTTTGGTCTCATCAAAAAAGTAGCTTCTAATCTCATCTGCATGAATTGCTAATTCTTCTTTAACCCTTGCCGGGCCACTTAAAGATTCAATTCCCAAAGCACCTTGTAATTGAGAAACCTTTTCTAATATATCCAAAATCACACGATTTAATGAGTCTTCCTGGCCAATTTCTTCATCTAGGTGCTTTCCTAAAGCATTAATATCGGAAATACTAGGCGCGTATATTTTATAACCATCTTCAGGCACATTGTAAGTGGTTTGCATGACACCCAAAATCACTGAAAGTGATTTAGCATATAAGCCACCAGGATGTTTTTCTGTCAATAAACTAAAGAAACTAGCTAAAATTTCAAAGTTAGGTTGAATTGAACTTAGGAATAGGAATGGATCTCTTTCCCCAATTAAAGCATCAATTGCCCAATGATTTCCAACCTCTAGTACCTGAACGAACATGGGATAGTTTTCATTGGTGATCCCAGTCAAATTTAAGAATCTTGAATAGGTTATACAAGCTTCAACAGCGTCTGGTGTTGCGCAAGCAAGAATGCGCTTTAATAGATTACTTTCAATTTTTCCGATATCATGCGGAGTGTATATTTTTTGTCTATCTATGATATGCATTTCTATTCTCCTTGATTAGTCTTCAAAAACTAGGTTAGGTGCGATTTCTTTGACAAGGTAGTCGGATTTAACAAGTAATACTTGAGGAATGACATCTTCCATTTTACGACGACGATCAAAGAAATGGCTTCTTACCATAGTAGCCTGCCTTGATAGATCTTCCATTTCCTGATCTCCCTGGCCTTCAAGAGAAGCAAGTCGATCCAGAATATCAAGGATAGCTCTATTGACTGGATCAGACTGTCCGGCATCTTTATTAAGATGTTTTCCCAGGTTGTTTAGATCGTTAATAGAAACTTTATGAATATCATATCCATCTTTAGCGTAGCTATATGCTGCCTGTAAAACTCCTAGGACGATAGACAGGGTTTTAGGATAAATTCCCCCAGGATGCCATAGTGTTAATAATCGGTAACATTCTCTCAATAAGTGTTTTGTTGGTCCAATAGAGGTAAAAAATACAAAAGGATCTTCTTCTTCTCCAATCAAAGAATCTATGACATAATGATTATCGATTTCCAGCAAGGCTAAAAAAACCGGATAATTTTCATTCGTCATTTTTGCCAAACGTAAAAACCTGGTGTAAGCCATCGATGTTTCGGTAGCTTCAGGTGTTCGGCATGCAAATGCATTGCGGAGAATGATACTTTCCACGCGATACATAGACTCCGGGGTCCATTCATCTCTTAACTGATTAGTTTCAATATCATGTGCTGCCATTTTTCTCCTTTTTAGCTTTTAATACGGTTTATAGAGTTGCGCTTTAAGTTAATATTAAATTAATAAGTGAAATGACAAAATTATTTCTAGATACGCAGATTTTCAGGAATCACTTTGTCCATTTGGCCACGGTTATCAAAGTATGCATTCCTTATCTTATTTGCGTGTGCGCCGATTCGGTCAATTTCTTTATCTTCAGGTTCCTGCGAAGATAATTCACCGATATCACCAAGAATGTCAAGGATTATCCTGTTAATTTTGTCAGATTGTGGCTTGTTCTTATTCAGATATTTACCAACATAATTTAAATTTTCAATTGTTGGCTCAAATAACTCCCAACCTTTTATAGGTTGTCTGTAATTCCTGTATAACACACCAAATAATGCTTCAAGTGCTTTTGGATATGAATTGATTGATAACCGTTTCAACATTTCAAATACAGCCCTTACCAGTTTTTTATTTCTTTGCAATTTTATAAATGCCTCTAAAGGAGCGCCATCTGCAATTAAGGCATCAATTACTCCATCATTTTTATGCAATAGTAGTTGAAGAAACATCGGATAATTTTTATCATTCAACTCTCTAAAATGAAGATACCTTGCAAACTCGACTGAAGTTTCAACACTTTGTTGTGTTTCTTTATCTAGGAAAGAAGATATTATATCCGATTGTAATTGGTAAATATCCGCATCTTCCCAGGAATCTATTAGTTTTCCAAACAACATTTAACCTTTATCTTTTATCAAAAAAATGAAAAAACAATTTTCAAACCCTATTCTAAATCTAAATTTCAATCACAATTGGGACATTTCGTCAATAAATTAAACCAATTCAACCCGTTTAAAGCTTTTACATGCGTCTGGCTTGTTTTGAAATTTAACAAACAATAATAGGGTCATATAAAATTTTCGATTGAAAAAGTAACGATTGTTGAAATAAAAATAATTATTATTAAAAAAGCAATTGATAAAATTTAAAAAACAGTAGCAAAGTAGGTATAACTTCTTCAACTTAAATGTATTCATTTTAGAAAAATCTGTAAAATTTTTCCAAAAATCTAGAACTAACATTGAGCCTTAATTTTCTAATATCTTTATTAATACTTTACCCCAAAAGTATGTTTTAAAAATACGATACTAACGATGGTTAAAAATAGTTATTTTTCTTTGATTTGAATTTGGTCATAAGACCTGATAAATTTTCAATAACACAAATGAAACGATAATGGAACAAACTACCGGTACTATTATAAGAAGGACGAAAGGGTTTTATTACATTTTAACCCCGGAAAAAAACATTGTTGAATGTAAAATCAAGGGAAAGCTCTTTAAGGATAGTCGTTACAACAATCAGTCTGCCGTAGGGGATAAGGTTAAATATATCCTTGAAAATGATCTGGGTCTAATTACTGAAATTTACCCTCGCACCAGTTTTCTTTCCCGAAATAGAGTTGGTATAGAGGTTGAACAAGTCATTGCAGCGAATATTGATAATTTAATTATAACATCCGCCATTAATAAACCAGCTATCCGGCACAATTTAATTTGCCGGATGTTGACAGCTGCTTTTGTCGGTAATATCAAACCAATAATATTAATTACTAAAACCGATTTGGCTTCAAAAACAGAGTTACAGGAAGCTTTAAAACCTTATCAGGACATCGATATCGAGGTTATCTGTTCATCTATTATTGACGACTGTGACATTTCTAATCTTAAAAATAAATTAATAAACAATACCAGTGTCCTAGCGGGACAATCAGGTGTTGGTAAATCATCAGTATTAAATTTGATGTTCCCGGATTTAAACCTTAAAGTAGGTGCGGTAAATAAAAAAACAGCAAAAGGTATACATACCACAACATTTGCATCAATGCATGAAATCTCTGAAAGTAGCTATGTTATTGATACACCTGGTATCAGGGAGTTTGGCTTATGGGGTATATCCAGGGACAATCTCTGTGAATACTTTCCTAGAATTAAAAATTTTGTATCTTGCTGCAAACACAGAAATTGCAGACATATCACAGAGCCGGGTTGCAAAGTAAAAGAAGCCCTTCAATCCTCTGAGATCCATCCAGTTTTGTATGCCGGTTATCAGGCTATAATGGAATCTTTCTCCTAAAAATAGCTGGTTCAAATAAAATTTAATATTTAATCAGAGCGTCACATTTGACTATTAACATATTAATATATATAATTCTCGATTCTTTGTTATGAATTCTAAAAAAATTCCAGACACAACATCAATGCTTTATGTATTTTAACATTAACAGATCTTCCTAACTCTTCATATGTCGTACAATCCTAAAACAATTGAAAATAAATGGCAGTCTTACTGGCTAGAAAATAAAACATTTAAGGCTGAAATTGATAGAAATAAAGAAAAATTTTATGCTTTAGACATGTTTCCATACCCTTCCGGACAAGGATTACATGTTGGCCACCCAGAAGGATACACTGCGACAGATATCTTATGCCGTTTTAAAAGAATGAGAAATTTTAACGTTCTGCATACTATGGGATGGGATGCTTTTGGGTTACCCGCAGAACAATTTGCAATCAAAACGGGTACTCACCCGGCTGGTACGACTGAGAAAAATATTAACCGCTTTAGAGAGCAAATACAATCCCTCGGATTTTCATATGATTGGGATCGGGAAATTAATACCACAGATCAAAAATATTATAAATGGACTCAATGGATATTTCTGCAGTTATATAACAAAGGTCTGGCTTATCAGGCTGATGCACCGGTGAATTGGTGTCCTGCGATGCGGACCGTGCTTTCGAATGAAGAGGTCATCGACGGAAAATCAGAACGGGGTGATCATCCTGTTGAAAAAAGGATGATGCGACAGTGGATGTTAAAAATTACAGAATATGCAGACTGCTTATTGGAAGACCTGGATGATTTAGATTGGCCAACTTCTATCAAAGAAATGCAGCGTCACTGGATTGGAAAATCTATCGGTGCTTCTATAGATTTCAAAATTAAAAATACGGATGATACTTTTAGTGTTTTTACAACTCGCCCTGACACACTGTTTGGAGCTACTTATTGTGTCTTTGCACCGGAACACCCACTGGTTGATAAAATCACTAGTAAAGATCAACTAAATCAAATTAATGCTTATAAAGAAGCTTGTGCTAATAAAAGCGACCTGGATCGTATGGAATTATCCAAAGATAAAACAGGTGTTTTTACAGGAGCTTATGCAATTAACCCAGTAAATAACCAACCCATTCCAATCTGGATTGCTGATTATGTTTTAATGAGTTACGGCACAGGGTCAATTATGGCGGTTCCAGGGCATGATCAACGGGATTGGGAATTTGCAAAAAAATTCAATCTGGATATTATTTCAATTATCAAAGATCAAACAGTTGAAAATGAAGCCTGGGCAGGAGATGGCGTTCTTGCAAATAGCAGTTTTATAAATGGTTTAGACATCGAACCGGCTAAAGAAAAAATGTGTGAGTGGTTGGTAGAAAACCAGATTGGTCAAAAATCCATCAATTATAAATTACGTGATTGGCTTTTTTCACGTCAACGATACTGGGGTGAACCATTCCCGCTTTATATCAAAGAAGATGGAACTGTTGTCCCCATGGAAGAAAAAGACCTACCCATTACATTGCCAGAGGTTGAATCATATCAACCTTCTGAAAACGGCGAAAGCCCTTTAGCAACAATAAATGATTGGATTAACACAAAACTTCCAGACGGAACCCCTGTAAAAAGGGATTCTAATACGATGCCAAACTGGGCTGGTTCCTGTTGGTATTTTTTACGATTTGTAGATCCTAATAATAACGAGCAACCCTGGTCGGAAGAAGCTGAAAAGTACTGGATGCCGGTAGATATATACATCGGAGGCGCAGAACATGCGGTATTGCATCTTTTATATTCCAGATTCTGGCATAAAGTTTTATATGATCTAGGTTATGTTTCCTCAAAAGAACCTTTCCAAAAGCTTGTTAATCAAGGTATGATTTTGGGTGAAAATGGTGTTAAAATGTCTAAATCACTAGGTAATGTTATCAATCCCGATGATGTTGTCCAGGAATATGGTGCAGATACATTGCGGATGTATGAAATGTTTATGGGCCCCTTGGAAAAGTCAAAACCATGGAGCACAAAAGGGTTGGAAGGAATGTATCGCTTTTTGAAAAGAGTTTGGCGACTGATTGTCGATGAAGATGGTGGTTTAAGCGCTTTTGTTTCAGAGGACCCATCAGATGAAAAAATAGACTATTTAATCCATGAAACAACCAAGAAAGTAACTGAAGACATCGAAAATTTAAGATTTAATACAGCTATTTCTCAATTAATGATTTGCAGCAATGATCTTAATGATTCAGTAAAACGAAATAAAAAATTGTTAAAAAACTTTGTGTTACTATTAAGCCCGTTTGCACCGCATATGTGTGAGGAACTGTGGAACAGGCTGGGGGGAATTAAGACCCTGGCTTATGAAAAGTGGCCTGAATATGATGAAAATAAACTTGTTAAGGCTGAATGTAAAATTCCAGTTCAAATTAATGGTAAAGTGAGAGATAATATTAAAATACCAGTGGATTGTAACCAGGAAGCTGTTATGAAAGTTGTTGAACAATCAGATAAAGTACAGAAATATTTGGTGGACCAACAAATCAAAAAAATTATCTTGGTACCTAACAAAATTTTAAATATTGTTATTTAGTTTTTAATTTAATGAACGATACAGAACTTTCTGATATAAAACGTAATGATCCATGTTGGTGTGGTAGTGGCATAAAATATAAAAAATGTCATATGAAAGCCGATTTTACTTCCACACCCCCAAAAGCAGAACCTCAAAAATTGCCGAAAATACATCGTAATAAACAATTTATTAAAGGTATGGAGGCATCATGTCGGTTAGCGAAAGCAACATTGGATTCCATTGAAAAAAGGTTAAAACCTGGAATCACAACCAATGATATCAATCGATGGGTTCATGATTACACTATTCAGCACAGTGCCATTCCGGCACCACTAAACTACAATGGTTTTCCGAAATCTGTTTGTACTTCTTTAAATGAAGTTATTTGCCATGGTATCCCCAGTGATCGTTTGCTAAAAAACGGTGATATCATTAATGTTGATGTTACCTGTAATTTAAACGGTTACTATGGAGATACCAACAAAACTTATTATATTGGTGATTGTTCTGAAGAAGCCGTAAAAATTGTTGAAGTAGCCAAAAAATGTCTGGAGATTGGGATTGAAGCCGTACGTCCCTACGGTAGAATAGGTGACATTGGGGCTGCAATTCAAAAATATGCACACGCACAAAGCTGTTCTGTGGTTGAACAGTTTGTTGGACATGGTATTGGTCGAAAATTTCATTGTGAACCACAAGTACCCCATTTTGGAATTAAAGGAACCGGACCTAAAATAATTCCGGGAATGTATTTTACGATAGAACCAATGATTAACATTGGAAAAAAAGGAGTCATAATTTTAAAGGATAACTGGACGGCAATTACTGAAGATAAAAAATTGTCAGCTCAGTTTGAACATACATTATTTGTAACAGAAGGAGATGTTAAAGTTTTAACCCGATAGAATATACTTAGTTAAGGCAAAAACAATTTGTTTGTTTTTCGAATATTTGACAAATGGTTTTCATCCAAATAACAATATATGAAAAAGAATGGGAATTGCATAGATGATAAATCTACCTATTGATTGTTAAAAATGAATCCAAAAAAAGTAAACCATGAAAAATAAAATAAAACTTGTTTTCGCACTACTATTTTTTTTAATACCGATACCGTTAATGGCTATTGATTATGTCTATATTGATGATCATGGAATTCGATATTACCTTTGTGACGCTTTAGGAGCAGGCGGCACGGCAGGTGTAAAGTATGCCGGAAATGGTAATTATAGAATTACCAGCGGTTTTAAGACAGGAATGATACAGGCGGGCTCCCTTATTTTAGCGGCAAGAATTGCTTGCGGTGAGATAAAGGAAGTTAGAATACCTGTGAGAAAAGGATCAGGGAGAAATCAATAAAAATAAATTGATTTCAGCTATTGGTTAGTTAGTAAATAAGCTGATTGAATACGCTGAATAGATTTTGAAAGATTGAAAATGGATTCCCAAAATATATTTAAACAATATATTTTGTTTTAAGTAGCTGATGAAACCTTTCTACTATTGCCTCTAAGACACATCAAAGCTGAATCAGTTCATTTAGAAACTGGTAGGATTTGAGCTCCTATTAATATTTATCAATTATTCACGCTGGTTAGTAGTTTTTATATTAAAATAACCATAATTGCCGGCAGACGAATGATATGAAGTGGAAATTATCCAACAAAAAGACAAAAAAAGCCTCACCTGCTTCCAAAGTTTGATTGTCAATCAACAGAACCAGGTAATGCTACCAAAAATTAGAAATGGAGTACAAATGACAAACAAATTAATGCTAATTAATGTTACTGATGACGAAAGCAGAATAGGAATTGTTGAAGATTCGGTTTTGCAAGAAATGCTTATTGAACACGAAACCAGAGAACAAATTAAGAACAATATTTATAAAGGGGTCGTAGTTCAGGTTCAGACAGCTCTGCAAGCAGCATTTGTTGATTTCGGAAATAAGAAACACGGTTTTTTACCCGCCAGTGAAATCAATCCTGGACTTTATAAAAATAAAAAACTAAAGGGGAATCGTCACCCCATTCAGAAAATTTTAAAACCAGGGCAATCAATCGTTGTTCAGGTTACCCGGGAAGCAGTTGATAACAAAGGCGCAGCCCTAAGCACGAATATTTCATTACCCGGACGTTTTATGGTTTTAATGCCTGACACCAAAAAAGGGGGTATTTCCAAAAAAATTGAAAATGCTGAAGAACGTGATCGTTTAAAAGGATTTATCTCTGGCATAGAATCAGAAGATCACGCAGTTATTATCCGAACAGCTGGTATTGGTCGTAATTTAGTAGAGTTGACTAAGGATTACACTACCTTAAAGAAAACCTGGGAAGAAATTCAATCCAAAGCTAAAACTATGACTCGGTCCGGTTTAATTCAGGAAGAAGATGATGTAGTAACAAGAACATTGAGGGACTATTATACTGAAGATATAAAAGAAATCTGGGTTGATAACGCTGAAATCTTTCAAAAGGCGCTACAATTTTTGAAAAAAACAACACCAAGACGTCAAAAAAATTTAAAACTTTTTGTTGGTGATCGCTCCTTATTTGCCACGTACAATATTGAGAAACAGGTTGAACAGTTAACCGATCGGGAGATTCACCTAAAATCAGGTGGTTCTGTTGTCATAGAACAGACAGAGGCATTAGTTTCTATTGATGTTAACTCCGGAAAATCAAATCAGGAGGGATCCATCGATGAAACAGCGTTAAGAACAAATTTAGAAGCTGCAAATGAATTAGCCCGTCAACTAAGGTTAAGAAACCTGGCCGGGCTCATAGTCATCGATTTTATTGATATGGAAACGGAACAGGGGCGTCGTAAAGTTGAACAAGAAATTCAAAACGCCATGTCTAGAGATAAAGCACAACGAAAATATAATCCCATTTCTCAATTCGGTTTAATGGAGATGAGTCGACAACGCCTTTCAGTAGGGATTTCCAGAACAATAGAAAGTATATGCCCTGTCTGCAATGGGAAAGGAAGAATTGCCTCAATCCTGGCTGCAACTAATCTGATAATCAGAAAGATCAGAGAAATGGCTGCAAAAGGAAGTCTGTACAAAATTGAAGGTGAATTGCCATTAGATGTTGCCAATCATTTGCTTAACGAAAGACGAAAATCAATCACTGATTTAGAGTTTGAATTTGATATTCAAATTATTATTAAAAGTAATCCTGAATTGTTAACGTTAAATGATCAATGTATTAAACCTTTTCATCTGAGTACTCCTTCCAGTCAGCAAGAGAAAAGCCCTATTCTGGATCAAAAACAAAAACCTGAAAGCAGTAAAAAGAAAAATAAAAAGCAACATATCGATAAAAAATCGGCCAAGAGCAAAGAACAACATGATCAAAAACCAGAGCTGATTGAAATTGAACCTGAACCAGTAGAGACAAGTAATAATGATACTGCGAAAGATGTTACTTTTGTTGGAAAAACAGTCAAAGAACCTCAAAAAGCACCTGTTAAAAAAGCGCCAAAAAATAAAAAACCTCAGAAGAGTAAAGTTAAAGAACAGGAAAAGGTTGAATTAACACTACATCCTTCATGCCTATTTCAAGATGTACAAGAACTCTCACCTGATGATCTCGAAGAAGTAACTTCATCTTTCGAAAACCGATTAAAAGGGAAAATCGACAACCAACTATATTCAAGTATAGACTCAAAATTTTTGTGGTCTCCCAATACAGAGGGGAAAACACAAGATAAAGTTGAAGACAAACCTAATGATAAACCTATTAATAAAAAAAGCACTACAAAATCAAAGCCTAAACATAAAAAGAAAACAGCTACAGTAGAAAAAAGTAAAAGTGAAAAAACAACTTCGACAAAAAAACCTTCAAAAAAAGCTGCCACTCAAAAGAAAGAACCAAAAGAAATAAAAGAAAAAGTAGTAACTAAACAAAAAAATGTGAAAAAACCAGCTGCATCAAAAGCACCAACAAAAAAAGTGGCAAAAACTGTTGAAAAACCTAAGAAAAAGCCAGCAACATCCCGTAAACCCGCAACTCAAAAAGCTAGTGCCAAAGCAAAAAAGGAACCAACAGGAACCGGTAAAAATAGTAAAGAAGTTACTGCCCAAAAAACAAAATCCGTAAAGAAAGTTTCTTCAACTCAAAAAAGGAAACCAGCAACACCAAAAAAAAAATAGCCTTATAGTCAGTGATTAAGTGCAGCCTTTTCAGACTGTACTTGATCATTGTTGTTTACTAAAGTAGATACTCATCCTAATTCTTGCCTAAATCCTGCATTGTTATTCTCCAAACTTGTATAATCAATTTATGCTGCATGATATTATTAAACATATCAATATAATAAGCAGTTTAAAATACCGTCTACAATTCAATTTTATCTGTTTGGAAAGGCATATGTATAATAAAAAAATTTCTAATTTTATACCTTTATTGTCTCTGTTATTTTTAATTCTTGGATTAATCCCAATTTCATCAACTTTTGCGCAAACACCAACTGAGCAAATAATAAAAAATACTCTGCAACCATTAAATTCTGAGAAAAGTGGACTTTTTGTATTACAATTTTCAACCACAGGTATGACAGAATCTGCAGCCCGGGCCTATACAAATATCGTTGCTCAAAACATTAACAACACCAATCGCTTCAATGTCACCTATTTGGAAGAAGCCGAAGAACTAATTCAAAAGTCTGCACCGGAACTTCTTCCTTGTTTTGAAATTGGATGCGGAATTCAAATTGGTAAAATCCTAAAGGCAAAGTGGGTAATTACTGGTCATATTTCACTGACTGAGGTGGGATCTTTTGTTTTAACCGTTAAATTAGTTAATATTTTTGATAATTCTCTGGTTTTTGAAGAAACAATGCGTTTCACTGACACAAATATGGATCGGAGAATGTACTTACTTTCAACCAGAATCGCTAGAAATGTTCCTTTAATCGGCTTAATTATCGAAGCAAACAACAAAATTGCTATTATTTCTTTAGGTGAACAAGATGGGATTTCTGTTGATGATCAATTAATCATTTATAGGAATGATATCATCAGAACGGCCAGTACTACCGGTCTTCCTAAGGCGCATGAACGGCGAAAAAATATTGGAATCCTAAGAATTACACAAGTTGGGGAAAAAATCAGTGAAGGGGTATATTTTCAATCCATTGAAATTCCAAAAACGGATCACATTGTTACTACTTTTCTGGATAAAAGGCGGCAAATTGCCACTGTTGACGAAGTTCGGCGAGAATTAGATACCCACGAAAGAAATGTGTATGAAATTACTGAAAGAGTTGAATTGTCACCAATACAATTGATAGATCAGGAAAAAACCAAATGGTTATCTAAAGTACGTATTCTCGAAGAAAATCAGGAATATTGGCAATATTTCTTAATTGGTTCAGGTGTTTCGACCGCTTATCTTTTAAAAGAATTTGAAGAAGGGGATGATTGGAGAATGATGGCCGCTGCAGGAACACTTGCTTATAGTACTTATCAATTCATTCGTACCAGAAACGAGTTAAATAAACTTGAAAATGAAGGTCGATACAAAGGATATATTGAATTAAAAATAAATCCTGAAATGGATGGTGTTGGTTTGAATTATCGTTTCAGTTTCTAGCTAATTAATAACAACTTTTATTTACCTAATCCGGAGTCTGTCAGCATACTAATTTTTAGTACTGGATTCTGTTACCCGGTCTTGGCGTGCTCAAACATATTTGTTGTGCATAAAACGAATATATTAAAAAGGTTAATTCAATGGATTTTATTTCAAATGTCTATTTTTGAAGACTCTTGAAAATATAATTCACCTAATTCATAAGTAAAACCGAATGACTGTTGCGGATATATAGCTTTTCAGAAACTTTTAAACCAGATTGCTGAGCAATAGCGACAGACACTTTAAATTGCTTGGCTGAAACATGTGATGACGGCTCCGAAAATAAAATACAGCCATTCGGAGTTAACACAGAAAGTACCTCTTCAATAGCTCTTTTAGGATCAGGTACTTCATGAACGACTGCAAATAGTAACACAAAATTAATCTGAGACTTCAACGCCTCCAACCCTAAAGAATTTTTATCACATTCTATAGTTTCAAGGCAGTGAATAACTCCTGCCTTATACGCCCTTTTTTTTAATCCTTTCAACATTTTATACTGAATATCAACCCCGTAAACCTTTCCAGTATCACCGACCAATTTAGCCATGGGAATCGTAAAGAAACCCATTCCGCATCCAATATCCAAAACTTTCATATTCGATTGAATATATGGAGACAATATCCGGGTTGGATTCTGAATGATTTTTCTCAGTGGATTAGCCAGTAAGTAGCCCATCCACCAGGGACAAATATGATTGGCCATGTTTTATACCTCGTAATCAACAACAGTCCGTTCAGATACAATTTCCTTTAAAAAATCCCCTACCTTGATATGTTCAGGGTGATTTTGATAATCCCCTAATTCTTTTTCAGTCACAAACAGAGAAAAAAGTACAACATCAAATGCAGCTTCCGAAGGAATTATGTTAATACCTGCCTCAATTTGAACAATTTCCGGAATCAAATTTTTTAAATTTTCAAGTTTACTTTTTAAGGTCCTTGCTAGCTCCAGTTTTTCCGCCGGGTTTTCTTCTTTCAACCGCCACATTACAATATGCTTAATCATAAACCACCTTTAATTATAATTTCATCTACCTTAAATATGTTCGACTATTTATAACTTAAAAAAATATATAAATCAATTTGATATCCCTGAAATTACCTTGATCATTTACCGATATCAATCTATTTTAACGCATTAACTGATTCTATCAATCGTCAATTCAATTTTAAGAGGTTATTAATGAAAATAGCAGTATTTTTTGGAGGAAACAGTGCTGAAAGAGATGTATCCATAGCCAGCGGTTTTCAAGTTATTACAGCCTTAAGAAAAATCGGGCACGAAGTTATTTCAGTTGATACTGCACGGGGTCTTTTAACAATTCAGGAAGAACAACAACTAATCGAAAAAGGTGTTGATACAACACCTTTTGATGGAAGAAACCTGTCAATCACTCATGAACAAGCCAATCAACTCACTAAAGCAACCCGATTAAAATCAGTTGATGTGGTTTTTCTGGCATTGCATGGTGGTACAGGAGAAGACGGAACCATTCAGGCTTTTTTGGACCTGGCTGGGTTGCCCTATACCGGAAGTGGCCACAAGGCCAGCGCCAATGCTATGGATAAAGATATTTCCAAACAATTGTTTCGTTATACCGGAGTACCAACAGCGAATTGGTTGATGATGCCGGTGTCCAATCAGGAAATTATAGATAAAATCGGTTTACCAGCTGTCATAAAATCTAATAAACAAGGTTCCACCGTTGGATTGACAATCGTCAAAAAACCTGAAGATATTGAGGCTGCTATCCAAAAAGCTTATTTACATGACGACGAAGTAATGATTGAAAAATACATTGATGGACGGGAATTAACTGTTGGAATATTGGATGAAACAGCTTTGTCAGTCGGTGAAATTATTCCGAAATGCAGTGATCACTTTGATTATGAAAGTAAATATCAAGTAGGAGGGGCTGAAGAAATCTTTCCTGCGGATCTCTCAGAAGAAGAAACAGAACTTATCAAGGAACTGGGCTTAAAGGCACATAAAGTACTGAAATTAGAAGGATATAGTCGTGTCGATTTCAGATTAGATACCAAAGGGCAATTATGGTGCCTTGAAGCCAATACCTTACCCGGAATGACAGCAACCAGCCTTTTACCTCAATCAGCTAATGTTTTAGGTATCGATTTTCCGAATTTATGCGAAAAAATCTGTCAGTTAGCCATTGCTCATTTTGAGAAATCATTATTATGACAATCAGGTTTTTCATAGCAATTTCACCTTTTACTATCTGTTTGTCGGATATTTCTCACTTTCCTTTTCAATAAAAACCATGAGTAGTGGCAGGGATAATTAAGGAACACAACTCCCTTACATTTTGTAAAAAAAATAGAATCTTGTGTTAAAGTATATGGTTTCTTTATTAAAGAAACAGTCATTTCGATCACATATTACCTTAGCGAGAATATAAAAAGATCAAATACCGAAATTAAACATTCAACCATTTTCAATTGAATTCTTATGCTGACCACATTAATATTTATCAGAGTATTTTAAGATCAAACGGCGCTGAGTATAATTTATTATATTAAATACCTATCAACTCCATCACTTTCTAAGTATTTATTTACTATAAAAACCGCCCAAATGAATCTCAATAGAACTGCAAAGTTTTATAATATAGCCTCAAATTTTATCTCTTAGGCCAAGTGTCACTATTGTGTAATTGCCCGTCATTAAAGTCATTCATTAATTTCTACATTAAGTATAAAGGTTTTTGCAACGCCTGGTCTGTATCTCAGATTAGCTAAAAATTCGAAGAATATTTTATCCACAATGATTGAAGTAGTTAAAAAAGTATGTTAGAGTTGATATTTGATGTTATGAATAGTACTCCACCGTCAAAACCCGAGTTTAGAATAAAAACCATGGCAAAAAACGATACAGAAGAGTTACTTCGAACTAAAGATGGTTCGAACGGAGAATATAAATGGGCGTCAATACCAAATACAGATCTAGAGGGTGCTAATTTGGAAGGAGCCAATTTTCAAGGTGCTGATTTAAGCGGTATTAATTTAAAGAAAGCCAATTTAAGCCGGGCACAACTATCCAAAGCAAATCTAAAAGGGGCGAATTTAAGTGGAGCTATTTTAAATGATACTATCTTAAAAAATACTAATTTGTTAAATACTGATTTTTCGAATTCTACAGCTATTTCAGCAGTTTTTTCGGGAGCGAATATCCAGGATTCTAATTTCAATGCAGCAGAATTGTCCCGTGCTGATTTCTCAAGTACTGATTTGACAAATACCACATTTAACGAAGCTGTCTTAATGGGTGTGGATATGGTAGAGGCAAAGCTTAAAAACAGTTCCAGTAAAAATGCAGAGCTATCCTATGCTAATTTAAGTCGTTCTAATCTCGAAAATGCAAATCTAGAATCATCCACCTCACTGCGGATCAATCTGTCTTTTTCAAATTTAAATAATGCTAACTTGAAAAATGCGGACCTGAAAGGGGCGAATTTTACTTATGCAACTTGTATTAATACCGAATTGACAAATGCTAATTTAAAAGATTCCGATTCTAAAGAAGTTGATTTTAACTCAGCAAACCTGAAAAACGCAAATTTTGAAAATGCTGATTTGAAAGGAGCTAATTTTACCGAGTCAAACCTGAAAGGTATAAAACTAAAAGGGGCAAAACTCAACGGAACCAGCCTTGAGCGAAAACCAAAAGAAGAGGATAGTGATAACGAAATCACAAATGCCAATTAGAACTCCACTATAATTTGTATTAATCATCCTTTTTAAAACCTAGGCTACTAATTTTTTAGATTCCTGCAATAGATCTTTGTTTTTGGCCATTAGAAAAAACATTTCCCGATCCGTCTTCCCTGTGATTTTTGCTAAGACCGAATTAAACCATAATAAATGACTTCGCCCGTATGGAAATAAGTATTTATGAAGATCTTTGAAAATTAATGCCTGGGCAATCACTGTGCAAAAATTATTAAATATTGATACTGCATTCAATTTGTCAGTTTGATACTTTTTTTCCGCCAATTGTGTCCAATTATTACTAGGAGCCATCACGGATGTAGATGTTTCTCTAAGCGACTGTTTCATCATATTTTTAACATACTCAAGCTTTAGCGCAAATTGATCCTGAGGAACACGATATGACCATTGATCCGGCATTTGTTTTAATATGAATTTAGCACTCATGATATCTCCTCTAAAAAATAGAAATATTTAAAAACATACATATGTTCACTTTTAATCTAAATATAGATACAAAAAAATTAAAATGTTACTTTTTTATCTATAATATGAACTAATCGTAGATCATAATTTTCAAAAAGTAAACAACTGTTTTCTTTTATTTATGAATACTTTATATTATATTGATATAAAAGCGTATTACAATGCGTTGAAAAGTGAACAAACTGCCAGTTATGGGAATTTTAATAATCGAAGAGAATCTTCTAATTGGTGATATAAACACTGATAGAAATCGGTAAAAAGCATCAGACTGTTTTCTAATTGTTGAGACTCGATTGCTTCTAATAATTGAATCAAAAAAGTATGGCGTAAGTCAATATGATCAAATTCTGTAATTGGAATCCATTGATATAGGAAGCACGAAATGAAATGTAAATGATTATAAAATTCAGTAATAAACCGGTTCCTTTCAACCAACAATAGTTGGTTGAAAAAAATATTCTCATATTCCTGGAAAGAATCAGGGGTGGTGGTAATTATATCAATACTGCTAATTTGATCAAAAGCAGATTTCAATTGAGGATCAATATGAGATACGTCATTGTCATATATTTTTTTTAAAGCTGCTTTTTCAATATTTTCGCGGGCTGACAGTAGATCTTTAATATACTTACTATCAATTTCAACCATACCCCACATCTTCCGTGGTAGTTTTTCGATTAATCCATAACGACTGAATTGATATAAAAATTCACGGACAATTGTACGATTACAATGAGATTGATCCGCCAATTCCAAAACTGAAAATCGATTTCCCGGTAAAATAAATCCATTGTGTACCTGGTTAAAAAAGAAATCTCTAAATTGCAATTCACCAGTTTTTGAAATCTGATTCATTTCATTTTCATTGATCGATATGTCTGAATGAACAATTCTTTTTTCTTTATCCAGTGTTCCATCCCGCTGTAAATCTAATACTACTTTTCTGATAACAGTTCTGCTGACTTCGAGTTTTTTTGATAGACTCAATTCAGACGGAATCTTATTCCCTGATTTAACATTAATCAAAAAAAAATGAAGTAACCTTGTTTTTGTTGTCGTTTGTAAATGCGAGAGTTCCATGAAATTCCTGTTAATGATATCACCAAATTGGTTTGAGGTTCTCTTATCTATCTTTTTGTATTTAAAACTGACTATAAAAATATTTCAATTGACTTTTGTTAACAAAATACAATAACCTGTATTCTGTTAACAAAAAGCATATTCTTTTTTTAAACTTAAATCAATAAGGTTCCGATGACTACCGTATCTTTAAACAATATAGTTAAACGCTTTGGCAATTTAGAAGTCGTTCATTCCATCAATCTGGAGATTCAGGATTCTGAATTCATTGTATTAGTTGGTCCTTCCGGATGTGGAAAGTCTACAACGCTTCGGATGATTGCTGGATTAGAAGAGATTAGTGATGGTGAAATTAAAATTGGTGATCGGGTTGTTAACAATATCCCACCCAAAGATCGGAATGTTGCCATGGTTTTCCAGAACTATGCACTTTATCCGCATATGAACGTATTTAATAATATGTCGTTCGGTTTACGATTGAAAAAGACACCGAAAGATGAAATTCAGGAACGAGTGACAAAGGCCGCTAAAATACTTAATATTGAAAGTTTATTAGAGAGAAAACCATCTGAACTTTCCGGTGGACAAAGACAACGTGTGGCAATGGGGCGTGCTATTGTGAGAAACCCTGAGATTTTTCTATTTGATGAACCTTTATCAAATTTGGATGCTAAACTTAGAACTCAAATGCGGGTGGAAATTAAACAATTACATCAAAGGGTTAATAATACAATTATTTATGTTACCCATGACCAGGTTGAAGCGATGACATTAGGTGACAGAATTGTTGTCATGCGGGACGGTTATATTGAACAAGTTGGTAACCCGATTGAATTGTTTCAAAATCCTGTAAACACTTTTGTTGCTGGATTCATTGGTAACCCACCTATGAATTTAATAGATGCTGAAGTCATCTCTGAAGGAAAAGGACTAGCCTTGTCATTGATGGGTGATCTTCAAATACCAATCCCTGAAAGACCTGATATGAAAATAAAAACTGGTCAGAAAGTTGTTATGGGATTGAGAACAGAAGATATTAATTTAAATGCAGAAGATCAAACCATAAATGCTGAATGGATCTACGATGCAAGCATTGATGTTACTGAACCCCTGGGAAGTGAAACCTACGCACATTTAGACTTTGGTGGAAATAAGATCATTGGAAGATGTGAAGGCAGAACGATTCTAAGAGCCAAAGATAATGTTAAGATAACACTCAATCTGGAACATCTGCATATTTTCGATGCAGAATCAACAAATTCAGTTTATTAAAAGGTAGTATGAACCTGTGATTTTTTTATGATTCAAAATCACAGGTTTTTTCTATCTCAATTCTGATTTTTCGATTTTTATAAATATTGGCTCAAATACTTCTCAAAAACACTACCCCAATTTCAACTTGTTCCCCTAAATCTTCAATCAACATTGGGTGTTTGTTATCAAAAGAAGCAGTTTTAGTGCTTCTCCTGTCTAAAAATTTATAGCTGGTGTCATTCTTAGGGACCCGTTTCTTCAAAACTTGAAATAACAAATTATAGGTTATTCTGTACTTTTCTGTTAGCGAGTATCCCCCAATTTTATGCGATGATAACAATGATGGTTATTATCATTATAAACAACCATAAATATCAATTGCCGCTGTTAAATTAGCGATAGAAAGAGTAGACCGGGGCTATTACGAGTTGATTTGCAGCCATATAATCATAGCGAAGGGAAGTATAAATCCTGTGGATTGTCTTTTGAACCCAGATGGATTGAAACTCAAGAATGTAATAAGAATAGCAAAATTTCTAAGAAAAAAGGGATTAAGCTTATAGTGGATTATCTTTGTGAGCGTGCTGGTCTCCAAATAAGGCTGTTAAATAGAGTGTTATGTTTCATTTATCTTTTTTTTTACTAATTTCAGATATAATTAAGACACTAGCTTCGGGTGCATTGATATTGATATTTCCTTTGTCCTTTGTTGAATTTAAGACCAGGGTATCACCGGCACCCATGGTAATTTCTTTCTCGCCTGCTATGACATACACCAGACCCTGATATAGATAAATGATTAAAGATCCGTTTTTATTTGTTTGTTGTACCGGCTGAGATCGGTTTTTAGTTAGAATCAGGTGACTAAGATTCCCTTCGTAGTTTTGATTCAACATCAAATTAAAATCTACTACTTTGCCTTTACTGGATGTATCCCAATCGCCTTCAAAGTGATCAATATTGAACTTTTTTAAGTAAACAGTATCACGTTGTTTGTGGGTTAGAAACGTTTCCCCTTCTAAAACCATGATGATTCTGGAAATCCCTTTCAATTTTGTAAAGGTGGATTCCTCAATCTCAACTCTGGCTGAACTGAGCCGGAAATCAAAATTTAATTTCTGATAGGTGGCCTGTTTGGGGTAAATATATAATTGAGTTGTTGTTCCCCCTGACCATTGACTGGTTGTCAGGTCTTTTTTTCTGATAATTTTCATGTTTAGGATTTAGATTGAAGTTATTTTATGTTAACGATGAAGATGATTCTAAACCATATCTGTGCCTTTTCGACTTTGCGCAATATGCTGACAGATGTTACCTAATTGAAGATTGCAATAAACTGGTAGTAATGCCAAATAGAATGCTGTTTTTTATGTAAATAATGATTACATCATATCATCCATCTGGGCAAGTGACTGGAATTGGATTTTTATCTAACGTCAAGTAGCCATTTTTGAGAGGGGGTTAAGCGATTTTTAGAACATGCAGTAAAATGCACATAAACTTATTCTGAAAGGTCATTTTTTATTTGATAACAAAAAACAATCATAGACTTTAAAAAATTCTTGACATCAAATTAAAATAGGATAAATAATGCCTTATTTATCCTATATGAGATTTTATGAGACTAACACGGGCCGGTGAATACGCTATAAGGTGTATCACATATCTTTCGAAGAGAGGTGTTGGGATATCTGTAAAAAAACTAGAGATATCGCAAAATGCTGAAATACCAGCAGGTTTTCTGGCCAAGATAGTCCAGGATCTCAGTAAAGCCAGGTTGATTGAAATAAAACAAGGGGCCGGTGGCGGTTATCGTTTGTTAAAAGACCCAAAAGAGATTACACTGTTGCAGGTCGTGGAGATAATGATCGGCAGAATTTACTTAAATGATTGTGTTGGTCGGCCCAGGCTTTGCCCTTCGAATCCACGCTGCAAGGTGCATCGTGTTTGGGACAATGCCAGTAGTCAGTTACGGGAAAACCTGGCTAATATTAATTTTGCTCAACTTATTCAGGAAGATTTTTGTTTCTCACAGGATCAAAAATTTGGCTAATTTGATTTTGTAAATTAATTTAATAATAGAATACTGATCAGAAAAGGTAACATGTTATCCAAAATTTACTCTTTTTATTATGATGGGTTTAAAAGCATGACAGTTGGTAAAAAGTTATGGGGGATTATTTTTATAAAACTTTTTATCATGTTTGCAGTTTTAAAAATGTTCTTTTTCCCTAATTATTTAAATACTACTTTTAACACAGACACTGAAAAGGCGGATCATGTGATGAATCAATTGCTGCGTCCGGTTCAGAAAGATGGCCAGTAGTAGATTGAGGATATGTTTGGCAGTTTGTTTTAATTTTTAGGCCTCTTCAGCAAAATCTGTGGGTTAATTCCGGTTCGGGAAGGTCACCCATTGTGTGAAATAAAGCTATCTTAAGGATTTCATAGCTCCTAAATCCATAAGATTTTCTTGTAACAAGATTTATTTTTCGATTTAACCCCTCAATGGAGCCTGATGAATAGGCTTTTTTTGCCTTAAACCAATTCATTAAAAGTGGTTGATGATTACGAAGCATTTTTACGAACTTTTTGATTGGATCTAATCTTGAGCGCATCGCTCTTGTACACCATTTTTTTAAATACCACTCAGCCCAATAAGGATTTTTATAACTCCAAAATAGTTGAAAACTCTCTTTTAGCAAGTATGCCCGAACACTTTTTAAATCATACCTAAGAACATCTTTGAGTTTATATTCTTGATTGGAAGTCAAATTCTCTCTTCTTTTCAAAAAACAGTATTTCGTATGCTTTAATATTGCTTCATAACCTTCTTGTTGATGGAACCTGGCTTCAGCAATTCTGACTTTGTTAACAGCTTTATTCAAGTTTTGAACAATATGAAACCGGTCAAGTATATTTAAAGCTGCTGGTACACGTTCAGCGATAACATCTAAGTATTTTCTCCACATATCTGTACAAACATATTTTAGTTGTTGTGAACGTTTTTCGCCAAATTTATCAAAAAACTCATGTAATGATTGCTTAGTTCGGTCTTTGGTTACAAATAAAAGGCGTTTCATATTGTCATTGAGTTGATAGACAAGTGTTAAATATTTATGTCCGTGACTATACTGCCATTCATCAACGCCAATTGCTGTAATATTATCTAATCGTCTATGCTTCAATCCAAAAGCAACAACTGATTTTACTGATCGAAACACACTATCCCAGCTGGTTTGAAATATCTCTGCTGTTTCTTTCCAGGATAAACGTCGTGCCCATTTTGCTAGAAAAATCTGAAACGCTTTAGTCAAATGATTCTTACCTTCAGCCCATGGAATAAGTTCAACATGAACACCACAAATAAAACAAACACTACGACGAGATAAATATCTAAAGTAAACTTTCATCCCCCAAATCGGTATGAACTCATATAATCTCGGTTTTTTCTGATGATCATACGTCGGACATTGCAATTTACAAATTGGGCAAACAACTTTACTATTTTTCCGGGGAATAATATCAACCACAAAGGCTTTCATTCCATCAACTTCTTCAATTTTATCATTTTTATAAACAAATGATTTGAGATAATAAACTTGATTCAGTAGAGTAATTATGCGCACAGGAAACCTCCTTTTTTATATTTTATTGCTAAAATATTTTGGAGTATTTTTCTGTGCGTCGCAATAAAAAAGTTATTTTTTACTCACTCCTATGGTTTGTATTTAATCCACTAATTCTGCGGAAGACCCATTTTTAGATGTGTGGTTTCCTAACTTAAAAATCGAAAATATCGGAGGTTTTAATATGATTGATATTGATCTAAACATGGTAAATTGGGCCAGAGCACAGTTTGCGCTGACGGCAATGTATCATTGGTTGTTCGTGCCGTTAACATTGGGATTATCTTTTTTATGTGCCTTTTTTGAATCCATCTATGTCAAAACAGGCAAAAATGAGTGGAAAGCGATTACAAAATTCTGGATGACATTATTCGGTATTAATTTTGCGATTGGTGTTGCGACTGGTATTATTCTTGAGTTTGAATTTGGAACCAACTGGTCTAATTATTCCTGGATGGTGGGTGATATATTTGGCGCACCATTAGCAATTGAAGGAATTTTTGCTTTCTTCCTGGAGGCAACCTTTTTTGCTGTTATGTTTTTTGGCTGGAATCGGGTATCCAAAAAGTTCCATCTGTTTTCAACCTGGATGGTAGCCATTGGGTCAAATTTATCCGCGGTTTGGATTCTGGTAGCCAATGCCTGGATGCAAAATCCTGTTGGTATGGCGTTTAATCCTACTACGACTCGTTTTGAAATGGTTAATTTTGCCGAAGTTGTTTTCAATCCGGTAGCTGTAGCTAAATTCACACATACTTCCAGTTCCGGGTTTTTATACGCCTCACTATTTGTCCTGACAGTTTCCTCTTGGTATTTAATAAAAGGCAAGCACCTTGAGATGGCAAAAAAATCGATTATTGTTGCTTCCGTTTTTGGATTGATTTCTTCTGTATTTGTTGTTTTTACGGGAGATCAGTCTGCCTTTGATGTTTCCCAAAAACAACCCATGAAGTTGGCAGCTATGGAGGGTATGTATAAAGGGGAGAAACCGGCGGGTCTCAGTTTATTCGGAATAGTAAATGGTGATAAAAAACCGGGTGATGCCCAGGACGCATTTCACTTGAACATTAAATTTCCTTTTGTACTTTCATATCTAGCTAATCGTTCTTTTGATTCATTTGTTCCAGGTATCGATGATTTAGTGTATGGAAATCCGGATGAAAAAATAGAAAGTGTTGCGAGTAAAATTGAGAAAGGAAAGCAAGCTATTCAAGACCTGGCAAAATTTAAAAATGCTTCAAAAAATAAAAATAGCCAACTTACCAATGAAGCATTGGTTAATTTTAAGGAGAATGAGAAATATCTGGGTTATGGTTACTTAGATAGTTCTGAAGAGGCGGTTCCACCAGTACCTCTAACATATTATGCTTTCCGGGTGATGTTTATTCTGGGTTCATTTTTCCCACTGTTATTTGCCGCGTTTTTATTTTTCACCATGAAAAATACAGTTGCCGAAAAAAAATGGTTGTTACCCTTTGGTTTGATTGCCGGCTTATTAGGAATCTTTGCCTCTCAATCAGGGTGGATCGTCGCGGAAGTTGGACGTCAACCCTGGGCAATAAAAGGTTTAATGCCGGTGAAAGTCGCTACTACTAATCTAACTGCAGGGAATATCCAAGTAACATTTGCACTCTTTCTCATTGTATTTACTTTATTATTAATTGCTGAGATTAAGATTATGCTGAAACAGATCTCTATTGGACCGGAGGAAACAAAATGATTGGATCACTGGATTATTCAACTTTACAGCAGTTATGGTGGATGATTTGTTCCATCGTGGGGGCCTTGTTCCTCTTTTTAACATTTGTGCAGGGAGGGCAAACTTTGATTTGGCAGCTCGCCAAGACAGATCATGAAACTTCACTCATTGTTACATCTTTAGGTCGTAAATGGGAAATGCCATTTACTACCCTGGTACTTTTTGGAGGCGCCTTGTTTGCTGCCTTTCCAAAATTCTATGCAACCAGTTTCGGAGGTGCTTATTGGGTTTGGATGCTTATCCTTTTTTCCTTTATTATTCAGGCTGTTAGTTATGAATATCGCAAAAAACCGGATAATTTTCTGGGAGCTAAAACCTATGAATTGTTTCTGCTTTTAAACGGTGTTATTGGAATTCTATTGATTGGAGCTGCTGTTGGAACCTTTTACACAGGTTCAAATTTTGTATTGAGTGATTACAACAGTGTAACCTGGCATTATACACTTTTTGGAATAAATTTAAGAGGATTGGAAGCAGCCTTTTCATTGTTCAACCTTTCTCTTGGTATCTTCCTGGTCTTGAACGCCAGAGTCCTGGGCGCGCTCTATCTGTTAAATAGCATTGATTTTTCTAAAACCAGCGAGCTGGAATCAAGAACGCGTTCTGCTGTAACAAAGAATTTTTTAATTAGCTTACCATTTTTGCTATATGTTTTAATTTCTGTTTTAGTGATGGACGGCTTTGGATTTGATAGTGCAGGCGTTTTCCAAATTGAGTCATATAAATACCTGAATAATCTTTTAGCAATACCGTTACTGTTAATTTTATTACTGGTAGGACTGCTTCTGGTGATTTTTGGTGTTTTTATTACGGTATTTAAAAATAGTAATAAAGGTATCTGGCCCGCGGGATTGGGAACCGTATTAGTTGGCTTGGCTGTTCTTTGCCTACCGGCTTTTAATAACACGGCTTTTTATCCGTCCAAATTTGATTTGCAGTCGAGCTTAAGCATATATAATGCTTCATCCAGCTATTTTACTTTGAAAACGATGAGCTATGTGGCACTGGGAATTCCTTTTGTATTGGCCTATGTGGTTTATGTTTGGAAGTTGATGGATGCTAAAAAGCTGACCTCTGATGAAATTAAAAATGAAGAAGCATATTAATCAAGTTTAAAAAGGAGATAGTATGATAACAAGTGTTTTACTGATTTCATATCTGGTAGTGATTGTGGTGTCTTATAAGGGCGCTGTTTATTGCCTTGATAAATCAGGCAAGTTATAAAATTTTTTTATGGAGCATGAAATCTATTATGCTCCATAGATTTTGTATCATTTCCAAAAACAATTTCCTGACAAATTGTTTTACCTCACCAGACATTCCACCTAAACGGCTACCATTATTTTGAGACAAAAAATCTCTCCGCATTCTTCATCGTGATGACATTTGATAATACTTTGATTTTAAAGCTATAATACTAAAGTTCGTTAACGGTGCCGATGTCGGTACCCGACAACATATTGGCAATGAATTTGCCTGGATACGTAGGGTGGCAGTTTTTTTTGCCCACTCTGAAGAAACGCCGGATCCGTTTCGCTTGATCCGACCTACGAAATTTTGTATCTTATTGTAATTATATGCTAATAATTCAAGTTCCTTAATGGAACAATAGTTGTGTTTAGAGGAGGTCTTTTTTAAATTTTATTCTGCTTTCCAATTTTTTTTAGATTCGTTATTTTAGTACCATAATTTTGATATAAATTGATATTATAGTTAAACCCAAAATATGACTAAAAATGCCAAATAACCAGCATAATCCCGCACAATTAGAAGAAACAATTCAACAATTGGATCCAGATTCCATGCGAATGCATTTAATTAATTCTGCCAGAAAATTTAAATCCAATTGGGTTGAGCTGGGAGAATTTCTGACCAAAGCAGCAGCAGAAAAAGCCTATGAAGAGTGGGGTTATAAAAAGTTTGAAGATTACTGCCGCTTAGAGATCAAAATAAAAAAAGCCACGGCCATGAAATTAACCAATGCCTATTTTTTTATCTCCCAAGAAGAGCCGGAGTTTTTTAAAAATCAAAACAACTCAAAATTTCCTGATATTGATACTATTGGCGTCCTGCAAAGAGCTAAACAGGATGAGGATTGTTCTGAAGAAATGTATGATGAACTTAGGGATGCCGCATTGGTAAGGGGACAGGCCGCTGCTACGGTTGCTAAAAAGTATAAAGATTTGGGGAACATTAATGCCGGAATTACTGAAAATGATACGAGTCTGGAACAGAGCTATGCATTGGTTACCCGGTTAAAAAATAAATTGGCACCCTTGCCTGATTTTCCTGAAAAATTTAAACAGTATTTACAGGAAATGGAAGAATATCTCCAGCCTGCATCACCTGAAGATGAAGACTAAATCATTAAAATGATCACTTTACTGGCAAACAGCTTAAGTGTTTTAATAGGGTTTATTATACTATTGTCAGGAATTCTTAAAGCGGTTAACGCCAAACTTTTTCTGGATCAGCTATCCAATTTAAAATTTATTCCGGAATCCTTGGCGTCGTTCATCACAATTTTGGTGATTGAGCTTGAGTGTGCCCTGGGAATGGCACTGATTATCAGGATATTTCCTGAAAATGTGATTCCATCCACGCTCTTTATTTTACTAAGTGGATTTGGAGTAACTGTTATAGGGAAATTGAACAAAAACATTCACACTTGTGGCTGTTATGGGCATGCGATGTGGATTCCCTTGCCAATAAGTTTGCTTTTAAATATCGTTTATATGGCAACTTTGAGCTGGATCTGGTTGATTGGGATAAAAACCCGGAATGATTATCATTTGTGGCAGGTATTTTTGATTTTGATATCTATTGCCAGCAGTGGATTTTTAATTAAGCAAAGTCTAGTTAGACCCATTTGGGATATTACTATTACCCGGCCAGGTCGCAAATTTAAAATTGATTGGTTTGGTGATTTGTTTTCTGATCCGGATCCGGAACAGTATCTGTTGGTTTTCCTCAATAAACATTGTGCGGTTTGTAAGGAGTGGGTGATTCAGTTAAACTATTTATCTGAGAAACAACAACAAATTAAAATTATTGCTGTTTTGAATTCAGATTTAAAGACGGCAAAAAAAGGATTTCAGGAATCTGTTTTATTTGATCAAAGGTATTTACCACCATCCCGTTTTTATTTTATGGCACAACAATTCCCGACTGCGCTATTAATAGTGAATGGAATTATTGAAAAAAAATGGTTGATTCAGTTTCCTACTGAATTATTGGATTAAGTACAAGCCAAATTGAAGGATTCAAAGCGGCTTGAAACTTATTTTAATAGTTGTTCTATAATATCTGAGATAAGAATAATTTGGTTCTCTCTTCAGTAGGCTCCTTAAAGAAATGTTCTGGAGTTCCGACTTCGATGATCTTACCTTCATCCATCATTACTACCTGATCCGCCACTTCCCGGGCAAAACCCATCTCATGGCTTACCACAACCATGGTCATTCCTTCCCGGGCCAGAGTCTTCATTACGTCAAGCACTTCTCCGATCATTTCCGGGTCTAACGCTGAGGTGGGTTCATCAAAAAGCATAATTTTGGGATCCATGGCCAGTGCACGGGCGATAGCAACGCGCTGTTGCTGACCACCGGACAATTGCATGGGGTAAACGTTTGCTTTTTCTGAAATACCAACTTTCTTTAGTAAAAACTCTGTTTTTTCTGCAGCTTCAGCAGCAGATCGCTTACGAACTTTTATTTGGGCTAGACTGATATTATCCTGCACTGATTTATGCGGAAATAGATTAAAAGACTGGAATACCATTCCGACTTCTGCCCGAACTTTATTGATATTTACTTTTTTATCAGTGATATCAACTTTATCGATAATGATATGTCCGGAATCGATTGTTTCCAACTGATTAATACAGCGTAAAAATGTTGATTTCCCGGAACCCGATGGGCCGATCACTACTACTACCTCTCCTTTGTTGACATGATATGTACAATGATCCACTGCCTTTACGACATGATCGCCAACAACAAAGGTTTTGCAAATATTTTGTACATCAATCACTGACGGCCAATCTCCTTTCAATATATCGAACAAATAAAGATAAACCGAAAGTAAGAATAAAATACATTCCTGCAACGGTAAACCAAATTTCAAAAACAGCAAATGTAGAAGTAATTACTTCCCGACCAGCTTTAGTCAAGTCAGTAATCGCAATCACAGAAACTAATGAGGAATCTTTAATTAATGAAATAAACTGACCAGCTAAGGGTGGCATGATTCGTTTGAAGGCCTGGGGTAATATTATTTCTACCATTGCCTGGAAATAGTTCATTCCCAAAGATCTGGCAGCTTCCATTTGTCCCGGGTGGATGGATTGAATTCCTGCCCGAATGATTTCAGCAATATAAGCTCCTGCAAACAGTGCCAGTGCCATTGTCCCAGCTGCAAATCGCTCAAATCCTAAAATGGTACCTAAAAAGAAATAGAAAATAAATATTTGCACCAGCAAAGGTGTCCCCCGAATCAGTTCTACATAACCGGTTGAAAGCCCCAAAATTAATGGATTTTTAGATATTCTCCCTAATCCGGTGAATAAACCGATCAACAATCCAAAGAAACTGGCGTATACGGAAATTTCCAGTGTGACAATCAAACCTTCAACTAATATCCCCATTTTGACTATGGGTTGTTCACCAATGCCATCAACATCAGTAATTTTCTGGCCATCTTTTACGGTTAAAGTTTTTGTTCGGATTTTAAATGTGTCCGAATTTCCACTATCATATTTTAGGATAACTTCGGAAAAATCATTATTCAATTCCTTTATTTGTGCTACCCCGGCTTCATTTGAATATACGTCAAGATCTCCCGTGTAAACGAAATATTGGGGAACACGATTCCAATACCATTTATAATCAATCCGGTTGGTCATTATTTCGAGTCCCCAACCCAGAAGAATTATTGATAAAGCAAGACATCCATACCAATACGTCTTGTTTTTCAGGTTGGTTGCTAACCCTGCAATAATTATAATGAGTGTGACTAAAAAGAGCCAAAAATATCCGGATGTTAGTGTTTCTAACATAGTTAAATAAATCAAAAAGTTAGTTAATCTATAAAAGATTATTTAAATAAATCATAATAACAGTTGAGTATTTTTGGCATTTGTTCATACTCAGCTGGACTACTATCAAACGAATCATTTTGGAGATTCGAAAACCCTCAAATAAAATGTGCCAATATTAATGAATAATATTGGCACATCTGTCCAAAAAAATAGCTTTAATATTTGATGGTAAATTTGCGATCAAGCTATACTAATTCTTGATTATTGGAGATCTTTTTTCCATTCAGTACTTTTGAACCATTTTGCATAAATCTTGTCATAAGTACCGTCATGTTTAGCCTGATATAAGAAATTATTTAACCAGTTTAGGAAGTCAGGATCACCTTTTCTAACTGCCCATCCCAGAGGTTCAAAAGTAAAAGGTTTGTCAAGATGGGTTACTTTCCCTTTTCCTTTATCATTATACATAATTGCCTGAAACGGAAGATCATAGATGAAAGCATCGATTTTACCAGAGATTACTTCCATTGAGCCTTCCTGCTCTGTATCATAACTGATGTATTTAGCTCTGGGGATCATTCGTTTTGCAGCTTGTTCACCAGTAGTACCTAATTTAGATGCTATGGTATATTTTGATTTGTTTAAGCTTTTGTAAGACTTGACCTTATTGCCTAATCCCTTTTTTAATAAGATCGTCTGACCGACTGAAATATAAGGGTTAGCAAAATTTACTTTCAAATTACGACTCTGAGTAATCGTCATACCACCAGCAATAATATCAAACTTTCTTGTTAATAAGGCCGGAATAATCCCATCCCAGTTTGTATTAATCAGTGTTAACTTCACACCCATCGCTTTAGCAGCAGCTGCCATCATATCCATGTCAAAACCAACAATTTCACCCTTGTTATTTCTCATTTCAAATGGCATATATCCTGCTTCGGTACCAACTAACAACTCACCGCGTTTCAGGATGGTTGACAGTGTATCTTCCGCCAATGTAACAGTTGCCATGGAAATGGCTAAAATCAGTGTCAATAAAAGACTAATTAGTTTATTCATAAGTTCTCCTGATTCAAGTTTTATTTTACTTGCGAAATTGTGAATCAATCACAATTTCATTCTTCCAAAAAAAATTTCAGGCAGGTGATAGTTTCACCCGCTAATCGTAACAAATCGTTGTACACCATACTTAATATGCAAAATCCTTCAAAATCATTTAATAGGTTTTCTGTTAATAAAACAATGTTATAATTGTGTTTTTAAAAAATAAAAAACGGGCTAACTCCCTATAAAATGGCTGTCTAAATTTTACATGAACATAATAATTAGCAAAATAAGTATGATAAGTACAACTAAAAGTTAAGTAAAATTTATTTTAATGCAAGTTGTTGCCTGGCAAAAATGACTACTGTACAAAAATTTTTCTATGGATGATTTTATTAATATTATTATAAAAATTTTATTTACCTAAACTCAGTTGAATTAAGACAAATATATCAATCTATTAAAACTACTAAATTTAACCTCGGCCAATAAAAAAGAATCAAATCCGACATTTGTTTATTGAGAATTTTTTGAATCTTCCTCCATAATAAGCCTTAAAGAATAATATAATAATGTTATAAATTTCATTTATAATTATTTTATTGACTTTAAATCTATTAAAACTATTTTGAAATCATTTAAATAGTGTTCGAACGAAAATGTCATTATTGGATATCAAACCGGTAATTGGGGGACACGTAACTATCAGGTATTTAATTGTTTAAGCCTTTGCTAAAAATTGTACATGTCCCCAAATTACCTACTTTTCGTTCAGACACTAAATAGTGGCTGAACGAAAATTCAATTATTGGATATAAGTCCGGTAAATAGGGTACACGTAACAACTTGGTATTTAATTAATAAAGTGTTTTCTACAAATTGTACATGTCCCCAAATTACCTACTTTTCGTTCAGACACTAAATACAAGTACTTAATTCTTTATAGAATATTTTAAGTAAGTGCCAAATATTGTTTGAAGATCCACTTGGACGCCTTTTGTCTATTAGCTATTATTGGATTTACTGTGATCAGTGTTCATTAACCTCATTGACAAGGCTTGCTTGAATTTCTAACTAAGGGTATAAAGAGAATTCAGGTTTTAAATATAACTCAGTCATTTAAAAATAAAATTACTTAAACAAATCAGAATGATATTCAGTAAAAAGAAAAAAGAAGAAAAAAAGAAACAGAAAGAGCAACTTAAAAAACAGGAAGAAAAGGCACAGGAGATTGACGAAGCGATTCTAATAAAGGAACAGGAATTAAAATTAAAGGAAAAGCCGCTATCAAAAGATATTACCGATCCAAATCAGTCCGAAGAAAAAGCCTCACTCTTTAAACGATTTAAACTCGGTGTGGCAAAAACCAAAAATCTTTTGATGGGATCATTGAATGACCTAGAAGGTGAAGAAGCCATTGATGATGACTTTATTGAAGACCTGGAAGAAAGGCTTTTAGCTGCAGATATGGGGTTTACAACCACCGAAAAAATTATTCAAATCGTTGAAACAAAAACTAAAAACCTGGAAATTCGTAACCAATCAGAAGCGATTAAAACTGTCCAGGATGTTATAACGCAAATTCTGGATCAGGGGGATCATTTTTTACCTGCTGCGGATAGTGGTCCAACGGTTTACCTTTTTGTCGGTGTGAATGGTGTTGGGAAAACAACATCCATCGGAAAACTGGCCGCCAGGTTTAAAAAGGAAGGTAAAAAAGTGTTATTGGCAGCCGGGGATACTTTTCGGGCGGCAGCTATTGA
This sequence comes from Deltaproteobacteria bacterium, assembly GCA_018657625.1. Classification (GTDB taxonomy): domain Bacteria; phylum SAR324; class SAR324; order XYD2-FULL-50-16; family XYD2-FULL-50-16; genus JABHWU01. The sequence continues at coordinate 58,820 of JABHWU010000124.1, read as the reverse complement.
ACAACTGGTAGAATGGGGTAAGCGAGCTGAAGTTGACATTGTGGCAAACAAAATCAACTCGGACCCTGCCGCTACTATTTATGAAGCAGCCAGTAAAGCTGTTAACGAAAATTATGATGTATTGTTGTGTGATACCTCTGGTAGACTGCATACTAAAAAGAATTTGATGGATGAACTTTATAAAATGCAAAAAGTTTTAACCAAGGTGATTCCTGCCGGACCGCACGCTTCAATTCTAGTTTTAGATGCTAACACCGGGCAAAACGCCATCAATCAAACCAAAGAGTTTACCAATCTGATCGGATTACATGGTTTAATTGTTACTAAACTGGACGGAACAGCTAAAGGTGGGGTGATTATCGGAATTGTGAATGAATTTGAAATACCCGTTTTCTATGTTGGTGTCGGCGAAGGTATCAATGATCTACAGCATTTTTCTCCCCGACTTTTTTCAGAATCCCTGTTTGAATAGTCATAATTGTCAACTAAAGGAAAAGTTAATTACAAATGGAAAAGGAATTTTATTTTGATGTTGATGGTGTTATTTTAGATTTTGAAGGTGCCTTTGTTGATTTTATCAGAGACACTTATCGACCTGAATTACCGCAGGATTTTCGCTTGAAATATTGGGAATTGTCTAAGGAATTTCCAGATATTGATATGGGGGAAGGTTGGGAAAAATTTGTTGGCTCGGAACGATTTACTAAATTAAGTTTGTTGGTCTCTAAAAACACATTTAACAAACTCACGAATGGGTATCCTACCTATCTGGTGACCAATATTCCACAGGATCTGATTGCAAAACGGAAGCAAAACTTGTCCCGTCATTTATTGAATTATTCTGAGTTATATTGTGCCGGTCACTGGGACTTTGGCATCAAAGAGTACCCCAGTAAATCCGGGATAATTAACCAGCTTCACGAAAAAGGAAAGCATATCATTTTTTTGGATGATCATCCTACAAATTGTAAAGAAGTGGCCGCTAATGTTCCTGGAGCCCATGTATTCTTGATGACACGACTGCATAATCAAGATGAAGCGGATGATCCCTGCTGGACGAGAGTGAGTGGCTGGGATGAATTGATAGTTTGTGTAGATGAAATTATATAAGAATCAAAGAAGGGTTTAAGAATTATTCTGGAATTGCATATCATAAAGTCTTTTATATTCACCATCTGACTGGATGAGTTCTTCATGGGATCCGGACTCAATGATTCTACCGGCCTTTAAGACATGAATAACATCTGCATGTCGGATGGTAGATAAGCGATGAGCAATCACCAGTGTGGTTCTGTTTTTCATCAGATTTTCAATGGCTGCCTGGACCTCTTTTTCAGATTCTGTATCCAACGCACTGGTCGCTTCATCCAATATCAGGATTGGTGCATTTTTAATCAAGGCTCTTGAAATGGCAATTCTTTGTCGTTGTCCTCCCGATATTCTGGCCCCTTTTTCCCCAACATGTTGTTCATAGCCATCGGGTAGTTCTGAAATAAAATCATGAGCATAACCTGCTTTTGCAGCATCGATAATTTTTTGCCTGGAACAATTGATGTCACCATAGGAAATATTATTCGAAATGGTATCATTGAACAGGATAACCTCCTGCGTGACAATGGCGATTTGGCTGCGCAATGATTTTAAGGTGATGTCCCTGATATCGACACCATCGATAGATATGGAGGCTGATTCTCTCTCAAGATCAAAAAAACGGGGGATCAGGTTTGCCAGAGTCGTCTTACCACTGCCGCTGCTGCCAACAAAAGCTGTAATCGTCCCAGCCTTTAAAGAAACACTGACATCTTGTAATACTGGCTGATCTTCGTATTTAAATGACTGAATATCAATTTTGATTTCTTTCTGAATCGTTTTTAACAGTTTGGCGTCTGGTATCTCATGGATTTTGGTTTCACTATCTAATATACTAAAAATTCGGGAAGCTGCGGCTAAACCTTCCTGAACTTTTAAATTGATCCCATTCATCTTTTTAATGGGTTCATTCAGTAAAACAAAAGAGGTCATAAATGAGATATAGTCACCCCAACTAATAACACCCTTATTACTTAAATAACCGCCATAGACTAATATCATAACGCCACAAATGCCGGCGCTAAGTTCCAGAAGAGGATAGGAGTATGAAGCAATTAAAATTGACTTCATAAATTGTCTGAATAAGCGAAAATTTTCGTTTTTAAAGCGTTTACACTCATACTCTTCCATACTGAATGCTTTTACAACTCTGGAGCCGGTGATCGTTTCGGTTAACAGGGAATTGAGCTCTCCAAATTGACTTAATCTTTTGACGGTTACTTTTTTATTCAGGTTACCAAAAAGTGAAATCAGCCAGGCGGCGACGGGTAATAGAATCAGTGTCAATAAAAACATTCGCCAACTTCGACTAAACATAATATACAAAAGCATAAAGATTTGAGGTGCATCTCGTAGGGGTCCCATTACGGCTATTTTAATGGAATCGTTTAGTGTCACAAAATCAACAGTAAACCGGGAAGTGAGTTCTCCGGTAGACTGATTATTATAAAATGAAACCGGCATAGATATTACCCTTTCGTATAAGCGATCGCGTAAATCCCTAATTAGTCTTTGTCCTAATAAACCCATTAAATAGGTTTGAATAAAATAGGAGATACCTTTAATCAGAATGAGCAGTATTAATCCAAAACCAACCAGATAGAATCTATCCAGTGCGATGGCTTCTTTTTCTTTTAATGATTTGGCCACGGAATCAACAATATCTTTCATAAAACTGGCAGGAGCTACCGAACAGATCGCATATAAAAGCATAAAAATAATGCTGAAATACAATGCAAATTTCTGTTTATGAGCTAATTTGGCTAGACGAACAAATGTATTCATTAGATATCACAAATACTTGACTCATATTAATGAGTTCAATTAGGTTAACTTTATAATAAGCTTTGATATCTTACTCTGATAATACGTTTGGTTTAAAAAATCTACCAAAATACCAATTTCTGTTTACCCTTATTAGTCATGGAAACTTTATATGAGGCGATATATATGTTTATTTGTAGTGATTTCGGTTTCCTGGATGTCTAATGGACTTGCTCTGACTGAAAAAAAACCAAATCTTTACGAGTATCAGGCAAAAATAGTGATATTGAACAATAAACATTATTTTGAAACCTTGGTTTATGAAATTAAACGTGCAAAAGTCTCAATTTACATCAGTATGTATCTTTTCAAAACAACAAAAAATCCTAAAAATCCAGTCGTTATCGTTGTAAATGAACTGATTAAAGCTAGAAAAAGAGGTGTTGCTGTCAAAATTCTCTTGGAAAAATCCGGATTTAATCATACCTTAAACAGTGAAAATCAAAAAGTAGCTATAAAATTGAGACAAAATAAAATTAGCGTTTGTTTTGATACTCTGAAAACACAAACACACACCAAGGTAATTGTTATTGATGACTATTTAAGTTTTGTTGGGAGTCATAATTTAAGTGCTTCAGCCCTGCACTGGAATAATGAAATATCTGTATTGGTCCGATCAAAACCTATCGCCAAAAAAATGTTAAAAAATCTGAGAAAAGTAAAAGGAAATCGATGTTTCAATAAATAATACAAAAACCAGAAAGTTATGAGGATTTAGGAACATTGTTTGCTAAATCATATCCCAATTTGATTCATCTTTAACTTATTTAGAAATTATTTTTATTGAATGAATATCATGACCGGAACTTCCATTGAAACATTGTCTGATGAAGCAAAAACTTGGACAGCAAAAGCAATTGCAGGGGTAATCGTTGCTGATGATGTTTTGAAAAAAGAAGAATTAAAAATACTGCGGGAAGCCATCGGCTTTTTGGATGATGCTAAATTGGTAAATCAAATAATTAACCAAATCAAAAAACGGTCATTACCGGAACTGGAACAGTTTAAAACTGATCGACAGACAGCTGTTAAAATTATTATGATTTTAGCGCATACCGCTTTTGTAGATACAGAACTTACCCATCATGAAATTGATTATGTTGTTGCTGCCGGGAAAAAAATCGGATTAGCAAAAAAATATATTCTTCGTGTAATCGATTGGAGTCAAGAATGTGTTCGGGTTGAAATAGAGCAGGAAAAATTGATGGCAGATGGTCATAAATCAAAAGCAAAATATACTAATTAATTTCCTACTTAGTGTCTGAACGAAAAATAGGTAATTTGGGGACATGTACAATTTGTAGAAAACACTTTAATAATTAAATACCAAGTTGTTACGTGTACCCTAATTACCGGACTAATATTCAATAATTGAATTTTCGTTCAGCCACTACTTAATTTTTAGTATTGAATGAAAGTAGTCTATAATATAAAATTGAGAATACTGGGAAATTGAATCATTATTTTAATCTAAATTTTTTAACTGACAAAAATGGCAGAAGATTATTATCAAATACTTGGTGTTTCTAAAAATGCGTCGAAAGATCAGATTAAAAAAGCCTATAAAAAACTCGCAATTAAACATCACCCGGATAAAAATAAAGGCGATAAAGCATCTGAAGAAAAATTTAAGAAAATCAATGAAGCCTATGCTGTCTTAAGTAATGATGAAAAACGACGGCAATATGATCAGTTTGGCGCAGAAGGTTTTTCAAATCGGTACTCCCAGGAAGATATTTTCAGTGGATTTGATTTTGGGAACATCTTTAATGAATTTGGTTTTGATGGTGGCTCAGGACAAAATATCTTTTCCTCATTTTTTGGTGGTTCCGGCAACAAAAAATCCAATTTTTCTTTTGATTTCGGTGGTCAACAGTTTGAAAAACGATCAGGGCAAAGAAGAAAATCTAATTCACAACCTGCAGGGAATGATATTGAAACAGAATTGGAATTGACTTTTCTGGAGTCCGTACAGGGGGGGAAAAAAACAATCTCTCTTAATACCGGTCAAGGCGTTGACAAACTGGTATTGGCAATCCCGGCAGGAATTGAAAAAGGGAAAAGGCTCAAACTTAAAAATAAAGGAAATCCGCATCCCTTAACCGGTATCAGAGGAGATTTGTATTGTCGTATTAAAGTCCAACCCCATGAAAAATATGAGAGAGAAGGAAACGATATAATCCTGAAACAAGAGGTTAAAATTACTGATTTATTATTGGGCGGATCTATTAATACTGAAACATTGGATGGGAAAAAAATTGACCTAAAAATACCACCCCTTAGTAAAAACAACTCCTTTTTGAGAATTAAGGGAAAAGGAATCACAAATCCAAACGGTGAAAACGGGAGTTTATTGATTCAATTGGTTGTTCAAACACCTGACAAATTAACCAAAGAACAGGAAGCATTAATATTGAAGCTTAAAGCCTTAGATCTATAAATGATTTAGAAACTATTGGATGACGTCCTTGGCTATTCTAAAACCATAACTTAAACAGTTCGCTTGGATCCAGTTACTAAAACGATTGGAACAACGTAGTGCCCTAGAACTAAAATTCCAGGATCCGCCACGTCCGACCTTGCGCCTGGTCTTTTCAGCACCTTGTGGATTTTCTTCAGGACTGCGCTGGTAGTAATTATCATTGATTTCTTTCCAGTCACTCACCCATTCCCAAACATTACCTGACATATCATATAGACCTAGCTGATTGGGCGGGTAACTACCCACAGGGGATGTAAATTCAAAGCCATCCAATGCACTACCCTCTCCAAATTTTTCAGATCCGTAGTTAGCCAGATGCGGGGTTAGATTACCGGTTTGAGTACCAAATTTAATATTTTGACCCCGGGCTCTACAAGCAAACTCCCATTCTGCCTCTGTCGGTAAACGGTATGTCTCTCCTGTAACCCGATTAATGGTTTTCAAAAACTGTTGTGTATCATTCCAGCTGACCCACTCTACAGGATGGGAATTGCCACTTGGAAAAGCTGAAGGATTGTTACCCATTATTTTGGTCCATTGTCCCTGGGTAATTTCATACTTACCCAGATAAAAGTCTTTGACACAGACTTTATGGAGTGGGGTTTCATCATACTCTCCATCACCAAATGTATCTCCCATTTGATAACAACCTCCCTTAATATAAATGAGTTCTATTTCCATAAAATCGGCCAAAGATATCTCAGAACTGAATGGAAGAATGAAGAATATAAAAAAAGACATCAAATAATAAAACTTTCGGATCATAATTAATTGATTGTCAAATAGTATTCAATTATCATTGACGGTTGCTGAATAAAATACAAAGTTACGATTGAGCAGGGCAAGACTGAATGTCTGTATTTATACTGAACAGAAATCCGATTAAACAAAAGTATGTTAAAAATTGAATCAATTAATGTTCAGGGAGCAATCACTATTGCGAGTTGGGAATATGCTCCCCCTTATAATAATTATAACCAAACCGATCCTGTTGATGCCGTCAATAGTTACTTATTAGATAAGCATCAATATCATTTAATTTACAATTTTGAAAACCAGATTATTGGATACTGTTGTTTCGGGGGAGATGCCCGGGTTTCGGGAGGGGATTATTCCTTAGAAGCATTGGATGTTGGTTTTGGAATGCGCCCGGATTTAACCGGACATGGAAACGGGAATTCTTTTTTATCTGCCATTTTAGAACATGGAATTAAAAAATATCAACCGCAAAAATTACGGTTGAGCGTTGCAGCATTTAATAAGCGGGCGATCAATCTATATAAAAATGTGGGATTTAACGTGACACAGGCGTTTCAAAATCAAAAGAAAATTCCTTTTATTATTATGATTAAACATGTTTAGTCATTTTTTCTTGTAATATACCTTGGCTTTTGTTGCTCCTATAAATAAAAGTAAATTTAAGATCCCGGCGATCCAGGCAGCGGTGTTATAGTCTCCCGTCCAACTTTGAGAGGCTCCGAAAACGGGGGGGCCAATGGCACTGGCAAAAACCTGACACCCCATGGCTAAACCAGCGATGGCACCCAGATGCGTTCTTCCAAAAAAACGGGGCCAGGTTACCATTGACAAAACGGCCCATAGCCCACTTTGAATTCCAAAACAAGCGATTACAAGATATTGATACCAGATGTTTTGAAACTCCATTAAGGCCATTGAACCAATTCCCAGGTTCAAAACCTGTAACATTAATAAGTATTTTAAGGGTACTCTGTCGCTAATCCAGCCGCCAATAAAATGGGTTATAACGCTAATAATCGCTATGGGTAGGAATATTTCAAAGGATTGATCTCTACTCAATCCAGCGATTTTTCCAATGGAACTGATATGGAATGTAAATCCGGTAATGATAAAGGAAGATGAACACATTCCCAGACAAAAAATCCAGAAGTCATATGTTTTTCTGGCTTCAACTAAAGTGACCGCTCTGGTAGATTGTTCCGGGTTAACCTTTCTTCCGGTGATAGACCCATTATCCATTAAAAGCCCACACTCTTCGGGATTATCCCTGAAGAATAACCAACCAAGGATCGCAGTACCTAAACCGCAAGTCAGTGCCATAATGAGGATGGTCTGAATATAATCAAAATGACGAATTAAGTCATTCATGACCTGGGGAGCAATTGAGAAACCAAACGAAACAGCAACACCACTGATACCACCAACTAAACCTCTTCTGGTTTCAAACCATTTTGATAACATATTTCGACTAGTCATGGTCATGATTCCCTGTCCGAACTGTCTAAGCAATAAAAAAATAAAAATCATGATAACAGTTGCTTTTACCGTGACAGAGAACCAGGGAATAAAACCAAGCATTGATTGATTCCACTCTCCAAAACCTGCCAGTAAAAGTAAAGCCAGACTTAACCCCAGACCTGCGATAATAACCATTGTCCTTGCACCCAGCTTGTCAAGGACTCTTCCGGCAAAAGGTACAATCAGGCTGCTGATTATGGTTCCAGTCATATAGGCCAGACTGATTTCCAATCGATTCAATCCTGTTTTTTTGATCAGATATTCAGTAAACACCCCAACACCCATCGTTTGGCCGGGGATGCTGGAAATCATGCCTATTGTCGCAAGGAGTGCGATCATCCAGCCATAAAAAAAAGGAAATTTTTTGGGTTTAAAAGGAAAGTTGGGATTGAGTAATAACTTGTTCATTATTTGGTTTTAGTGGGTAAATTTAGGTGTTTGACTTTATAAAATACTATGAACCTTTGTTAAAATCGAAGCAATCAGAATAGTGACATTTAATTTTTTATCAGTTCTTGTTTTTTGGTATTTCATTCGCGTTATATTCGGTGGACCAATATTTTTGAAAATCCTTCGATGCCGTTCATACTTAGTGTCTGAACGAAAAGTAGGTAATTTGGGGACATGTACACTTTTTAGTAAAGGTTCAATCTTTTAGATACCAGATTGTTACGTGTACCCAGATTACCGGATCATTAGCAAACAAAGTTATTCTCGGCCAGACACTACTTATAATTATAGACAAATTGTGTTTGCTTCTCTGGTTACCGGTTTCATTGCCATTATGGCTTTAACTCTATTCAATAGACGAATGAGTTCACTTGTGGTAGACCGAACCAAAGATCTTAAAAGTGAAATACAGGAACGCGTTCAAGTTGAACCACAAGTTCGTGAATTGAATATCGGTTTAGAACAAAGAGTTAAAGAACGGACGATTCAGTTGGAAGCTGCCAATCAGGAACTGGATTCTTTTGCCTATTCTGTTTCACATGATTTACGGGCACCCTTGCGCGGGATTGACGGATTTAGTTTAGCGCTGATGGAAGATTATCACGATCAACTGGATGATAATGGTAAAGATTACATTAACAGGGTTCGGGGTGGCTGTCATCGAATGGGAAGCCTGATTGATGATCTGTTAATAATGTCACGGATGACACGTTGTGAAATGAACAGGAAAGATATTGATTTAAGTAAACTAGTGCTTTCAACTTTGGAGAATTTGAAACAACTGGATAGTGAGAGGGAGGTTGCGATAGAAGTGACTCCAGGGATCAGGGTTAATGCTGATTCGAATTTAATCCAGGCTGTCTTAGACAATTTATTGGGAAATGCCTGGAAGTTTACCGGTAAAACCGAAAAAGCAAAGATTGAATTTAGTAAGATCATTGAAAATGAGCAGCCCATTTTTTATATTAAAGATAATGGTGCTGGTTTTGATATGGCTTATGCAAATAAGTTATTCGGTGCTTTTCAAAGGTTTCACTCACTATCAGAATTTGAAGGTACAGGCATCGGATTAGCAACCGTCCAACGCATCATCCATCGTCACGGTGGGACGATTAGGGCTGAAGGTGCTGTTGGTCAGGGTGCAGTTTTTTATTTTACCTTATAGTTCAGAGGAAAAATGAATGGTCAATTTATTTTATTAGTTGAAGACAATCTAACAACATCCATCGAAGATCGTGACAGAATCGAAAGTTATAAACTAGGTGCGAATAGCTATATTAGAAAGCCTGTTAACTTCGAGCAATTTAATCAGGCAATACAGCAACTCGGTGTTTACTGGCTGGTTCTCAATCAGGGACCGGTATAATTCACAGACATCATGGAAAAAAAATTACAGGTCTTATTAGTTGAAGATTCTGAAGTCGATGCTACCCTGGTTGTCCGCAATCTCCAAAAAAATGGATATGTGTTGACCTTCCAACGTGTTGAAGACAAGATCCAATTGCTGGATGCCATACAGAAATCTGATTGGGAACTGATTCTTTGCGATTACTCTTTACCCGGATTTAATGGGAAGGAAGCCTTGAAAATTGTACGGAATAATAAACTTGCGATTCCTTTTATTCTGGTAACGGGTGCAATTGGTGAAGAATTGGCAGTCGAAATGATACGAGCTGGAGCGAATGATATTGTAATGAAGGATCGCATGACCAGACTCGTTCCTGCCATTGAGCGTGCGTTAGTTGAAGCAGAAGGACATAAACAACGGAAAAAAGCGGAAGAGGAGTTAAAAAAACTGCGGGACGAACTTGAGCAAAAAGTTAAAGAAAGGACCATTGAACTAAATCAGGCTAAAGAAGAAGCGGAAAATGCGAATAGAGCCAAATCAGAATTTTTATCCAATATTTCCCATGAAATTCGGACACCAATGCACCAGGTTTTAAGTTTTTCAAAATTTGGGCTAAAAATAACTCTAATAGTGGTTCAACTTTCAGTTTTTTGTTACCCATAAAACAATAGCAGTTAGACCCTTTTCTCCCATCAGTTACCTCAAGGCGCTGGTTAATCGACCAAAAGAATAATGGTTATTAAAGTTTTTATTAATACAGATTTTGTGACTCCAAAACAGATGAAAATCCAGTTAAAAACCTTAATTGAGATAAAAAAGATCTCTCCTCATTCTTCGTTGAGATGACACTTAATAACACTTTGATTTTAAAGGCACAAAATACAAGTTTGTTAACAGCTTCTATAAATCACGGTAAAACCTGACTTTTATCTTTGGAGAGATTTATCAATGTCAAAAAAACAGCTAGGTATTCAGGAAAGTTATGACCTTTTAAATTCATACGGTATTGCGGCTCAAGGAAGGTTAGCTTCTTCCAAGGAAGAGGCAATTCAGGTGGGGGAAATCATTGGGTATCCGCTTGTTATCAAAGCCATATCAGATAGAATTATTCACAAATCTGATATTGGGGCTGTTCATCTCAATATCAGTAATCAGACGGAATTGCAGGAGGCCTATGATTTACTGATTAAAAATATTGAACAAGTAGGGTTTCGAGTTAAAGATTTGGATGGAGTTTTGGTTCAGCATATGGCCAAAGTCGGATTTGAACTGCTGGTTGGAGCAAAACAGGACCCCAGTTTCGGACCGATTACCATGATTGGTCTGGGGGGGAAATATGTGGAACTGTATTCTGATGCTGCTACGGGAATCGGGAAGTTAAATCGGGATGATATTTTGAGAATGCTTTCTGAAACTAAAGCTGGCCAGATATTATCCGGGTATCGTGGTGAAAAACTGGATCTGGAAGCTGTTGTAAAGCTAACAATACAAGTTTCAACTTTGATGGCAGCCCATCCGGAGATTCTGGAACTGGATCTGAATCCGGTATTGGTTTATGAAGAGGGGCTGGCATTAGTAGATACACGCGTCATTCAAGGAATTCCAGTTGTATACCCGACTTCTACCGAACTATCCAGTGAAAAACTGGATAGTTTGAAAGCGATTTTTGATGCCAAATCGGTAGCGATTATTGGCGCCTCTCGTCCCGGAACCCAGGGGGGAGTGATATTGAAAAACTGCCTGGGCATTAAAAAACTATATCCGATTCATCCAAAACTGGAAAAAATTCATGGAATCAAGTGTTATCCTAGTCTGAAAGATTTACCGGAAATTCCGGAAGTAGGTGTGTTTGCGGTAAATGCTGAACGAACGGTATCTATTTTTGAAGCGTTTTGTAAAATAGGTGGTAAAGGAGCGGTTATTTTTAGTGATGGCTTTGCAGAAGTGGGACGTATTGATCTGGAAGAGCGGTTAAAAGAGCTTTCATTGGAATATAATGTACCTTATATCGGTCCAAATTGTATGGGGGTAATTGATAATTTTTCAAAACTCAATACCAATTTTATCCCGGAATTGAGATCGTCCGCAGTACATACAGCTAATAATATCGGTATCATTTCCCAAAGCGGTGGTATCGGCCTTGAACTTCTGGAAATGTTCTCGGCGGATAATCTGGATGTTGGTAAATGGGTTTCCATCGGTAATGCCAGTTGTGTTGGAGTACCAGAGCTTTTAGCACATATGGGAGAGGATACTAATATAGATATTATAGCCATATATCTGGAAGGAATAGCAGATGGATTAAAATTGATGGAAATAGGACGGGAAGTATCCCAAAAAAAACCGGTTCTGGTCATAAAAGGTGGTATTGGGGGTGGCGCAGAAGCCGCTATGTCCCATACCGCTTCTTTGGCTGGAAGCCATGAGGCTTTTAAGGCCTGTTGCAAACAAGCGGGCTTTTTTCTAGTGGATGAATTAACCGAAGATCCCAAAATTCTGGTCAACATTTTATCCATGTTGATTAGTCAGCCTAAAACTGAAGGAGATCGAATTGCCGTAGTGAGTGTTGGCGGTGGTGCTGGAATATTGTTAGCAGATCAGGTCACTGAAGAAGGAATGCAATTGGCTCAATTTGCTCCGGAAACGATCCTTCGCTTAAGAAATTTAATGAAAGCTAACCTTGCCCCTAATAAATTGGAAAATAGTGAAAAAATTCTGGAAAGTATTGGTCATAATCCGATAGATTTATTTGGCGACTGTGGTGATGATCGATTGCTGGAAACGCTTCGCATCATAGATGAGGACCCGAATTCCGATGTTGTTATTGCCGCTATATATCTACAGGTACCGCTGCTTAGTGAATATTTACCTGAGCGATTACTTGAATTGAAATCAGAACTAAAAAAACCGTTGATCTTTTCACCCAGAGGTTTTTCCGATTATGTGAACCGGTGCCGCTCCTATCTGTACAGTAGAAAATTTCCTTCTTATACGGTTCCGATGATTAAGCCTTTAAGTTTTGTTTTAAAGATCTGGGATCGATATAATGTTAGTTTTTACAAAGGAAAATAATATTTTGATGATTGATCAAGTATTGTTGAAAAACCGGATGGCTGATCCTGCCAGGCTTGTCATACAGGAATCCATAATTACAAATTGGTAATATATTAATTTCTCCTTGAGTAGGCTGACATGATGTTGGTAATATTCGGCTGTACTGCTCCAATAGCCTGGTATAAAGTATTTTTCAATAGAAAAGCGCATCGCTAATGAAAACTGTTATTAGAACTGGTATCCAGTTACTGGATGTTTTTATAAATGATTGTAAAATTAAGATGTTACGGACATCTAATCACGATTAACTTTGATAATCTATGACTGAACAATTAGAAATTATTTTTAACAAAGGTGGGATTATGATGATTCCACTCAGTATTTGTTCCTTCCTGGTCATTTTGATAGCGTTAGAACGGGTGCTGGTTTTAAGAAAGAATCGATTACTAAGCCCTCATTATTTAAAAAACTGGAAGTCCTGGTTTAGCGATGGAATGCAATTAAACAAAATTCCGGTTACCAGTCGCTCTGCTTTAATCAATCAACTGCTGCTGCCTGTTGTTACTCATCTCCCCTTATCGGAATCTAAAGTTGAAGAAAAATTAGTAGATATTTCCCGGAAAATTAAAAATAGATTGGAAAGAGGACTGGTTTATTTGGATACTATTGCTGGAATTGCACCTTTATTTGGACTGTTAGGAACAGCGCTAGGAATGGTAGAGGTTTTTTCGAGATTATCAGGTTCGGGCGAAACCAAAATGGAAGCATTATCATCAGGAATTTCAGAAGCGCTTTACACAACAGTTACAGGGTTAGTGATTGGTATCCCGGCCTTAATTGCTTATAATTTATTGAGCCGTCAAATTGACAATCTTTTACTTATTGCCGATGAGCAAGTGAATGACTTATTGACGGAATTTAAAAACAGTATTTATCAACCCTGAGTTTATGAAGTTATTTCAAATAGAAGTCAAAAAAAGAAATAGTATTAATCTTACTGCCTTAGTGGATATATTGTTTTTGTTGATTATCTTTTTTGCCGTGAGTACTCAATTTACTAATCAGCGAGCAATTGGTATCAACTTACCTGAATCAAAAACATCCAGTCAGGTGTCAATAGAATCAAAGTTAATCGTAATTGTTCAAAATGATGAGACCGTGTTGATCAATGGTCAAGTCATCAGTTGGGATAAGATTGCATCAATTATTACACAGAAAAAATATGATCGCTCCCAGAAAGTAATATTAAATATTGATAAGAAAGTCATGCATGGAAAAGTCATTCATTTATTGGACATCCTTAAATTGAATGGATTTAAAAAAGTCGTTTTTGGTACTTATGGTAGCTCCTGATCGAATCTGGTTGTTATTTGCAATCACGATATCATTATTATTCCACATCTCAATAATTTCACCACTTTCTTCGTGGTTGAATCAAGTTTTCATTCCTAATATTTATGATGAGGGTATTGAAATTCAATTACTGGAGGATGAGCTGCCGGAGTTGAAAAAAGAAGTTCCTGTAGAAGAACCTGTAGAGGATCCCGTGATGGCAGAACCTCCTCCCAGCGACGATCAGGTTGATAAAGTGTATCAGAATTTACCGGATTTTACTAAAAACTTATCAGAAACGGCTGTTGAAGATGAAATTATCCTGCCGGAAAAAGAAGATGCAGGCCTAAAAGATGGCGAAGAAACCAAATTGGATCAAGCGTTTTTTGAAAAATTACTGGAAGCACCTTTGGATCAGAAACCTGTAAATGAAACTGAGCATAAACCGGATGAGATAATTGATACCGAAGAAGAAATTCCGGAAACCATAAACCCTGAAAATGATCCTTCTCAGGTTGAAAAGGAGATGGTGACTGATCGAAAACCGATTCCGCTTATTTCTCCAGAACCGGAAAAGAGTATTGTCAATGTTATTGGATCGGAGCCGGTTTCAGAGCTGGATAATGTTCAAGTCATTGAACCACAATCCTCAAAGCTAATGAGTGACTTTGCATCTATTCCAGAAACCATTGTTGAACCGGAAGCAGAAACGATTGTTGAACCGGAAGCAGAAACCATTGTTGAACCGGAAGCAGAAACGATTGTTGAACCGGAAGCAGAAACGATTGTTGAACCGGAAGCAGAAACGATTGTTGAATCGGAAGCAGAAACCATTGTTGAATCGAAGCAAGAAGCGGCCATTGTTGCCAGTATTTCTCCACTGTTTCGGGTAACACCAAATGCTAAAAAACCTGTTGACGAAACACCTGAAATTATAAAAAAAAGTTTTAGAGGGATAAAACCGGAACGTACCAATGAAGATACCATTCAATTCTCCATGAATACTTATAAATGGACCTATGAACGTTATATGGAAAACTGGGCAGTTGATCTTTCCCGTTGGTGGTCTGCACCCACTGACTACAGACTGGGAAAAATTCCCGATGGGGGGAACGTTTGGGTTCGGGTCAGATTACAAAAAACAGGGAAACTGCTTGGTTATAAGGTATTTGACTCCAATCTGACAGCAGAAATGGAATTGAGTGTTATTCAGGCTTTGATTGGTTCTTTAGAAAGGCCGTCACTTCCGGAAGCCTTTCCTGAAAAAGAGCTGATAATAAACTGGAAATTTATTTATCCACCTATCGATGCCCAAGTCAATCTCAGAAGAAAAAGAAAATGATTTTTCGGTATCCGGCAAGAAATATTATAGTAACTAACATTGTCTGCAAAGAATCTCTATCTCCGAGCGCTAAGAGTTTCTAGCCAGGGAAGTGCATTAGTTAATTTAGATTTTTATACCAATTTGCAATTTGTTCAGCCAATGCTTCCTGGTTTAATTTATTGCAATCAATAGTGACTTCTGCATATTTTTTATAGAGAATTTGACGTTCTTCAAAAAGATCCATTAATGTTTGGTTATGATCTTTTGCTATTCCCCTGGTTTCGAAATTAGTAATTCTTCTTTTTAGCTCTTCTAAATTTGTATCAAGGAAAACTATTTTGGAGATGCTATTCAAATGTGTCATTGCTTTTTCACTGTAGGCAACGCTTCCTCCTGTAGAAATGACAGTATTTTCAATATTTATTTTGATAATTTCATTTTCTTCAATGTCTCTTAACTTAAGATGCCCACTACTATCTACAATCTGTTGTAAAGTCTTTTGTTGATTAATCTGAATGAGAACATCAGTATCGATAAAACCAAGTCCCAAATTTTTTGCGAGTATTATTCCGATAGTACTTTTTCCTGCCCCGGGCATTCCGATAAGTGTCAGGTTTGATTTCATATAGTGTTTTTTTCGATGGCGAACGCCGATAATAACAGATTAATGTCAAGTTGCTGACAAATAAGTAAAAAATTTAGAGACAACTGATTATCTCGTAATAGCAGTATCAGCTATTTTCCGGGAATGGAGTGTGAAGGTTTTTCAATAACTCTTTGAATAGATTCCCTGGCAATTTTTCTGATCTCATCGTCGGAGATTCCCTTCTTTAAATTCAAACCGCCCACCTGTATATACCTTACCGGTAATTGATTTATGGTCAGGCCGTAAATGTCCTCTATACATAGCTGGCAGTGATCAAAATCTTTAAATTCACTCAATACTTCATTTAGAATCTGAACGGCCTTTGTCTCGTTGCGATTTCGGACGTGGTCCACAGAGTGTCCATCTAATACATAACTATTTTTTTTATTTGGCATTTTTGTTTATGTTCTTGGTCTTCTCAAAGATGGTTTGATCAATGAAAAGGATTAAAGTTTATTACCTGGTTTTTTATTTAGTGATTATAGATTATCTCTTTTTGCATTACCAATGCAATATAATTCCTAAGCAAGGATGAATTATATCTTTAACCATAGGTTTTGAAATACTGTTCTAAATTGCTTAAGGCTTTATCCAGATTTTCCATTGAATTGGCATAACTTAGGCGGATAAATCCTTCTCCACCCTGACCAAAATCTATACCCGGAGTCATTGCGACATTAGCTTTTTCCAGGATGTCTTTAGCCAGATCCAATGATTTAACATTTTGATTAGGATATTTTAAGAAAATATAAAAAGCGGCAGTTGGGTTATATTGTGGATCCAGTCCAATTTCTTTCAATCTTTTCAGCACAAATTTTCGCCGTTCATCAAACTCTAAACTCATTTTAAAGCATTCGGATTCACTCTCCATTAAGGCAGCAGCACCTGCTTTTTGTACAAATTCTGAAGCCGAAATCATCAAATTTTGGTTGAGAAAAGAAGCCGTTTTAACCCATTTCTCATCAATGATAAAATAACCCAATCGCCATCCTGTCATGGCGTAATATTTTGAGAGTCCGTTCAAGACTACACATCTGTCAGTAAAGTTTAACATACTGTATTTGTCACCTTCATAAATCAAATCTGTGTATATTTCATCCGAAATTATGGGAATTTCCAACTCGGCCAATGCTTTATAAGTTTCTTTACTAAATACCACGCCGGTTGGATTAGCCGGGGAATTGATTAAAATAGCTTTAGTTTTTGGTGTTATTGATTTTTTTAATAGATCCATGTCTAGCTGAAAACCATCTTCTAATCTTAAGGGAACTGTTTTAGGAACAACACCCGCAATATATGCCAGGTTTTTATAACAGGCGTAGGACGGGTCTGTGAATAATAGCTCATCTCCCGGGGGTACCAATAATCTGATAGCAATATAAAGCAAAATGGAACTACCACTGGAAGTTAAAATTCGTGATGTTGAAATATTAACCCCATATTTTTCCTGGTAAATTTTTGCCACCGCTGCTCTAAATGAATCGATTCCCTGTGTATGTGTGTATTTTGTCTGAGCGTCGTTAATTGCCTGAATGGCAGCTTTTGAAATAACAGCCGGTGTTTGAAAATCGGGCTCGCCGAATTCAAGATGGATGATTTCTCTTCCTTGTTTTTCTAATTCACTGGCTTTAGCAAAAATTTCCATAGCCAAAAATGGTTGTAAGTTTACCAGATGATCAAAATTTATATCCTTCATACTTTTTATTGGGGGTGAAATGGTTTTAATATTTAAATTTGATTAATAAAGTGTTATTTTAGAGAGCCATTTAATGATAAGCCACAATTAAATAAATGAAGCCAGTTTTCGATTTAAAAACCTTTTATAGGCAAATATACTGATCATCAGACAAATTCTGAATGTCAGTATTTAATTCATCCAGATTCAAATCTTTGAAAATTTTCAGACCTTCTGCTCGCTGATTTTCATCCAGTGGAACATAAGGTAATCGGAAAATAGGTTTCGATAAACCTAACATGGGCATTATTGTATTTAAAGGAATAGGATTCGGTTCACAAAATAACCAATCAAAAAAGGTTTTTAGCTGTTTATCCAGCTCGGATTGTGGTGAGTCCATTAGTATACGCATTGTCTTAGGAATGACATTACTGGCAACAGAGATGACGCCATGACTTTTCCCTAAATGTCGACAATCGTGTGACAAATCATCATTTCCTGACCAGCAGGCAATTCCTTGTGTTTCATAATGTTTAATTCGATCTAAACCCATACATTCTTTAATACCAACCAGATTTTTATTTTGAGCTAGTAGTTCAATAATTTCAGGCTCAATATCCTGTCCTGTTCTACCGGGGACGTTGTAAATAATTCCGGGACCAAGATCCAGAAGTTTTTGGAAATGAGCGATGTTACCTTTTGATGAGGTCTTCCCATAATAGGGATTGATCTGTAAAGCTGCATCCATACCTACTGCAAAACCCTGTTCCGTTGCGCGATGGGCTTCATAGGTATTATTACTGCCGGTATTACCCACGATAACCAGTTGATCAGAATATTTATGAACACAATGGGCAATTAGCATTATATGTTCATCCCATCCCATTAATTGACCTTCTCCGGTAGTTCCTCCGACGATTAATCCCTGAACACCACTTTTAATTTGCAACTCAACCAATTTGTCAAATGCTTCCAAATCAAATTTACGATTTGGTAAATAAGGGGTTTTTATAGCTGTCATTAAAGACGCCTGTTTGATTTTATTCATTATTTTTCCCGGTATAAATTGTAAATTAAGATAAAGGTTTTGGAGACAGACTTTAGAGCCTTAAATCTCTATTTTTAATGCTGTATAAATAACATTAGGGTGTTAAAAAAAGCAAAATGCGTGTACCTTAGGTAACATTTTAGAAGTAGAACGGTTCTATTTAAATTTTAACTGCTCTTTATTAACAGAACCAAGTGATATCATCAAATTGAAGTTAGGGTGTAAACTCTAATATACTGAATATAAAAGAAAAAATAACTCCAATTAGCAATGTCTGAAAAAAAAATAAAAAAGTATATATTAGATGCCAGTGTGTTGTTACATGATCCCGAAAGTATTTATGCTTTTCCGGAATCTCATGTTATCATACCTATTTTTGTATTGGAAGAGATTGACTATTTCAAGAAGGAAATCACAGAAACCGGACGAAGTGCGAGAATTGTTACAAAGTTACTGGATAATCTACGGGAAAAAGGGTCACTAACCGATGGTGTCCCACTGGATAATAAAAGTGTGCTTTCAGTATACGTGGCTGAAAACAAAGATTTGCGTTTACCTGCATTTTTAAACCCTAATAAAAACTCTAATAAAGTATTGGCTGTGACCCGTATTTTGAATACTGCGTATCCGGAAAACACAATTCTGGTGACAAATGATATCAATTTAAGAATCAGGGTAGCATCCTTGGGAATTCAGGTGGTTCCCTATGAAAACCAGTTACCAAATCTGGAGAAGTTTTATCAAGGAATTATCAAAGAGATGCTCCCGGAAAATCAGGGGATAAAACTTCGAAAACAAGGCTTTATCAAAGTAGACCCTGAAAGATACCACGCCAATCAAAATGTTTTGCTTTTTTCTGAAAATCGAAAAGAAGATGCGACGATTACCCGATATATTGAAAGTGAAAATAAATTGGAAACAATTGTTGATTTTACGGATGGGGTCTGGGGGATTAAAGCCAGAAATATTGAGCAGGCAGTGGCGCTGGACTTTTTAATGGATCCTGCAATTGATGTCGTCATTCTAGCAGGTAAGGCTGGAACCGGGAAAACACTGTTGGCTTTAGCGGCAGCATTGGAACAAATGCTTTCTCAAAATATCTATGAAAAAGTTTTGGTTTCACGACCTATTTTTCCCATGGGTAAGGATATGGGGTATTTACCTGGAGATATTGAACAGAAAATGCAACCCTGGATGCAACCCATTTTTGATAATTTGGAATTTTTATCCAGCAATCAAACCTCTCCTAAAAGCAAATCAGGCGGATATCAAAAATTGCTAGACATGGGATTAGTGGAGACAGAACCGCTAACCTATATTCGTGGAAGATCCATACCCCATCGCTTCATGATTGTGGATGAAGCGCAAAACTTAACCCCACATGAGTTAAAGACCATCGTGACTCGTGTCGGAGAGGGGACAAAGCTTGTCTTGACGGGGGACCCTTATCAAATCGATAATCCGTATATGGATGTTAATTCTAATGGTCTATCCCATGTAATTGAAAATTTTCAGAAATTTGATTTAGCCGGGCATGTCAATTTGATTCATGGCGTTCGTTCGAAATTAGCAGAATTGGCATCAAATGTATTGTAATTATAAGATTAAAGAGTGATGTCAAAAAAGAAAATAAAATCATCTAAAACTAAAGAGAAATCAGCCAGAGCATATGCTTTAGATGACCTGTTGATATGGTTTGAATCAACGACAATTCGGTTTAAAGATCGAAAAAATTTTAATTTACCGGCCAATTTTGCTTTATATCGCTTAATTATCAGTAATGTTATCAGGTATAGGGATCGGTATCTCTTTCTGATAGAAAAAATTACTAAACGCCCCCTAAAAAAACTGGATCTGTATGTTCAGGTGGTATTAATGATAGGAATTGCCCAATTAGATCAGGAAGAAAAGCTTGATGATTATGCTGTTGTTAATGAAACAGTAGCCTTAATGAATTATTTGAAAAAACCGTATTTGAAGGGATTTATCAATGGTAGTTTAAGAAGTTATCTTAGAACCAGAGAGAGTTTGGAAAAAAGCTTACTCAATCAAAAATTATCTCTGCAATCAAGTCATCCTGAGTGGATGGTTCAACGCTGGGAAGCTTTTTATGGTACTGAACAAACCCGGTTGATTTGCCATTTTAATAATCAGACACCGCAAATTAATTTGGTGCTAAATCCTAAATTTGAAAAAGAAAAACTTCTGGAGCAATTTAAAAAAGCTAATTTTTCCTATGAAGAGCTGGATTCTGGTGGTTTTTTAATTCATAACCCAAATGGATTATTCGACTCTGAGATGTACCGATCGGGGTCTTTTTTGGTTCAGGATTTTTCTGCGCAATTAATCAACACTATTTTGAAGCCGCTTTCAAAGAAAAGAATTCTGGATGCTTGCGCGTCTCCAGGAGGAAAACTATTTAATTTGGAGTGGACAGCTGATGATCAAATTGAAAAATTGGTGGGTATTGAGATATCCAAAGGCAGGTTTAAGCGCTTGATAGAAAATAAAAAAAGATATCAGAGTCAGGCTGAAATTATTTGTCAGGATGTTTTGGCGTTAGACGAACATCAAAATCAATTCGAATGTGTTTTGTTGGATGCGCCCTGTAGTGCCACAGGTACCATACGTAAACATCCTGAAATAAAATGGTCCAGACAGTTAGATGATTTTAAATTCAATCAACAGAAACAATTACAATTATTGAATCATCTTAAAAAAACAGTCTGTCAAAATGGATATTTAATATATAGCACCTGTTCAATGGAACCGGAAGAAAATCAACAGGTCATTGAAATTTTTTTAAAGGAAAACCATGAACAATTTGAATTGATCCAAATGGATCCCCAGAATATTCCCACATCTATGATCACAGTAGAGGGATACTATCAACATCTTCCCAGCCAGCAGGGAATGGGCGCATTTGCTGCTTTGCTAAAAAGAAAGTGTAATTTTTGATAGACTTGGATCATAGAAATAATTGACTATAACCAATAAAATTTGAAAATTTACATTTGAAAGTATCGTGTTTGGATTATAATTTAACCTTGTAGTTCTGGTTTTCATTAAAACAATGGTAATAAAAATGATTAAAATTGCTCCTTCAATTTTAGCATCAGATTTTAGTAACCTGAATACTGAAATAAATCAGGTTGTCAAAGGTGGTGCTGATTTAATCCATCTTGATATTATGGATGGTGTCTTTGTTCCCAATATTACTTTTGGTCCGGAAGTAATCAAGTGCCTACCTAAATTCGAAGGAATTGAATATGATGCACATTTGATGATTGCCCAACCGGAAAATAATATTCAATCTTTTCTGGATTTAAATCTTGATCGTATCGCCATCCATGTGGAATCGACGATTCATATTCATCGTCTATTAAGGGTTATCAGAGATCATGGGACCAAACCGGCAGTTTGTCTTAACCCTTCAACATCTTTAACCACAATAGAATGGATACTTGAAGAAGTCGATATGGTGGTAATCATGACAGTTAATCCCGGATTTGGTGGGCAATCTTTTATTGAAAGTGGTTTACGAAAAATAGAAGCTTTAAAAGAAATGATTATAAAACAAAGCTTAAATGTTGAAATTGAAGTGGATGGTGGTGTAAACGCCGCAACAGTCAGTCGTTTGACAAATGCAGGAATGGATATTGCCGTTGCCGGATCTGCGATTTTTAAAAGTAATGATTATGCAAAAGCGATTTTAGCTTTGAAACAACCTGAATAATGTTCATTATAATAGAGCTGTTTTTATGAGAGTTGGATTAGGATATGATGTTCATCAGTTAGTCAAAAATCGCAAATTGATACTGGGCGGTTTAGAAATACCCTTTAAAAAAGGACTACTGGGGCATTCCGATGCTGATGTCCTGATTCATGCCATTATCGATGGGATGTTGGGAGCATTGTCGTTGGGTGATATTGGCGAACTTTTTCCGGATAATGATGACACTTTCAAGAATATCTCAAGTTTGTTACTTCTAGAAGAAGTTAATAAAATTATTACGGGGAAAAAATGGCAAATCGGCAATATTGATGCGGTGCTGATGGCGGAAAAGCCCAAATTAAGGCCCTTTTTCCCTGAGATGACACGCATTGTATCGAAAACATTAAAGATCGACCCCAATCAACTTTCATTAAAAGCCACTACCACAGAAAAATTGGGTTTTATTGGCAGAGAAGAAGGTATCGCCTGTCAGGTCATAGTACTTTTAAAACCAATGCTGACAATTTAGAGATAGTGGTTGATCAATTAGATTTTAAAAACGCTTAAGCAGTCACAGTATACTGGTATTTTAGAAATATTCACTGTTGGTGATAAATCTTAAATAGTGGCTGAACGAAAATTCAATTATTGGAAAATAAGTCCGGTAATTAGGGTACACGTAACAACTTGGTATTTAATTATTAAAGTGTTTTCTACAAATTGTACATGTCCCCAAATTATCTACTTTTCGCTCAGACACTAAATAGCGGTTTTTGGCAATTTTGAGATTGAGGATAAATAAAATTACAAACGAAATTATGACGCCCCTGAATCGTGAATTTATGAAGTCAATTCGTTGGAACCATCTTTGGAAACGACGGATATTGTTAAAGATTACTCTATTGGCGTTATTAAGCCTGATTATCGGCTATCTGCTTGCTCCGAAATTATTTAATCGTCAGGAATCCTACCAGGAAGGGGATGTTATTCGTCAGAATATCGTGGTTGCTAAAGATATGATGATTGAGGATGTCCTTTCTACAAATTTAAAACAGCAGCAGTTGTTAAACGAACAGGGGCAAATATACGATTATGATCCAAGCATAGCTGAAATAACAACACAGCGCATTCGCTCAGCCTTTCATTCAGCGCGTGAAAAATTTTCAGAGCTTCAAGTAGAGATTGATCAAAAAAATCAATTGAATCGTTATTCTGGATTAGAATACTTTCAACTAACCCAAGATTTAGATGCTGTTCAATCTAAAATTAATAATTATAAAAAGTATCAGGAAAACATTCAGGATAAACTTTCCAATTTAAAGTTAGGTGTGGGAATATCCAGTCAGAATTTCAATAAAAAAAATAGACTGGATTGGGAACTACATACCATCAATCATTTGCTAACTTCACTTCAAAACCGCAAAGAACAGGTACAACAACAAATTAAAAACCTCAGAGAAAATTTAAATTCCCTTTTAACCAATCAATTTGATCATGAAGCTAAGATAGAAGAACAAAAGATAGGGATTGTTAATAATGTTTTTAAAAACTTGTTTATTACCCGGCAAGAAATTAATCGTTCTTTGGTAAATTTTCCATTTTATGCTGAAGAGATAGAATCTCAGATTGTGTTGTTGTTAAATAAATTATTATCTCAAAAAATATTCACCAGTAAAAAAGGTTTTTTAACAGATAAGGTCAATGTAGAAATCCAAAATGTGAAATCAGGAGAATCAATAACCATTAAAAGCCTGGTTGGTTATAAGGATCTGGAAGAAATTCAGGTTGAAGTAGATGGTACTGCCCGTCAATGGCTTCCTCAGGAGATGGATAATACTAAAAGAGAATTTATAACCTGGCTGATAAAAAAACAACTTTACCCGACCATTACCGAAAATAAGTTAGCTTTGGAAAAAAAACGAGATGAGCTCATTCAAAATCTGAATCCGGTTTTTTATAGTGTCAAAAAAGGACAAGTGATTGCGAGAGCTGGTGAACGCGTAAACAGTAATCAGGTTCAACTCATCAAAGGATATTTAAATACCCTAAATTTAGATGATAGTATTCCCAGATTGGTTGGCGTCATCCTGATCGCGTTTTTCTCATTGCTTTTAGTTTATATCGCGGTTTTTAATAAAGCTTACATCAAGTCATTTACTTTCAAAAAAATGATTATGATGGCAACCACCATTATTATTACCATGATTTTGGCTAAAGCTGGTTTTGAGATCAAAGAGTTAATTGAACTACGTTATATTGAATTTAACAGTGAGTTTTATAGCTATATATTCCCGGTGACCTTGAGCGCGATGTTAGTTGGGATTTTGATCAATTTTGAAGTTGGTTTTATGTCAGGCTTACTGACCAGTTTATTTATCTCTATCATGATGAAGGATAATTTCTATTATTTCTATTTTTCCATCATGGGATGTATTGTCGCCGCCCTTCCGATCTCCAAATTTGATTCACGGTACTCTCTGATACAGCATGGTTTAAAAATCTCCGGCGTGAATATGGTGATGGTTTTGTTGTTATTTTTAATCAACGAAAACCAGATTGATACCAATACAGGATTAGCACTTCTAATGGCTTTACTGGGAGGAATTTTGACAGCTATCATTACTTCAATTTTACTTCCTTTTTATGAGTCTATCTTTGATATTACGACGAACTTAAAGTTGTTAGAATTATCGAATATGAATCATCCCCTGTTAAAAGATTTGATTTTTAAAGCCCCGGGCACTTACCAGCATTCTATCGTGGTTGGTAATTTAGCAGAATCAGGAGCGGATAAAATCGGAGCCAACAGTTTACTGGCGAGGGTGTCTTCTTATTATCATGATATTGGCAAAGGAGAAAACCCGCACTATTTTATCGAGAATCAGCCTGCTCACAGCAAAAACATCCATGATGATTTGGATCCTTATGATTCCGCTGATATTATTTTTAAACATCTGTCAGATGGAAAGGAAAAGGCTGAAAAACATAATTTAGGTAGAGATATTATTGGCATTTTAATGCAACACCATGGCACCGGATTGGTTAAAATATTTTACCAGAAAGCCGTTCTCCAGGCTCAGGAATCAGTCCGTGATATTGATGAGCTTGATTTCAGATATCCCGGGCCAAAACCACAATCCCTGGAGGCTGCTTTAGTTATGATGGCTGATATCTCTGAAGCTTCGACCAGAAGTTTGGATGATCCGACGCCCGAATCCATCAACGAAATGGTCAACAAAGTCGGTTGGAGACTATTAGAAAGTGGTCAGTTGGATGAATCCGGAATTACATTACGGCACTTCAGATTGATTTTGGACGAGTATTGTTCAGTTTTAAACAGTATTCACCATCACCGTATCAAATATCCTGGTAATTAATTAAACATTAATCAAAAAGAAAAAAATGTCAAAAGTGTTCATCCAGTATAGTGACAATGTAAATGCTTTTGCGGAACCCCGGGAAAAGAAAATAATTGTTTGTATTAACACGATTGCAGATTTGTTAAATGAAGCGTCTAAATCAGTAAATTTGTTGATTTGTGATCAGGAAACAATTAAAAATCTAAATAGCCAATATCGTAATAAAAACCAGACAACTGATATATTATCCTGGGCCTATGATGAAAGTGAAATGATTCAGATACCCGGTGAGCCTGAAATATGGGGTGATCTGGCACTATGCCTGGATGTTTGCGTAAAACAGGCGCAGGCATCCCGATGGGATATAGAGACTGAACTGATCCGTTTATTGGTACATGGATTGTCGCATCTGGCAGGTTATGATCATCAAACACCGGAAGATGAGAAAAAAATGCTCCGGTTAGAGACGGAGCTTTTATCTAAAATTGGTTTTGATGATATTTATAACCCGGTAGAATAATCAGGGAAGTGATTATGCGGGGATAACGTTTATTTCTTTTCGGCTTTTGGTTTTCTGCTTAAACTGAACAGCACCATCACAAAGCGCATACAAAGTGAAATCTTTGCCAGTACCGACGTTGTCACCAGCATGAAAAGTGCTGCCAACCTGTCGAACGATAATGGTCCCTGCAGTAATTTGTTCCCCGCCATATCGTTTTACGCCACGGTATTGCGGATTGGAATCACGTCCATTTTTTACGCTACCTTGACCTTTCTTATGTGCCATAATTCCCTCTAAAAATATAGATAAGCCAATAATACTGTTACGGTATTATTTAGCATTGAATATTACTAATTTGGATTTTTGTGTATTGTTGTCGGTGACCGGTTTTAACACGGTATCCCTTTCTTCTTTTTCTTTTGAATATGACAACTTTTTTACCTTTATAGTGGCTAAGTACTTTATAAGTCACTTTAGCGCCTTCAACCAGAGGTGTACCAACTTTATATTCATTTTCACCAGATTTTACAAAGATGATCTGATCAGTATCGTTCTCAGAACCTTCTTCCTGATTCAATAATTCAACAGCCAGCACTGTGTCTTTTTCTACTCGATATTGTTTGCCACCGGATTTTATTATTGCGTACATTTCGATGTATTTTCAATTGTTCAAAAAAATATGCTTTACTAAAAAGTGCAATCATAAGTTATAGACCCTTAAATAAAATTCTGTCAACGCACCTGTTTATTTTTTAATGGATAAATTCGACTTGTTCTACAGATGTCCGAATTCACTGAGGGTTTAAGATGGTAAATATAATTGTATTTTTTTGCGACAAATAGATAAATCTAAATGAGAGTGAAAAAACGGCACTCCGATTGTTTTAAAACAAAGTATATAAAATCAAACTGAACGAAAGTTATTGAATCTGCATTAATGAAAAAAATTTTAAAATTATTAATCTTGCAGTTTCAATGTTTCACTCAATTGAATCCTGCTAATATGCCCACGTTCAACCAATATTTCTCCGATTCGTTTTTTCTTATGATGTCGTCGTGGAATGAGCAACTTAAAAGTAGCACCGTCCGTTTTATTATTTTCCACCCATAAATGACCATTATGACCGGAGACAATTTGTTGTGAGATTGCCAGTCCAAGACCCGTTCCACCCGAACCAGTTTTCGTTTTACTACTTTGGATAAATTTATCAAAGACAGCATGCAGTTCATCCTCGGGTATGCCAATACCTTGATCTGAAATAGAGAACAATAAAGCCGTTTCTTCTTCCTTTAATTCCATTTGAATAACACTAAATTCCGGTGAAAATTTTATAGCGTTGGAAATTAAATTTCTAAATACCTGGAGTAATTTTTTACTATCGAAGTCAATGATATCATCAAAAGCAGGTTTCTTGAATTCAATTTTTATACTTTTATAGGCGGTTAGTTCTTCCATTTCCTGAATCGCATATTGAATATAATTAGATAATTTATCCTTTTCAAAAGTATAATTGACCTTACCTGATTCTAATTGACCCAGATCGAGTAAATCATCTAATAAATTCATTAATCTTCGGGCACTTGTGTCAATTTGAGTAAAATATTTTAATAACTTCTCTTTGTTAACTTTATCAATTTTATCAATTCCGAATTTAGAAAAACTTAAAATCCCATGCATTGGTGTTCTTAACTCATGGGATATATTTTGCAAAAATTCAGTCTTAGCCATATCTGAAGCAACGGCAGATTCTTTTGCCATCTGGGTGGCTCTGATTAGTTGGTAAGTTCTTAAGGAAGTTGTCAGTAGAGCTTGGAGTTCCTTTTTATAAAAATCTGGATCCGAGGATCCTTTTTGAACGTATCCGTCAATTCCGTACTCTTGGATGATTTTTTCTTTTGGTTGCTTTCCCTGTCCGGTATGCAGAATAATCCTCACGAGGTCATTTCTTAGATCATTTCTGATAATATGGGTTACTTTAAATCCAGTGTCCTCTTCCTCCATAAAAATATCCAGAAGAATCAAAGCAATATCTGAATGTTTCTCAAGAATTTGAAGTACTGCTTCCCCACTTTCGGCTTCTATTATTTCTAGATAATGTCCTTTAAAACTAAAACCTTTTAGACTGATTTTTACTCTTTTACGGATGCTCCTTTGGTCATCGGCAATAATGATTTTTAATGGTGTTAATGGATTGTTTTTTTCTTTTGATAAATCCTGTGATTTCTTTTTTTCTCTTAGGAGGGTCCGTTCTTCAATACTGACTTCACCATTAATCGTATCGAAAATAGTTGTTAGAAGTTTATGGATCGTTTGTCTGGCAAGACTATTTAACCCAGCCTTGTCAGAGTCAATTAAATTTAAAATTCCCGAGTAGTCTAGGAAAACTTTTTCCACAGCCTTTTGAGTATCTTCTTGGAGAATCCTTAGATCAATATCCTCGATGATCCTTGTTATCTTCTCGCACAATGTACCAAAAACAGCTTTATCTCTCTTAATCAAAGTTTTACAAAATTGTGTGTAATCAGTTACAATATCCATTCTATCTAGCTTGAGAGTTTGTGAAGTACATTTTTTTAATAACTAAGAGTCAGGAATAAGTAAATTTATGTCAAAATAATTTTTGATTCGTCATTATTATTTAGCATAAATTGGTTGATTGGAAAAGTAAGAATTCAGACTACCCGAATATTATAAGACTTAACCTTGGTTTCTCTTCTGGCAAAATTTAAAGACAGGATTTGATCTTTTTGAAAATAGCTATCAACCACCAAATGTCACTGTTAAAAATAAGAAATATCGTTTTGATTGATTATCGGGTAGCGATAATTGCGCCTGATAAAGCCAGAAAGACGGCAATTGATTTAGCGGTTGTTATTTTTTCCTTCAGGAAAATCGCCGCCAATATAAAAATTAAAATGGCTGATAACTGATTTAAAATTGCGGCCAGACTAACCATTGTATATTTCATGCCTGCCAGCCAAAATAACAGTGCCAGGTAGTTACCGACAGAGGCGGGTACCGCCCACTTCCAGATTAGAGATGGTTGCAATTCCAGCCATAGTTTTTTACGCTGCGGGTGAAGTATAATAGTAACCAACAGCCCTAATAATGCTGCGCCGGTTCTGATCAAAGTTACCCAGACAACATCAGATCTTAATAAAACGCCCTTAATCATGATTATGCCAACGACCATTGTCAAAATACCGGCTAAACCGTAAATAATCCCAACGATAAGGTCTTTACGGTCTATATTTTGGCGTTTTCCATGCCAGGTAGAAACAAATAGCGCGGAAAGTACTAAAGCACCACCGATTAATCCTTTGAAACCCAGTGCTTCGTCTAAAAAGATGTAAGAAAATATGATGATACATGGTAAGTAAGAACAACCAATAATAGCATTTAAACTGGCGCCAATACGATTTAAAGATGAAAAAAATAGCGAATCAGCTAAAGCAGTTCCAAGTATTCCTGAGATGATTATTAATAACCAGTCATTGATTGAATTATCCGGGATAAAATCTACTTCTTTAAGATATAAAGTTGGAAGCAGGAGAATAATTGCAATTAAACTCTTAAAAAAATTCAGGGAAAGCGGAGAAAACCCGTCACCGCTTTTTCTGTACATAATCACAGAGGTGGACCAAAAAAAGGCTGCACTTAATGAAAATATAATACCAAGTGTTTGATTTTGCATGGTTTACTTAATAGTAAATGACTATATCGATTGGGAGGTTTTAATAAATTTTTATTTTGGAATTAATCATCTGGTAAAATAAAAAAAAATACAAACCATAATAATTAATATTTATGATTAGATTTTGATGTACAAGGTTAATCCTTGCTAGAAGATTAGAATTCAATTAAAAAAGATCTTATACAAAATATTATAATGAGTAAAAAATTTATGAATAAACCACTTATTTTTTTAACTAACGATGATGGTATCCACTCCCCTGGCTTAAAGGCATCAATTCAGGGCGTTTTGGGGTTGGGACGTATCGTGGTGGCTGCCCCTTCGAGGCAGCAAACTGCTATGAGCCGCAGTCATGTCGGTGCTACTGATGCTAAACTTGAACCTGTGCCATATGATATTGAGGGTAATAAAATTGAAGCCTATACCTGTGATTGTTCACCATCTTTAATTGTTCAGCTGGCTTATAATATCCTGTTTAAGGGCCAATTACCTGATCTGGCTGTTTCCGGTATTAATTACGGTGAAAATATTGGGTCAAATGTTAGTGTATCAGGAACAGTAGGCGCTGCTTTTGAAGCTTCTAGTCTGGGTACACCTGCCCTAGCGGTTTCGAAGCAAACAAAAACAGACAGCCATTTCGAATATACGAAGCAGGACTGGCGGCCCTCCATTTATTTCTTAAACCGGTTTGCCATTCAGGTTTTATCACAAGGGTTTCCGAAGGATATCGATATATTAAAAATAGATGTCCCTGCAGATGCAAATGAAAAGACGGCGTGTGAATTTACAGAAGTTGCGGATCAACCTTATTATGAAACATATTTTGACGCTCCGACCTTGAATTCTAAAGTCAGCGATATTCGGGTGAGAATTGTTTATGATAAAGAACAACTTTCTCATACTTCAGATATTTATGTTTTAGCAGAGAAGAAACATGTTGCCGTTTGTCCGATGAAATTTAATTACCAAAATGGTGTTGATATAACAGCAATGCAATACCTGCTGAAAAATTCATCTGCAAATTAAAAAAACATGAAACGAATTGTTCTGACCGGTGGTGGAACAGCTGGTCATGTCACGCCAAACTTGGCCATTATACCTGAATTAAAATCGAAAGGGTTGGAGGTTCATTATATTGGGCAAATTAATGGTATTGAGCAGAAACTGGTGGAAGGGGTAGTGGATTACTATCATCATATTTCAGCAGGTAAACTTCGCCGGTATTTTGATTTCAAAAATTTTACAGATGTTTTTAAAATAGTATTGGGAGTTTTAAAATCGATTTTTCTATTGCTGAAAATTAAACCCGGGGTAGTATTCAGCAAAGGTGGTTTTGTCTCCTGTCCGGTGGTTTGGGCCTCATGGTTGTTACGAATTCCGGTGATCATCCATGAATCTGACCTGACTCCCGGATTAACCAACCGTCTGTCAGCACCCTTTGCCAAAAAGATTTGTTATAGTTTTCCTGAAACGATTAAATATATTAATTCGTCGAAAGCTGTCCATACCGGTATTCCCGTTCGGTCTGTGATTCAAAATGGCAATGCCTCCCAGGGTAAGAAAATTTGTAATTTTAAGTCAGATAAACCTGTATTACTAATTGTTGGCGGTAGTTTAGGCTCAAAAGTGATCAACGATTTGATTCGGGAAAATATTGATACTTTATCTAGTGAATTTTCGATTTGCCATATTTGTGGCCAGAATGGTTTAGACGAATCATTGATGGATAGGGTTGATTACCGACAATTTGAATATGTTGATCAGGAGCTTCCGGATTTTTTCGCCATGGCGGACCTGGTAATATCCCGGGCCGGAGCTACCATCCTTTTTGAACTGCTGGCTGTTAAAAAACCATCCTTATTGATTCCGCTTTCTAAAAAAGCCAGCCGGGGGGATCAGATACTGAATGCAAAGTCCTTTGCTAAACAAGGGCTGGCTGTTGTTGTTGAAGAAGAGAGTCTTTCTGAAATTTCCATTATTGAAAAAATTCAGGAAATTATTCAAAATAAAGATCAAATTATTCAACAAATAAATCAACAGTCTTTGGATCAGGGCAATCAGCAAATTTTTATAATCATTGATGAAATGTTAAATTACTAAAATCAGGAGCTATTTTGAAACCAATATCACCGGTTAATGTTTCTGTTGTTCAGGATGCACCCGTACTGTTTCACTTATCACAAACCATAGAAAAAATAGGGGATCTGACCCAAAAAGCGGCTTGTCAGAATACCGATCTGGTTTTATTCCCGGAAGCATTTATACCGGCTTACCCTAGGGGGTTAGGATTTGGTATGGTTGTCGGCAATCGGAAGGAAATTGGAAGGGAACTTTGGTTAAAATATTGGGAAAATTCAATATCGCTGGAAAGCGATGAAGTTAAACAATTATGTAAAATTGCCCGGCAAAATAGTGTTTTTCTAAGTGTGGGGATTATTGAAAAAGATCAGACTTCAGAAAATACCCTCTATTGTTCACAAATATACATCAATAAAACAGGGACAGTTGCCGGTATTCATCGGAAATTAAAACCAACAGGTAGTGAAAGATTGATTTGGGGTGAAGGCGACGGTAGTACATTAACCGTGGTAAATACAGAATTTGGTAAAGTGGGTGGGTTAATTTGTTGGGAAAATTATATGCCATTGGCCAGAATGGCTATTTATGGGAAAGGAGTTCAGATATATCTTGCCCCCACAGCAGACTCCAGAGATAACTGGCAGGCAACGCTTAAACATATTGCCTGTGAAGGGAGATGTTTTGTTTTGGGTTGTAATCAATATGTCACCAAATCGATGTACCCTGAAGAATTACCAATGATTGATGAGTTATCGCAGATGGATGAACAAATGTGTCGCGGTGGCAGCGCGATTATTTCTCCCCAGGGAGAGGTTCTGGCAGGTCCTCTTTTTGATGAAGCAGGTATTTTACGGGCAGAGTTGGATTTGAATCAGATTGCGAAAGCAAAATTGGATTTTGATGTTACCGGTCACTATGCCCGGCCAGATATTTTTCAATTAAAGGTCAATGAATCTTCCTGGAAAACTGTTCGCTATCAAACTGATTTAAATGATATTTACAATACTTAAAGCACTTTTGTAAATTGATTCTTTGTCAATAATTTGTATAAAAAAACATTCCCTGACACTACGGCTTGGAAATGAAGAAAAATCCTTTAAGTGAAAAGACCACAAAGTTTTGGCGGACCTGCAAAATAATAAGAAGAAGAAATGGTTTGAAGAGTATTTATATTTTCTGTAATCAAAAAGTCGGAAAACAGCTTTATCAGTATCGCTTAATCAACGATATCGAAAACGGTTTTGAATTCCTGATTCCATTTTATCACTATTTTTGGAACCTAAGAGTTTAAATGACGATGACAGTTATTGTTAGTAAATAATATGGGAATGTAATTGATATTTATGGATGGGTGAAATCGATACCACTAATCCACAATCTGAAATGGAGTTAAAGAAATGCGTAGAAATGAAAAAGAAATTAAAGACCTGTCAGTGATAGAAAGCATTATTAAAAAAGCAAAAGTAATGCGACTGGCATTATGCGATGGGAATCAACCCTATATTATTCCTTTAAATTTTGGATATTTAAATCATGTATTTTATTTTCATAGTGCCAATGAGGGCAAGAAACTGGAAATCATTCAAAAAAATCCCTTAGTGTGTATTGAAATTGATGATGAAATTGGCATTGTATCTGATCCTAAGGGGAAAGCTTGTAACTGGAGTGCTACTTATGAAAGTATCATTGCTTCGGGAAAGGCGGAGATTGTTTTAGACAAGCAGGAAAAGATAAAAGGTATGGACCTGATTATGAAACAGTATTCTGAAAATCAGTTTGAATACGGAGAGAATGCATTAAATGGTGTGACATTGGTAAAAATTGTTGTCAATCAAATGACCGGGAAAGAATCTAAAAAATAAAATAATAATTTCAATTTGTGTCAAAGTTTTTTTACACAATCAAAATTTATTTCGTGACTCTGCTTATCTCTTGTGTTATTGATAAGTCAGTAGCGTTTGAAAATTAAGGTCATTAATAAGATTACTTGTTATTTATTTACGTTCTAAAAACTCTTATCAGCTTGAAACGGCGACTGGACTTGCCTTTTACTGATCCTAATATGAATCTTGACGATATGACGTCATACTATTAGAGTTTAGTGAATTTTTAACTTACAGGGGAGAAATGCAGGATATAAAAGATTTACTATTAGCAGACTTATTTAAAACCAAAAATACAGCAACAGTAGATAGAAGTAACTATAATGTACTAAGGCTAAATCAGGGAAAGACTTTAGCTTATAAAATGTGTGATAAAACTTTAGCCGTCGAAATGCATCAGGCCGTTATCAGCGATTTTGAGCTTGATCAGGGTACTCAACGAGCACAAGAGGGAGAGATCCCAATCGCTAATTTCGATATGGCCTATCTGGATATATAATAACCGCCCATTGTCTGCTTGTTTTTGGCAGACATTCCATCCAACAAAATCTGAAAATTTTCTATTTTATTTGACTAGTACTAGCGATTTGAATGCTTACTGGAGTTAGTACGTCGTAAACAGGAGCCTCTAAATGAAAATAGTAGTCGATGATAAAATTCCTTTTATCAGAGGGATTTTAGAAATCTATGGCAAAGTGATTTATGCTCCGGGTGGAGCGATAGATAATGAAATGGTTAAAGATACTGATGCCATCATAATTAGAACCCGTACTAAATGCAATAAACAATTATTGAAGAATAGTTCGGTAAAATTTATTGCGACAGCAACAATTGGATATGACCATATTGATAAGGATTATTGTAGCGCTCATAATATTAAATGGGTTAATGCACCGGGATGTAACGCAAAATCAGTTGAACAATACATGACAGCAGCCTTACTCTATCTACATATTCATGATCAGATTGAGCTAAAAGGAAAAACACTTGGTGTGGTTGGTGTGGGTAATACTGGTAGTAAAACTGCTAAAATTGCCGAAATTCTGGGTATGAATGTTTTATTGAATGACCCTCCCAGAGCCCGTCAAGAAAATAGTGGACCTTTTGTTTCTCTGAAAGAAATCATCGCTCATGCAGATTTTATCTGTTTTCATGTACCTTTGAACCGGGAAGGGGTTGATCAAACTTATCATTTGGTAGATCAATCCTTTATTGATAAGGTTTCTTCAAAAGTTTTTTTAATGAGTACCTGTCGGGGTGAGGTAATCGATAATCAGGTTTTAAAATCTGCCTTGAACTTAAACCAGGTTCAAGGAGCAGTTCTGGATGTATGGGAAAATGAGCCAACCATTGATCTGGAATTAATGGATTTATGTAAAATTACCACGCCACACATTGCCGGATATTCTGCAGATGGAAAAGTCAATGGAACAGAAAACAGTGTTAGAGCATTAAGTCAGTTTTTTAATTTGGATTTGAATAAATGGAAATGTCCTGATATTCCAGTACCTCATGCAATGGAAATATCGATAGATGGTAAGGGAAAGCCAGATGAACAGATTTTGTTTGAAGCCGTTCATTATACTTATCCCATTGAAAAAGATGATGAAAAACTACGTCAATCAACGAGTACTTTTGAAAAACAACGCGGAGATTATCCGATCCGACGGGAATTCAACAATTACAAGGTGAGATTATCCAATGGCTCTGAAAAGGTAGAAGAACAATTAAAGAAACTTGGCTTTATCATTTAAAATTCAGGAATTTTTTTGGAATTTTTCCTCTGACAAGTTCTGTAAGCGAGTTAAGTCAACAATATCGAAATGATAATTTTTATTGCAAAAGTCACATTTAATTTCGATAAATTCTTCTTCTTTTTTGATGCTTTCAATTTCTTGTGGACCTAAGCTGATAATTGCATTTTCACATTTTTCCCTGGAACAGCCGCAAACATATTGAACTGTTTGTGGCTTAAAAATTTTAACGGTTTCACTGTGATATAATCGGTATAATAATTCACTATTTGGTAAATTAAGTAATTCTGTGTCTTTAAGTGTTTCTGTTAAAATTGTAAAATGCTCCCAATCCTGTTCATTTGACCGAATTTGATTTTCTTTTTCCGGTAGTCTTTGCAGTAATAAACCCGCCGTGTGCTGTTGATCAGAAACTAACCAGATTCTGGTGGGTAACTGTTCAGATTGTTCAAAGTATTTTTCGATAAACTGATTAAAACGATCCCCTTTTAATGGTACTATTCCCTGATAACGCTGACCTTCCTCCGGCTCAATGGTTATCACCAGATTTGCATTTTTAATTAATTCAGTTAACGCTTTGTTTTCTGTATCCCCCTCCCACTTTATGGTAGCACGCATTTCCTGATTATGAGTGATCTGAACCAGTAACAGAGAAATGGTATCTCCACCTTGTAACTGAATACTCAGCCGACCTTTAAATTTTAAGGTGGCAGATAGCAGCGTTACTGATACTAAAGCATCCGCTAATAGTGTCTGAATGACAGCTGGATATTCATGCCCATGGATGGCTTTTTGGTAACTTTTATTTAGGTGGACAATTTCACCTCTGATATCTTTTTGATCAAAAATAAATCGTTGGATTGTATCTGACTGCTGCATAATAAGCTTTTTTAGTGGTTAGGACAGTATTGAATTTAAATTACTTCATTAGGTGTTTTTTTTTAATTTGATAAGCCTTAAATAAAAGATTTTGCCAATCTGCATCAAAAAATATTGATTAAACCCTTTTCAAATTAACCTCATCGTCTTTAGAATCTTATCAATTTCTTAATTTATGGATTCTTTTAAATTAGAAGATATATTACGTGTCCACTGATTTTGTGTAAATACCTAACATAATAAACACTTATCTTCTAAGTTGTTACAATGACAATTGTGATTAAAAACGAAATTATAAAAAATGATTAAAAAAAACTGGTTTTTCTTGACGCTCTTTCTTTTTCTAGGTGGTACGATTGATTCCGCTTATTTGGTATATCACCACTATTTGGTCAATATTTTACATCCGGAAGTTGCAAGTTTTTGCTCTGTTAATGCGGTTTTAGATTGTGACGAAGTGGCATTAAGTTCCTTCGCTATGCTCGGTCAGTTTCCTGTCGCAACTTTGGGTGTTTTCGGATATTCAGTTTTATTGATGTTACTGCTTTTCGCAAAGGTTTTTGATCCCAAACGTTTAAATATTTACCTGTCTTTTTCCTATCTGATCACAATATTGATGTTTTTGTTTTCTCTGTTTGAGGCCGGGGCATCTGTTTTAATGTTAGGGAAAGTTTGTATTATGTGTTCGATTCTTTACCTCTGCGTGGTAGGTCTTTTGATTTCTCATAAGATGGCATTACCGGTCCCCTTTAAAGAGATATTAGGTAATATCGGTAACTTTATAAAAGAATCTGTGATTTTTACTGATCGTAGATTTGTAATGTTGGGTCTGTTGTCATTGTTCATAGGGTATTTTGTTGCAGTTGGTATCGATTACAATTTTAGGACCGAATTTATTAATCAAAAAATTACTGAATTACAGCAAAAAGAGAAATTGAGTCAATCAGGGTCTGATTTTCTGGAGCAAAACAAAAACCAGGAAAATGTGATTGTTTTATCCAGTGGTTTACAATATAAAATCATTAAACAGGGCTCCGGTAGTCAGCCGGTAGCGTATGATTATGTTTATGTCCATTATATCGGACGATTAACCGATGGCACAGAAGTTAGCAACTCCTATCAGGATCAGCAAGCAACACTAATCAATTTAAATAGTGTTATAAAAGGTTGGAAGGAGGGAATCTTATTGATGAAAGAAGGCGGGAAATGGAGATTTTTCATCCCACCGGAGTTGGCTTATGGTACCAGAAGAGTGGGGAAACTGATTCCTAAAAATGCGACACTGATTTTTGACATCGAATTAATTGGTATTGACCGTTTTTAAAGTTGAATCAGCTAGCTCTGAAAACCGATCTATCGCAGTAGACAAATTTTATATTTGATTATAAACTAATCCCATTCTATATTAAAATTCTATTCACTACTTAATTAATGATTCGCAAACTAAGATAAAGTACTGTTAGGACAATTAATCTAACTATTGATTCGGTTTCCGATCCCAGAGTTGGAAAAAAGTAAATTACGGAAATCAAATCATTAAAACCGGCAGTTTGTTAACTAAACTAAGTCATCCAAGCTACTGTAATTTTTTTAAAATGTTAAATACCAAGGAGATTAAATGGAATTTACTTCAACTAACGATATCATTGACTTTGCAATTAAATCGGAAATAGAGGCAGCAGAATTTTATGAAAATGCAGCTGAAAATGAGGGTACCAAGGGGATTGTTAATATGTTAAAAGAATATGCTCAGGAGGAACGAAAGCATGAGCGTATGTTAAAACACCTGAAAGACAATCAGGCTAAAATTGAAAGCTACCTTTTTGAAAAGGTTCAAAATCTCAAGCGAAGTGATTATCTCGTTGATATGGAATATCGCCCAGGAATGTCTTATGTCGATATTGTACGGGTGGCAATGAAGCGTGAAGAAAAAGCTTATAAATTATATACGGAAATGGCACAAGCAGCTGAAAAATCGGAGCAAAAGAATGTTTTTTCAATAATGGCCCAGGAAGAGGCGAAACATAAAAACTATTTTGAAACGATGTATGATGATTATATGGCTCAACAAGGAGATTAAAGTAAAAAATAGTGCAGGCTCAGTTTATAAATTTCGAATGGCTGAGCCTAAGCTGTTTTATTTTTTTCTATTACTGGGGGACGTAGTTGCAATATTGCGATTTTATTTTGAAATAAAATTGGTGACTATGCGCTTTGTTTGGTCATTTTATCCAGCAGTTCAATATAATAACCCTGTTGATTCAGAAGGCTATCATGATCACCCATTTCAATGATACTTCCCTCTTTCATCACCAGAATCATATCAGAATTTCTAATCGTACTTAGGCGATGGGCAATGGCAATAACTGTTTTTTCCTGAAATATTTTCTCAATGGCCTTTTGAATCATGTTTTCTGTCACCGAATCAACAGAACTAGTTGCTTCATCCAGGAGAATTAGTTCGCTTTCTCCCGCGATCGCACGAGCAAATGAGATGAGTTGTGCTTGGCCAGCGGACAGATTTTTTCCGTTATCTATGATTTGATACCCATATTTATCCGGTAACTGGTCGATAAATTCATGGGCATAAACATACTCTGCTGATTCCTGAACTTTCTTCTGATCAACATGGGGTCGATTTAGTGCGATATTGAATGCCAAATCGGTATTAAAGAGATAGACATCCTGTTGCATCATGGAGATAGAACTTAATAAGGTCTTTTTGGGAATGCTTGATAACTCTATGCCGTTGATGGTGATGGAACCGTCATAGTTGCCATACCCTTTTGTGATCAGTTTCAATATGGTTGATTTTCCCGATCCCGTAGCCCCCACGATGGCAATGCGGTCTCCTTTTTTTAAACAAAAGGTTAGATTTTTCAAGACGGTCATTCCATCTTCGTTATATTTAAATGAGACATTTTCAAAACATAGTTCCTGAAATCTGCTGAGTTTTATTGCCACTTTAGGATCAACATCACCATCATCCTCATCTTCAGAAGTTTGGGAGAATAAATCATTGGTGTGCTGAAGCGCCGACAAG
This sequence comes from Deltaproteobacteria bacterium, assembly GCA_018657625.1. Classification (GTDB taxonomy): domain Bacteria; phylum SAR324; class SAR324; order XYD2-FULL-50-16; family XYD2-FULL-50-16; genus JABHWU01. The sequence continues at coordinate 19,362 of JABHWU010000124.1, read as the reverse complement.
GCACGTTGAATCACCGCAACCTGTTGAGCAAATTCCCGAATTGGTATAAAAATCTTACTTAAAATATTGATGAATCCAATCAATACTCCAATAGTGATGGCTCCTTCAAAAATTTGATCGGTACCGTACCAGATAATGAGAACCATCATCATCGACGTCAGACCATCAATGATTGAGAATAAGGTGGAATCATAAATATTGGATCGGGTTTGAGAATGAAAGAATTTTCTATTTTTTTGCTCAAATTGTTTTAATACCTTTTTTTCCGCGGCATATAATTGGATTGTTTTGATACCATTTAAGCATTCCTGAAGGAAGGCTGTTGCTGAAGCCAATGATTCACGACTCAGGTTAAAATAGTAGCGCAACTTTTTTCTAAGAAGGCTGACAACAAAATAAATGACGGGAAATAATAGTAAGATCACCAGGGCCAGTTTCCAACTTAAATAAAAGAGAAAAACAAACAGCGCAATTGTCTTAATGAGGTCTGTTACTAGTGATAGCACACCAATCGCTAATGATTCCCCAATGGCTTCCATGTCACTGGTTAAACGACTGAGTGTAATACCAATAGGGTGCTTATCAAAGTAAGTTCTTGGTAGTGTTAGGCTATGGCGAAACAGATCTTGCCTCATATCCGCAATGGCTAACTGTCCAGCTTTTTGCAGAGTGTAGGTATAAATTGCATCAGCAACATACCCTAGCAAAACAGCACTCGCGAAAAAACCGACCAACAACATTAGCCCGGTTTGATTAAATTTAGTGATGTAGTCATCCACAATGGTAACAATAAGCCAGGGAACCAATAAGGTCGCGCCTGTAGCAAAAGGAATTGCCATCAGGGCACCAACGACATATCGCGAATAGGGACGGAGATAAGTAAAAAATCGTCCGAGTAATTGAAGATCATTGCTGTTTTTAAAGCGCTTACTTTTCATCCAATTTATTTTGTAATCGCCAGGTTTCCTGATACAAACCAGAACGATGAATTAGTTGTTGATGGGTACCTCTCTCGGTAATGGTTCCATTTTCAAAAACCAGAATTTCATCAGCACCTGCCAGAGCCTGAACCCGATGAGAAATAATTAACAAGCTTTTTGCTGTTTCCCGTTTTAAAATTTGTTTTAGCAGAAATCGCTCTGTTTCATAATCCACTGCCGATAAAACATTATCCAGGATTAATAGATCGCAGGGCTGCATCATGGACCTTGCTAAACTGATTCGTTGTTTCTGCCCTCCGGAAAGCATGATCCCTTTTTCGCCGACAATTGTCTCCATATGGTCAGGAAAGCGATCAATCTCTTCTTGCAAGGCACTTTCATAAACCACCTTTTCCATTGGGTTATGGGCATGATTAATTTCGTCATTGATGCCAAATTTAATATTGTTTTCAATGGTATCAGAAAATAAAAATACATCCTGGCTAACAGTACGAATGATTCGGTTGATATCGGAAAAAGCAAGAGTATTAATATCACGCCCACCTATGAAGACACTATTGTCATTGACGGGCAGATATGCGTTTAAACAATTGATTAAGGTTGTCTTTCCCGAGCCGATTTTACCTAGAATCCCCACTGTTTGATTTGGTTTAATCTTAAAGCTGATGTTTTTTAGAATATCGTCCTCTGTATCAGAATGGCGAAAATTAAGATTTTTTACTTCAATGCCTTCATTAAACAGGTGGGATGAGATGTCAGGGGGGAGTTCTTTAATACTCTCTTTAGGGATCTTTTGAGAAAGAATCGTTTCTAAGCTAGCCAATCCGACCAGTCCTTGTTGAATCATTGTTGTTAGCCAACCCAAGCCCATAATAGGCAAGGTTAATAAACCAGCGTAAGCAATAAAGGCAGTCAGTTCACCGATGGTGAAATCCTCTTGAATCACGAACATCCCACCAACAAACAGGATGAGTGCTTTTAACACATTTTCCAGATTGTGAAGCAGCGGCATTAAGAAGGAGCGTACAAAGGAGATCCGAAGAGACATATTTAACAGCAGTTTGTTAATCGCTCCGAATTCATTTCTTGACCATGACCCTAAATCAAACCCTTTGATGATATCAATTCCTGCCAAAGCGGAGATAATAAAACTGGATAGATCCTGCAAATTTTTCATTCGTTTTCGACTATGCTTCACCACATAATACATTCCAAATCGGACAAAAATAAAGATCACGATGATCGGTATTACACAATATAATGTTAATCGTGGTGACAGTTCCCACATTTTATAAGGCGTAAATGACAGTGCGCTAAGAATGTTGAAAATTTGCATCATCCCAAATCCACAAATGATTCGAACACCGGTAATATCATTTTGAATTCGTGAGATAATGGCTCCCGTCGGGTTTTGATCGTAATAGTCTTTTTTCAGATGGTTAAGTTTATCAAAAAGATCGTTTTTTATGCGGTATTCAATGGCGCGTCCAGGATTAAAAAAGAATATCCGTGATAGTGTGCGAATGATAATAAGACTAAGGGCCATTAAAAACATAACTCCCAGGTATTCAAACAATTTATCCTGACTATGCTGCAACTCGCTGATACTTTCCGAAAGTAAATCGATACTTAATTGCAGATATTTGGGGATACTAACAGAAACCCAATTGGTCAGAATAATAAATACAAATCCGATAAAATATTGAAATTTATAGATTCGGATATACCTTAACAGGAAACGAAGATGGTTCATTTAGTGTCCCAGCATTAATTGTGAGGTCTTTGGTCTTTTTGGGGCATTGGCCTGAAGTGATCCCTTGATATTCCCGATTCTTTTTAAGTCCATGATAAATGATAATTGTTAATTGATAAAAAAATAAAAATCTCCTTTGAATTCTATGAAAAAAAGATCTCTTAGTTTGATACCTTTCATTGTTGTTCTAAATCATGTTGAAAGCAACCTTAACTTGTTCATTCTTAACTAATTTTGGAAAAATATGAATGACCTCACAAATATCTGGCATTATTATAAAGTTCCTTTTCCTGAAATTTGAATAAGTTGCCCCTATCAGTATGCTGAGCGAAGTCGAAGCATATTATCGGATTCACCCTTCGTTCTTTGCTCAAAGTGTCGCAAATTCAGTGATCAGGGACCCGATGGAGAGACAAGTTTGGAAAACCGCTATAATAAAAGTTAAATTGACTTAAAGCGATATCCTATTTGTTTTATAGAATTAGTTTTATTCCATAAATTTAAGTTAAATATTACCTAATTTTCTTATTAGTTGATGAAATCATCTATTACCATAATATTCTACTTTAGTGATTAAGAAGGAGATGTTAGGAATTTAGACACAATAAATCACTCTGCTTTAAACTGTAGAATAGTCTTAATACTCGATTCATGTTTTTATTAATTTTAAAGGAAAATATGCATTATCTAGTTTTTATTCTTAGCTTCCTCACTTTTTTAAATTTCTCTATTTTGTTTATACCCAATGATACTTCCGCAAGCTCTTCCAAATATCCCTTTCAATTCAAGCTTCAACTAGTTTTGAAAAAATATCAAAATATTTCTCGGAAAGGTGGCTGGCCTCTGCTTGATAACGGAAAAACTTTGCGACAAGGAAGTTCTGATTTAAAACGAATCTCTATACTTCGAAAAAGGCTTCTGCTATCTGGAGATTTAAATCCAGAGTCAAAATCAAATAATAAATTCGATGCGAATCTACTTAAAGCGGTAAAGCGTTTTCAACACCGTCATGGTCTCTTAGTTGATGGACTGGTTGGCAGAATGACTCAGGAAGCTTTAAATGTTTCAGTAGAGCACCGGGTAAAACAGATCAAAAGTAATTTAAACCGAAAGCTTTGGAAAAATGGGACTAGCGACCCTCAGCATATTCTGGTTAATATCGCTGATTTAAAACTGAGTGTTATCGAAAAGTCACATATTATTCAGGAAATGCGTGTTATTGTTGGAAAAGATTATCGTCAAACCCCGCTTTTTAGTGAAAAAATCCTTTACATCGTTTTAAATCCTTATTGGTATATTCCCGAAACAATTATATTGAAAGACTTTCTTCCAAAAATAAAGAAAGACTTAACATTTCTCAAAAAAAATCATATAGAACTCTATTCGAACTGGAAGGGCGAAATTTATACAATCACGCCAGAAGTCATTGAGTGGGATACGCTTGATTCCCACAATCTCAATTTTCAGTTTCGACAAACACCCGGACCGCATAATAGTATGGGGCGTATAAAGTTTATTTTCCCAAATGATCACGCCGTGTTTCTCCACTCAACACCTGATACATTTATTTTCAAAATGCAATCTCGAGCATATAGCTCGGGTTGCATCCGCATTGAAGATCCAGTTTGGTTAGCTAGCTATTTAACAAAAAACCTAACGAATTGGTCCCGAGAAAAAATATTAAGTGTGATCGATAAAGGAACCCCTACCAAAATTGAACTAAAATCACAGGTCCCTATCCACATTAAATACTTCACTGTTTGGATTGATCTCAATGGACTGGTCCATTTTAGGAAAGATATTTACAATCGAGAATCGTAATTAACTTTGGTGGTGGTATTTTAAAGCAATATTTTAGCAGCCGACTTTATCACTTCAACCCGATAAATTCAGGGACAGTTAATATATACTATTTAATGATGAACCATAATTCCAATTATTTATATAAACGTTTAACAAATATGGTGATGATTTTATCATTTGAATTAAAACGGACCAAAAGCCGTACATACTAATAATAGTCTACATTTAAGGTCTTCATGTTTATAAGGATAGGTATCCTGTCCTCTGAACTACCTGAACTACGCACCATTTCTGCATCACAGTGCTGATTAAAGATCTATCAAGCTTCTATTGCATGTTCAATGGATTCGGCAATAAATTTATTGAGGCTGTTGCCTGATTCAGCGGCCTTGATAGAGGCTTTTTGATGTAGATCAGGAGCAATACGTAATCTAATATTACCTGAAAATGGTTTTTTGGGTTCAATCCCGTTTTTCTCGCATGTCTCTAGGTAGCAATCCACTGATTCCTCAAAAGCATTTTTAATCTCATTCGTGCTCTGACCAACAAACGTGATTACAGCGTTGGCGTTGAACACTTTACCGAAAAGTATATTCTCTTCTGCGTCATACTCCACATTGCCAGTGTATCCCTTATATTTTAACATTTTTCAACTCCTGCTATATTTAAAAACTCACGAACTGATTTGACAGCTCCCTTAATCGTTTCTTTTCTGGGATGAGGACGGTGAAAGACTGCCACTTCCCCGTTCAGTGTAATCGTAACCCTAGATCCTTTTCCTTCTTCAACATCAGCATCCAGCGCAATAAAAAGGCTTTCAATGTCACTCCAGGCAATATTTGTCAAAATAGGGTTATGATAAATTGCCTGTAAGGTTTTTTTATGTTTTGTCCTCATGGTGTCATAATATGCCACACTATTAATGTTGTCAAATAACGGTACACCTCCCTGTCATCTCGAGGAGCTTGCGACGAGAGATCTTATTGAAATTAAAAAGATTTCTCATTCTTGCTCAGAGTATCGCAATTCAGTGTTCGAAATGACAAGCTCTGGGAAAAATCGTTGTTTCGGCATTGTGACACAGTCTGGAAGTCAAAGGGTTAATAGTGCATATGATAAAACCATTTAACTGTCAGTGAGGCTTGTAAGATTTTACTGAATAGTTACATTAAATTTAAAATTTTCTGGATGAGGACTATATTCTGTTATGTTTTCTTTTGAGATGAGCGTTTTAGTATAGCGGGCACTATATATTGGTGTCGTAAAAATTGATCTACTTTCAGTGTAAAAATCACAATATGGAAGAGATTTCAGTCCTTTAATGTTATTCGGATTTTAACTCAACAGATATACTAATTATTTTTGCTAATAAATAAGAGCAGTAGTTGGAGAAAGAAAATTGAATGGGAAGCTATAAACAAATAAAGCCGGTTAACTTAACCGGCTTTTTTGATCTTTAACTGATGGTGGACCCGGAAACAAAAAGTAACGTTAACTATATGTAATATTAAATATTTTAGAATTTGATTTAACGTAGATACCAACAAAAATACCAACAAATTACATTTTGTCTTGTTAATTTTAATTTCATTGGCTCAATTTTAACCTTTGCATTTCTTGAGCAAGCGCTTTTGCCAAATCAGTTACATTAGAATCAAGAGAAGTTGAGGTTGATCCAAAATTGTGAATTAGTTTACCTTGTCTCTGCGCTTACGCTTCAACGTAGGATGGACTACCTTTGGGCTTGTTTTTTCATCTCATGGGCAACGGTCTTAGCCAATGCAGCGGTATTTATATTCTGGCTAGTAGCATCACGCGGCATTCCTAGCTTCTGGATCAGTTCAATTTGTCGATTTGGTTGTACCTCGCCATAGCTGCATAGCATAGTCAGTACCCGCTCATGACCTAAATTTTGACTCCATGCCTTAAATTCTTCAGATGCTTTTTAAACCCAATTGCTTGTTCAAAATGAAATACCTTAAAATTTTATATCTGTTGTATAGATCAAAGCAGGAAATTGCTTTGGCGATGGCATCAATTGAAGCTTCATTTTGACCTTTGGCCTGCTTTAAAAAAGTCAGATATTTACGTTTAATTCGTTCGTTGTCCTCGTTGTATTTTTTCATGGTTTTAATTCATTTTTTAAAGTCACTGTTAAGATAGGGTTGGAACTGTCGTTTATTCTATCGAAGGGTTAAATCGTAAAATAAATCTCGTTACAAGAAAATCCTCAAGATAGCTTTATTTCATACAATGGGAGATCTTCCTGAACCGGAAATAATCCACAGATTTTGCTGAAGAGGCATAAAATTTCACAAAAATTGCAAAAAATCTTAACTGGCATCCTGTAAAAAAAATAGGTAAAGCGGTTTCTGAAAAACTATTTTTGTTTTACCATCAAACCAATAAACATTGAAAAGCCTTTTAGAGGTTGATGGTCATAAAAATTTTCGGCGTTTAACACATAGCAAGCAGACCATCATGATCAACCATAGGAATCAAAATAAATTAAGATCCTTCTTTATTATTAATTTATTTTTTACTATTGCATCTTTCAGTTTATACCAAATTGCGGTTTGCAACAGTTTTGAAAAACCGATAAAGATCGTTACGAATAATTGGACTAGTCAAATTATTCTATCCCACATTACAGGTGCTATTTTTGAAGAAATGGGATTTCGAGTTGAATATCACCCAATGGATAGCAGAGAACAATGGGGTGGAATATACCGCGGAAAATATCATGTGCAAATCGAGGTTTGGGAAGGAAATGGATCTAAATTGTTTCAGCGTATGATCAAGGCAGGAGGTATCGTTGATGCCGGCAATCATGACATTAGAACAAGAGAAGAATGGTGGTATCCCTCTTATGTGGAAAAAAGCTGTCCTGGATTACCGAGTTGGAAAGCACTGAACAACTGCTATCAATTGTTTGTCGTTCCCGAGACTGTACCTAAAGGTCGATATTTATCCGGCCCTTGGGGGAAACCGGATCGAGCCAGAATTCGAGCTCTGAATTTAAAATTCAAAGTGGTTGAAATGAAAAAGGCAGTTGATCTAAGGGAACGATTAAAACAAGCGCTCAACAAACGACAGCCGATACTCGTATTTAATTGGACTCCCAATTGGACCGATGTGGATTTTGAAGGTAAGTTTATCGAGTTTCCCGAATATACACTCGAGTGTGAAACCGATCCGAAATGGGGTATCAATCCTGATTTTCATCATGATTGCGGGAATCCCAAAAATGGATGGTTAAAAAAAGCCACCTGGTCTGGGATGGAAAAGGAGTGGCCATGTGCCTTTCAAACACTCGTGAACATCAGTTTCAATAACCGGATGCTGATTCACCTGATTTACAAAGTTGATATCGACCGACAAAAGATCGAATCCGTGGCTTCCGAATGGATTAAACAGCATGCACTGACCTGGACAAAGTGGATTCCCAATCATTGCAGAAATCACCTTCAAAATCGATAACTCAAGGATTAAGATTGACCCTATTTAGAAGAGTTTTTAAATATAAAAAAGAGAATCCGTTGGCATATCGGGTTTTGTTTTATGTTTTGCTGTTCAGTTCTTTTATTACATTACTGACGACAGGTATTCAGCTGTATACAAACTATTCAAAAGATGTGCAACTGATCGAAAAACGGCTTCATCAAATTCAAGCAGGATATGGACAAGGGCTGGCAGTAGGGGCTTGGGACCTGGAAATTAGCCAGATTTATAAACTTCTCAATGGTATCATTCAACTTCCCGACATCCAATATCTTCTAATTACCGGACTGGCAGATGAAACATTAGCTTCAGTCGGTACGTTTAAAGAACAAAATATAATTAGCCATCATTCCAACCTGATACTAATTGATGCGAATGGAACCAAACACGAGGTGGGTCACCTTCAAATAATTGCCTCCTTAGATGGAGTGGATCAACGATTGAGGGAAACCGTGTTTCAAATTCTTGTTTTTCAAATGATCAAAACTTTTTTAGTATCCATCTTTATATTACTCGTGATTCGTCATTTTATCACCCGTCACTTATCTGCAATTGCCCAGTTTACCAGTCAAAAGAATTTGAGAGTGCTGGATAGTTCCCTGAAACTAAACCGAAAACAAAACACAGTTTCTGATGAATTGGAACATGTTGTAATTGCTATCAACCGGGCAAGAACTGAAATATTGCAATATTTTACTGAAATCGCAAAACGAGAAACAGAACTTAAACGGGTGAAGAATTATGTCCAAAGTATCATCAATTCCATGCATTCCGTACTGGTAGGATCCAACGCGGACGGGAAGGTGACCCACTGGAATTCCGAAGCGCACCGAATAACTGGTTTGAAAGCAAGCAAAGCCATTGGTGAGGGCATTGAGAAAGTACTTCCTCAATCCAACGTTAACCATAATGAAATCAGAAATGCCATCGCCGAAAGTACACTTTTGGAAAAAAACAATGTCAAAATTAACCGGGAAGGGCAATCAACTTTTTATGACGTGACTATTTATCCGCTATCAGGAAATAATATTAAGGAAGTGGTGATTCGAATGGATGATGTTACGGAGCGAGTCAGATTTGAAGAATTAATGGTCCATCAAGAAAAAATGATTTCGGTTGGTTTACTGGCAGCTGGTGTCGCCCATGAAATCAATAATCCGATCAACGGTGTAATCAATTATGCCCAAATTTTGAAAAATGATTTCCCAGAAAAGAGTATGGTACATGATATCGGCACCCGTATTGTAAAAGAAGGGAACCGGATTGCTAATATAGTCGGTAGTTTACTTACATTTGCTCGCCATCGTCACGAGAAAAAGACCACCATTGCGGTGAGTCGCATTTTAAGTGAAACACTATCTTTAATTAATGTTCAGTTAGAAAAGGATAGCATTCATTTACAGATCGATGATCCGAGTAACTGGCCTAAAATAACTTGCCATCATCATCAAATCCAGCAGGTTTTTTTAAATATTATCAGTAATTCTCAATATGCATTAAACAGCAAGTACCCGATACAACACAAGAACAAGACACTGCAAATATCTTGTAAGAAAATGTCTAAAGACGAAAACAAGATGTTTCAAATTGTTTTCCTCGATAAAGGTGTAGGTATCGCTGAAGAAGCACTGAACAGTATTACCGATCCATTTTTCTCGACCAAACCGATCGGTGAAGGAACGGGATTGGGGTTAAGTATCAGCGAGGGTATTGTGAAAGATCATGGCGGTTCCCTACTGACTGAAAGCATATTTGGGGAGTATACGAAAGTTACGATTGAATTGCCCTTTGGAGAAAATAGAAATGAGTCATAAGATTCTTATCGTCGATGATGAAGAAAGCATCTGTTTCACATTGAAAAGATTTTTAACCGATGAAGGATACCAAGTCTCCGTTGCTTATAGCTATCAAGAGGCGTTAACTGTAATTGACAATCAAATTTTTGACATCATTTTTGCTGATATTGTACTGAAACAATTTTCAGGAACCGATTTGTTGCGAGTGGTAAAGGAAAGTAATTCTAATTGTCAAGTCATTATGATTACAGGTGTTCCTAGCATTGAAACTGCCTCGGAAGCAGTTCGATTCGGCGCTTTTGACTACCTGCCCAAACCAGTTTTGCAAAAAGATTTGTTAGAAGTCACCCGACGAGCACTTCCATATAAATTGTCGCTCGATGAAATGGATCTTAGGAATCAATACTTAGAAGCCACCTTTAAAGGGTCTGATGATGCGATAATCACTGTTGATAAAAACCTGATGATATTAATGGTTAATCAAAGAGCTCAAGAACACCTTATGGTAGATGGAAAGAAAGTTAAGGGAATGGCCTTGCAAACTTTTTTTACAAATGACGGTAAGGCTTGTATTGAGGTTGTCAATGAAGCTATTGTCAAAGAAGAATATGTTCAAAAGGAGCGAATACAATGCACATTTGGTAAACGAACATTAGAGGCGCACACATTATGTGCTTACCCCGTATTTAATGATGACAATCATGTTAGCGGTGGGGTGCTAATTATTCGAACAGATCGTCAATCAACTTCAAGTACCCAAACGATAGGCTCTGAGCAAATGAGACACTCCATGATTGGTGGAGCCTCCATGCAGAGCATTTTCCTGATGATCGAAAACCTTTGTGATATTCGGACAACGGTTCTCTTAAACGGAGAAACGGGGACAGGCAAGGAGTTGGTGGCAGAAGCATTGCACAATAGCGGGGCATTCCACGACAAACCATTGATTAAGGTAAACTGCGCAACCGTTTCGGAAAACCTTTTGGAAAGTGAGCTGTTTGGGCATGTGAAAGGGGCCTTTTCAGGTGCGATTAAAGATAAAATCGGAAAGTTTGAAGCTGCTGATGGGGGAAGCATTTTTCTGGATGAAATCGGAGATATCACACCTAAAATGCAGTTGGCTTTACTTCGAGTGATTCAGGAAAAAGAGCTGGAAAAGGTTGGCGATATCAAACCAGTCAAAATTGATGTCAGAATCGTTGCTGCCACAAACAAAGACCTGATACAAGAAGTGGCGGAAGGCAGGTTTCGGCAAGATCTCTATTATCGCCTTAAAGTCGTACAAATCAACCTACCTCCATTAAGAGATCGAAAAGAGGATATTCCAAGACTTGTTACTCATTTTATTGATCAGCTTAATCAAACTTTGAACACAACAATTAACGGTGTTTCCCCGGATATCCTGACACATTTTATGGACTACGACTGGCCTGGCAACGTAAGAGAGCTTAAAAATATCATGGAATATGCTTCAATTGTCAGCCGTGACCAACTCATCTCTATTGAGCATATGCCGAATGACTTTTCTACCGGTTTTCACCAAGACCCTTTTGAAAAGGAACGTAGCCGGATTGTGCATGTGCTGGAAAGAAATAAATGGAATAAAACTTCAGCAGCATTTGAACTGGGGATTAGCCGTCAGCGACTTTATCGAAAAATGAAAAAGTATCAAATTGAGCAATAAAATAGCTTCTCTTCTTAGCGCAATTCATAGTGTCCATTTCAATACAAAGTGTATCAGTGATTGTCCGATTTCTCCTTTTTTATATATACCATGTAATATCAGATAGATATATTGATACTATCATAAATCCCACCAATTATTAAGTTAATCAATCAGGATTATTTAGAGTGTTATTTTCATCACTTGTCAAGTTAGCGGACAATTTGTCCGCATTATTGATCCATTGTACAATTTTGATTTTACTCTGATGTTATATCCTACATATCTTATTGATAATATGTCCTTTTGATAAAATAAATACGATGCTATATGTTTGGCTTTTTTCTTGTAATAGAACAAGGTTATCTTGTCGGATCATTTGATCCACACTGTTTTGACCATTAACAAAATGATTTCGAAAGGCCCATGATTTTCGTTGCTTAAAAAAGTCACCTAAAGATGATATCGGATCACAAAAACCCGATTGGCGATCGAGTTAAATCACTCTTTTCGAATCGAAAACAAGGAGAGCAGAATGAAACTACAGAAGCATCATTGGTTGATTATGTTAATAAGCGTGATCTCTTATATGTTAATTAGTGTTGGTTTTTCCCCATTGCTGGCGGGTGATAAAAAACCGATCAAAATCGGAGTTCCCATTCCACTCACCGGAAGCATGGCTTATGATGGGCAGCAAATGCGAAATGCCGCCATCATGGCAGCAGATGAAATCAATGCTGAGGGTGGACTTTTAGGTAGGCAACTGGAACTAATATTTTTTGATTCCAAAGAACTTCTGGCTGAAACCTTTGCACTGGCTGCTGAAGAATTGATCGGAAAAGAAAAAGTAGACGCTTTAGTATGTGGTTATGGTGGAGAAGCCGGCGTTGATACATTTGGAAAATATGATATTCCTTTTTTCCATGGTGAAGCTTCAGAATATAACGTTTCCGAGTTAGTAGCCAAACATCCCAAGTATAAAGAAAATGTTTTTACAGTTGGAGACACTAGTTTAACTCACGGTCCATTGGTTTTTGACTCGATTTTGAAGATGGCCAGAAATGCCGGATATGAATTTCCAAACAAAAAAATCGCAGTTATCCGTGGTACCTGGACAGCCATTCAGCAACTGACTGAAGGGATGACTGAACGTGGTGAAGAACTGGGTTGGGAAACTTCTTTTGTGATGGATGCACCGGAAGGAACCCGTGAATGGGGTGGCATCATGATGAAAATTAGGATGTTAAATCCTGGTTTGATCATTTTTAACGTTTGGGATGTAACAGGTATGGCTCAATTCCGTGATCAATTTAATGAAATGCCTACCAAGTCAATTCTATTTATGGGTGAAGGACATGCTGCACCTGAATATGTTATTTTACGTGGCAAAAAAGCCAATGGTGAAATTGGATACTCTTCCAAAGGTGATTTACCGAATGCGAAAGGTAGAGCATGGAGAAAAGCCTATGCTAAGAAATTTAATATCCCCCAAAAGGAAACAAATGCAGCCAGTGGATTTCAAGATGCTGCTACCTACGCCGGACTTAAGATATGGGCAGAAGCTGTAAAAAATGTTGGGGATCCCAGTAACTACAAAGCTGTTTCTCAGGCAATCAAAGACGGCAGATTTGAAAGTATTCTAGGCGTTCATAGCTTTGATGAAAATAACAGAGCAACTACTGAAGGTGTTCCGTGTAAAGTAACTCAGGTTCAAAACGGAAAACTGGTAACAGTCGGTCTAAATGACAAACTGGTTTCAGGTGAAGAATTTGAACTTCCTGAATGGGTTAAATAATACATAGAATGTTAAGGAAGTATGGTATTTTAGTACCTGCTTCCTTGTTAACTGGTTCAACCATGTATATTATTTTCGAAATATTTTTTTGTATTTCAAAGCCATAAACTCTTTAGGAATTCTAACATGATTTTAAAACTTGACAACGTCACGATGAAATTTGGTGCTTTTACTGCCCTCAGCCACCTAAATTTCGATATCGAAGAAAAAGAAATCTTTGGAATCGCAGGTCCTAATGGAGCTGGTAAAACCACTATATTTAATGTGATAACCGGGACACTACCCGGAACTGGAAAAATCTTATTTGATGATCAAAATATTATAAATCTTAAACCTTACCAAATCTGTAATAGAGGAATCGCCAGAACATTTCAGACACCTCAATTATTTTCGACCTTATCCGTTTACCAAAATATAAAAGTCGGTGCTCATTTCGGCGGGCAAATTAAAGAAAATCAAGACAGCGTTATCAAGGAAATGATGGATTTTGTTTGTTTAAAAGCCAAAGAAACAGAATTAGCTGAAAATCTAACACTGTTGGAGAAAAAGCAAGTCATGGTCGCCACCGCACTTGCTACAAAGCCCAAAATATTATTGCTGGATGAACCTATTAGTGGGCTAGGGGAATCTGATGTCGATTTCTTTTTAGAATTAATTCAAAAAATCAATCGTGAACTGGGTATCACGATCATCGTGATAGAGCATTTAATGAAATTCATTATTCAATTATGTGACAGACTAATGATTCTTGATAACGGAGAAAAAGTCATCATAGGCCCTCCATTGGAAGTTACCAAAACCAAAGAAGTTATCGATATCTATTTGGGATCGGGAGGTGAAGACAATGCTTGAACTTGAAAATATCAACGTTTATTACGGGGAATTTAGAGTACTTAAAAACATATCCCTCAAAGTTGAACCAAAAGAACTCGTTGCAGTGCTTGGTCCGAATGGGCATGGTAAAAGTACACTGCTGAAAACCATTTGTGGTCTGATCAATCCCGAATCGGGATCCATTCGTTATGACGGTGTTGAAATTAGTCATTTATCAACCGAGCAAATCACAGAAATGGGTATTGTTTATATCGCGGAAGATCGTAATCTTTTTCCTGATATGACCGTGATGGAAAATTTAAGATTAGGTGCCTATAACAAGAATGCCAGAAAACCTGCAATCGTTAAAAGAAATCTGGAATTTGTCTTTGAGTTTTTTCCGAGATTAAAAGAGTGGTCAAAACGTAAAGCTGGTACCCTAAGCGGTGGAGAAGCCCGGATGTGCGCCATTGGGAGAGGACTAATGGCAGCACCTAAGTTTATTGCCATTGATGAACCATCATTGGGGCTAGCACCAATTATCAGAACCGATGTTTTTTCAAAGATCGCAGAGATCAATAATACTGGTACCAGTGTTTTATTGGTTGAACAAAACGTTGTCGAATCAGCTAGATTGATTGAACGGTCTTACATTATTGACGATGGTAAAATCGTTTTCGAGGGAACTAAAGATGAGATGTTTAACAATGATCATGTGATGAAAGTATTTCTTGGTGCATGATTTCAGGAGGTTTTATGGATAGCGTGTTTTATCAGATTGCCGGAATAGTCACTTATGGATTACTTGCCAGCGGCTCATATATACTTATGGCGATGGGACTGTCTCTTATTTACGGAGTATCGGGTGTTTTTAATTATGCCCATGGTTCACTGTTAACCATTGGTGCGTATATCGCCTGGCTCCTGTTTGCTTTATTTTCTCAGTATATTAACTACATGATGGTATTTATTTTAGTCATTCCGGTGATGTTTTATATTGGCGTTGGAATAGAAACAATCATTATTCGCCCTTTAAGAAGAAGACCGAACTGGGGATTTTCAGCTATTATAGCAACCCTGGGTCTGGCTTTAATTATCGATGCCTTAATCTTTATATTCTTTGGACCATTGTTGAAAACCTTGCCTCGTCCAATTACGGGTTCAATAATTGTTTTCGGGTTTCCGTTAAACAATTATAAAATGGTAATTCTTCTGGTAACGCTAATTCTTAGTATTAGTCTGGGACTGTTTTTTAGAAGAACTTTAATTGGATTATCCATGCGTGCAGTTGCTCAGGATGGCACTGGCGCTAGAATTGTTGGTATCCCATTGAATAAAATATTCGGTTATACTTTTGGGGTTTCATCAGTACTGGCCGGGATCAGCGGTATATTTTTAGGTTCCAGTTACAATCTTTCTCCAGAGGGCGGATGGCTCTTTTTTATTAAAGCCTTTATTATTGTTGCAGTTGGCGGTATCGGGAGTTTAAAAGGAGCATTCTATGCCGCAGTAATGCTGGCAGTGTTGGAAAGTATTGTATCTTTTCAGTTTGGAAATAAATGGGTAATGCCCTGCTGGTTCCTGTCTCTGATGATCATATTGATTTTTAAACCTAAAGGCTTATGCGGGGAGAGGTAATATGGGAAACGAAGAAGTGAAAACAGGAAAAAATGCCTTTAGCATGGGAAATTTTGGGAAAGCGTTTTTTATTGGAATGTTGATTTTCTCCCCTTTATTATTACAAAATAATCTATATATTCTACAAGTTCTGATTATGTGTTTTATTTGGGGAAGTGTTGTTGGCCCCTGGGACCTCATTTTCGGATATGCTGGAATATCATCTTTTGGGCAAATCGCGTTTTTCACCATTGGTGCGTTTGGGTCCTCTATTTTCTCCATGAAGTTGGGGTTTTCTCCATGGCTAGCCTTAATTGCCGGATCCATGGCAGCTTCTCTGGTTGGAATCCTGATAGGATTACCCTGTCTAAAACTGAAAGGCTTATATGTGGCAATTGTAACATTTGCACTGCATATGACCCTGCCAGCACTAATTACGGCTGGACGGAAAATTGGTACTGGAGGGGCGAATAGTTTGACTGGTATACCACCGTTAGAATTAGGAGGGATTACATTTTCAGTGACCAATAGAGTTCCGGCGGCATTCTTAGCTCTAGGAATATTCTTTCTATCCGTTATTGTTGTCAAACTTGTTATCAAATCTAATATTGGCCTTGCATTCGTTGCGCTGCGCGACTCTGAAACCTTTGGTAGATGTATGGGCATCAATGACTACAAATATAAGCTGATCGTATTTGCAATTTCTGCCTTCCTGGCTGGATTAGCAGGGGCTTTTTATGCACACTACTTCGGGTTGATTTCTAAGCGTTTATTATCATTGGATGTGTTCGTTTTATTACTGGTAATTCTTATTACGGGTGGATTGGGAAGGTTTCCTGGTGTATTATATGCGACTTTTATATTCACTTTTTTAAATGAGATTCTTCGACCCTTGGAAGCCTATCGACCTTTAATATTTGGTGTCATTACGGTTTTAATAATCATATTAATGCCAGAAGGAATTACGGAGTTGAAAACCCATTTTGACAAAATCATCACAAAATTAAAGGGGAATCCTAAAAAAGAGTCTGAAAATGCTACAGGCAGTTAATAAAAATGAGATTCTTTTGTACGATTATAAATTCATGTGTTTTCCGGGTGAGTAGAATTGGGCATTGAACAACCTATGAAGTGTCTGATAATGTCACTTTCAGTTATTTAACCAAATCTTTTTTATACCAAGGAAGTCTGCAGATTTTCTTTTACATATGAAAAATCGAATTGCTGGGTTGAAGCGTAAGGTTTTTCTACAGATCACCAAGATCTTTGATAACGCTTTCTTGCAATCCATTTATTGTCACTATGAGAATCGGAGAAAAACATGAAGAAGCCATTGTTATGTATTTATAAAATAATAACGGCCATATTCTTTATCAGTATTATAGTAACTCCCTCCATTTCAGAGGGAGCAGACATTCTGAAAATGTTAATTTGGGAAGGGTATTTCCCTCACAAGCAAGTTGAGAAGTTTGAAGCGTTGATCAAAAAAAAGTATGGGAAAGAGGTCCGATTGGAGATCAGTCACAATGTTTCTGATATTCAAAATTTCTATGATGGCATTAGAAGTAAATCATATCACATCATTTCTCCCGCACATAATATTATAAAAGATTTTCGATTTGGGTATATCAAAAAAAAATTAATCATCCCGGTCGATTTAAAAAATATTCCAAATTATAAAAATATCATCACCTCACTACAAAATGCAGATTATATCACAGATGATCACGGCCAAGTATATGGAGTTCCCATGGCCCATGGCCCCTACGGACTAGCTTATAATACCAAGTTCTTTGACTCACCGCCCACCAGTTGGAATGTCTTTTGGAATCCTAAATTTAAAAGCAAGTACACCATTTCAAGCGATTATTATGAAACCAATCTGTTTATCGTCGCATTGTCAGCTGGATTAAGAGGTGATGATTTGTACAGATATGAAAAACTCAGGGAAAAAGAGATCTCATCAAAACTGAAAGTGCTTGCACATAATGCACATTCCTTCTGGAAAGGGGTGGATACAGCAGATGATCTGTATGGAATGGCATTAGCAACGACTTGGGGTTTTTCATTTGGTGACCTGAAAAAACGGGGTGAAATCTGGAAAATGGCTGATCCAATCGAAGGTACAACAGGTTGGGTAGACAACTTCATCATGAGTGCCGAGCTTCGAAAGTACCCCTTCTTAAAAAAGGTTGCAGAAGAATGGATGAATTTTATTCTTAGTCCTGATTTTCAAGTTGAGGTTGTCGTAAGACAACTATTCAGTGATCCGGTCAATATCACGATAAAGGATAGATTAACAGACGAGGAGGTGAAACACCACCACCTGAATGATCTAAGTTATTTCCATAAAAAAAGATGGCTTTGGCCGATTTTTAAAACCAAACGTGAAAGGAACGGCTTAAAATTTCTTTGGGATGAAGCCACAGGAACTATAAAACACTGATTTTCGACATTCATGCTTATCCCTTGATTTTAAGACAATTTCAAAGGGAAAGTGATAATGATTTGCTTTGATTACTTCTTCATCAGCTTCCTGTAGGGAGTTGTCAGTGTTATCTATTGTTGGAATGTTATGAATGATTAAGGAAGAAAATTTTGCAGACATCGATATTTTTAACAACTAAACAGTAAATATTAGGAGATATACGAAATGAAAGATATTCACGAATATTATGTTCGAATTCCAATGTTGAAAGATATGCCGGTAGAAGAGATAACTGCTGAACGATTAGGAGGTCTTACTAATCTAGTATATTGTCTTACATACAAAAACCAAAAGAAATTGTTACGGATTCCGGGATCTGGCACAGACGAATTCATCAATCGCCAGAATGAAAAACATGATGCAATGGTAGCAGCCGAATCCGGAGTATCTGCCAAAGTTCTATTCTTCGATAGCAGTGATGGCTTAATGTTGAGTGAATTTATTGAAGGCGACACACTAAATGAGGAAAGATTTCAAAATCTAGGCAGTGTCAGGAGATCCGGTGAGGCCCTTCGACAAATGCATCAACACGGTCAGAAATTCAAGAATCGATTCGATGTTTTTGAAAAGATTGATGAATACCTGACACTGGTCAAAAAGCTAAATGCCGATGTACCGGATGGATACGAAATGGTAAAATCTGAGGCAAAAAAAATAAGAAGTGTAATGGAAGCCAAACCAGTTGATCTAGTTCCCTGCCATTGTGATCCTTTAGCAGAAAATTTTATTGATAATGGAGAAAAAGTATTTATCATTGACTGGGAATATGCCGGAAATAACGATCCCATGTGGGATCTGGGAGATCTTTCTGTGGAGGCAAATTTCGGACAGGAACAGGATAAAGTGCTATTGGAGTCTTATTTCGCTGGACCACCGCCAAAAGATCAGGTTAGTCGAATGGTAATTTACAAAGTACTTTGTGATTTGTTATGGACGCTTTGGGGTGTTGTGCAACACGCAAACAAAAATCCAGTAGACGATTTCTGGAGTTATTCAGTAGGTCGATTTGAGCGATGTAAATCACTCATTTCACAACCTGATTTTAAAGATCATCTTACTACTATTTAGTGTCTGAACGAAAAATACCTAATTTTAAAAATCCGATCAGGATTTTTGATAGGTATTATTCCGCCAGTGCCTGTTGTGGTTAAAAAATTATTCTTGTTAATTATTTTAGCGATAAAATCACGAT
>JABHWU010000064.1 GCA_018657625.1 Deltaproteobacteria bacterium | reverse complement strand
CTAGATTTAGGATCTAGTATCTTAGGATGTGGGAGTTCAAGTCTCCCCTCTCGTACCAAAATATATATCAGAAGCGAGAATAGCTCAGTGGTAGAGCACGACCTTGCCAAGGTCGGGGTCGCGGGTTCAAGTCCCGTTTCTCGCTCCACATTTCAAGCGATATAACTCATTCGAGTTAACATGACTTATTTTGGCCTTTCTTTTTTCTTTGTAACCATCACTCACACATTTTAATGATCATACGGTTTATTAATAACCGAATCGTATCGTATTAACCCTTATAACGCTTTGTATTCAAATGGAATCAATTAATGTTTCTTCAGAAGATTTAGGAAAATTAAAACGAAAATTATCGATTACAATTCCTAAAGAAAATGTGATTGCTGCATATAAAAAATGCTACAATGCTTTGAAAAGTAAAGTAAATATTCCCGGTTTTCGAAAAGGGCAGGTCCCGCAATCTATCATTGAAAAACGGTATGACAAGGCCATGCAACAAGACACTCTGGAAGTTTTAATTCCGGAATTCTTTGATAAAGCCTTAAAGCAGGAAAACCTAGAGCCCATCGGTCGTCCTCAATTTGCCGATTTAGATATTAAAAATAAAGAACCATTAACATTTTCAGCCGCATTTGAAATCGGACCTGAATTTGATTTACCGGCGTCTGACAGTTATAAGCTTGAGAAAAAAGAAGTTGAAATTACCAAAGAGGACGTGGATAAACAACGGGAATATCACATGAATCGTTCTTCGAAATTTGAAACCACTGAAGAGCCTGTGGGTGACAGTGATCAGGTTTCTTTTGATAGCCGATCGGATCCTGAAAATGAAAATATTGAATCCAAAAATGACTATTCTTACAACATGGATGCAGGATATCTGGAGCTGGAATATATCGAAGCTCTAAAAGGAATGATAACCGGTGAAGAAAAAACGTTTGAAATCAGCTATCCGGAAGATTATCGAGATAAGAATTTACAAGGTGTGACATCCAAGATTATATTAACAGTCAAAGAAGTAAAGAAGAAGGTTTTACCGGAATTAAATGAAGCGTTTTATAAGCAATTTAACGAATCCAAAAACGAAGAAGATTTTGAAAAATATTTAGATGGTGAAGTTAAAGAGCTAAAGAATTATGAAAATAAAGCCGAGTATAGAAAAGAACTACGCAGCCAGTTAGAAAATTTGCTGACTTTTGAATTACCGGAACAAATTCTGACGGAAGAAGTAAATTATCGGGTTAAGCAGCAAAAAGAACAAAATAAAGATGAAGCAGTCACTGATGAAATGCTGAAAGAAAAAGCAGAAAAAGAAGCGACAGATAATCTGCGATTTTCATTTTTTGTTCAGCAGTTATTAGATAAAGAAGAATTAAAAGTAGATGAAAATGAAGTCGGTAGAAGATTTCAGATGAATTGTATGATGATGGGTATGGATCCGAATGAGTTGGTAAAGCAGGAATATGGTAAACAACTGTATCAGCAGACACATGGTGTTATTGCAGAAGAAACAGTTTTGGATTTTGTAACTGATAAAATAATCAAATAATGAGTATTCTAATACCAAATGTAATCGAGCAGACCAACCGGGGTGAACGATCTTATGATATCTATTCCAGATTATTAAAAGATCGGATCATTTTCCTGGGGGATGAAGTCTATCCGCAAACCGCTAATGTGATCATCGCCCAGCTTCTGTTTTTGGAAGCAGAGAAACCGGATTCTGATATTAGTTTTTATATCAACTCTCCCGGTGGTGATATCACAGCAGGATTAGCGATTTATGATACTATGCAGTATATCAAACCAAATATTCAGACAATCTGTATTGGGCAGGCCGCTAACATCGCTTCGATTTTACTGGCAGCCGGAGCAGAAGGAAAGAGAATTGCATTACCGAATGCTAGAGTGCTGTTACGCCAGCCCATTGGAGGTATCGGCGGACAGGCAACTGATATTGAAATACAAACCCGTGAGATTGTTAGAATTAAATCAAATCTGATTGATATATTAGCCAGTCATTCCAAAAGAGATCGGAAGAAAATCGTTAAAGATATCGAAAGGGATTGCTACTTAACGGCTGATGAAGCAGTTGATTATGGTATTATTGATTCTACCTTTTCCTCGCGAAATAATTAATATTATTAAAAGTCCCATATTATGGCAAAGGAATCATCCGTTTTAAGGTGTTCATTCTGTGGTAAGTCCCAGGAAGAGGTTGAGAAAATTGTTGCCGGCCCGTCTGTCTATATTTGTGATGAATGTATTGAACTATGTAATGACATCATTGAAGAAGAACGGGAAAAGGAAAAACCTGAGGAAGCCCCCACAACACTATTGAAACCTCGCCAGATTAAAGAGACTCTGGATCAATATGTTATCGGTCAGGAAGCCGCCAAGCGAATTCTATCAGTGGCGGTGTATAATCATTACAAAAAAATATATAATCCCCCGGCGGCAAATGAGGTTGAGTTTCAAAAATCGAATGTAATGATCATGGGTCCGTCTGGTACCGGTAAAACCCTTTTGGCCCAGACCCTGGCGAAAATATTAAAAGTCCCGTTTGCCATGGCAGATGCGACAACCCTGACAGAAGCCGGTTATGTGGGCGAAGATGTTGAGAATATTATTCTGAAATTATTGCAGGCCGCAGATTACGATATTGAAAAAACCCAACGGGGCATTATTTATATCGATGAGATTGATAAAATAACCCGAAAAAGTGAAAATGTTTCAATTACCCGTGATGTCAGTGGAGAAGGTGTTCAACAAGCTTTGTTAAAGATTATCGAAGGTACTGTTGCGAATATTCCACCCCAGGGTGGTAGAAAACATCCCCAACAGGAGTTTTTACAGGTAGACACTACTAATATTTTATTTGTGGTTGGTGGCGCGTTTGTTGGTATGGAAGATATTATCAATGAACGGATCGGTAAAAAAGTGATGGGGTTTGGTGCCAAATTGCATTCCGAAAAAGACAAAAAAATCGGAAATATTTTAAAGCACATTGAAACAGAAGACCTGATTAAATACGGTTTAATTCCGGAATTTGTGGGTCGGATTCCTGTGGTGTCCACACTTGCGGAACTATCTGAAGATGATTTAATTAAAATTCTGACGGAACCCAAGAACGCTATAATCAAACAATATCAAAGTTTGATAGAGCTTGATGGTGTCAAAGTTACTTTCCAGGATGAAGCCTTAAGAGCCATTGCCAAAAAAGCCATCGTAAAAAATACGGGGGCCAGAGGTTTGCGAGCGATATTGGAAGATAGTATGCTGGATATCATGTTTGATATTCCATCTGAAGACAATATCAAAGAAGTAGTTTTGAATGCCGAAGTGATCGAAAAACAGTTAAGTCCAGTGGTATTGTACAAAAAGGACAATGCAGATAAGGCTAGCTAAAAAAATATAATAATACTTAACTATTTATTGACAAGATAGTTAATCAAATATATGCTTTCTGAATATTGTCGAGAGGCAGTACCCAGGGCGCTTAGCTCAGCTGGGAGAGCAACGGCCTTACAAGCCGTAGGTCACTGGTTCGATCCCAGTAGCGCCCACCAGACAGTTGAGGAGCTGTAGTTAAGATTGGTTATAACGCCGGCCTGTCAAGCCGGAGGCCGCGGGTTCGAGTCCCGTCAGCTCCGCCAGACATTAAAAGGGTTTGAGTCCACTAGGATTCAAACCCTTTTTACGTTGACCCCACCATTGACCCCATAATTTTGAGTTTTCTTATTGTGAAATCAAATATACTGCTTCTCTAATTTCGATAGGATTCCAGTAGTAAGCATTGTTGATATAAGGTGAATAGCCACGATTCCTGCCACTTCCAGTCATTTTGATAACGGAAAATATATTAATCAAGAATCTCAAACTTGTTAGAATCAACAAATTCTCTTATATTGATCCTCAAAACAGCTAGTAAAATAACTTGGGACCTCAATCTAATTATTTTTTCTAGGGCAAATTAGGAAAAAGTTCAAAATATAAATAAACTAGCTTACGTTCAATTTTTTAACTTCCCGGATTAAAGCAGAATTTCTTCAGCGCTAACTAGTATTGTCGGCTTATTCTTCTATTTGATTCAATAACTATTGACACTCAAACCACCACATGAGTCTCAAAGGTGAGCCTGTTTAAAAGATGACACCATAAAACAATCTGCTGATCTTACCGGTGAAAATGTTTAGAAAATAAAATCTAGAAAAACTTTGATGGATGAGTAAAGTAAGTTAAATGAAATACTCATTATCTTCAAGAACACCAAAAAGAAAAGCATGGGATGGACAAATTAAAAACATCCGGTCTTTAGCTAATTGAGTTTGTTCTATACTAAAATTGAAATGCGTTATAAATACATCTAGGCATTACAACTTAAAAATGAATGACAAAACCTTAATAGAAGAGATTAATCTGGCTCGATTCCTTCCAAAATCAAAAATTAGCCAGAAGAAAGTGAATCAAATATATGCTGATATAGCATTAGAAGCAATAGTTAGAAAAAAACTATATATAGGAGGAAGCAGATTATTAGTATATAAGGATATTACTCAAGGCAATATGATTGACGTAATATTTGGTTTTGAATGGATTATTGCAGGTCGACAGCTTGGAAATAAATCAATTACTGCATATTTATTTAAATCCAAGGAAAATGTAACCGCCGGTCTAAAACAGAGCCACTCTGCACGGTTTAAGTGATACCATTTCATGCTTAAGGCGCACTGCGGCGTGGCAGTTTGGCCAAAAACCGCTATTTCCTGTCATAATGTCGTCTTTTTTTAAAAAAAAGAGCCTTTATT
>JABHWU010000052.1 GCA_018657625.1 Deltaproteobacteria bacterium | reverse complement strand
TGATAAACAATCATAGTAATTTGAATAAAAAGTTAATGAATTATCGGTTTTTGATTTGGAAATCAAGTTGATTGGTCAATTGATAACTATCTGAAATCATGCCATGATGTAGATTTGAGGAGGCACAAGTAAATATGAGCCAAGGAAACAGCCTAAAGGCTTTGATAGTTACCATTCTGGTTTCATCCATTTTGATTGCAGGTTCTTTAATATTTATGGGTGTTCAATATCGTCAAACCAGCCAGCCCCTCAGTGATGAAGAATTTCAGGCCAAAGTGGAAATAGGCATTGAAACTTTTATTGAAAAACAAAAAGCTGCCCAACAAGGACGACGGGATAATTCACAAAATATTGCCAAGTATTTACCACCCGTTTCAAAAGAGAGCGATCATATTTTTGGAAATCCGGAAGCTGTGGTATCCTTGATTGAGTATTCTGATTTTGAATGCCCTTTCTGCAAAAGATTTCATACCACTCCCCCTGAAATTGTTGCCCAATATAAAGGTAAGGTAAATTGGGTGTATCGGCATTTACCGCTGGGCTTTCATAATCCCGGTGCACAAAAACAGGCTGAAGCTTCTGAATGTGCTAATGAAGTGGGTGGAAATGAGGCATTTTGGAAATATGCTGATTTGAATTATCTTAGAACAAAATCCAACGGTAATGGGTTTCCCCTTGAAAATCTGGTGCCGTTAGCGGTTGAAATTGGTTTGGAAGAAGATCAGTTTAAAACCTGTCTAAATAGTGGAAAGTATGCCGAACATGTTCAAAAAGATCTGAATGACGCGATGAAAATGGGAATTACCGGTACGCCATCCATAGTGATTAAGAATAATATCTCTGGTAAAATTCGATTTAAGTCAGGTGCACTCCCCGCGGAAGTGTTTAGTGCTGAGATAGAGACCTTGTTAAATTAAACTTAGTTTTTTTATTAGACCTCTAACTGAAAACAGAAAGGTTTATTTATAAAATCATTGCAATCGAGGTAAAAAATGAAAGATTTTAATATTAAAGTAAGATGCTTATTGGAAAAAATAAAATCAGTTATTCCTGGTATTGGATTGATGATCTTTCTGCTATTGATGGCAAATGTTACTTATGCTGCGCCAAAATCAGATTTGTGGCCAAAGTGGGAAGCTAACAATGCGGAATCAACCGAAATCATCAATCATCAGGTCTGGAGTAAATTTTTAACCGAATATTTGATGAACGAACACCCCTCTGACGTAAATCGAGTACGATATAATGATGTCACGAAATCGGATAAGGAGTTGTTGGCGAACTATTTAGCTTATTTGCAGGGGATCAGGATTAGTATTTTTAATAGAAAAGAGCAAAAAGCTTATTGGATTAATTTTTATAATGCACTGACGGTAAAAGTTATTCTGGATCATTATCCGGTTAAATCCATCAGAGATATTGATATCTCCTCTGGATGGTTTAGCGACGGTCCCTGGGATGCAAAGTTAATGGAAGTAGAAGGAGGGAAACTATCTTTAAATGATATCGAACATCGAATTTTACGGCCAATCTGGCAGGATAATCGTATTCATTATGTCGTCAATTGTGCCAGTATCGGTTGTCCGAATTTATTAGCTGAGGTGTTTACCGGAAGTAACAGTGATCAACTGCTCAATCAATCTGCCATTGACTATATTAATCACAATCGTGGTGTTTTATTTATTGCTAAAGATGAAATCATAGTATCAAGCATTTATGATTGGTATGGTGTTGATTTTGGCGATTCTGAAAAAGCACTGGTTAAACATTTATTAAAATTCGCTACTCAAAAATTGAAAAATCAGCTGACAGATTTTGATGGCGATATAGAGTATGACTATGACTGGAATTTAAACGAACCGTAAAAAAAAAACGATAGCTAATTCCTTGAATGTGATGTTAGCCATAGTTTTTAGTTGGATTTTAATTCCTGATATAAATGCGCTTTCAGTTTTTTTGGATCTCTGAGAGATGATTTATTTTGATCTATAAATTGAGATTTATATCTAAATCCCCATTGTCCTCTTTTGCGAATACCGATCATGACCAGCTTTTTTTCCTCTAATGCATTCATTGTTAACTCCTATTTTAATACCAAACCTCAATATTTACCAAATGTCATTGTTGTCGACAGGTTTTTTTTGAAAGGAATGCCAAATTAAGGGAGACATGTGCATTTTGCCTTACCTGTCGCCTGATTTTATGGGACTATTAGAACATCGGTCGTTATTAATACATACTTGATTTACACTTTATTGATGCGGACCTTATCCCAATGTCGAAATGACAGACTCTCGGATAACTTGTAATTTCTCTACTGTGACAAAGTCTAATCGTTGCCTGTCACTACATCAAATCAGGTTTTGCATATGATCGGCTAAATGTTTATGTTATTATATCCACTGCCCAAGATTTTAACCAGAAATATCAATTAAATTGTAAGTCCATGGCATCTACTATTTCAACGATCGAACTCCCCTTGCTTGTCATTTTATCAGCCAGAAGCGCCTGATCCATACATATTCCACAATTTGCTGCATGATCATCCGTGAAACAGCTTAACAGGCTTTTATGACCGATACTATGGCTGCAACCACAAAAACAATAGATTTGATCCAATACTTGTGGGATTTTTCCGGCAACACCATAAGAAATCATTTGTTTTTGCATTTTGTAACGCATAGGATCTAATATCTTTTTAGATTCTCTAAATCGATAATTTGACTGTTCAAACTTCGCCAGATGCAAACCCGATACGCCACGATAAACGCCACTGTGTTCCGATTTTTTTGCTAATTGCGTTTGCTGATAACCAGAATAGAGTTCTGATAACCCCCAAAAACCAACTATTAACGTTATAATTCCAATGACAATAAAGGAGGTTGAAAATCTTTTTTTAGGTGTTTTGTTTTTTTTGCTTTTTTGTTTTTTTGACATTAGAGCTCCATTTTATCTAACGATTATTGTGATTTTAATATTACATATGCGAGCCATATCCCATTTGTGATCCCTGTTGTATTCGTTGACCATTTTGTGGTTGCATATGATTTCTATGGTTCCAACACCCAGTTAAAAACAGTGCTATGGTGACTATGATTAAAAAGCGTTTCAATTACTTTTCCAAATAAAAAACGGTTATTAAAAGTGGTGGCTAAACATCGAATATTTTACAATCAAATATTAATACACCACTAACTCAAACTTTATTTCATTTTTATTATCTAAGAAGTGTTACAAATAGCAAAATTTAGCAATCGTCTTTTATATTGACTAAATCTGATTTGATGGAATAGCAGAATTGGGGGATATGTACTTGTTATATGCACCCTGGATCATTGGACAATAACAGTGTCTATTGCTATAAAACAATTGAAAAAATGATTAACCATGTTGCTTACTGGTTTGAAGTACTTGCCTTAATCTAGAATTTTTTGTGGAACACAATATTCAAATATCCGAGGTTGGTATTCAAATGGTGGCAGATAACATCGCAGTGCAATTTGGGGTAAAAGGGGTTATTGTACACAAGGTTATACCAGGTTCACCAGCAGATAAAGCTGGATTATCAGGTATTAGCAGTGGCCTTAATAATAATATCTTATTAGGTGATGGTGCTATTAAGCTTGGCAAGTTTGTAATTGATAATAGTGATGATTTGTTGACAGCTCGGGAGTCTTTTCAGCCCAATGATTCAGTTAAAATAGTAACGATACGGAATGAAAAAATAAAGGAGTTTCAAATTCAACTAGCCAAATTTATATAGGAACATGCATCCACTGAAATGAACCGAAACCTTTTTTTTATAAAGGCAAAGTGGTTTCGGTGTAAAATTATTATTTATTTGCTTCAAGCTTTTTTATCGACTCATCTATCCAATTGAAAACTATTTTTTGTTCTGCTTCGGTTAATTTAGAATCAGGATGTGTTAACCGATACATAAAAAGTGGCATCGTATCATCTTCAATGGATTTTTTGATGCTTTTTAAATCAGCCGCCGGTTCTCCATGACCGCCGAAAGGAAAATCATTTGACATATCCAAATGTTCTTTGGCTTCCCTTATATCACGGTCCATTAATTGTTTGACGCCGGGGATTTTATAGTACCATGGGAATGTGGTCACCGATCCATGACAATCAAAGCATTTTTTTTCAAAGATCACTTTCACATACTTTTGATATGCCTGATTCGTTTGATCTAAATGTATTTGGCTCAAATCATTATCCATATTGCTCATATGTTCATTAGCGTTCATTTCAGATGAATTCTCTTTTTGGGTTTCCTGTTTATTATGCGTCTCCGTACCATGCCCAAAACTAGCCGTCGAAACTACTATTAAGGCAACAATTATTGATAATACTTTCATTATTTCTCCTAAAAAGCTCATTTTCAATTAGTTACTACTTTAGTGATAGGATCTCAACTTAACAATGTAAATCCACACTTAAGAAAGCAATATTGAATTAAGAATAGAGGGATATTTTGATTTTCAATTTGATTGAAAACAATGTAACTCTGTCTGTTTTTCATATAAAAAGAGTAAATTTATAACCATTGTCATTTCTTTTTAATGCATACTGTTATGATGCTGTTGCATCTTTTTCCCCATATGTCCTTTCATATTCTCCATATGAGTAAAATATCGATCACCTCTCTTAGATCTGCAATGTTGTAATCGCTTTGCCTGAAAGCCCGTGTCTGTTTTCTGACCACTGAACCTAAAATACTGCCCTGGTATGACGGTACTGTCCTTTGGTAGAAAAATGTCTATCACTTTTCCATGAGGTGTTTTGATAGTTGCATGTTTTCCCTTAAGTTCAGTGACCTGCCCCATCTCAAAATTAGGATGTTTTACCAGATAAATAGCTCTGTTTCTATAGAATTGACTAATGATGGGAATTTCGTTTTTATTATTCACCACTTTATCCTGTATTTGTTCATTTAAACTTGTTGATGCTAATGCAGTGCCGCCCACATTTGTTATCAAAAAGCAACTAGTAACAATTGTCGCAATACTTTTTTTGATCAGCCGTGAACGCCACAATAACCAGGATGCCACTGTTGTCATTAATACGACCGGAATCACCAAATCAAACGGGAAATAGCCAGTCGCACCGGCAATGAAATCTGTACCTAGAGAAAGCATTTCCAAACTGCCGTTCATTTGAACTTCAAATATAACGATGTTGGTAAGTATTAAAGCAGATATTAGTAATACCAGTCCGGTAACGATATGTCCCAATTGATATTTTGAAGTCGATTGAACCCGTTTTTTCTCTGTTAATTCCCAATTTAGAATATATGCTAATGTTTTTTGACTAAAATCATTAGGCAAGGATGGGACCTCAGGTTTAGCTTGTTTGATAAGATCGTCTAAATTTTTCATGGCCCCCTCCTTAGCTTGCAGAATACTACACTCTTTCCAATGCACTGGTAAGTTTTTGACCTACCTGTTTCGCAAATGAATTCAAATCTTCCCGACCCGTTACCTCTACCATGCTGGATGGGTTTATTGTTGCAATAATGACTGTACCTCTAATAGTATTCTCGTAGACAATTATATTACAAGGTAGCAACAGTCCAATATCCATTTCTTCTCGCAAAGCCTGAATGGCTAAATTTGGATTGCAAGCACCCAGGATAATATATTTGGTAAATTCTTCGTTAATTTTAGCTTTCAACGTTTTTTTTACATCAATTTCTGTTAAAATACCAAATCCTTCTTTTTTAAGTTCTTCAGTAATTTTTACGATTGCGACATCATAATCAATTTCTACTTCCTTCTTAAATCCATAGCTTGTTTTAGTTACTTCCATTCAAATACCTCCTTTTAAATCTAAATTAATGGTTTAGTTGTTGTTTTTTTTCCTGATACTCCTGGTGACTGATTTCACCTTTCGCATATCTTTCATTTAAAATAATTCCAGCTGGTTTTTGCCTAATTGGCTGGTTTTCAGGTGAATAAGTTGTCAGTGGAACTAACATTAATACTAACACTACCAGTAAAATAATCATCATAATGTCTCCTGTTATCGGTTCTTTTTATTAACACATGAAATCAAGATCTGAAAAAGACTTGTTATTTGGTAATACACCTTGAAAATTAAAATATTTCATTCTTCCGGCAAAAAAATATTTATCTAGATTCATCAATCTCATTTCATATGAAATAAAAACGCCCGGTTCAGTGTATTGATTATTATAAAGAAAGAAATTCATTTTCTACGACAAATAAGGACGTATCATGAAACAAAAAACTTATTTCATCATTGGAGGTATGTTTATCACAGGATTATTTCTGATATTAGCATATGGATTATTTTTTGCCGATGATCCCAGAACGATTCCTTCAGCTTTGATTAATAAAAAAGCCAGACCTTTTTCAGCAATGACATTTAAAGAAGAAGGAATTTCGTTGAAGAAGTTTTTAGGACAACCGATTGTATTAAATTTTTGGGCATCATGGTGCTTTGCATGTAGACAGGAAGCGCACATTCTGGAAGCCGCTCACCGTAATTATACTCCAAATGGGGCTGTTTTTATTGGTATCGCAATTAATGACACCAGAGAGAATTCTTTAAAGTTTATCGAAAAATATCAAAAAACATATTTGTTAGCGCCAGATGATAAAACTGGAACCATTAGCCTTGATTATGGTGTAACAGCTGTTCCTGAAACATTTTTAATCGATAAGGAAGGTTTTATTCGTCACAAGCAACTAGGTGCTGTCACTAAAGAACTACTGGATGGATTTTTAGATAATCAGCTTTCTTATTGAGAAAGGAAGATACCAGGTGTGCCGTTTCCAGATTCATTTTAAAGTCAATATTTAGATGATTGGCTTGATAATCATTAAAATCCTTAGTGAGAAAACCAGATTGTTTTAAAATATAAACCGAATAATGAAATATTTTATTACCAGAGATGTAATATCATTTATGAAGCTATTTGCAATTTTAAAAACAGGAGAACAGAATGAAAGTTCAGGATTATATTACCAAAACCAAAACCGGCAAAAACCAAAAACATAATCATTCCGGCCATATGAAAATGATGGCTATCTGCTGTGGAGTCCCCATCGTCGGTTTATTGTTGATTAGTTATTTCGGAATTATAAATACATCTTTAGAAACCATATTACTTTTGATTTGTCCTATTGGAATGGTGGCAATGATGGTCATGATGCAGAAAAAAGAAGGAAGTCATAGTCATGATCAAAATCATTCAAGCTGCCACACCTCGCCGGATGATTCAGGACCGGTGAAAGGAATGGAACCAGTTCACACGGATGAAAAGACCCTTTATGCAGTATCAGAAATTTCTAATATGAAACAAAAAAGCTGCAACCAAAGAAAAAGTGAATAAATTTAAATTATAGGTCATGTTTTTCAGAAGAATTTTCAATTGGTAGTTCCAATATTTAAAAAGAGTGAAAGATGACTTATCATAAAACACTTGGAACAGTTCTGGTGGTTTTACTTATTTTATAGTTTATAATAATTAGTGTCTGAACGAAAAATACCTAATTTTAAAAATCCGATCAGGATTTTTGATAGGTATTATTCCGCCAGTGCCTGTTGTGGTTAAAAAATTATTCTTGTTAATTATTTTAGCGATAAAATCACGATTTTTAAACAT
>JABHWU010000067.1 GCA_018657625.1 Deltaproteobacteria bacterium | reverse complement strand
TAGGTCGGGTCAAGCGCCAACGGACCCGACGTTTGAAGCTTTTCTGCGTGGATCCGCTTGACGCTTGATCCACAGACTCAGACAAGTTTATTGCATTCATCTTGCCGGGCACCGGCTTGGGGAACTGTTAATGAATTTGAAATTTGTATTTTTAAAATCAAAGTGTTATCAAATGTCATCTCGACGAAGAATGAGGAGAGATCTTTCTTTATCAATGACGTTTGCTATAAAAGACGATTATCCGGAAATATGGAGTTAGACAGGTGTTCAATTTTAATCAAACAGTTGTCCAAAATTAAACACTTAATAAAGCTGAGAATTAGGAGCGGATCAATCGTTCCATATCAACTCCATATTTTTTCATTCGATTCCATATTGTTCCGCGATTGACACCAAGTATTTTTGCTGCCTGGGATTGATTACCATTGGCTTCTTGCAAAGCCAAAATTAATTCAACTTTTTTTGGTGGATCATCCGAATTTACGACCATTCTTTCATAACTACTTGGTATTACCGGGGTATCTTCAAACTTTGGCAGATGATTCATTTCTATCAAGCCTTTCTCTGTTAAAACAAAGGCATATTCCAATGCATTTTTGAGTTCCCGAATATTTCCCGGCCAGGAATACTGCATAAAAAGGTTCAAAACTGAAGCATGTAATCCATTGATTTTTTTTCCTGTTCTGGTTTTTAAACGTTTAATGAAGTAATTAACCAGTAGTGGAATGTCTTCCCTTCGATCCCTCAGTGGCGGTATATCGATGGGAATAACATTGATACGGTAAAAAAAATCTTCTCTGAAAACACCATTTTCAATTTGAGTTTTTAAATTTTTGTTGGTGGCCGTTATTAATCTGACATCGACGTCTATAGACTCATGTTCACCCACCCGTTCAATTTTGTTCTCTTCCAGAACCCGTAGTAATTTCAATTGAATAGACAGTGGCGCATCTCCGATTTCATCTAAAAAGATGTCACCCCCTTTGGCTGCCTCAAATCTTCCGATTCGCGTCCGTATGGCTCCTGTAAAAGCCCCTTTAACATGTCCAAACAGTTCACTTTCCAGTAAGGATTCGTTTAAAGCGGCACAGTTGAGCTGTACATAGGGTTTTTCCTTTCTTCTGCCGAGTTTATGAATTGCCTGGGCGATTAGCTCCTTACCGGTGCCGCTTTCACCTAAAATAATGATTGGGGCATCGCTCTGGGCAGCTTTACTCATCAGATCAAATACTTTCTTAATAGATTCAGATTTACCAATAATATCAAAAAAATCACCATCTTCGGAAAGTTTTTTGGACAGCATATCAACGCGTTGATCCAGGAGATCAAATTCGCTAATGTCTGTGATAACCTCTAAGGCTCCAGTGGGTTGCCCCTTACTATTTTTGATGATAGTAGCGTTTTTCATGACTGAAATGTGAGAGCCGTCCTTTTTTTTGAGGGAACAGCGTTTTCGTTCGATTTTTTCCATCTCAAATAAGGTGCACCAGGACCCCCGATTATTCCCAGTGTTTTTAGGGCACACCGTACAATCCAGCATCGTGCAGGATTCACCAATAATATCATCGGCCTGAAAGCCTGTCATTTTTTCAAAAGACGCGTTAACAGCTAATACTTTTCCTTCTGGACTCACGACAATTAAGCCTTCTGCCATGGTTTCCACAATTTTTTCTGAGTATTTGTTAATTTCTTTTATTTTCATGATATTATTGGGTTTTTATTGCTCTTTCAGTGAAGTATCCTTTCATAGTAAGTGCTCTGTTACCTCTTGGCAATGATTAATCCGATTGCTGGTAGAACAGCGAATTTTAATCTTGGCATATCCTCTGCAGTTTTCGGTAATTGGGGGACACGTAACTGTCGGGTATTTAACTGTTTAAGCTTTTGCTAAAAGTTGTACATGTCCCCAAATTACCTACTTTTCGTTCAGACACTAAGTACAAACAGAAGAATTTAAGTATTTTCGAAAGTTTAATATCAAACCATATTTCAACATTTTTCTAATTAAGGATAAATAATGATTAATGCGCAAAAACATGAAAAAGCCTATATCAACCCTTATTTGGGTGGAATAGGTCTGGGAATGGTTCTTTTTTTTACATTTTTTGTTGCTGGCAAAGGTTTGGGGGCATCTGGTGCTTTAACCCGAATGTTTACGTTTACATTAAATCTAATGAGTCCCACCTATGTAGCCGGACATGATTACCTTTATAAATATGTTAGTTCTTCCAATCATGTCTTATATCATTGGTTAACATTTATGCTGGTTGGTGTTGTGATTGGCAGCCTGGTTGCCGGTTTTAGACAAAAACGGATGAAGGTAGAGATGTTAAAAGGACCAGGTACCACAAAAAACCGAAGAATAATGACTGCGTTTGCTGGTGGTATTTTAGTAGCTTTTGGTGCGCGTCTGGCTGGTGGATGCACCAGTGGTTTGGCACTTACTGGAGCCGCCACTTTAGGCGCTGCTGGTTGGGTTTTCTTTTTGTCAGTTTTCACTGCAGGATTAGCAGTAGCATATATCATTCGCCGTGAATGGCTATAATTTATCAGGAGTCAATAATGTTAGCACCTTTTTTAAAACTGGGGTATATCGATGACCTGGGTATGATACTTACTTCAATTGTCGCAGGCCTGGTATTTGGTTATATATTGGTTAGTACGGGTATGGGGAACTCCCGGAAAATTTCAGCTGTCTTTTATGGGAAAGACTGGGGTGTCATGAAAGTTATGTTTTCTGCGGTTGTGACCACTATGATTTTAACTTATTCCTCTTTTTATTTAGGAATTCTTGATATCAGCCTGGTACAATTAACTAAACTAAATTTAGGCGCGCAGATTTACGGTGGCTTGATATTTGGCGCTGGAATGGCAATTGGGGGTTATTGCCCGGGTACTGCGATTGCCGCGGGAGCAAATAGGAAAATAGACGCTCTAATTTTTATATTAGGTTTTATGGTAGGCTTATGGATGTTTGCTATTAATTATGGCACTATTTCTGAATTTTTTATGACAGACAATCTGGGTAAAGTTACTCTAAGTGATGTATTTAATCTGTCCTTTGGAACGATGTCTATGTTAGTTGTGTTGACAGCCCTGGGTACTTTTCTGTTACTAAATAAAATTGAAGGCAAATTATACAAAAAATCAATTTAATTCGGTGGTCTATATGTTAAAAATAATAAATATAAAGCTTAATCATGCTTTGGTCGGCTTATCTCTGTTTTTAGGAGGGATTCTAATGATTACAGGAATTGTAAACGGTAATACCGCCGCAGTCCCAATGAATTTGAAATCTGATATCAAACAAACTGTTTCCTTTGCAGATATAAATCTCTTAAAAAGTAAATTCAAAAACAGAATTAAAATTGTAGAGTTTACCAATAAACAGAATTGCCTTGATACCGTTTCGAATCTTAAATTTCAAAAATGCTATTCCTCATCACAGTTAGAAAATATAAAATGGGTGCGAAAGTCATTCTCTTCCGTTAAAAAGCCAGTTGTTATCTACGCTCAGGTTGAAAAAGACAGAGATTACGCAGCCTCGGTTTTAAGTTATTATGGATATAATGTTCAGGTATTGACTGAAGCGGACAGTACTTCAGAGCTTATAAGACAAATAAAAAACCCCAAAAAGGAATATATTGAAGAACTAAGGTTTAGAAAAAGAAGATAGTAAAAGTAATCTGTATTAAATCAGGCTGGAATTAGGATGTTGAAAGAAACCAGCCTGAAAACTTCTGATGTTATTCAAAAGTAAAAAACCTACATCGTTTCTCATACGTTAATTAGAAATTCTGGTGATCATTCTGCGATTGTTTCCATGCCAACCATTAGCCCCATCTCCTGTCTTAGCATAATCATTTATAGCAGTGAATCTACTTCATTTACACTGGCAAATGTTTCTTTGGTAATTCTGTATTCTTAAATTCTCAAGAATTTAACTGTATTTAATGTCACATTTTATCATATTCTTTGGATCAAATATCAATTATTGCTTTGAATTGGCTTTTTGACATCGTTAATTCAATAAAATATAATAAAAATAAGTCACTGCAGTAAGTTAGAATACTCAAAAAGTACTGGTTAATAATTTTTACAAGGGGGGAAATATGGTCCAGAAAATTAAAAAAGTGCTATTGCCAGTAGATGGTTCGCCTTCTTCCATGAAAGCGACTGAATATGCTATCGATTTTGTTAAAAATTACCAGGCTGAAATAATTCTGATCCACTGTCATCGGGCTTTTCCATCCTATCTGGGAGAACCTCTTTTTCAGGAGATGATCAGTTCAACCATGGATAAAGCAAATAATGTGTTGAAACCTTATAAAAAAGTGTTATCAGATCATAAAATTTCATTTACGGATTTTCTTTTTGAAGAGCCAATTGGAAAAATGATTGCAGAAGTAGCTGCTTCAAAAAAAGTGGATCTGATTATCATGGGTACCAGAGGCAAAACAGATTTGGAAGGTTTGATAATAGGCAGTGTTACCCATCAGGTCCTGTATCTTGCCCATTGCCCGGTTTTGGTCATTCGATAACCTGTTTTCCAAAAAGGATAAGCAATTTTTAAAAAATATTGACGATTGAATATCGACTCAGCTAAGTTAAAATTATTTTTATGATATTTACGACATATAAAATTTAAATCAATTGCTTATTCCTTTCCGGCAAATGTCTAAAATCAAGATTACTGTAAACCAATTCAGTTATTTGCTGATTTTTCTAATTGGAATTACCTCATCCACTATTTTTGCTCAATCCTCATCCATAGACATTACTACCATTATTGGGTTCAATGGTGTTTTTACTTTAAATACCTGGACCCCTGTTACCATTATTATCACAAACGATGGCAAGCAATTTAAGGGTGAACTCCAAGTTATATCAACATCTGGAAATGAATATCAAAAAAATATTAATGAGAGTAAATATCGACAACACATTGAAATAGCACCAAAATCAAAAAAAGTTTTTTCAAAAACAATTTTGATTAGTACTTATGCCCACCCCTTAAAAATAAAGCTTTTCAATCGAGGGACACTGATCAGTTCCAAATCCATCAATTTAAGACCATTTTATACGGATAAGCAACTGTTTTTGATACTGGCGAATCACTTGCCCAATGATATTATAAAGAATCCTGCCTTGAATTTGGAAACAAAAATAACACATTCCAGATATTTACCAGAAAGTTGGTATGGATACGACGCAGTTCGTTATGTCTATTTGCACCCGGATTTTTTAAGGTTGCTGACGAATCGTCAGTTCCAGGCCCTTAAAAAGTGGGTCAATAGTGGTGGTCAATTGATTATTTCCGGTAGTTACAACCAAGGAGCACTGGTATCAAACAGAATGCGTCACTTGATTAAAATTGATTTTCAGGGTGTTTTAAAAAAAAATACCCTCAATGCTTTAACGAAATTTGTTGGGGTAAGAAACATAAAAGGGAGTACTTTTTTGCTTTTAAACCACAGAGTCAACCAATCAGAGATCATACTGAAGGATGACGATATTCCGCTTATTCAAAGAAAACAATTTGGATTAGGTGATATTATATATGTTTCACTTGATCTTCAGGAGAATCCATTCCGTAAATGGAAAGATAAATATAAACTTTGGGAAAAACTGACCAAGCTTTTCCCGACACCCGTCGATTTAAAACAATTTAGTGATAAAGCAATAATATCGAACATGCTATTTGCGGCCGAAACGAACTACCCTAGCGGATGGCCTGTCTTCATGTACTTATTTTCATTCGTTTTGATCATGACGTTTCTGATTAAAAAAATAAATCAAAATAAAAAAGGTCGTACTAAGGCATTCAAGCTATTCACTGGAATATTATTGATTTACATATCCAGCGGTTTTTTGATTTATACCTATTTTATCAAAACCAATTCGTTTAGCTATAACACATTTACCCGGCTTTTCCTTTTTGGAAACAGGCAATTTGCGATGGTTGAGCAACTTTCAGGTTTTTATTCTTTGGATAAAAGTGAGCGACAGTTTGAAATGAACGGAGGACTACATCCTATTGTGATCATCCCTCACGAACGGAAACGTAGTGATATTACTTTTGACTTAAATATTACCGAAGATAAAAAAAACCAGATTATTAAATTGGATTTAAACAAATGGTCCCATAAGTTTTACAAATCAAAAGCGGTCATAAAAATGCCTATTCAGGCAGACGTTGAGTCAACAGCTGATAGACTAAGTATTAAAATTACAAATCCAACGCTGTATAATATCAAAGAGTGTTATCTTTTTCTAAATAAAAGATTTATTAAAATTCCTGATATTTCCAAAAAAAAGTCGACCAGGATTGCATTTTCACCTAAAGCGTTATCAACAAAAGCAGCGTATATACCCCTGGAAAGTAAAATGATTACTAAAGACACCCATAAGACAAATAAGATCACTCAGAAAAACACCAGAGCTAAATTCCTAAGTGAAGAGCTATTTTTATCCATTTATCATCAATACAAAACATCAGAAAATCAAATTCATTTTTTTGGCTGGATTGAAGAAAAAGTGCTTGGTTCAAAGTTAATGGGTGAATCCGTTAATTTTGATGAAGCGACTTTTTTGGAATGGACGATTCCAACGACATAAAAATTACAATATGAATAGAAACCATATTTTAGACTATTTTTCCGGTGTTGATTCACCCTTTAAAAATAAAAAACTACTGTCCATTTTGAGTAATTTTGTTTGGCTACTTTTTTTCATTTTATTATTTATTTGGCCGAAACAAGGGTTTTATTTTTATGTCAGGGAACAGGATTTACCGCTAACTTATCTTTTTATTTTTGAACTAACATTTGTATTGATAGGATACTTGAATCTCAAATGTGGTAATGGAGAAGTCTATATAAAAATGGTGATCATCCGGGTGAAATATATCGATGCCCAGGAAACATATTCGTTTAACTATCAGGGAATATTTTGGTCATTGTTACACGTCTCATTTTTATTGGCCCCTTTTTTACCAATATTGTTGGTTGCTTCCCTATTATCCGGAATAAATATTAGTGGTTTTCTTATTAGTATTGCGATAATTTTCCAGTTTTCTGTTGTCTTCCGCCTGATTGGGGTCAGTAATTTTCTGGTTTTAGGCAATAATAATACGCTATCCTATTTGATCTCCCGCTTGTTTTTTATTTTTGTTACCGGATTTTCCTGGTATCTTTCACCTTTTATCAATCCTATTCAAATATTTATTACTTTTCACTTTGGAAGGTCGTTTGGAGAAATTGGAAGTATTAACTATTTTTACTTTTTAAATGGTTATCTGATATTATTGATATCGGTCTTAAGTACTATTATTTTTTATGTTCTTCGAATCTATATTAAACGGGAAAGATTATCTTTAAATGAATATTAGTATGGAAAAAGCTTTTTTAGACAGTCTCTTGAATATTCGAAAAAAAATCCGAAGGCAACAGATCATCGAAGTTCTTTCACAATGGGCGATGTTGTCTTTGGTATTTTTATTTTTGACAAACATAGTGATAAAACTTGAACCGGGTTTTATTCCCCACTGGACCATTTTTTACCCCGGTATGGCTCTTTTTGGACTGATCCTGACGATTTCCTACATGCTTTTTAAGCCTAAACAGTTACTGAAGGAATTGGAAGCGGTTGATCGACTTAACCATCTGGATGAAAGGCTGGGCACTGCTTATGAATACTATCTTAAACAAAAAAAATCGATCATCGTTGATCTGCTCTATCAGGACGTTGTTCAAAAATTGGGAACCATTGGTAAACAAATAAATATAAAAAAATCATTTAATCGTACTAAATTACTAATTTTATTTATTTTGTCTGCTTTATTTTTAGTCTCTTTTCTTAGTTTTTCTCCGGGAATACCTGATTACATCATTAGCGAAAAAAAAGTAATTTCGAAAGTTGCGCAAATGCTGAAAGCCTTTTCACAAAAAAAGTTAAAGATTAAAAATAGTGAAACCGTCTCAGAGGCCCTGCAAAAAATCAGTGATGTTGAGGAATCAATTGCTAAAAATCGCTTGAACCGTGATAAATTATTAGAAACGATTGATGAGTTAGATAAACAATTGGTCAGGGAAAGAAAACAATTGATGGGTGATTTATCAGAACAATTAAGTGCCGGAACCGATTTCAAACCGAATTTAGCGGAATCATTCAGTGAGATGGAGAGCCAGGATAATGCACTGGAACGGATTAAAAAACAGCTCAGTGATTATTTTGACAATCAGCTGCCTGAAGATTTAGACAGGCATTTTGAGGAGCTTAAAAATAATGAACTGGCTAAAGAACTTATGGATCAAATTAAACAGGAACTGGAACAGGCCCAGGAGGACTCTAACCAGAAAAATCAAAGTTCTAATGATCAAATGGGCGTCGTTATTGATGATTTGGATGGTGAGCAAGCTAGTTCAGAAACAAATGACCGTCAATCAAGGGCTAACCAATCATCTGATAATCAGCAGGATCGTCAGCTGAGAAATAAAGATGGGGAGTTGTCTGCTTCCAACCAGCAAAGTGATGTTAACAGCCTATCCGACAAAAACAGACAGGGTGATGCATTGGATAATTTTGATTCATACACCGCCGGAAAGGAAAAAGATACTAATCAAAAGAAAAATCAACCCTATGAGCTAAAAACAGGAGAAACCAGTCCAACCCCTACTAAGGGAAAATCCACTCAAGGGGAGGGGACAAGTACCATTATTCAATCATTAATGAAGATCGGATCATCAAAAATAGAAGCGGCTGAAGTATTTCGCCAATATCAGGAAAAGCTGGAACAAGTAATGAAAAAAGAAGATATTCCGATGGAACATCGTGGAATGATTAAAGATTATTTCTTATCAATCGGTTTAAAAACAGAATCAAAAAGGAGATAAGCGTTATGAAACCGGAAGAAGCCGTTAAACGGATCGTCGATAATTTTACTGCCTTGAGAAATGAACTTGGAAAAGTGATTGTTGGTCAGGAAGATATGCTTCAAAAACTGTACATCGCTATTTTGTGTGGGGGACATGTTTTAATTGAGGGTGTTCCAGGGTTAGGTAAAACATTGGTGATTAAAACATTAAGTGAGGTTATGAATCTGGATTATTCCCGAATTCAATTCACACCGGATTTAATGCCGGCTGATATTTTGGGTACCAATATCGTGAACGAGGATGAAAACGGTAAACGCTTCTTTGAATTCTATAAAGGACCGATATTTGGACAAATGATATTGGCTGATGAAATCAACCGGGCTACTCCAAAAACACAATCTGCGCTATTGGAAGCAATGCAGGAACAACGAATTACGATATTTGGAAAAGAATATCAATTGGAATCTCCGTTTATGGTATTGGCCACCCAAAACCCATTTGAAATGGAAGGGACTTACCCCTTACCGGAGGCACAGATCGATCGCTTCTTTTTTAAGTTGAAAATTGACTATCCAACACCCAACCAGATGTTGGAAATTATTGATAAGACGACTGAAGATTATCAACCGGAATTGAACAAAGTGATCACGGCTGCAGAAATCATTGAGATGCGGCAACTGATTAGACAGATTCCCATCTCAACCAAAGTAAAAGAGTTTGCCGTGAGAATCGTTATGGGTAGTCATCCCATAGAGAGATGCCCGATCTCAAGAACCCGGAAATATGTTAGTTTTGGGGCCAGCCCCAGGGGTGCCCAGACGCTGATAATGGCTAGTAAAGTGCTGGCCATTATCAATGGTCGATATAATCCATCACTGGACGATATCAGGGAAATGGCTAAACCGACTTTGAGGCACCGCATCATCTTAAATTTGCGGGGTCAGGCTGAAGGCGTTGAAGTTGATGAGATCATAGAAGATATTATTTACGGCGTGGCTGAAGAGGTTCAAAAATAACACTGGAGAATGGGTAATGATCAAAACAAGAATTGATACCTTTGAAGCAGAATCCTTTATTGATGAGTCTTTTCTAAGAAAGATTGCTAAGTTAAAGATTCTGTCCCAAAAAAAAGTTTATGGAATGAGTAAAGGGGAGCATAAATCCAGGAAAAGCGGTACTAGTATTGAATTTTTGGACTACCGGAAATATCATATCGGAGATGATTTAAGATATGTAGACTGGAATGTTTATGGTCGTCTGGATAAGCTCTTCATCAAAATATTCAGTGCGGAAGAGGACCAAAATATCCACCTGATTATGGATATGAGCAATTCCATGAGTTTGGGTTCCCCTTCAAAAGCGACGATGGCGAAGAAAATTGCTGCCTCACTCATGTATATCGGGTTATCTAATCAGGACCGGGTGAGTTTAAGCTCTTTTTCCAGTGAGTTAGGCGAATTTAAACCACCTGCCAAAGGTAAGAAATTATATGTGCCATTATTGAATGTCCTGTTGCAAATGAAACCGGAGGGGGAAACAGGGTTCAATGATAGTTTGAATCAATTCGCCAATATTTGTAAACAGCCGGGAATTGCGATAATTATTAGCGATTTACTGGATCCAGCAGGAATTACAGAAGGATTAACGACATTGAGGTATGGTCACTTCGATGTTCATTTAATTCATGTTTTGGACAACAGTGAAATTAATCCCACCGCAAAGGGCTATTTTGTTATGCAGGACATAGAAACAATGGGGAATAAACCCATGTCTATAGATCATAAAGTCTTAAATGCCTATCAGGAAAATATTCGACAAGTGATCCGGGAAACTAATCTTTTTTGCGGGAAGAATAAAATTACTTACAATTTGTATGATACCAGTACCTCTTTTGAAGATTTTTTATTGAGTTACCTGACCAGGGGTGCTTTAAAATTAGAAATTTAGGTCTTAAAATTAAATGCAAATAACTAATCTTTGGGGATTACTCGTACTTGGGTTAATTCCAGTTATCGTTTTGATTCATAGTCTGAAACCTAAACCAAAACCATTGCGTGTCGCTAATTTATATCTTTGGCAAAAAGCACTGAAGGATAAAAAAGGTGGCCTAAGACTGTTGAAAATTAACATTAACCTACCCCTGTTTTTCCAACTTCTATTTATCTTTCTTGCCGCTTTGGCTTTGATAAATCCAATTTGGATCTATGAAAGTGATATTGAAGGAAATGTAGTGATTGTAGTGGATTCCAGTGCATCCATGAAAACACGCACGCCTAATGGATCACGCTTTAAATTGGCAAAGGCAAAAGCCCTGAATTTATTGAATGAGATGGCCGATGTTAATAAAGTAATGGTTATTGAAGCAGCTCATAAACCGATTTTACATCAAAACTTTACGACAAACCGCTCAAAAATAAAATCTGTGATCACAAACCTTCAACCCACTGAAATTCCGGGTAATTTGACAGAATCAATTTATTTCGGACTCTCTTTGATGAATCATGAGCGAGGAGATCAGATGATTGTATATACCGATGCAGCGGGAAGCAGTGCAGACGAATTGTTATCATTGAATACGGATATAAAAGTTGAAAGGATCAGTGGTGGTAACAGTAATATCGGCATTACTAAATTCAACTTTAGACCGGATATTGAAATCCGCGATCAATATGAGATGATTTTAGAAATTCAAAACTTCAATCAAAGATCGGCGATTTGTCCGGTTAATGTATTTTTGGATGTTCAGAATATCTATAGCAAAACCATTGGTTTAAAAGCCGGTGAAAAAAAACTATTGGTCTTCCCTTTCCAGGGGGAAGTGAAAGGAATTATCGAAGCTAAACTTGAAATTAATGATGATTTTCTGGTTGATAACAAAGCCTTTGCGGTCATTGATGATCCCAAAAAAATAAAAATATTACTGGTAAGTAAAGAAAATTATTTTATCCAAAAGTTGTTGGCTACAAGACCAAATATTACTTTAGAAATGATTCCAGTCATCGATCCGAAATACTTGGCCGCTCATCAAAGAGATTATGATATAATCATTTTGGATCGAACCTTTTCCCCTGGGATTAACAGTGGTAATATTATCTCTATTCAAACCCAGGTTGCTAATCTTCCCTTTCATTTTGAACAGCTAAAGCCATCTCCGGTTGTTCAGGATTGGGATAGAAATCATCCAGTGCTCAGGAACCTTAATCTAAATGCACTTAAAATACTGGAATTCCACCAGATCAGAGCTCATAAGGATATTAGACCCATTGTTGATTCTGATCA
Organism: Deltaproteobacteria bacterium; assembly: GCA_018657625.1. Taxonomy (GTDB): domain Bacteria; phylum SAR324; class SAR324; order XYD2-FULL-50-16; family XYD2-FULL-50-16; genus JABHWU01. The sequence continues at coordinate 3,315 of JABHWU010000067.1, read as the reverse complement.
AACAGGTTTGATTTACACCTATCAAAAACAAAATCTAAAAGCGGTCTATATTGCTTTCGATTTATTAAAATCGGATTTGCCGCTGAAGGTGGCATTTCCTATTCTTATTGATAACATGATTAATTGGTTGGCACCTGACCCTATTCCACGGGAAAATCTAATATTTCAAACCGGGGAATCTGTTCCGGTAAAGTTGACCTTGAATGCAGGGCAGTTTTTAATTCGGGACGCTAACGATAATCTCCACACTATAAACAGCCACGAAAGAGAATATTTATTTACGGAAACAAAAGATATTGGTATTTACAGCCTCATTGAAGGAGAAAAACAGACCAGATTTGCTGTTAATTTATCAGATGCCAATGAGTCAAATATCCGCTCCACCTATCAAATGACTAAACCAGCAACTGATGTAAATAAGGCAGATCCGTTTGAAGTGGAATTTTATCTATGGATCATATTGATATTAATCTCTGTTATATTTCTTATTCTCGAATGGTATTTCTGGTTTAAAAAACAAATTGTGTAAAAAATATGTCAATTACCCTAACAAATCCATATTATTTAATATTGCTGCTTCTAATTCCTTTAACCTGGTTTTACCTGTTTAAAATTAAAGATCAGACCCGTTTCAGGAAATCAATATTGATTTTTTTTCGGACACTTTTAATTTTACTAATGGTTCTGGTGTTAACAGATCCTAAATTCACAAAAAATTCAGATGCCGTTAATCTTTTTTATTTAGTGGATATTTCAAAGAGTATTCAGAATTTAGAAAATGACCGAATTAAGTCCTTTATCGATAAAACATCTTCCCATATGGATGAAGAAGACAAAGCCGGTTTGATCTACTTTGGTGGTAATCCATCTCTTGAAGTGGCATTGAAACAAGAGTTTGATGCCGAGGTGATGCAATCTGAAGTTAATTCTAATCACACCAATATTAACAGTGCCATTCAGTTTGCCATCGGAAAATTACCTGCTCAGGGTAAAAATAAACTGGTTTTGATGTCAGATGGCAATCAAAATATTGATGATGTTCATAATAGCTTACAACTGGCTAAATCCTTAGGTGTCCAAATAAGCAGTGTTCCGGTTTCTGCCTGGATTGGAGATAAGGAAATCTATATTGATTGGATAGAAACACCAAAAAATATTCAATTGAATATGCCCTTTGAAGTCAGAATAGTTGTGCAAAGTAGGCAAAAGACCAAAAGTAATCTGGTTTTATTGAGAAATGGGGATTATATTAGCGCTAAAGAAGTAGACCTGAAGCCGGGGAAGAATATTTTTCTGATTGTTGAACAGGTGAAAGAGCAGGGATTGTACGTCTATAAAGCCATAATCAATACCGATCAAAATAATGATATGGTATATCAAAACAATGAAGGCATATCATTTACCCAGGCAACTCAAAAAAATAGTGTGCTTTTTGTGACCAATGAACAGAAAGAAAAAATTCCCATGATAACAGCCCTGACAACCCAGGGAATTAAAGTGGTTACCAAGCCGCCTAATGAGCTTCCTTTTTCAATGCAGGGTTATCTGGACTATGGTGCCATTATTCTGAATGATATCGCTGCTCGTGAGCTTTCATATAATACCATGGAAGATATTGAGAAATATGTCAGGGATACCGCCGGAGGTTTAGTGATGATTGGTGGTCCGAATAGTTTTGGGGCCGGTGGTTATTTAAAAACACCCATTGAAAAAGCGCTTCCGGTATTTATGGATATCCCCACCACTTTGGAATTTCCGGGTTTGTGCATTGTTATGGTTATTGATAAATCCGCCAGTATGGCCGGAAGCATTTCCGGACAAACTAAATTGGAGGCAGCCAAGCTAGCCCTTTTTTCTTCTATTGAGTTGTTAAACCCAAAAGATAAAGTAGGTATACTGGCTTTCGATTGGGAACAGGATTGGATTATCCCTATCACAACAGCTGATGATAGAGTTGCTATGGCTGAAAAACTGTCTGTACTTTCCGGAGGTGGCGGTACTGATATCTATAAAGCGTTGGTTAAAGCACATTCAGCATTAAAAAAGATTCCCTCAGCTAAGAAACATATCATTCTGCTTTCTGATGGTATGACTAAGGAAGGAAAGTTTAAATCTTTGGTTGATAAAGTGGTCAAAGATAAAATATCTATTTCTACTGTAGCTCTTGGGCAGGGTTCTGATATCCAGTTAATGAAAAAGATTGCTAAATGGGGAGAAGGCCGTGATTATTATACGGATGATATCGAAAATATCCCTAGGATTTTTGTAGGAGAGACCAGGATTGTAGCTAAGGAAATTATTATTGAAAAAACAACCCGACCTTTTGTTTCTGCTAAAAATGATATTATTCAAAGCCTACCCGTCCATAAAATTCCAAAGGTAGATGGTTATATTATTACTTATCCTAAAAACAGTGCTGAAACTATCCTGGAAACCATTCATGGTCCGTTGTTGGTGTCACATCAATATGGTTTAGGACGTAGTGTCGCATTTACCTCGGATTTGTCTGGTCGATGGAGTAAAAACTGGGTAAATTGGGACTATTTCGCTCAGTTTGTATCCCAAATGGTAAAATGGACCATTAGAAAAGAATCTCCACACTATTATACCGTTGATATCGGTCGTAAAGGTGATAAAGGCTTTTTTAAAGTTGATATCATAGATGAATTGAATCAATTTAGTAATCATTTAAAACCAAAACTGAAAGTGCTACTGCCCAATAAAAACAACCAAACCATCTCACTGGAGCAGATTGCACCGGGTCGATATTTTGGTAACTTTCCAGCCAGCGAAGTCGGTGAATATTATTTCAATTTGTTTGGTGATAAATCCGAGCATTTAATTCAATATAAAACATTTGGTTACAGTATTCCCTATTCAGATGAATATTTGTTGATAGAACCCAATGAAACATTACTCTCTGAATTGGCTGAAAAAACCGGTGGAGCGGTGTTGGATATCAATACGCCCCCGGAAGATCTTTTTATTAGTGACTCACAGCAGAAAGAATACGGTGCCAGTCTTTGGCCCTATTTATTACTAGCTGCCATCGCTGTGCTTATTATTGAAATAACCATCCGCAAACTCCAAACTCTGAACCGTATCTGATTACTTCGTTTAATTTAGTGTCTGAACGAGAAGTAGGTAATTTGGGGACATGTGTGTGCCAAGAACGGATATTAGGCGGGATTCAATCGCCTTGGTTTGCTTAGATTGAGTCAAAGAGATATTCGATGCTATACAATTGATGAGGGGTTGGTCCCTCAAAACCGGCTTGCAGAAGCAGGTTTTAAACCACCTTATGTTGCTTAGGTA
>JABHWU010000098.1 GCA_018657625.1 Deltaproteobacteria bacterium | reverse complement strand
TTCCCCAATCTTTTCATCTATTGGCAACTTGCAGGGGTTGGCGTTCGGACTGTACAATAAAAGCCGTATGAATCGAGAGATTCACGTCCGGTTTTGTGAGAGGCTAAGGGGGAAGCTCCTTTGGTCTACTCTACACAATTTGTAGAATAATTAAATACCAAGTCGTTACGTGTACCCTAATTACCAGACTTATATCCAATAATTGAACACTATATAAGAAAAAAATATCTTAGCCAGATAAAACCGTTTGTAGATAGGCCAATCATTAAGGTGATCACTGGACTACGTCGATCCGGGAAAAGCTACTTCATCAAGCAAATCATTTATTTTGGTGGATGTTGTAAAACCAAACAAAGCCTTCGTTTGGTTTCGATGCTTGAGCCATCTTATCAACCGATTAATTTGAAAAGCCAATATGTTTGGTTTTCAAAAAAATATCCCAAATATTGTCTATTTTTTCAGGTAGGGAAATATTACGAGTTTTATGGTGATCGTGCCATCCATTATGGACCACTATTTAATTTGGTAGTCAACGATTGTCGAAGATTTGCAGGGAAACAGTGTGGATTCCCGAGATCATACATTAACCACTACCATCAATTGGCGGTTAATTTGGGAATGGACACCATTATTGTTAAAGAGAACGGTTATTACCTCAACCGACTTAAAAAAAGAGTGGTGGTAAAACAGGCACAAAATGTCGGACAAAGCCTTGTCCGACATTTAACAATCTATTTTTATTTTCGTTCAGCCCAGTATGCAGGTTTCCTCATCGTATGAGCTACTGCAACGATGTAAATGTGATCTGATTCTATCACATATATTATACCATACGGAAATTTAGGAATGAGGCACCTCCTAAATGGAGGGTGTAATTGGCGAAATCTAAGGGGAGTTTGTATAATCTGGTTCATTGAGGGTTCGACAGTTACGCGAAAATGATGACCTAATCCAATTTGACACGTTTCATAAAATCGAACTGCATCTAAAAATTCACTGTTAGCATCAGATCAAAAATAACTTTTGTCATTTTAAAATTTGATCTGCCTCTTTGAATACAATATCTGCATTCACTCCTTGTCTTTTATCTTCTTTATATTTTTGGTAACGACGATCTGCTTCCGCAACCCATGCTGCGTCGATATCTGTAAGCACTTCTCCATCTAAAGAACTGAGTAGACGATCTGCCAGAAATGCTCTTTTTTCTCTGGGAAGGTCAAGGATTTGATTTTCTATTTTGTTCATTATCTCTGACATTATAGATACCTAATTAGTAGTTCTGTTTGTTTAACACTAGTATGGACAAATTTTATTTTTGTAGCAATACGTTTTTTATGAATGAAAAAGGGGTCAAATCTTTTCTTGACCTTTCTCTTTAGTTAAGTTGTTAATTATATTCGGGTCAGACCATGTTATCTATTTGATATATTAATATTTTACAGTTATAAACCATTGTTTATTCTTAAAGACTATTTTTGGATATAAAAAAGTGGCTTTTAATAAAATTAATTAAAATGTGGTTTGTAATTTATTCCAACATAAACAGTAATTGTAATGTTCGGTGTGTGCGAGGCGGACAGTGAATCGGTTATTTGGTTTTTGGTTATTTTTTATAAGCGGTTGACAGCCTATCTGCATGCTTCCAGCTTAGAACATTTGCTTTGGCCCGTGATTGATCTCGATTTCCTCCATAAATAAGATAGCCGTTTTCCAAAGTTTCTATGGTGGGGGCGTAAAAGATATATCACAAAACTGGCTTCCAGAACGGATATCCAGCATTGAATTGTTTTGTAGCTGACCCCGAGATCATTTCCAAGATTGGAATAGTTTAAAAGTTGGCCGGTTCTTCCAGCACAAAGTTTTATGAAACGCTGGAAAAGGCTTAAATTACCGATATTTCGGAAAGATCGAGCGGATGAGTGTAGTCTTTCCCGATTGTCGTGGACCGGTCAATGTTAAGACGGGAAAACTATTTATTAATGACCGTATTTTAGTTTCAAGTTGCCGAGGAATCATTATTATACAAATTAGAATTTTGATTTCTATTTTGTATAAAAGTAGATTAAGTGGTAACGAATATCAATAAATTAAAAACAGGTGGGAAATTTGGGGGACGAGACCTATATTAATTGACATAACCGATAATATCCCCCTATTCTTTCCTTAATATCAGGGAATTGGAGTCTCAGAATATTTTGATAGAAGACCGGAATTGGTTTGCAAAACCAAAGAAATAGGAAAAATTATTAAAGAGCAATCACGGGTCGGCCGTTAGGGGATGAAGGATTTTTAATAGAAGCTGAAAGGATTACCGGCAGAGAGCTTATTCCTATAAACTATTTTTCAAAAGGATATAAATGAAAACAATATTATTAGTTATTCTGACATTATTATACCCACTATTTGTTTTTTCGGAAATCCCAATTGGTGAGAAACCAAAAACAGTGATTCTACAGGGAGAAGACGGTGGTAGATTAGATGGTAGTAAATGGAGCAGTGAGGAAATTCAAGGATTAATTTATATGGTGTTTTATATTGATCCTGATGAGAAAGAGTTGAATGATCACATGTCTCAACGACTTAAAAAAGAAAAGTTCCCACGAGACAAAGTAAAATCTATTGCAATCATCAATATGGACGCAACCTGGGCGCCTGATTTTGCAATACAATCATCATTAGAAGAAAAACAGAAGGAGTTTCCCCACACTTTATATATCAAAGATATAGAAAAGTTGTTAGTTAAAGCCTGGAACCTGGATGATGATAATTATGATGTCCTGGTTTTTGATCCTTCCGGAAAAGTTGTTTTCAGTAAAGATGGCAAGTTATCAGAAGAAGAACTGGAACTAATGATCAAAACTATCCGAGGTTTATTGTAGATAATAGTTATTGATATCAACAAGCTCACTTTTTTATATAAATACGATGTACAATATGCTCCCAAGTTGTGAACGGGAGAAATTGTCGCGGTTCCCCTGAAAATTATCCCCTGTCAATTCGGCAACTCCCGGTTCAAATCCGGGAAATTGCTTCTGTTAATGTCTACTTTGAATTTAGCCCAAATTAAATTCCTTATTGAAATGATTCTTGTTCTAGAGTTTTAAACTGCGAATAGTAGACAATATCTCTGTGAAAAGATTGGATATATCATAGAGATAAACTCTCCTGTGTTTTATTTTTAAAATATTGTTCTTCCTTGAAAAGCTTGATTTTAGTCTGTTCCCGATTGATCAGTACACTCCCCCTCAAAAAAACATTCTTAATTCCTTAAGTTTTTTTTAGTAGATACCGATAAGAAGCTAAGAGTAAATTTTCCCGAATTGAAAAACCCGATATTTTAAGAGGTAAATTATGACATTACGTATTAACCATAACACAGCAGCCATCAATTCCTGGAGGAATTTGGAAAAAACCGACAGGGCGATGGAT
>JABHWU010000123.1 GCA_018657625.1 Deltaproteobacteria bacterium | reverse complement strand
TTCCCCAATCTTTTCATCTATTGGCAACTTGCAGGGGTTGGCGTTCGGACTGTACAATAAAAGCCGTATGAATCGAGAGATTCACGTCCGGTTTTGTGAGAGGCTAAGGGGGAAGCTCCTTTGGTCTACTCTACACAATTTTTAGCAAAGGCATAAACAGTTAAATACCTGATAGTTACGTGGATCGTGAGGCTTCGTAGCGATATCCCCAATTACCAATTTGATATTCAATAATGGCATTTTCGTTCGAATATTAAGTAGTAACTGATTCGTTAATAATATTGATTTCTGTTACTACTTTTTTTCGACTATCAACCCCCACTTCTAATTTTCAAGTCCTGATAAAATATTAGTATTATTATCATTCAATGTCTCATGAAACAGTCATGTCTCATTTATTAGCCTGAGACATTAGCAGCCATAATAAACACTATTAATTCAATAGTATAAATAAACAATATTTTTTTATGATATACTTTTTTAAACTGTGTCTCATTCTGTTGATCCAAGGTGTTTTTTATCATTTAAAGGTAATTGGTTGAATTTATTACCTTTAATAATAAAATAAAACTTTGGCATAAAGCTTGAGATGTATTGATTTAACTTTTCAATTAGTGTATTTGAAGGAGATTGATAAATTCTCACTGCCTAAGATTTATATAACCTCTATTATTTAAGGAGAACGTCATGAAAAAATGGGTATGCACAGTATGTGGTTACGTACATGAAGGCGATAACCCTCCAGAAGCTTGTCCTCAGTGTAAAGCTCCTGCAGAAAAGTTTAAAGAACAAGTAGCAACAGCCGGGAAATTACAATGGGCTGATGAACATGTCATTGGTGTCGCAAAAGATGTTGACCCAGAAATTTTAGAAGGACTAAGAGCAAATTTTACAGGTGAATGTACCGAAGTAGGGATGTACCTGGCTATGAGCCGTCAAGCGGACCGGGAAGGATATCCTGAGGTGGCAGAAGCCTATAAACGAATTGCCTGGGAAGAAGCAGAACATGCCTCCAGATTTGCTGAATTGTTAGGTGAAGTCGTTGTGGCAGATACGAAAACAAACTTGCAGGTCCGTGTTGAAGCGGAACATGGCGCTTGCCAGGGTAAAAAAGATATCGCCACTAAGGCCAAGCAATTAAACTACGACGCTATCCATGATACCGTTCATGAAATGTGTAAAGATGAAGCCAGACACGGATCAGCTTTTGCAGGATTGCTGAAGCGTTACTTTGGTGAGTAACTTTTTTTAGCTAATTAATGAGTAAATTACTTGAATAGAATTGGAGATTAAAATGAAAAAGTATTTATGTGTTCCTTGTGGTTATGTGTACGATCCTGCTTTGGGTGACCCTGATGGCGATATCGAACCGGGCACAGCCTTTGAAGACCTTCCCGATGACTGGGAATGCCCTATCTGTGGTGTCGGTAAAGATGAATTTGAAGTTGAAGAGGATTAATTGCTAATGGGTACAAGTATAGCTAAAGGAATATATTGGGTTGGTGCAATAGACTGGGACATTCGTAATTTTCATGGTTACCAAACCCAAGGAGGAACAACTTACAACTCATACTTAATCATTGATGAGAAAGTTGTTCTGGTTGATACTGTCAAACCGGATAAGCAACAGGATTTACTGGATAGTATCAGTCGAATTATAGATCCTTCTAAAATTGACTATATATTATCAAATCATGTCGAAATGGATCATTCCGGAGCCATTTCACATGTATTAGAGAAAGTTCCCGATGCTGTTGTCATCACTTCTAAAAAGGGAGAAAAAGGTCTAAGGAATCATTTTAAAAAAGATTGGAATTTTAAAGTTGTCGCTTCTGGTGATTCAATTAAAATTGGCTCAAAAACTTTGCAGTTTGTTGCCACTCCTATGGTACATTGGCCTGATTCGATGATGACTTATATACCAGAAGATAATCTGCTTTTTTCCAATGATGCTTTTGGTTTGCACCTGGCAACCCCTGAACGTTTGGACGAAGAAATAGGTTGGAGTAGAGCCAGAATGGAAGCTGCTAAGTATTACGCGAATATTATTTTACCCTTTGGCAAACCGGTAAAAAAAGCCCTGGCTTCTTTGGGGAGTTTTAAGATTGATACGATTTGTCCTAGTCATGGCATCATTTGGAAAAAGCATGTTCCTGACATATTAAAAGAATATCATAAATGGAGTGACCAACAAAAAAGTAAAAAAGCGGTCATCATCTATGATTCAATGTGGGAATCAACAGAACAAATAGCAAAGTATTTGGCTTATGGTTTACAAGATGTCGGGATTATAGCGGTTAAGCGTGGTTTAAAAGCTAATCATATATCAGATGTAATGACGGATGTTCTGGATTCCGGATTAATTTTATTGGGATCACCGACCTTGAATAATGGTATATTGCCAACGCTTGGTAGTTTTACCACTTATTTAAAAGGATTGGCACCCGCTAATAAAACTGGATATGCTTTTGGTTCCTACGGTTGGGGTGGACAGTCAGTTACAATACTGGAAGATCTAATGACCCAGTTGGAATGGGATATTCCCATTTCAGGACAAAAAGTAGAATATGTTCCGGGAACTGATGAAAAAATTCATCTCAGAGAAATAGGCTCTAAACTGGGTGAGCTTTTTTTAAATTCATTCAAGTAAAACAAAAAAGGATTCAAAACTTTTGAATCCTTTTTCCACTCTAAGTATCTCCAATCGAATTACAATCAACCAAAATTTATTATTTCAGAGCGGCGCCTCTGGGTTTTGGTTTTTTTCCGTAAACATAGTTGATATTTTCTAAAGACTTATTTTGGTTTTTTATCGCCTGGAAAGACCAACTGTGAAGTTTTTGAAGTGAATAGATAAAGAGTTCAGTTTTAATAAAATCATTTTTTTCTTCAATCAGCGATTGCCAGGCTGTTTGATTATCTCCCTCCAGGGTTCTTAATAACTTTTTTGTATTTTTATCAAACAAAGGATCTGATGCCAATTCTAACCTGACATCTCCTATAAAACTAAAGTTAGGATTTTGTTCCAGCTTTTTTTGTTCACTCACAAGATAGCCAAAAGAATCATAATATTTTTTTTGTGCATCTCCAGGAAAATCAATAAAGTAAATTCCCTTCCCACCCATTTCACTAACCATAACAAATGGATTAATTTCATTTCCAGAAACCTGATTTAGTATGGATGTAATTTCAGCAAATAACACTAAATAGTCAATTTCATCACCTATTTCCACTTTTTGTTCTTTTTTATTGATGTACTCAAAAACTGTAAAATTACCCTTATTTGAAGCTAATTTAAGCGTCAACAATCCTAATCCTTTGATATTAATTTGCTGATTCTGTAGTTTTTCAAAATTCATTTTCGCACCATTAATATTATTAAAAAAAATAATTTATGACAAATGTAATCCTGTTTGTTTTTTCTGTCAATATTGTTTAGTGCCATATTAAGCAATAAACAAAGCATTGTTGATTGAAAATCTCTTTAATTTTATTTTTATATCTTGAATAAAATTTTTTTAAACAGGAGGAATATAATCCTTGTAAAAGGAAATTATAAGGAGTACTATTAGTCTATAATTTAAAAATATAAAAAAATGAAAATTACCAAAGAAACAGATTACGCGATTATTTGTGTATTATACTTAGCCGTCAGACGATTTGATTATGTCACTGTAGCCGAAATTGCAGACAGCTATAATATTCCAAAAGCTTTTTTGTCCAAAATATTTCAAAAGTTAAGCAAAGCCAATCTGATTTTTTCCAGACAAGGTAAAAAAGGAGGGTTCAAACTAACGGGACAACCAATAGATATCACACTTATGGATATTTATAATGCAATTCATGGCTGTCTGGCGATTAATATTTGTGTTAACCAAAAGGGTGCTTGTGAACGCATGACTTTTTGTGGCATCAAACCCATTTGGAATGAGATCAACCAGATTATTATCGATCGTCTTAAGGCCACTAACTTTGCAGATTTAGCTCAAAAAGAGATTGAACGCTTATACCATCAGGCTAAAAAAAATAATATTAATAGCAATTAGAATAGGAGAACGGAATGACACGAAGATATTCTGCAGAAACCAATGAAGAATTTTTAAAACTGTTGGGTAAATGGATTGCCATCGAAAAAGCAACCATCAAAATGACAGATAATTTATTACCCAAAGTTGATAACCCGATCCTGACCTGTTTAATTGATACCATCAAACGTGATTCAGAAAAACATCAACAAATCTTAAATATGGTCCTGGAAGGTATGGAAGGCACCATTACGCTGACCCACGATGATATGGCAATATTAGGTGAGTTTATTGAAAAACATACTCAGATAGAACAGGATGCTGTCAATATCGCTGGACAGACGCTTAAAAAGGTACGAACCCCCATAGCTAAATTTTTATTAGAGTATCTATACGAAGATGAGAAAAAGCATGATTTCATCATGGATAATTTAAGTAAATTAAAAGGTACGGCTATGTTACCTTCCTAAATATTATACTTGATAAGGCTATTGGATTTTGAGATAAGCGAATATAATCACGGTATATTTGCGCAGTTACTCCCTCCCAACTGCCTCGGTAGCCTTATCAATTCGCAACACCTTTTCCCCCTCAAAATTAAAAATTCCTTTAAAAGAAGGTTCAGTTTTTCTATAAACAGCCGTTCAATCAGTGGTGAAGTTGGCCCCCAATAATACGATATGAGACTTCTAAGTCAACCCCTATGCTAATAATGGATGACATTAAATCATGCATATGATTAATATCATCTATGCGATTGATAAAAACGAATTGAAAAAAAAACGGATTTTCTAGTACTCAACCTCAAATACTAAAATGCCAAAAAATTATTATATAATTAAGTACTATGACACCTAAAAAAACATATGATGTCGCGGTCATTGGTTCAGGACCGGCAGGGGAAAAAGCGGCCTTGGAAGCAGCATCTTTAAAGGTGAGGGTAGTGGTCATTGAGAAAGGATATAACCCGGGGGGGGCTTCTGTCATTACTGGTACCATCCCTAGTAAATCCTTAAGAGAAACAGTTCAGGACCTAAATGCCATTAAGCAATCAGAATTAAGTGGCCTTGATGCTACCTATAATAAAAAAATAACCATCAATGAATTGATGCATCGTAAAAAAGCCGTTGTTTCAAATCGGGTTAAATATATATTTCAAAAATATCATGAAAATAAAATTGATTATTTATATGGAGAAGGCATCTTTAAAGACTGTAATACCCTTAAAATTATTACAAATGACGGCAGTACCATAGAAATCCGGGCTAAAAAATTCATTATTGCTGTGGGAACACGTCCCTATCATCCACCCAATGTCGATTTTGATGGAAAATACATTTTAGATTCCGACTCCATACTTTCTCTGGATTATATTCCTGAAGAAATGGCTGTATTTGGTGGTGGTGTCATTGGCAGCGAATATGCTTTTATTTTTGCTAAGCTTGGGACCAAAGTGCATCTCATTGACCCCCGTGGAAAAATTCTGGATTTTATTGATGATCAAATATCAGCTACCCTGGTCAATTTGATGGAAAAATGTGGCATCTGTTTGCATTTAGGGTGTCCCTTCAAGACCATCAAACAATCAGGTGATCAGGTTGATATCACATTTAAGAACGATAAAACACTTTCTGTGCCGGTATTGCTATATGCAAATGGGCGCCAGGGGTTAGCTGAAAATCTGAATTTAGAAAGCTGTGGGATAACATTAAATTCCAGAAGTCAACTGGATGTCAACCATAATTACCAGACATCTGTTTCACATATTTATGGTGCAGGAGATATTATTGGATTTCCATCCCTGGTATCTGTCAGTAATGAAGAAGGACGCCTGGCTGCCAGACATGCTGTGTTAAATGAGGAAGTTTCCAGAATCGGCGCTGATATTCCCAGTGCCATTTACACGATACCGGAAATTGCTAATATTGGATTAAGCGAAAAAGAAATTCAAAAACAAGGAATACCCTATGAGACAGGAATTTGTTATTTTAAGGATTTGGCCCGGGGATATATTATCGGTGAAAAAGATGGTCTGTTAAAATTAATTTTCCATCGGGAAAGCAGGGAACTACTGGCAGTACATGTCTTGGGGAAAAATGCCGCAGAACTGGTTCATATCGGGCAAGTTGTCATTAATATGAAGGGCAAAGTGGACTATTTTATTGATACGGTATTTAATTTCCCAACACTATCCTCCGCCTATAAAGTTGCAGCTAAAGATGGCTTAAAAAAACTTTTGTAAAAACTGGATTTAAACGAAAAACTTAAATAATAAAATAAAGAGCCTTTATGATGAGTTTTAAACTAAGATTGACTTTTATGATTGTCATGACAGCTGCACTGTTATTTGGTTTTATGCATCTTATCAACCTTGACGGTTTAGTTTATGATTTTGAAAGACTTCACATCTTTTTGTTTAATTTGTGCTGTGGAGCTACTATTTTAATCTATCATACAGAAAAGCGAAAAACATTATCAACCATCGGATTCTGTTTCTTTATATTGTCCATGGCCTTTGGCATTATGGCATTTTTAAAACTTTACATTGCAGCGATTGTCATTGCCTTTCTATTATTTATTATTGTTGAGTTCATACGGTGGAAACATTTTTCGATCTTTCCAAAACAATTTTTTTCTACCCAGTACTCCATTTCAGAAAAATTTCACCACGCAGCACTACTTTGCCTCTCGATCGGACTGCTATTTTCAATAGCCGCTATTATTAATGAAGAATTTTATCCATTTCTAAATTTAAAAATGGTAATATTAAACACTTTTTTTCTAGGGTTTTCATTCCCTATTTCATTAATTACCATGTCGGTGATGTTTTCTTTTATGCAACAAAGAAAGACTGATAAAACAAATCTTTCTGGACAATACAGTTTTTGGGCGATTAATTTAGGTGTCATTATCTTTTTTGTTTTTATCCTCTTTGATTTGGCCTTGCCTCAGGTTTTTATTTCATCTGCTTTGTTTTTTAGTGTCATTTTGATTTTTGTACTTTTTTATAAACAAGCCTTAAAAAAGCAACAAAAAGCATTTTTAAGTTCAGGAATGTTTTTTTTAATGATTACGGCTATTTCAGGTATTTTATATATCTACTATAAATACTATATGGAATATGATTATGAAATTGGTAGAATTATCATCAGAGCACATGCTTTTACTGCTTTATATGGGTGGAATTTAAGTGGATTGGCGATAATATGTCGATATTACGACTTCCCCATCCGCTTACATTCCCGAAGGGTTATCGTGTTACATTGGATTACTGTCCTGATATTGGCCCCTGTGGGATACCATTTTTTACCAATTGCTATACTGGCAACGGTTTTTTATTGTATTATTTTATATTATGTTCTTTTAAGTGATGGAGAAGCATCAAAAGCCCTGGCTTAATTACCGGGAAAACTTTAATTTGAGGAAAGGTTATGTTAAACAAAAAAGTTGAAAAAGCCTTAAACAAGCAGATCAATTATGAATTTTACTCAGCCCATCTTTACCTGTCTATGGCTTCGTATTTTAAATCAAATGATTTAGATGGTTTCGGTCATTGGATGCAGGTCCAATACGAAGAGGAAATTTTTCATGCCATGAAAATTATTGATTTTGTCCATACCCGAGATGGACGCGTTAAGCTCTTAGCTATAGAACAACCACCCCATCAATGGGATTCTTCCTTGCACGTTTTTAAAGATACCTACGATCATGAAGTGGTCGTTACTGGCTTAATCAATGATTTGGTTACTCTGTCGATCAAAGAAAATGATCATGCGACACAAAATTTCCTGCAATGGTATATCGCAGAACAAGTTGAAGAAGAAGCAAATGTTAAGAGTATCAAATCCAAGTTAAAACTGGCGGCTGAGTCAACAGTTACTTTATTAATGTTGGATCAGGAAATGGCAAAAAGAGTATTCGTACCACCCCAAGACTAAGCTGCTCTTGCCGGAATCTATTTCGGCGGCTTTTCTCCATTAATGAACGACCTCACCGCAAGCGGGCGGGGTATCCATTAAAAGATCTTGAAGAAAGGGAAAAATTAAATTAGCTAAAAACATCAAATTTAATATCTGCATATTGGAATAATGGCAATGATAAATAAACTAAAATTTTTACTTTTTATTTCATCCTTGTTTTTCTCTGCCTGCAATAAAACTCCTGGAGAAAAAATTTTTAAAGATCGAAAATTTGCCAACAATAAAAAAATTGTCAGTTGTAGTTATTGCCATTCAGGGGGTACTAAATTGGATGGCGTCGCTACTCAGAGCACTTTTGACATTGATGGAGTAACGTATAATTCTATTGAAAATGTAATCAATCAAGTGATGATAAAGCAATTCATGCAGGGTGATCCCATCGATATAAATTCACAACAGATGAAGGACCTGGTTGCATATATCAAAAAAATAAGTATAAAATAGGTGTCATCATTTTATCAGGGCACAAATGGATTTTGTTAACTTCCAACTAAAAGAGGATATAGTGGTTGACTACTCATACATAATGCACACGGATAATAAAGCCATTGATGCACTTTATAAAAAATTCCTGGAGAATCCTGATGAAATAGATCCTTCCTGGCGATTGTTTTTCGAGGGATACCATTTTCTCCAACAGCAACCCGGAAGTGAGCTTCAATCTGGAATAGCACTCCACCAAAAACAAATTCAAAAAGAGGAAAGTGTTCATCAATTAATTCAGGCCTACCGGCAGCGCGGGCATTTGTTTACCAAAACAAATCCGGTCCGTACAAATGTTAAGTATGAAGAACCACCTACAATTGAGGCTTTTAATTTAAGCGCTAAGGATCTGGATACTATTTTTTTAGCTGGTGAAATGTTAGGTTTAAAAAATGCCACCTTACACGAAATTAGGGACAACCTTCAAAAAACATATTGTCATGCTATTGGTGTCGAATATATGTATATTCGGGAACCCAAAAGAGTAAACTGGATTCAAAAACAGATAGAGAGTAATTGTAATCAAGCCAGTTTTTCTAAAAAAGAAAAATTAAGAATATTGGATAAACTGGCGCAAGGGGTTTTGTTCGAAGAATTTCTGGGTAAGAAATTCATCGCTCAAAAACGATTTTCTCTGGAAGGAGTAGAAGCCCTTATTCCAGCATTACAAACATTGATTGATTATAGTTCGGATTTGGGTATCAAAGACGTGGTCATGGGGATGGCTCATCGTGGTCGCCTCAATGTTTTAGCCAATATTCTCCAAAAACCCTATGAGCAAATATTTTTTGAGTATGTCGGAATCGGCTATAACCTAACTAATTATGTCGGTGATGTTAAGTATCACCTGGGATACGCTAAGGAAGTCGTTACGGATAATAATAATAAAATCAAACTGACCTTGGAAGTCAATCCATCGCATTTAGAGGCTGTCAATGGATTAGTTGAAGGCAAAACCCGGGCTCTGGCTGAACGAAAATATAATAGCAATTTAAACAAAGTTCTCCCAATACTGATTCACGGAGATGCTGCGATTTCTGGTCAGGGAAATGTCTATGAAATCGTACAACTAGCCCAACTGAATGGTTATAAAACCGGTGGCACCGTTCATATCGTTTTGAATAACCAGGTCGGTTTTACAACCAATTTTCAGGATGGTCGCTCCAGCACTTATTGTACTGATGTAGCTAAAGTGACTTTGTCACCTGTTTTCCATGTCAATGGTGATGACATTGAAGCTGTCGTTTATGTCATTAATCTGGCTTTAAAATATCGTCAAACGTTTAACAGAGATGTTTTTATTGATATCATGGGATATCGCCGATATGGACATAATGAAGGGGATGAACCCCGTTTTACACAACCGACACTTTATAAAACGATTCAGCAGCATTTAAATCCGCTGGAAATATATATCCGTCAACTGGACGCAGAAAAATCCGTTTCCAAACAGGAATCTCAGCAAGTCATTGATACCATCAATACAGAACTGGAAAAATGTTTAAAATTATCAAAAGAAATCAATCGGTCAGAACTTCCGGGTCGGTTTTTGAAAGGTAGTTGGAAAAATCTGCGCCGATCCTTTGAAACCGACTTTATGGATTCTCCAAAAACAGGTGTTGATATCAGTCGTTTAAAGTCGTATGCCCATCGGGTTAATTTTCTGCCGAAGGATAAGAAGTTTTTTCCAAAAATTCGTAAGTTATTCCAAACCAGGGAGGAAAATGCTGTCCATATTGGTAAAGTAGACTGGGCTACTGCAGAATTACTGGCGTATGCCAGTTTACTGGAGGAGGGGACACCAATCCGTATCAGTGGTCAGGATTCACAACGGGGTACCTTCTCACACCGACATGCGGTTGTAACGATTGATGAATCTGTAGATACTTATACCCCGCTCGAACATATCAGTGAAAAACAAGCGACTTTTAATATTTTTAATTCCCCTTTATCAGAATATGGTGTTCTGGGGTTTGAATATGGGTTTGCACTGGCCTCGCCATATTCATTGGTCATTTGGGAGGCTCAATTTGGTGATTTTGCAAATACGGCCCAGGTGATGTTTGACCAATTTATTACCAGCGCAGAATCGAAATGGTATAGAATGAATGGACTGGTACTGTTATTACCTCACGGTTTTGAAGGACAAGGCCCTGAGCATTCATCAGCCCGTATTGAACGATATTTGTCAATGTGCGCTGATGAAAATATACAAATCGCAAATTGTACCACACCTGCCAATTTTTTCCACATATTAAGGCGGCAGATGAAAAGGCCATTCAGAAAACCTTTAATTATTTTTACACCTAAAAGCTTACTAAGGCATCCGGAGTGTGTTAGTGGAATTGTGGATCTTAGTTCAGGGACCGCATTTCAGGAGGTTATTGAAGATGCGCCCCGTAAGCGGGATAAAATAGAGCAGGTTTTATTATGTTCCGGGAAAATATATTATGACTTGAAAAAGGAAATTAAAGAGCGTCAGCTGATCAATACTGCAATTATCAGATTTGAACAGCTTTATCCATTTCCGGAATTGGGTTTTGAAACCCTATTCCAAAAATATAAAAAGGATACTAAATGGCATTGGGTTCAGGAGGAGCCGGAAAATATGGGTGCCTGGTCATATATAGCTATGACCTTGGATCAGTGTCCTTTAAAAGGGGTTTATCGAAGGAAAAGTGCTTCTACAGCAACTGGATTTCTGCAACAGCATAAATCAGAATATCAGGAAATCATGCAGAAAGTATTTGGTGAAAACAATCAATAAAAAAGGAATCAAATGAAACTTGATGTAAATATTCCCAGTCCGGGAGAGTCTGTTAATGAAGTAATCATAACCGTATTAAACAAAGCAGACGGTGATTATGTTGAAAAAGATGAGATACTGTTTGAAATAGAATCAGAAAAAGCAACGTTAACCATCCCGGCCGAAGCAGCAGGTATCGTAACCATGAAGGTTAAAGAAGGAGATACGGTTGAAGTTGGTTCCGTGGCCTGCCAAATTGATACCAGTGTGGCCAAGACAAAAATGATTAAAACGGCTACAGAAGCAGCCCCAGATAAAAATAGCTCGGATAATGAACCAGAATCAAAGCCAACTCCTTCCCTAATACCAGAACCACCTGCCGTTACAACACCGGAAAAGAAAGCACCCTCAATTGTTGCGGAGAAAATGATTAAGGAACGCCAATTAAATCAAGATTCAGTGATTGGTACTGGTAAAGATGGACGTATTACCAAGCAAGATGTGATTCAACATACCCAACCCAACCAGCCTGAGCAAAAAGGGGAAGTAAAGGAGATATCACCCCAGGAACCACGATCTATTATTCGAAAAAAAATAAGTCCCTTACGGAAAAAAATTGCAGAGGTTTTAGTCCAGGTTAAAAATGAAACGGCTATGTTAACAACCTTTAACGAAGTAGATATGTCAAGCATTATGGCAATCCGCACAAAATACAAAGACCAATTTATTGATAAATGGGGGGTTAAACTGGGATTCATGTCTTTTTTTTCCAAGGCCGTTATTATGTCATTGGAAAAATATCCCGACTTAAATGCTTATTTAGACGGTGACGAGATCCAGTATCACCACTATGTAGATCTCGGTATATCAGTCAGTGCCCCAAAAGGTTTGGTGGTTCCGGTGGTTCGCAATGCAGAAACAAAACAGTTCCATGAGTTGGAAAAGGAAATTTTAACACTGGCTGAAAAAGCCAGAAATCTGTCCATTTCTATTGATGAAATGAAAGGCGGAACATTTACGATTACAAATGGTGGTGTATTTGGGTCATTGATGTCAACGCCGATATTAAATCCGCCCCAAAGTGGTATTTTAGGAATGCATAATATTGTAGATCGCCCGGTGGCGATCAAAGGTCAAGTTGAAATTCGCCCCATGATGTATATAGCACTTTCCTATGATCACAGAATCGTTGACGGCAAAGTCTCAGTTAGCTTTCTAAAAAATATAAAATCTTTAATTGAAGCACCTGAAAAAATGCTTTTGAATTTATAAAGAACCTTTTAATTACGAGATACTAATGAAATATGATGTTATTGTAATCGGTTCCGGACCGGGTGGATATGTCGCTGCCATTAAATGCGCTCAATTAAAGCTGAAAACCGCCATCATAGAAAAATATTCCGATCTAGGTGGAACTTGTTTAAACGTGGGATGTATCCCCTCAAAAGCGCTGTTGGACTCATCATACCTTTATGAATCGGCCCAACACCAGTTTGACACCCATGGGATTCAAATTGAAAAGCTATCTTTCGACTGGGAAAAAATACAAAACAGAAAGAATAAGATTGTTAAGGAAGTAAATCTGGGAGTTAGCCATTTGATGAAAAAAAACAACATCGATGTTTACCAGGGAATGGCTTCATTTATAGACAATCATCAGGTACAAATTGATAATAATGATCAGCTTAAATCCTTATATGGTGAAAAAATCATTATTGCCACCGGTTCCAAGCCGGGTGGACTTCCCGGTATACAAGCAGATGGAAAAAAAATCATCACATCCACAGAAGCCCTAAGTTTAAAAAACATCCCCGAAAAACTGTTAATCATCGGTGCAGGAGCCATCGGATTGGAAATTGGTTCAATCTATCGTCGTCTGGGTTCAACTATTACCTGTATTGAATATCTGGATACTATTATCCCTAACATGGATACGACAATGAGCAAAGAACTGCTAAGAGTTTTAAAAAAGCAGGGAATTAAATTTAAGCTCGGTCATGAAGTACAGTCGGTTAAAGTTGACGGGTCCCTAATAAAGTTGCTAACCAAAAACAGGAAAAACGGCACAGAGCAAGAATTTGAAGGGGATCAGTGCTTATTGTCAGTCGGAAGAATACCTAACACTCAAAGTCTCAATTTGGATAAAATCAAATTGGCTTTAACAGATAGAGGATTTATCACTGTCAATGAAAACCTGGAAACTTCTGTAACTGGTATCTATGCTATTGGGGATGTCATCGGGGGCAGCATGTTAGCGCATAAAGCCATAGAAGAAGCAATTTTTGTAGCTGAACAAATGTCCGGACAAAAACCCAAAATGTATTATCAGTTAATTCCAGCCGTTGTTTATACAGAACCTGAAGTTGCCAGTGTTGGATTAACGGAACAACAGGTGAAACAAAAAAAACTAGGCTATAAAACAGGAACCCATCATTTTAGAGCTTTAGGGCGCGCAAAAGCCGCTGGAAAATTAGACGGATTAGTAAAAATTATTGCCAATGACCAAACCGATGAAATATATGGCGTTCATATATTTGGAACCAAAGCCTCCGAAATGATCGGAGAAGCCGTTACAGCTTTGGGATATAAAGCCAGTTCAGAAGATTTGGCCAGATTACCGCATGCCCACCCATCATTTAGTGAGGCTATTAAAGATGCAGCACTGGATGTTCTGGGACATGCGATTCACTCATAATTATCACGGGGGGGGTTATGGATTTAAGTGCATTATTTAAAATTAGCTATGGTTTATATGTGGTTGGAGCCGGAAAAGATTCGGACCTAAACGGTCAAATTGCTAACAGTGTCATGCAGGTGACGGCAGACCCGGTTCAGATTGCTATTTGCATCAATACCAAAAATTTGACCCATGATATTATTAAAAAATATCAATCTTTCTCAATTTCTGTACTGGAAGAAGCTACGCCAATGGATCTGATCGGGGATTTTGGATTTAAAAGCGGTCGCGATTGTAACAAATTTGAAAACTATCAGTTTATTCAAAATAAAACAGGAGCTCCTATTTTATCAGATCATACTATATCCTGGATGGAAGCCAGAGTGATTTCAGAAACACTGGTAAGTACACACTCGATCTTCGTCGGTGAAGTTGTTGATACCAAAGTACTGACGACTGCTGATCCTATGACCTATGCCTACTATCATCATGTAAAGGGTGGTGCTTCTCCCAAAAATGCACCCACATACAATAAGGAAATCAACCGTGCAGCTGTAAATGTCAAAGATGATACTTGTCGTTGTAGTGTCTGTGGATATGTCTATGATCCATTGACCGGGGATGCCAGTAGTAAGATTGCTCCCGGAACATCGTTTGAGGATTTACCATCTGACTGGGTATGCCCTGTCTGCAAAGCTGGTCAGGATAATTTTGTCTGCGGTGATTAAAGTCATAATCCTATAACCTGTAAATAGGCATTGCTATGAAAACAGCAGAAGATTTATTAAAGAAAAATGAGCGAAAACTCATCGCAGTTTCTATAGAAGCAACTTTATATCAGGCGATTGAGCAAATGATTCATCATAAAATTGGATCAATTTTGATTGAAAAAGATGGCGAAATCGTAGGTATTTGGACAGAAAGAGATTTTATTAGATACAGTTTGAAGAGTGACCTTAAATTGAAACAAGAATTCATCAAAAACTTTATGCATCAAAAACTAATTTTTGCTAACCATGATGATTCGATCTATCAATTAATGGATAAATTTTTAGGACTAAGAATCAGGCAGATATTGATTAAAAAAGATGATCAGGTTATCGGACTGCTATCTTCCGGTGATATTATCAAGGAAAGCTTAAATGAAAAAGCTAAAGAGTTGAAAGACATGAAGCAAATTTTAAATTGGGAATACTATGAAAACTGGAATTGGTGAGTTTAATTAACCACTGATTTTATTCGGATTTGACGACAACTTTTTTTTTATCCTTTTATCGTAGGGTAGATCAAGGAGCTTGCGACGGATCTACCAAAACAAGGCAAGTAAATACTATGGAGACGAAAATTTAGTGGATCCGTTCTTGCTGCGGTTCTCGCAATTCAGTGCTTGATACCCCCACAACTTAAATGATGTATTAGGATTTAAATATTGAAAAATTACTTTACCCTTCTTTCTTTGCTCGCCCTTCGACTTCGCTCAGGGAACTATCAAACGGTTATAGACATAATCTCCTGTATGGTAACGATTGTCTTAAGGGAAAAAATGCTTGGTTCTTAAGCAAAACTTCACTAATATTAACATCAGAGGAACTTCAATCAGCACACCTACAACAGTCGCCAGGGCTGCGCCACTGGAAAGCCCAAATAGCATTGTTGAAGTTGCAATGGCTACTTCAAAATGATTGGATGCTCCAATCATAGCAGCAGGGGCAGCTTTATCATAGCTTAGTCGTAATAGTTTTGCCAGTCCGTAACCAATGGCGAATACCAAAACAGTCTGAATAAACAAGGGAATCGCGATCCAAATAATCGTTAAAGGATTGTTTAAAATTACTTCACCTTTAAAACTAAATAACAACACCAGAGTTGTTAAAAGCGCTATTATAGTAATCGGGGTTAAAAATTTAAGGAATTTTTCACGAAACCATGTTTCTCCTTTTATTTCAATAAGATATTTACGGGAGATATAACCTGCAATCAACGGCAAAGCCACATAAATACCAATTGATAATAACAAAGCCTGCCATGGGACCGGTAATCGGCCGACACCCAGTAAAAATCCTCCCAGAACGCCATACAAAACAAGCATGGTTAAGGAATTAATAGCCACCATTACCAGTGTCAGCCCATCATTTCCCCTGGCCAAATATCCCCATACCAGAACCATGGCTGTACACGGTGCAATTCCCAACAGAATACAACCTGCCAGATAGCTTCTCCATAACGGTACTTCTAACATTTTCAAACCGTCGCTTAATACTACTGTTCCCGCTCCGTGTTTTGAACCAACTGGTAAATCAAGGCCGAATGGCATTTTTACCAGGTCCATGGCACTTTCACCGATAAAACTGTTTAAAAGATACCCCAAAAACAGAATGGCAATTCCATACATTGTAAAAGGTTTTATGGCCCAATTCACAAATAAAGTCAGATAAACCGGTTTACCACTTTTACCGGCCTTAATGACTTCACTAAAATCTATCTTTACCATAATCGGAAACATCATAAAAAAAAGACAGATTGCAATCGGTATTGAAACAACAGGAGCGTCGTTGACAAAAATAGACATACCGTCCAGGGTTTTTGCAATATTTGGAGCTAATTTACCTAGTATGACGCCACCCACAATACACAATAACACCCACAAGGTTAAATAGCGTTCAAAAATACTGGTCATCTTACGGTTCTCAGAAGAACTAATTTTTGCCATAAAAACTCCTTAAATTGATACTTTTTTTTATACTGATAAATACTATTGACTTTAGTAAACAGTTTTCATCGTTATTGTCTATTAATAAAAATCCTTCCCTCAAAGGAGACGGTATTGAAATAACCCTACAGGGGTTTATCTACTTTGCCACATTGGGGTGTAGTGAACTTGGTAATTGTCATCTTTGAGGAGCTTGCGACGAAGGATCTTATCGATCATAGAAAGAGATTCTTCGCAAGCTCAGAATGACAGTGCGGCAGAGCCTTTAAACTCTGACCATCCCCAAAGGAAATAGTTTTGCTTGTTAAAATAAAAGACTTAGATATGGGTTTACATTGCGATTTGAACTTGTTAAAAATATAACATGACTAATTTAGTCCTTATTTGCTTAAAGGAGATCTTAATGAAGTTGAAAAAACTGACTCAGGCAGAAGAAACCGTGATTTTAAAAAAGGGTACTGAGCCACCTTTCACCGGAAAATATAACGATTTTTTTGAACAGGGTATTTATAATTGCAAACAATGCGGTATTCCACTTTTTCAGTCAGAAGATAAGTTTTCATCTCACTGTGGTTGGCCAAGTTTTGATGATACCATCGAAGGTGCTGTTAAAAATACGCTAGATGCTGATGGTCATCGAATAGAAATTACCTGCAACCAATGCGGGGCTCACCTGGGTCATGTCTTTACAGGAGAAGGCTTAACAGATAAAAATACCAGATATTGTGTGAATTCTATCTCGATGGATTTTGGGTCTAAATAATCAGGACTATTATGAAAATAGCATACTATGGATTGGGTTGTTTTTGGGGTGCGGAGTACTATTTTAAAAAGACAGCCGGTGTGATTTCAACCAAAGTAGGTTATATGGGTGGCACTGTAAATCAACCGACTTATCAGGATGTTTGTTCGGGTAGAAGCGGACATGCTGAAGTAGTAGAAGTCACATACGATGAAACGATCATCGATTTTGAAACACTAACAAGGCTATTTTTTGAATTACACGACCCCAATCAGCTCGATCGACAAGGTCCTGATATCGGTGAACAATATCGTTCGGTAATTTTTTATCAGGATCAGATTGAATTAAAAATTTCGAATGATTTGATACAAATATTAATAAGGAAAGGAAACGAAATTGCGACACAGACTGTACCGATGAAGCAATTTTATCCGGCAGAAGATTACCATCAGGACTATTACAATAAAAAAGGAGGGACGCCTTATTGTCATCGTTACACCAAAAGATTTTAAAAAAGAGGATGATTTAAAACTTTGGAATAAAATCAAACAATCATTCACTTATTTTCTCGCGATTTTTTAACCAACGGGAGAGCAGAAGACCCAAAACAAAGAAAATAACAGAAATAATAATACTCTTTGGTTCCGTAAATGAACTTCCAAGATAAACAAAGGTAATAACACCGGGAATAATTCCTATAAAAGTTGCCAGGGCAAATTCAAATTGTTTGATTTTGCACATCCCAGCTAACATTCCGACCATATCAAAAGGCAAGTAAATTAAGCGCATGATCAATACTGCCGAAAATCCATTTTCCTTAAATTTACAATCCAGTAGTGCTGCCGTTTTAATTTTTGAATTAATCAAGGAAGAAACATCACCACCAAAATAACGACCCAGCAGATAGACAATATTCGCACTGATGTTTTCACCCATTATTGTGTATAAGACACCTTTATACGGACCAAATAGGGTTCCGGAGATAGTGGTTAACAAGGTAGCTGGAAATAATATTAATGGCCTTAAACAATATAATAAAATGTAAACGACAGGTGCCAGGAATCCATAGCTGAGAATTTCACTTTGTATCAGGGGTAAATAGTCCATTAAGGGTCGTTGATTCTGCCAATAATAAAAAACAGCGATACCCAATATCCCCATCCACATCATAATCAATAATACTTTGATTTTATTCTTGTTTTTCATAAATTAACAAATTGATTTTTTCATTTTGAATTAAGGACATGTACTTTTTGTGTTACCTGTACCCTGATTCAAAATTGGGGGACATGTGTGTGCCAAGAACGGATATTAGGCGGGACTCAATCTCCTTGGTTTGCTTAGATTGAGTCAAAGAAATATTCGATGCTGTACAATTGATGAGGGGTTGGTCCCTCAAAACCGGCTTGCAGAAGCAGGTTTTAAACCACCTTATGTTGCTTAGGTAAAGAGCCTTGGTAGTGAGCGATAAGGAAAAAGGCATGGTTGAACATGTCAG
>JABHWU010000105.1 GCA_018657625.1 Deltaproteobacteria bacterium | reverse complement strand
TTTAATTTCTACCCAAGTTTTACAATTTAACTATAATTTGTCAGTTTTCAGAAATTGGTTTTTCTATTGTTATTTGTTGTTCTCAAACGCATGGCATCAGGTGAGCAAGACTAAAAAACTATTTTTTTGATGTGACATATCAAATTTAATAGTTCAAACCTTTTTTTATGTTTGTCCAAAAGTTACTAAGGCTTGTAAAGGATTATCTATTTCTGCCATTTCTATTACCTTCTCACCCGAATCAATAATAATCAACTTCGTATTTCAAGTTATGCAAATTTCTTTCAATTTCCATTTCGATAATAGCTTCATCTTCGACAATAAGTATTCTGGCTTTTTCCATTACTAAGTTTCGTCAAAGTAAAATTTGATAATGAATTTTGATCTGTTTAGGCGATCTCATGTTCAGATAATTTATCTGATTCTAAATGACTAGTAAATCATTCATTTCATATTTTCTTGAGTGGTTTAATGGAATACGGTAATCAATTTAAAATAAAGTTGGAGAATCGCAATATCGCAACTACGTCCCAGTATACAAAATGTGCGGGGCCGTCCCACTGCAGCCGCTCGTTATACCTCTCAGTTTGCAAATTTCGATGTGGTGATACCAACACCCGCTCCAAGAATTACAGACATTAGCAAGATAGGAATTATGGCTTTTTTGTCTTCTTTTGAGACAATTACCAGAATTGGCAACACAGCCAACAAGGAGACCGCGATTCCTTTTAGATAAGCTGGTATTGGCATTTGTACGTACGATATGATTATTCCAAGAGCTACCCAATGGAAGAAAGCAGATATGTTTGCGTATTTGTCAAGTTTTTGAATTATCATTGGTGCAACATCAATTGCTCCGGCAATAATACCAATTAGTAACGCGATAAGTAATTTTGACATTTTATTTCCCACTTTTCCTATTTTTTTGCATAAAGGCTGCACCAGTTGCCGCTGCACCGATGCTGAATTTAAGATGAAAGTGCCAAAATCTCTTTACTTCACCGCGGTCGGTTGCGGTCAACTGAATGCATTTGTAGGATTCTGAACAATCATCAAATTATAAGCAACTGTAATTTTGTATGTATCAAAACAATTTCATTTTTAAAAATGAAATTTCATACCTTCATGACTTGCTGTAAAACCAAGAGATTCATAAAACTTGATTGCATCAGGTCTTTGTTTGTCTGTTGTCAATTGAAGTAAATGGCAATTTCTATCTTTTGCTCTTTGAATTGCCCTTTGAAACAATTGTTTACCAATTCCTTGACTTCTATTCTTCTTATTAACTCTGACTCCTTCGATAAGAGCTCTCCATTTTCCTTGATAAGTAAGGTATGGAATGAATGTTACCTGCATGAAACCAGCAATATCGTTTTCGTTGGTTTCTGCGATGATTAATTCATTGTTTGGGTCTTCATTAACAGAATTGAAAGCATCAATATAGGATGCAGGAAGTGGAACTTCAAATTTTTCTCGTTTCGCCCCCAAAGGATCATCGGCAAGCATCTGAACAATTGAGGAAACATCGTCAATATTTGCTTTTCTGAATTTGATTGTTATGTCAGTCATATGTTTTTACCTTTTTTGCAATCCAACACGAAGTCGTCTTCGCTTGTTGAAATAAACCGTCTATTTGGCGTTTAGGTTCGATAATGGCAAAATAATTGGCTGTGAGCAAGATTATTTTGCATTTTCGCAAACTAATCCCGCTGTGTAAGGTTTTATCATTTGTGTGACAAAATGTACAGGGACGTAGTTGCGATATTGCGATTTTTTAATTATATTTTTAATTGATTACCATATTCCCATAAACCACTCAAGAAAATATGAAATTAGCGGTACCTTTATTATGGCGTTTTTTATCCCATTGGGAAATGAGTGGATTGTTTTTAGTTCTCAGGTACAGGATACTTAACTAATAAATAAATGGGCATAAATCATAAGATAACAGGCGCTTTTAGATATAATAAAAAAGCTATAGCAGTTTGCAATTGGGTTGAACATATTACCTGAAGAAACAACGAGTTTCTTTGCCCATGTCATTTCGACGAGGAACGAGGAGAAATCTTGATTGATTGAATAGATTTCTCATTTGAAATATATGCACTCAAAGGGATTCAAGAATTTCAATCGCTGAAGATTATCAATAATTTGTCATCGATAAAAATAGTGTTGTTAGCATATTTGAGTTATGAGTCTGGCTATAAACCAAACTCAATTTGTACGATTAATCCAATAAACGTTTTTGACCTTCCAGTTTCTGGATCCAGGCTACTTCCTGTGTAACCTCGAGTACTCCCATGTACTCACCTTTTTCGCTGTGAACCGGGAAATATCGAATCAGAATTTTATCGTCTTTATAATCGATCCAAAAGTCAGCATTTTTCATAGTACCATCCTTAAATCCTTTGACAATCTCCTCCACCATATGAACGCTTTTAGCAGGATGACATTTTTCCACTTTTCGGCCGATAACGGATCGGGTTCTGACAAAAACTTTTTCTTTATCCAGACGATTAAAATAAGCGACAACATCATCAGCATCGACAAAAGTTACCTCAAAAGGGAGTGATTCCATGATGGCATGGATTTGTTCATAAGTGAGATTATGAACCAGGCTTTTTCGGGCTTCTCCACCATCTTCAACTTCTACTAGCATTTTCAGGAATTTTTCATTGGCATCGCTACCATAGTGTTCCTGATTCAGTTTTTCAAATGCGGTAACCAATCCGGCCCTATCATCGTCTGACAGTACTTTAGCTCCCATTTTATATAAAACATCGTTTTCTTTCCAAATATGTTCGGCCCTTATGGACAGATAATCCAATCCTTTTTGTTTAAAGCTGTTTTTGTCCTCCGGTAAAGCAGATCCAATTTGATCGACTTCCTCAGTCATTTTTTGTAGTAGCGCCCGTTCTGCTTCATGTTCAGCCAACATTACCCGAATGGGTCCATTTTCCGGAATTCCCCGCTTAATCATCAAGGGAAACAAGAAATCTTCTTCTTTTTTGTTGTGGATTTTATCCCCAAATTCCATCAGAAAGTCCAGGGTCCGTTTTAACTGAAATCCATTAAACGGTTTTTTTGGAACTTTTTTCAATTCTTTTTTTAGAACATCCATCGCTCGTTCGATCATTTCATGTTCGCTAACCAGTATATCATCCCATTGTTTATCAGACATTAATATCTCCCTTTATCGTTAACGATCCTTTGTATAACTATCGCCATAATTTAATCAGTTTGATCCATCAATTATCAATATGATGTATAAAGAAAGGTTTTAAATGACAACCTTTCTTTTAATTTTCTTCGGATGCCTTCTTTTAAAACATTAAAGTATACCGCTTTCATTTTCTACGAAAAGTGACAAAAGCACAGGTAATATTTTGTTATTAATGTCAGTTTTGTAATCATGGCAGATATTTATACATCTGAAATATATGCTTATTAACGATAGCATACAAAATGGAAAATGTTAAACACGTATTTACAAATATTGAATAGTAATATTTTTTACCAAACATCATCAAGAGAACTGCTATGTAAATAAATAACCTGAACTTTGTTTTATATCATTTTGTTATATGTTTGAACTTTTACTAATTACTTTAATTAATACACGAAAAACAGGAAATTCAATGAAAACATTATTAATCAGCTATACAATTTCTACTATCATGCTTATTTCGGTACATTCATTAGTATTTGATATTTCAGTGAGCACGATTCCAAGAACGTTATTTTATTTATCCCTCCCAATATTGATAGCAATGGATTGGAAATAAAATCATTCTTTTCAGCTTTTAATTAAAAATGAGGCTTTTTCTCTTCCTGAGATCGATATATTCCTATTATTCAAATTGGTAATTCCCCGTTTTTACTTGATCTATATCTTGCCAAAATATATTTTTTAATACTATAGCCATTTTCAATCGCATTGAACTTTATATTATTATCAATGCAGAATTTCTTCTGTTTTAGTCATCATGAACGTTAAAGGCGTGTCGCAATTACGTTTACCAGACGAAATGGTATACCTCTCTGTTGTCTCGAGTTTTACACAGATAAATCTGTGATAT
This sequence comes from Deltaproteobacteria bacterium, assembly GCA_018657625.1. GTDB lineage: Bacteria > SAR324 > SAR324 > XYD2-FULL-50-16 > XYD2-FULL-50-16 > JABHWU01. Next base: position 32,778 of record JABHWU010000105.1, on the reverse strand, counting down.
GTTTGCAATGACCTTGCGTTTGTCATTTCGACGAGCTGGCGAGGAGAAATCTTATTAGTTGAGATAAAAAAAGATTCCTTATTCTGGCCAGAGTATTGCAATTCAGTGTTTGAAATGACAAGCTTCGAGATAAATCGTTGTTTCTCTATTGTGACACAGTCTGGTTAGTGAAGGGACTTTCTAAATATTAGCAAGAGATTCTTCGATTCCCTCAGAATGACTGAGTGTTCAAAGTGCTATAGTATTCTTTTGGATAAAGGAATAGCTTTTTCGGCTGATAACGTTTGGGAAATATAGATATCATTTAACATAGTAATAATTATGAGTAGCTCGATTCGCCTTTCAACAGCATTACTGGCAATAATATCTCTGTTGTCCTTATTGATGGTATTATTCTTTCCAATCAATATCATGGAGAACAACAACCAGGATCAGGTAGATATCAGGACCAAATCTAATGCTTTTAAAGGAGAGGTAATCGGATCAATTAAGCCTGGCAATATTATTATGTGTTATGGTAAAAAAGTTGATTGGGCTAAAATTATTTATATGGGAAAAACCAGATATGTAAATTTTACCTTATTGTCCCCAAAAAAACTTATATTTCAAAACTACTCAATTGAATTAGATACAATTGTTAAATTGATCCTGGGTTCAGTTTTTTTGATATCCTTTTTGGTCCTATCCAGGATGAAAGAGAACAAAAACGCACATTCAGTAAGTCAGTCACTTAGAGTAGAGGCAAAGTACCGAATAAACAAAAAAAATGATCAACCATTTAATGCAACTTCCGTTGAAGAGAGTATTGAATTTGATAAATTTATACTGAATAAGTTTAATTCAAATAAATATTTTCGTTTTATTGAATGGCTTGGAGATGAAAATTCAAGGACAATATATTCAAAATCCAATATTCGACCGAACTTAAAATTTGAATTTGATGTTGGACAATATGCTTATCAATTAGCAGTGGAAAACAAATGGTATAATAAATACGATGATGATATTGAGGGTATAAAATGGTCTGATGAAAGACAATTCGAAAGCTTTCACCTTTATCAGAAAAGTAATAGTATCTCTGTTTTCGTGGTTATCGGGCTAGGTGGTTGGGCCTATCAACCAAAATATCTTTTTATTGTACCTCTTAATCAATTGGAAAGCCCAACTGTAAAAATGAATACCTTGTATCAGTATAAAAATGATCCAAACAAATTGATCTATTTTGATCACAAAGCAAATACTCTTTCGACGATTTAAAGATAAACAAGGTGTCCGGTCATCCATAAACGGCCTTACACCCCAGCTTTTTCTATTTAATGAACACTTCTGACAATAAGCGGTTTTCTGACCTTGATTCATTCCAAATATAATTTTGTGAACGATAGCGCATAGCAATTACGTTAAACCTTGTTGGATAAAGCGGCTGTTGTCGAAGGGTAAAATAGATAATATACTTCGATTTCGTTCAGCATATTGATAGGGGTAATACGTTATAAATTTAGGCCACTCTTGCTTTTTTGCCGTTAGTTTTTTACAATGCGACCCCTACCACTAGAAAAGAAAAACGATAATAGATAATTTTAGGAGATAATTCGGTTATGACGTACTCAGACAATTCAACAAATCAAGAACTTCTTAAAGGATTGATGAGGAGTGTTGAACCAGATGAACTTTCTTCTAAATATCTGAAAGAAGCGATTACAGGAGAATATAATGCTTCAATACAGTATGAACAATACTCTGAAATAGCTGACAGTGAGGGATATCCGAATATATCACTGCTGTATAAAGCTCTGACCGAAGCAGAAAGGATTCATATTAATAATCACCAAAACGCTCTAAGAGAGGATTTTATACCGGGTTCATCACCTTTTGAATCGGGTTCGACACTTGAAAATCTTACAAAATCGATCGCAGGTGAAGAATATGAATATAAGAAAATGTATCCTGAATTCAGAAAACTGATAAAATCTGAGTCATCGAACCAGCAGAATTCAGTGGCCAGGCTTTCTATGAAATGGGCAATGGAGGTTGAAAAAATCCATTCAAGATTACTAAAACTTGCTCACAGGGCTTTACAAAAAGACGAAGATATTGATTTGTTGAACATTTATGTATGTAAGATATGCGGAAACCTTAAGGTAGCATCTACCCAACCCGCATCGTATTGCCCAATTTGCGGTCATGACGCTTCTTTCTATGAACCGGTTAAATCGACAGCAGATATTCAACACCCTAATGATTTTTTAGATAACTTTCATTTACAAGGTGGTGAAATAATCAGGCAGATCACATTTGGAATGAATGATGGGGTTGTCAGCATATTTGCCTTGCTGGCAGGTGTTGCCGGTGCTGGTCAACCCCCTCATATCATTCTGATCACTCTTCTGGCTGCGACAGTCGCAGGTGCGCTGAGTATGGCTGCGGGGGAATTTATCAGTAATAAAAGTGAGAATGACTATTATAATCATGAGATTTCCCAGGAGCGGCTTGAAATAAAACTTATTCCTGAAATTGAAAAGGAAGAGGTCCGTAAAATATATCGAAACAAAGGTTTCAGCGGAAATTTATTAGAACAGGTGGTTGATAAAATCACAGAAAACGAAGATTTATGGGCCAGGGAAATGGTCATTGATGAACTGGGAGTCACTGAACTAGAACATAAAAGCGGACTAAAAAGTGCGTTTGTAATATTCTTTGCATTTGTGGTTGGGGCCTGTTTTCCTGTCTTACCTTATCTGATTTTATTGAAATCATCACTGGATTCAATGGATATCTTTTATATTGCGACTATAGTAACTGTTGTCGGTCTTTTCCTTAGCGGTGCCATGAAAAAATTCGTTACCGGTGTTAACTGGTTCAAATCCGGTTTTGAAATGTTAGTGGTCGGTGCCTGCGCCTATGCCATATCTTACCTGATTGGCAGTATTATTCCATTTTAGGGTTTCCACTTTAGTTAAAGATTAGATTTTGGCGGCTTTTATATCAATTAAAATAAATTGAATTCTTATTAATAAGATGACACAGAAAATAGTCACGACCATAAATTCGTTAAAATATTAATTAATTTAGTTTCATTGGGGTGAATTTTGCCATCAGCACGTGTCATATCCTTCGCCAGTTTTAGGATGATCTTTTTTTGGTCAGTATTTGTTATTTTTTTTAATTTTTGAACTGTTTGTTGAAATGTCGATTGAAATTGCCCGGCGCCACCCTGATTCATCTTACTAATGATGCTTTCCATCATTTTTAGAATCTCAAGTTTTCTATCCGATTCTCTATGTTCATCTAAAGAATCTTCCGTAAATCCCAATTTTCCTTTGAGATCTGTCAAAATCTTAAACTCTTCACTAGAAAGATCCTCATCCGCCAGTGCAATAAACGACAATAGTTGTAGGGTATTATTAAATATTTCATCAGAAAATTGATGATTCAAATTAGATATAGCTACTTTTTCAAGTAATTCAGATACATTACTATCTGGGTTCATATTTTCTTCCTTCTGTTAGAGTTTCTTTGTTTGTATTTTTTGATAATAATAGGAAATTAACGATTCAAAGTCAAAAACAAAGAAGGGGATATTCTGTATTCTTCCTATAAAGTAAAATCGCTTATAAAAAATCAGCTATTATTACAATAATATAAAAACAAACTCAACCAGAGGGCGTACTACACTTTAATATGGGGTTGCTTAAATGAATGGAACCACTTGCAAATATTCCATCGGTCAATTGATTCAACATGTATTGTTCGATTATCGGGGAGTTATTGTTGATGTTGATCCATTTTTTCAGGGTACAGAAGAATGGTATGATAAGATGGCACGCTCCAAACCTCCAAAAGATCAACCCTGGTATCATGTTGTTGTTCATGATGCTACCCACATGACTTATGTCGCGGAGCGAAACCTGATCGGTACGAAATACTGTTGATATGTTAGTTCTTCTTCAATACCAGCGAACTTTTTAGTTAGATTTAACAAATAGACAATCAGGATTGACTTTATCAAATAATCAATCCAGGGGCTAAAAGAAGAGCATATCTATCGCTAATATTGGTTTTTTAGATTATTGTATGTCAAAGAGGGGTTGTATCAGAAACAAATAAAAGGTAGCTTTAATCGGTGAGGTCGCCTAACAATATCATGAACTTTGCTTTCTCCTTAACATTTACAAAAAACAGTAATGGTCAAGCAACCACTGCATAAAATATGGAATAAAAGATTTCATCCAAAGTCTAAGCGCCGTGTAGTTTTATTAGAGGATTTATGGATGGATCGCTGGAAACAAAACATATTGGATATTAAAAAAAAGCAAGCCCTGGATTTAGGATGTGGTTGTGGGTTAGATAGTTTATACTTATATAAACAGGGATTCGAGGTTACAGCAGTTGACTTTTCTAAAGAAGCTCTGGAAATTTGTAAGGAAAATGCCCCTGATGCCGAATTGATAATGCATGATATTAGTAAGCCATTGCCTTTTAATCGGGAACAGTTCGGAATTATTTCCGCAAGCCTGTCACTCCATTATTTTGATAAGAGCACGACTCATCAGGTCCTGGCTGATATTCATAGATGTCTTGATAAAAATGGCATTTTAATGGTCCGTTTAAATTCCACTAAGGATATTCATTTCGGCGCTTTTGGGGAAAGTGAAATAGAACCTAACTATTTTATGTCAGGGGGAATGTCAAAACGATTTTTTGATAGACAATCTATTGAATATTTTTTTAATTCATACTGGTTAAAAGTTCATGTGGAAGAAATGATAACACATAAATATGGTCCGCCCAAACAGCTTTGGGAAGTTATTCTTAAAAAAATGGATGGTTAATAGTTAAGCTGGATTTTGTTATTACAACTTATTATTTGAGAATATCAATAGCTTGTTTATCGATAATTAAAATTGTAGGGGAGTGTTTTATGTTTCAAAATAAAAATAACGAAAATTTTATGAATAATTTTTGGGATCGGGAGATCATTCCCACATTGATGGAATATATTCGGATACCATGTTTGTCCCCAAATTTTGATCCGGATTGGGAATTAACCGGTCACATTGATAAAGCACTTCAGATGGTTATTCAGTGGTTGAAACCGCACCTGGGGGAACAAGACAAAATTATTGTTAAACAACTCGAAGGGTTAACACCGATTCTGGTGGTTGACATAGAAGGAAATCCTGATAAGACCGTTATGCTGTACGGTCACCTGGATAAACAACCGGAAATGACTGGTTGGCGTGAAGATCTAGGTCCCTGGAAACCAGTGTTGGAAGGTGAAAAATTATATGGTCGAGGATCGGTTGATGATGGGTATTCCATATTTGCGGCAATGGCTATTGTTAAATCCATGCGATCACAAAATTTAGATTTGCCTCGCATCAAGATCGTTATTGAGTTTTCGGAAGAAAGTGGTTCTATGCATTTTCCACCCTATCTGGACGCATATCCTGACTTGTTTGGAAAACCGGATACAATTATTTGCCTGGATTCCGGTGCCGGAAACTATGATCAACTCTGGTTAACCACATCTCTGAAAGGGATGATGATTGCCGATTTAAATGTCAGTGTTCTAAAAGAGGGGTGTCATTCAGGTACTGCCAGTGGTATTATCCCTTCCTCATTTCGAATTTTAAGGCAGGTACTTTCCCGAATAGAAAACGAAGTTAGCGGAGAAATACTTCCCGAAGCTCTACAAGTAGCCCTACCTGAACATCGTAAAGATGAAATTAAAGCGGTTGTAGATGTTATAGGTGATCAGCTCATGAGCAGTTTTCCGGTGGTTGATGGATTAAGTGGTGTCCATGACAACACTGTTGATGCGATTATTGACAATACCTGGAAAACCACCCTTTCTATTTTAGGTCAGTATAATATTCCGGATGGTAAAGATGCGGGAAATGTGATGCGTCCAGGTTCCGGTTTAAAACTATCATTTCGATTCCCTCCCACGCTTGATCCAGACATCGCTGCCCAAACCCTTGCTCAGGTTTTAACTGAGAATCCCCCTTATCAGTGTCAGATTGAGTTGGATATCAAAGACGCTAAAGGTGGTTGGGATGCTTCTTTTTATGCCCCGGAGTTTAAAAAAGCGATTGATACTGCTTCTCAAAACTATTTTAATAAACCGGCGATATACCAGGGGCTTGGTGGTAGTATTGGATTTGTGACAATGTTGGAAGAAGTATTCCCTAAAGCCAGATTTATTATTACCGGTGCTTTTGGACCCCATGCCAATATCCATGGCCCGAATGAATTTATTAATATTCCTTATGCTAAAAAAGTGACGGCCTGTGTCGCGGAAATTGTCGCGAATATATAATTTCAGAGACTATCGGTAGTAACATTTTAATATTATAAAACTATAACGGGGGAGGCTTTGTTCAGAAATAGAAATACTATTGATGGTGGCGCCCAAATAATGTCAAAAAGAAATATAGTTATTGCGTTAATATTTTTATCTATTTTTATCGGTAATTTTGTGACAACTCAGGGGCAGCAAACACAAAAGGAGTTTGTTGAAATGGATCAATCAAATGATATCCAAAAACCGATACCATTATTAAAAAATAAAGAAGGGAAAAATAGAAATGGCCTCTCAAAGATATGTTTTGTTCATCATTTAACTTTCCGAGTAAAATGCCTTAGATTGTGATTAGATATAGCAATCATTATAATCCAGTACCTTGAAATATCTGTTTGAAAACACGCCTAACAGGTTCGTAAGCGTTTTCAAACAGATAAAATATTTACATTTGCGTAGACCTACGCGAAATTAACAACTCCCTCAACCGAAACTGGTGTTTCTGGTTTTGGGGATGGATAAAGGATAATCCGCTCTTTGCCAGCTCATAATCCCACCTTTCATCACATTTACATCGGAAAAGCCGGCTTTCTTCAATTTAATTCCTGCTGCTTTAGCTCTGCCGCCCCCGTTAAGACATACAATAACGATTTTTTTCTCGACACCACCTTTTTTTATTTCATTAATCCTACCGGACAGTTCCGATAAGGGGATAAATTTTGATTTTTTAATTTTAGGATCTCTTTTTAATTCCCAATCTGTTCTCACATCCAGAAACATGGAATTGATTGTTTTTTCCTTAAAAATATGAAAAGCGTGTTCTGTTGAGATTGTTTCAAGTTTATAGACCTTAGCTAATATTAGGTTTTTAAACATGAAGAGCATTAATAATAATGATAAAATATAAGGGAGGTTTTGTTGAATCAATTGATAAATATCCATAATTTTATGTTGTTAAGATTATTAAATAAATTTAGTTTATGATTGGAAGTTCTTTTATATTATAAAATTTTATTAATCTAATTGGTAGCAGGAATTTTTTTTCGTAAAAATAGTTTATCAGTAAATTTCACATACCAGGCCGCGGATTGTACTTGAATGATGTAAGCAACAGCGATTACCAAAGCTGCGCTAGATCCCTGAGAGCCAAAGGCGTTGATTGAAATAGCAAGTGCTATTGAGAGGTTGCGCATCACAGATCCGTAGACTAATGCAATGGCATCTCTTTCCGGTAGAAAAATCTTACCAACAATAGTAGCTAATAAATAATTAATAACATAAATAATTAAAAGCGGTACTATAATCATCATTAACATTTGAGGTGAGTCAGCAATGGCTGTTGCTTTTAGGGCGATTGCTACAAAAACAATCCCCAAAACACCAATAATTGCCATGCCTGGGAAACGTGGCGCCCATTTTTTTTGAAAAACGCTTTGACCCAGTTTTTTAACAAGATACTGTTGGGTAAGGAAACCAGCAACCATAGGTAGAAGAACAATCACGACAATTTGTTTCATGATGGCCATTATATTGACATCCAGATTGGCACCCATGAGAAACTTTACATAAAAAGGAGTGGCGATGGATCCAATGATTAATCCGATCACTGTCATTTTAATGGCCGCTTCAACGTTACCCTTGGCAAACCCAGTCCAGGAAATTGTCATTCCGCTGGTTGGCAGCAACCCGGCCAATAATAAGCCTAAGGCCATAAACGGTCGATCTACAAAAAAGAAACTACCGAGACCAAAGGCGATAAATGGGATAATTCCAAAATTGATTCCCTGGGTAAGTAATTGAGCTTTAGTATCACCGCCTTCAAAGACTTTTTTGATTTTTAAGGTAACCATCATAGGAAATACCATAAAAAAGGTAAATGGTAGAATGAGGTTTTTTAAAAACCCCACCTGAAAGTTGAGGCCGTAAATAAACCCAAAAAACATCATCATGGGTATCGCGACAACAAGATTTTTGTTAATAATACTTAGGTATTTCCACATTTTTATCCTTTTTTGCAGGGATTATCTAAAGAAATTTTGCTTGCTGATAAACTTTTTTAAGATAGAAGCCTTTTGCATTGAGTATGCCCATTTTAGTTCATGTTTGAGATGTCTGGGAATAATGATCAATAGGGGGAGTGGATTATGTTACAATTTAAATTTTGCTTTAGGAGACTCCGTTACTTTCCGTTACCCAGTAAAGGTAACGTTAGTCAAACGTTACCAGGAAAATAAAATTTTTATTGCCGCTGTTGTTTTGTCAAAAAATGATCGAGTTTGTTAGCAAATTTAATAGCATCTTTTTGGCTAAAGGGTGCTGGTCCTCCTGTAATAACCCCATTATCCCGAATCTCCATCAATAAATAGTCTCATCTGATTTTAATTTTGGCATTGGATAAATAAAGGATCACGATCTTGTTGCGGGATAAAGCAGTGTTTGATTTTTAATTTATCTTGCATGATACGAAGTTTTTGAGCTTCTTTGCGATAAAATCGTTTGATGTTTTTCAGATGGCCCTGAATATCGGCTGCTTCTTTTCTGGCGTTTGGGTTTTCCAGTAAGATATCTATCAGAGTTTCCAGACCACCTTCTGATTCTCCCCGAAAGAGCCTCATCAAATCCTTTTGTAATGATGGATCAACTTGTCTGTATATAAAAACACTTGAATAGGATATTTCACTATATTGATTCTTTTCCTGAAAGTCTTTGTGAGCAAAAAAACCAATTAAAGTATTTAGTGATCGATAAGCTTCCAGTACAATTTCCCTAGAACGGAAGGTACCAAATAACTCGAAAGCAGAATCCTGAAAAGCTTCAGGGTTCGTTGTATAGCATATCCCCATCCATTTTGGTTTTTTGTAGTGCCTTGCGATGCCTAAACAGGGATACAAAAATGAATATGCTCCGGATACATTAAATTCGGGTTTAAAATTTTGAATTAATTGGTTTTCCAGTAGTAATGCTTCTTTTTCAGAAAGACAGATTTTAAGTTCTATACTAGTTGCTTCTTTGACGATGGTGCGCATTTTTCGATGATTTTTCTTTCTGGTTGTATTTTTATACTGTGCTAATCGGTTTCTTAAATCTTTAGCTTTTCCAATATATATTACGGAATTATCAATATTGCGAAAAATATAAACACCAGGTTTTTTGGGTACTGATTGGATGAAATCTACACCGAGTGTTTTGTCAAATTCCTTATTCATCTTTTGATAAACTGCGAGTCATATTTAAAGTTGATAAACGACTGAAATTCAAAAAATTATCTAAAAAGGCCAAATACTTTTCGGATCAAGGGTTTTATTAATTCAATAGCACTGTCCGGGCATAATTCCTGACAACAATCACAACGGATGCAGAGGTCATAATTGTAAACTGGTGGAATTTATTTATTCTCCTGATTCCAGTTAATAGCTTTTGGGGTTATCGGGCACATTGAAACACAGGAAGTACATTTTTCATCGCTACTTTAGCCATGTTATCCTTAAGATTTATCAATTTTTACCGGAATTTTTGATCTGTATATGTTCTGTAATTTTGTGGTTTGCGTCAAAAGGAAAAGCAAAATTAAAATTTGATTCACAGGTTGATTATTTAGGCAAGATTGGCTGATAATAAAAAAATCTGAAACAATCCAGTTATCTGACATCAGGGGGACAATTATGAACGCAAAACTCCAGACGATTGTACAAAATATCCAAAAAGGTGGAAAGAATATTGTATTTACCGGAGCCGGTATTTCCACTGAAAGTGGTATTTCTGACTACCGCAGTAAAGGTGGTATTTGGGATCAATATCAACCGGTTTATTATGATGAGTTTATACGTTCCAAATCAGCACGTGTTGAATATTGGAAAAGAAAATTTGAAATGTATCCGGAATTGATCCAGGCTAAACCAAATCGGGCGCATATTGCTCTTGCGAAGCTAATTGAACATGGATGGATTGATACCATTATTACTCAAAATATTGATGGTTTGCATCAGGCGGCTGGTGTCCCGGAATCTAAAGTTATTGAATTACACGGAAATACCATGCGAGTGTGTTGTATGAGTTGTCATCAAATCAGTTCCATTCACGAGGCACAAAAAAGGATTGAAACTGGTGATCTGGCACCTGAATGCGATTGTGGCGGATTTTTAAAACCGGATACTATTTCTTTTGGTCAGCAAATGCCGGAAGATGAAATGAAACAATCGGTTGAGTTAGCTAGAAATAGTGATTTTTTTATGGTCATAGGGTCTACATTATTGGTCCAACCCGCCAGTTTATTACCAGGCTATGCCAAAGAAAATGGCGCTTTTTTGGTAATCATTAATTTAAGCGATACTCCCTATGATCAACAATGTGATGTTTTAATTGATGAATATGCCGGCCCAACATTGCACGCTTTATCAGTAGAATTGTTTTCCGGTAATTGATATACGCCTACAATCAATATGTAGCATCCGCTTTCTGAAGTTATAAGCAATTATTACTCTGGTTCCATAAAGTGTGCTGTGATTAACTTGAAAAAAAACTTAAGTAAATCAATTGGCAAAGCTTTGATTTATTTTCTTGATTGACATCTGTTTTTTTATGCTGATAAAGTATACATATGTTCACTAAATTAATAACCTTTTCAGCACATTAGAGATGAAAGCCATTTTGAGTTTAAAAAATAACTATCAGGATACCCAAATTGAAAAAGCATTATCAAGAATCAATAAATTTCGGGAGGCTCGCGGACAAGATGTTATAACAGACTGGGAAATTTCAAGAGAGTCGTCAAAATCACAAATTAATAAAAAACAAACGGTAGAAACAACTGATTATGCCCCTTGTAGTGATTGTGGCAGTATTTTTTTTCTGAGAACAGGCACCTGCCATGTTTGTCAAACCTGTGGTGCGAGCCAGGGTTGTAGTTAAACACAAACTTCCCATATTATCTACTTATTTTCTTCACAATTAATTTTTATTCTAAATTTAACTTAATCAGAAAAACGATAGAGTTGAAACTCAGTATGGTATTCTGATTTGAGTTATCGCATTGTTTTTTCGTTTATTTTACCCGATTTAGTAAATTGAAATAAAAAATTATTTTAACAGGAGAAAACCCATGAAAACTTTTATAAAGATATTGTCCAATAGCATATTAATTTTAGCATTTTTCAATTTAACAATTTTCGCTGGAACCAATTTTGGGGCAAAAGGGGCCAGTAGTGAAACAACATTGAATTTAACGAAAATGTTAAATTACGCCATTCAGGATGAATATCTGGCTCAGGCAGAGTATCGCTATATTATTGAAAAATTTGGGAATAAACGTCCATTTTCTAATATTATAAAAGCAGAAAAAAGACATATTGAAATGTTGATTCCGGTTTTTAATACACATAATATTTCTGTTCCACAAGATATAGCTGCCAATCATTTGATTGAAACCGGGTCTGTGAAAGACTCTTTGAAGGCAGGTGTACAGGCAGAAATTGATAATATCAATATGTACCAGCTTTTTTTAAAACAGGAGTTACCCGGTGACGTCAGAGATGTTTTCGAACGTTTGATGAAAGCATCACAAAACCATTTAAGGGCTTTTAAAAGAGCTTTAAGTCGATACTAATAAAATCGGAGGTCGGATCAAGCGAAGCGGATCCGACTTTTTTTTTAATGAAATGACAGCTACCTAAAAAGTCTAATCAACTTGAGCGTCGAGAGTTTTTATAAGTTACTGAGAAATTTAGACGCTCAAGTAATCATTTAAAATATAATCAAAGTATATCGGCAAAATCGAATGACCACAATATCAATAAATTTGTTACCCTATAATATTTAATCATAGCATTTACCTGATTCTCTTTAGTTCAGTATTTGAAATTTTTTTTAAAATTGCAGCAATTATCAGTCTTTGATTTACTAATTATTGACATTGGTATCCGTTAATTGATGCTAATATTTCAGAATAAATAGCTTCTGCTCGTTATCGCTAAGGCAGATTTATTTATGGATATTGAGCTTGTGATTAATTGATATTATTTTATTTTTGCAATATTGAAAGTAACTAATAAAAAGAGAAGGCATCAAAAATAAATGATCACTAGTTTAGTAAACATTTTATTTTTTTGTTTTTTATTTCGTCTTCTACTATAATAATCTGCAATTGTTTTTATTCTTGCGATTGTAATTTTCATTAAAGGAGATATGATGAGGCATGTAAGATACCGTCGTGCCGGCTTTATTTTCGTTCCGATGATGTGCTGTCTTTTGGCGGTGTGTTTTATACCGACAAGTATTTTAGGACAAACAGCTCCCGGTCGAACAATGGCTAAGCAGGCTACGAAGGGTAAACAGCTTTGGATTACCGCAGACCATTCAAAGCATGAAATATTGAAACAGGATTTCAAGACAGGTCCGGAAGTAACAAAGGCTTGCCTGAGTTGTCATTCGGAAGCAGCTATGCAGTTCCAAAAGACAATTCACTGGACCTGGCGAGACCCCCATACTGAAGAAAGTGCCCAATTGGGAAAGGGTGGTTTATCCGTAAACAACTTCTGAATTAATATCCAAAGCAACGAGGCTCGTTGCACATCTTGTCATGCCGGTTATGGTTGGAAAGGCAAGGATTTCGATTTTAGTGATCAAAGTAAAGTAGATTGTTTGGTTTGCCATGAAACAACAGGTAAATATAAAAAATTTCCTGCCGGTGCCGGGAACCCAGTATCGAAACCCACTGTATTTAAGGGGAATAAAAAAACATATAACCCCCCGGATTGGAATAAGACCGCGCAAAGCGTTTCACGACCGAATCGTAAAAATTGTGGGACCTGCCATTTTTACGGAGGTGGTGGTGATGGTGTTAAGCATGGAGATTTAGACTCATCCCTGGTGAAACCGGATAAACATCTGGACGTTCATATGGGTATTGACGGACAAGATTTTGATTGTACGCGATGTCATTCTACCACACTTCATAATATCGCCGGTAGAGTCTATACCACACCAGCTGCGGAAGAACGAAAGTCATTAATTGAGGATGATTTGACACCTAAAATAACTTGCGTATCTTGTCATAGTGACGTTCCTCATAAAGTAAACGCAAAAGCGAATGATCATACTGATAAGGTGGCCTGTCAAGCTTGTCATATTCCAAAATTCGCAAGGGTTAACCCGACTAAAGTTAGGTGGGATTGGTCTACAGCTGGTAAGAAAAAAGGGGGTAAACCATTTGTTATTAAAGATAAATTTGGAAAAAATGCTTATGATACTAAAAAAGGAGATATGACATGGGAGAAAAACGTTAAACCTGAATATTTGTGGTATAACGGATCACTCACTCATTTAACCCTGAAGGATACTATTGATCCGACGGGTTCGGTGATGATAAACCCTCCGGTCGGTAATCAGAATGATCCTAATTCAAGGATCTTTCCTTTTAAAGTTCACACCGCAAAACAGCCCTATGATAAAGTGAACAAAACTCTGGTTGCTCCTCATTTGTTTCCAAAAGGAAAAACTGATAAATCAGCTTACTGGAAAAAATTTGATTGGAATAACGCCATCAAATTTGGGCAGGATTATATAGGACTTCCCTATTCAGGTGAATTTGATTTTGTTGAAACCAGTTATGTGTTCCCGATCACCCATATGGTTGCGCCTAAAGAAAATGTGGTGCGTTGTCAGGAATGCCACAAGAGTGAAGGGAGTCGTTTAGCCAAGTTATCAGGTTTTTATATGCCCGGACGGGATCAATTTTCCATTTTGGATACCATCGGATGGATAGTCATTGCTTTATCTTTTCTGGGAATTATTTTCCATGCATTGGGTCGTATCGTTATTGGAATCCGCAGTAATTCAAAGGAGGATTAGTAATGAAGAAAAAAAAGATAAATACATATCTTTATACCCGTTATGAGCGGTTTTGGCATTGGGTACAAATGGTATTAATATTTATATTATTACTTACGGGTTTTGAAATCCATAACGAATACCACCTTTTCGGATTTGGAAAGGCTGTGAATATTCATAGTTGGGTGGGGTTAGGCTGGTTGATTGCCTTTTTCTTTTTTATTTTCTGGCTATTAACCACCGGAGAGTGGAAGCAATATATTCCAACCACAAAGAAAATCCTGGAAGTTATGTGGTATTATGTCCATGGGATTTTTAAAGGAGAAACTCACCCGGTTCCAAAGAAAAAACATGCCAAGCATAATCCTTTGCAAAGAATCATTTATCTTGTATTGGCTGCCCTACTATTGCCTGTACAAATGCTAACTGGGTTTTTATACTGGGGTTATAACAATTGGGCGGATTGGGGGATCGATTTTTTATCTCTGGGTGTGATGGCTTTTCTGCACGTTGCCGGTGCATTTGCGATCCTTTCATTTGTTATCATTCATGTTTATATGACAACAACCGGTCACTCCCTTTTTGCTCATATCAAAGCTATGATCAGCGGTTGGGAAGAATTGGAAGAAGCGGAAGTTGAAGAGTGGGAACGTGCAAATTAGATATCAAAACCGATAGTGAATTTAAAAAAGCTATCCTGGTATTCGGTGTTGGTCCCGATGACTAGCCCAATGCCAGGAATAGCTATTTTTTTGAGGAAAAAATAGCTACCAATTCCATAGGAGTGATAGTTGACAGTTTTGTTATCAATTTGCTGGACCAATAAACCGGAATCAAAAAAGGGGGCGATAGTCCAGGTTCCCTTTTCGCTGCTTAAAACCGGTATTTGGTAGTCTGTAGACAGTGCATAATAGGCTATCTTTTATCTGGAGAAGAGTTTTCTAAGTGATCGACTTGTAAAAGTGGATTTCTTTTGTTTGTTACCTCTAAATAGTTTTTTTACATTCTCTTTTCCTGATTCTGCCAGGTAGTACAAAGTTGGCACCATGAATAATGTCAAAAATGTTGCGACCCCAATTCCGTATAATACTGTCACATTCAAAGGCTTCCACATGGCTCCGCTCTCTGATCCAAAAAATACAAATGGCCATTGATAGAAGTTAATCTCCATACCAATTGTAATGGGAAGCATCCCCAACATTGTGGTAACAGCTGTTAGTAAAACCGGTCGCAGCCTGGTCATTCCTGATAGAATGATCGCTTCCCGCATATCATGTCCTTTCTTCCTCAACTGACCAATATAATCGATCAATACGATTGCATTATTAACAACGACTCCAGCCAACGCAATGACACCGATGCCTCCCACCATAATACTTAACGGTTGATCATGAATGGAAAACCCTAGCATAACACCACTAAAAGAGGCCAATACAGAGGCTAATATAATAAAAGGTAATATCAGGGAATCAAACTGAGAAACCAGGACCATAAAAATCAAGAATAGTGCGACAAAGAAACTTTGAACTAAAAATCCCTGGGCTTCATTCTGCAATTTGTTAGCGCCCGCATACTGAATTCGCATTCCCTTACTTTCAATTTCATCCGTGAGGGGCGCCAGTTTTTTCTGAATTTCCTTTAATACTTCTGCTCCTGAACGATGCTTTGAAGCATCACCCATAATCGTCGCTTTTCTTTCCAGGTCCAAATGACTAATCGTTCCGATAGCCGGGTGTTTTTCAATTCTGGCCAGCTCGCTTAAAGCAACCTGATAGCCCAAGGGAGTTGTTATATACAGTGCGCTTAGATCGTTTTGTGACTGTCGATAACGCTTGTCCAGTTTCAATACAATATCATAATCATTAACTCCGATGCGGTATTCAGAGACATTCATTCCTTGAAATGACATGTTAACGATCATAGCTACATCTTTTACGCTCAACCCGTGTTGAGCAATTTTTTCCCGATCCACAATAATTTGAATTTCGGCGCGACTGGTATTAAAACTATTTTCCAGGTTTACAAGTCCTTTGGTATTTTTTATCAGGTTTTCAATTTTAGCAGACATCTCCCTTAAGTCAGAAAACTGATTACCAAGCAGTTCGATTTGAACATCTTTACCAGAAGGAGGGCCTCCACCCGTTGCTGTCACTCTGATTTCTGCTCCTGAAAACTCAGGTATAATTTTTTGGATTTCATCAATGACTTCCAAAGGTCTTAATTCTTCCCATTTTTCCCATGAAGGAAAATTAAGCGTAATGGTACTGTCGGTTTTTTTAATATTACTGACGATGGAATCAGCATGTTTTGCAAAGGGTTGAATTCTGTTTTCGATCTCCTTCACTAGCTGATCAGCTGCTTCCAATGTTGTTCCCTCTGGTGTGGCGATGGTAATTTTTGCGGATTCAGGTTCACTTTTTGGGAAAAATTCCACTTTGACAGATGGATTGCTGACACCAAAATATAAAAACACCATTCCCCACCAAAAAAGGCCGATGATTAATAAGGTTTTCAGCGGATGATTGAGTGCCAGTTCCAGGATTTTACGGTACCTTTTCAGGAATTTAGACCGATTGACGAGTTTGACTTCATCGGTTTCAATGGTTTTTTTCGGTAAGGGCATCATGGTGGAACACAATACCGGATTAAAAATTAAACCAACGACTAAGGAACAGGAGAGTGTAACGAGTAGAGTTTTAGGTAGGAAGCTAAAAACATCTCCAATAACATTCGGCATAAACAGAATCGGGATAAAAGCTAACAAAGTGGTGAGTGTGGAAGCGATTACCGGGGCCGCAACTTCGCTAACACCAATAATTGTAGCATCAATACGATTTTTACCGGTATTGACATGGCGAAAAATATTTTCAACAACCACAATGGCATTATCAACCAACATTCCCAGCGATACAATTAATGCGAATAAAACTATTTTGTTTAAGGTCATATCCATGAAATAAAGAATGATAAAGCTCAATAACATGGATAAAGGGATGGCCGTTCCTACAAATGAAGCATTCCTAATACCTAAAAACAGTATCAATACGATAAAAACAAACAGCACACCGGTGAGAATGTTGTTTTCCAAATCGTCTACCCCGTCTGCCACATCGATTGATTGGTCACCTAAAATATTGTAATGGATCTTATCACCCACCCTTTTTTGTTCCTGTTGGAGGATTTTTTTTACCGTGTCAGAAATGGACCCCATATCCGCGCCGACTACTTTTTTAACATCCAGGGAAACAGATTCCGTCCCGTTTAACCGTGAACGATTGGTCAGTTCTTTAAATGTAAATTCAACATCTGCCAAATCCTTGATGTATACCGGTCCATTTTCAGAATATGAAACTACCATGTTTTTGATTTCTTCTACCGTTTTGACTTCACCAGGGATCCGAATTTGATACTCCATTGGACCCACATCGATGCTGCCTCCTGGGATATCTTTATTTCCGTTGGATATCGTGGCAGAAATAAGATTCAAATCAATTTTGTAGTATTGTAATTTTTTAGGATTGACCTGTACCTTAACTTCTTTTTCAAGACCTCCTATCCGATCAATTTCAGCAATGTTAGGTATTCGTTTCAGTCGATTTTTCAGATCTTCGGCTTTGTTTTTTAATTCATATAATCCAACCTCTCCTGAGATGTTAATTGTCATTATCGGTCGGTCTGCCGGGCTGAAATCAGATATTACCCACTCATTTCCATCATCCGGTAAGTCAGCTTTAACTTTCTCCAGTGCATCACGGATGTCGGCTTTGGATTTTTCCAGATCTGTTCCCTGTATATATTCAATATCAATGGTTGTGGACCCGTTTTTTGAAGTGGATGTGATCCCTTCCAGGTCTTCTAAATCCTGGAGTTCTTCTTCAACTTTATTGGTTATCTGGGCTTCCACTTCACTTGAGGATGCACCGGGATAAGGAACGGAGATGAATAAATGATTAAAGGTAACATCAGGAAAAGACTCTTTGGGCATAGCTCGATAAGAGGTAAAACCGACGATTACGATTAGTAATAGGAGCATAAATATAGTAGTCGGTTTTTTAACCGCTAATTCGCTAATTTTAAATTTCATTTTCTTATTTTCCTTCGTTTATTTTTGACCCACCTATCCCGATTAAGATTGGATAACACATATCGGGATAGGTGGATTTAACTTATCTTTGAACGAGCTGTTTAGAGGTGGCAATGATGTTGATAATATCATTATTGGCAATAAACTGTTGACTGGATACAACTAAACGATCACCAACGTCTAATCCGGAAAGTACCTGGACTTTATTTTCGACTGATGTTCCCAATGAAACATTTTTTTCTACAGCTTTACCGTTTTCCACGATAAATACGACTTTACCATATTCCCTTTCCAAAACAGCATGGGAAGGAATCATAATCTGCTTTGAAAGTGAAAGAGCGATGGTTTCAGCCCTTGTCATCATCCCTGGTAGGAGGTTCCTGTCTGAATTATCGACAATGACTTCTGCCGGAAAACTTCTGCTTTTTATATCGGCTTCTAAGCCAATGGTTTTTATACTACCTTTTAAAATCTGATCCGGTAGTGCGTCTAATGTAATTTTTACTATCTTTCCCCGTTTAAGGTATTGAATATCCTTTTCAGGGATGTTGATTTTGGCCAGTACACTGGATATGTCCATGATCTCTAATAAGTTTTCTCCTAACTTTAGATATCCACCATTTTGAGCATATTTACGTTTAACAACACCAGTAAACGGTGCTTTAATTTTTGATTTTTCCAAATTCAACAAAGCCAGATCCAGTTGTACTTTGTTGACGTCACGGGCATTTCGAAAAGACTCCAGTTTGACTTGATTAGACTTACTGGCTGATTCTTCTAAATCTATTCGGATTTGTGCTAATTTTAATCTAGCATTCTCCCAAACAGTCTTATAGGATTTTAGTTTCCAATTATCATTTTTTACGGTGTAATTTTCCAGGTCCAGCTCCACTAGTTCCAAATTTATTTTGGCAGCATCCCGTTGGTTGAGAAAGGATTCCAATTGAATTTGATCAGTTTGGACTTTTACTCTTTCGAGCTCTATATTAGCTAAAACAAGAGCAATACGCCTATTTTCCAGTGTATTGGCAACAATATCAAAATTAGATTGACTGGAGAGTTGTTTATCTAACAATCCTTTTTCTTTATCGCAATTGGATTTGGCTAAATTATAATTGGCCTGGGCCTGGTTCAAGTTTAGTTTGGCTTTTTGCAATGAGATATCCTGATCAGCCAACATTTTTTGTGTTTGGTAATTGAGTTCAGCCAGTTGAAAGGCAGAGTTGGCATTTCGCTTTTCCATTTGCAGGCGTTTAAAGGTAATGTCCTTATCTACCAGTTGCTTTTCTGCCAGATAGTCTGATTCCGCTATGGCTAGGTCTTCAAGTGCCTGAGATTCTGAAATTTGAAGACGTTTATCTGCCATTTTTTTATCAAGAAGCATCTTTTCAGTTTGGTAATTGGTGTTCGCCAAGCGATAATTTGCTTTAGCTATGTCAACATCCAGTGTCAGTTTTTCGGTGGAGATATGTACCAAGACCTCACCTTTGTTGACCACTTTACCTTCATCAAAAAATACAGCTTCAACTGTACCGGCTGTTTCAGACTTTATGGTAACCCGTTCCAGCGGTTCCAAATGACCAATGTACTCTTTTTTGACTACCAGTTTTTGAGGAACAAGTTCCATTACTTTGACACTGATTCCCTGTGTTTGCCCAAAGAGCATTCCTGAGAAGCTTACAAGTATGAACCCTAAGATGATATGTTTTAATTGATATTTATTAGTCATAGTATTTAACCTGTTTCATTCTAATTTATAGTTTAACTGCTAAAAGATAATACTAAGCTAGTTTAAAAGTTTTGATAAAGCATGAATCATTCGTTAAAGTTTGTAATCAAATGTAACAGAGGATGATAATGTTTATTCTTGACCCTTAGCTGGAATTTAAACCTGTTGAATATTATGAAATAGTTAAGGTAAACATTCTTATCTGATTTAATTACATATTAGCAAAATGCAGTGGAAGAAATAAAAAATGACGTGCTTATGACACTTTCTTTGCAACAGGTGCTGATAGGTTAAGAGGGCTATATTGAATAATGTTGATATAGGTAGGTATTGTTTAGTTGGAAAAAATGCCTTAGATTAAAAGTTAAAGATTTAAAACAACAAATATATAGCAGTTTTCAATTGGATTGAATCTTGTTTTATAAAGAAGCTATTGCCCGAACCCATCTTTTTAACAGTACCCTGAGCGAAGTCGAAGGGTAAAATCGCTAGTATGCTTCGTTCTTTGCTCAAAGCATCGCAAATTCAGTGCTCAGCATACTGATAGGGGCAATCAATATGAAAACTACTATAGAAAAATTAAATGAACGACATTCCTGTTGGATAAGCAGTGAATTAACCCGAAATGTAAAATAGAGAGTAAATATGATTGTCGTTTTATCTCCTGCAAAAAATTTAGATTTAAAACCAGCAAAATACACATTTGAGCCGACGATACCCGGCTTTTTGGATGAGTCCCAAAAACTGATCAATAATCTGAAAAGAAAATCAGTTAAAAGTATCGAAAATCTAATGTCCATTAATCATAAAATAGCATCCTTAAATAAAGATCGTTTTCAGAATTGGAAACAACCCTTTACTGAGAAGAATGCAAAACCAGCCGTTTTAACTTTTCGGGGGGAAGTTTATATTGGCCTTAATTCTGTAACTTTCAAAAAAAAGGATTTTGAATTCGCTCAGAATCATTTAAGAATCCTATCCGGTCTGTATGGTTTATTGCGACCGTTAGATTTAATGCAGCCTTATCGATTAGAAATGGGTACTACCCTGAAAATAAATCGTTGTAAAAATTTATATGCTTATTGGGGTAGTAAAATAGCTGATGAATTAAAAAATAGCTTAGCTGACCAGAAATATCCCTTTTTAATTCACCTTGCCTCAGATGAATATTTTAAATCAGTAGAACTTAAGAACTTTCTATTTCCAATGATTAGACCGGTTTTTAAAGAGCAACGTGGCGATCAATTAAAAAGCATTCATGTTTATGCTAAAAGAGCAAGGGGACTAATGGCAAATTTTATTATTAAAAACCGGATATCGAATCCAGCAGAACTCAAAAAATTCAACGTCGACAACTATCGTTTTAATAAAAAAATGTCTAATGAACATGAGTGGTTTTTTATTCGATGATATCATAGATAATTATCAATAATTTTTGTACAGGAAGCAGGTTAACATGGAGCAATTTGAAATTTTAGAAGATTTAAAAAAAGGGATTTTGGTGTCAGAACTATCCAGTCAAGTCGGTAAAGATTTTCACCAAAACCATGTTAAGTTTTTGTATGATGAGTGGCGTGGGAATCGGCTGAGAGTAGAGAGAACATGGGGGGATACTGTAAATATTCCAATATCAATTGTGTATTCCAGTAGTGAATGTTTATTACCTGACGATTTTATTCAATTGAAAGCAGTCGAAAATATTCAGGCCATTAAAATAGCTACCTGGAATGTGAATTCGATTAGAGTACGCCTGCCACTAATACTCTCCTGGCTGGCAGAACAACAACCGGATATCGTGTGTTTACAGGAAACCAAGGTCGAGGATTTTCAATTCCCTGAACAGGAATTGAGAGCGGTAGGATATCATTCAGTTTATCATGGGCAAAAAAGTTACAATGGTGTTGCTGTTTTAAGCAAATTGCCCATTAAAAAAGTTCAGTATGGTTTTTTCTCAGGATTTGATGCTGAGAATAAACGTTTAATCAGTGTAGAAATCGAAGACATCAATATTTTAAATGTATATGTTCCTCAAGGGCAGACAACAGATTCTCCTAAATTTCAGTACAAATTAGAGTTTCTGGAAAACTTACAAAAAGAAGTTTTCAGTACCTTTTCCACCAATGACAATGTGGTATTGTTAGGTGATATCAATATTGCTCCGGATGACCGGGATGTTGTTTCACCAGAGGAAATGAAAGATCGAGTAAGCTTTCATCCGCAAGAACATGCCTTTCTTGATCAACTTAAAAACTGGGGACTTGCTGATGTATATCGAAATTTTCACACAGAAGATAAGTTGTATAGTTGGTGGGATTTTCGAACCAGAGGTTTTGAGAAAAACGAAGGTATGCGGATTGATCATATTTGGATGAGTAAAGCACTGGCCAATCGTTGTGATTCATGTATGATCGATACGAATAATCGTTCTCAATCGAAGCCTTCAGACCATGCTCCTGTGATCTGCAATGTAAAAGTTTAAAACAAGAGGAAATATGGCTAAACTTTTTGCCCTGGATTCAATGGCAATTTTATACCGCAACTATTTCGCCATGATCAGAAATCCGATGATCAACTCTAAAGGATTAAATACCAGTGGCATTTATGGCTTTTTTTCACAGATTGTAAAAATCATTGAAACAGAGAAACCCGATTATCTGGCAGTGGTTTCTGATTCCAAAGAACCTACTTTCCGTCATAAACAATTTCCGGAATATAAAGCCAATCGGGAAAAAATGCCGGATGATCTGGTTGAACAACTGTCTTATCTACCTAGGCTGGTTGAAGCCTTAAACTTACCTTATATTATCATGCCGGGCTTTGAAGCTGATGACATCATAGGCACTTTGATGCGGATCTGCTCTGAGAAAGATATGGAAGGGGTCATGGTTACCAGTGATAAAGACTATATGCAGTTGGTCACAGAAAAAAATGTGATGTTCAATCATAAAAATCAAAAAATAGGGATTAAGCAAGTATTTGAAAAATTTGCGTGCCGACCGAATCAGGTTATTGATATTCTGGGTTTGATGGGTGATGCTTCCGATAATATTCCGGGTGTCAAAGGGGTAGGTGAAAAAACTGCTATTAAACTGATCACCCAATTCGGATCAATTCCAGCCGTTTACGAAGCCATTGATCAATTACCTAAAAACAAACTCAAAGAAAAACTAATTAATGACAGAGAGAAAGCGCTGCTTTCCCGGGAACTGGTGACCATTGATATAAATGTTCCAATTGAGGTGGACCTGCAGGACTTAAATCTGGAAAAAACACAAGTATCCGAAAATAAAGCTCTGATTGAAATATTGGAAGAATTGGAATTTAAATCGTTCTTGAAAAAGTTTAAATCTCCTTCCAGCAAATCGTTTAAATCATTTGAATCAATCGTTGAAACGGAAGTTCCTGTTGAAACAACCCAAAAAACATTAGAACAAAAATCCATTGCTATCCAGACCCAGGATGAATTTGATAAATTGGTTGATTCTATTGTTCCATCAGAACCCCTGGCACTTGATGTGATTAAAAAAGGAGAAAGCTTTATAAATAGTGAAATAGTAGGCCTGGTTTTATCGAATAAATCTTCAGAAGCCTGGTATCTGAATTTTGAAGATCCTACGTTTTCTGACCACAGACAGGCAATATTTCAGAAATTAAAACCTTTTATTGAATCCCCGGTTTTTCCTAAAGTGGTTTATAACTGGAAACACCTGCTTCAATTGTTATGGCATGACGATATTAAAACTGGCAGTAATATTATGGATGTGATGTTAGCAGCGCATTTGGTAGAATCTGATGAAAGGGATTATAGCCTGGAAGGAATCGCCTTTCGCCAGCTGAATTATAAAAAACAGTACTTTGTGCCTTTTAAGAAAAATAAACCAGATGACGGACAAACGGTTCTTGAATCTGAAGCTGATTTTTACAAAGCCTACTGCGAATCTACCGGGCAATTGTGGCGTCTTTATGATCATTTGCTTCAGCAATTGAACCGGACGCAGATGATCAATACTTATCAATTTGTAGAAATTCGCTTAGCTGAAGTGCTAGCGATATTGGAGATGGGTGGTGTTAATATCGATGTGGATATTCTGAAGAAGATTTCAGATGAATTTACTTTAAGATTAGAAGCTATCAGTGAAAACATTTTTGAACTATCGGGGGAACGATTCAACATAAATTCAATCGTTGAGTTGCAGAATGTATTATACAATAAACTAAAGGTCCATGAACTCTGTAAAGTTAAACCTAAAAAAATAAAACTGGGTAATAAGTTATCAACAGGCGAGGAAACCCTGGAAAAAATGTTGGAACATCCCTTACCAAAAGTTATTCTTCAATATCGGGAATTGAATAAACTAAAAAATACATATGTTGATCAATTGCCGACGTTTATCAATACTAAAACCGGGCGAATTCATTCATCTTTTCGTCAAACTTCAGCTGCCACCGGTCGTTTGGCATCTGACAAACCCAATCTGCAAAATATTCCGATTCGGACGGAAGAAGGCCGTAGAATAAGGGGTGCATTTGTTCCTGCAGACGCTGACAATGTCCTGGTTTCTGCGGATTATAGTCAAATCGAGTTAAGGGTAATCGCTCATTATTCTAAAGATCCAACCTTTATGGAAGCTTATCGCCAAAACCTTGATATCCATGCTATTACAGCTGCTACCATCTTTGATGTTCCAGTAACGGCCGTTACCAGAGAAATGCGTTCCAAAGCTAAAGAAGTCAATTTTGGTTTGATTTACCGGATGGGACCTGAACGTCTGGCCCTAATCACCAATAGCTCAAGAACAGAAGCTAAAAATTTCATAGCCCGGTATTTCGAAAAATATGCAACCATCCATGGCTTACAGGAGCAGTTCTTAACCCAGGCTCGAAATAATGGATTTGCAAAAACATTGATGGGACGTCGACGCTATTTACCGGCTATAAACTCCAGGGGGTTACTTCGTCGGATGGCAGAGGGTGCCGCTATCAACACTCCCATTCAGGGCTCGGCCGCGGAAATTATTAAATTAGCAATGATTGCCATTGATCAAAAACTTAGCTGTGAGAAATTCAATACCAAAATGATTCTGTCGGTTCATGATGAATTGGTTTTTGACACGCCGAAAGAAGAAGTCTCCATCATTGTTGATTTGGTGAAACAGGAGATGGAGAATGTTTTAACCCTGGAAGTCCCCTTAATTGCAGAAGTAGGAATTGGGGAAAACTGGCTGGAAGCGCATTAAGCAAATCACGAAGCAAAGGAGGTTTTTAAACTATTCTTCTAGATAAAATTATTAAAATAATGGATAATGTCGCCACTACTTATTAAAAAAATCACTATCCATCCATAACAGTTAAAATAATGATAAAATTTTTTTCGTTCTTTATATTGTTTATTTGGTTCTTATTTCCATGTAATAGTTTTGCATTGAATCTCGATGAAGCGGCTGATCAAGTTGCAGAATATTTCCAAAAGTCTGCGATTAAGCTACCAGATAAAAAAAGTATTTATATTCAGGTACTTAACCAATTTTCTTTAAAAAAAGATAGCTCTGCAAAAAAAATTGAAACTGAAATCTATCTTGCAATGCAACGGCGATTTACAGGATATCGCCTTTTCCTGGATTCAAATCAGGATGCAGCCGCAGTAATGATCAGTGGCATGTATGAACCAAGAGGGAATGCCATTCATTTAACTCTAAAAGCATTCGACCGAAACAACCAAAATGAAATCCTAGGACAAACAGAAGTGGATTTCATCATGGATATAAAAGTTTCTAAAAAACTGGTCGCTGTATTGGATTTGGAAGCTAAAAACCTATCCGAAACCCAAATAAAGGCATTTAGTGATGTATTCCGATCAGCCTTGTTCCGAAAAAAAGCTTTCAATTTGGTTGCCAGTGCTGAGATCGATAAATTTGATCCGGATGAGATTCAAAATAAAACAGGTTGTACCAGTGATCAATGCGCGCTGATAATTGGAGAACAGCTGGGTGTGGATCGCGTAATCTCAACTAGTATGCGCAAAGTGAGCGACGGTTTATATATTCTGTCCGGAAAGATCATTAACAGCAAAGATGGATCCATCTATGCCGCTACGACAATCAAACATAATGGCAGACTTATCACATTGGACAGTGCCTTGGAAACGTTGGCTGTAAAGCTAACCTCGGACAAGGTGGAAGTTCAAGCCATCACCGGGGTAATGGAAAAAGAACAAATTGATCAGGAACTTAAAAGTGGATCACAAATAACCACCGATGAAAAGTGGCACATTGCCTATATTTTTTCTGCTGCTATTGCAGTCTTTTCGTCCCGTTCTGAGGCCGACAAAGCTAATGAACTCAGCGATGAGAATTCTGATATCAGTAAAGAATACAAAGTCGCAACGACTGCTGCCAAACGAATCGCTTTGAAAAAAAGGTATGATAGTAACACAAGTAAAATCAGTAGTTACCAGGAAAATGTGAGATTGTATGATTTAATCACGGTTGCTATTGTTAGTTTAGAACTTTATCACGCTTTTTACTATAAGCGTGATAGTGAACCTGAACCGGCAACTACGCAACCGATTACATTTCGAGTAGCGCCAAATATCGCATCGCAACAGATGTACTTTAGTTTCAATTGGAAATGGTGAGTGTTAAAAATATCGGAATTACATTTGGAGAAAAAGTCGAAAACCAATAAAACGACTCTTATAGGTATCAGGGACGTGTTCTCTATTGGAGCATCTTAATTCTAGCGGCGTGTCTAACCAGCCACCACCGCGAATGATCCGATCAGCACCGGGTTTATTATAAATAGGGTTATCAATCCTTTTAGCTGATTTGGTATATTTTTCATGGGTATCCAAAACCCATTCCCATACATTGCCACTCATATCATGGAGTCCGAATAAATTGGTCGGGAAACTACCAACAGGTGCCGTGCCATTCCACTGATCCAAATGTTCCATTCCGTCATAATTTGCCAGGGAATGGCCTAGGTCTTTGATATGACTATTTTTATAACGAAGAGAAAAAAGGTTTTCTGACCCACTTTTACAAGCATATTCCCATTCTGCCTCTGTCGGTAATCGAAATTGTTTTTCCCTTCCCCGGTTTAATTGCTTGATAAAGTTCTGAATATCCTTCCAACTGACATTCTCAACAGGAAAATCTAAACTATTTTTATGATAAGAAGGGTTCTCTCGATTAACAAAACGCATCCATAATTTTTGATCAACTTCATATTTCCCAAGGTAAAAATCGTCAACACAAACAGTATGGGTTGGTTTTTCCATTTTGGTCCCCAAGTGGAACGTGTCTCCCATTCGAAAACAATCACCCTTAATAAAAACCATTTCAATGCCAATAGTATTATGCGGAAAATGGTTGGTGCCATGATAATAAATTTTCCCCTGGCTATCAAATACAGCGATGAAATATTCCATACCTGCTGATGTTAGCTCAGCCACCGGAAAAATCGTTTTATACTGATTATCTGCACCGAATTCCATTTGAGTTGAAGTAAATACTTTATGATATGGACGTCGATAATTGAGAAAGACCTTAAACTGTTTTGGCTCAGGGGCTTTTATTTTAACGTTTAGTGTAGCTAATTCTCCCAAAACTGCAGCTTTCTTGTATTGATGGTCAATAACAGGATCAACTTTTTGCAGTAACTGAATCACATGAATCGTTGGTGTTTCAGCTTTATTTGAAGAAAGATAAGAGACGGTTACATAATATTCCAGACGTTTTCCTGTTAACTTGCTGCTGGGAATGCTCTCTGAAAATATCCCTAATTTTTTAACGCTATACATTTGGATTTCAGTAAATGAATCTTTACTGTTACCGACATTACGATAATAAAGCCTTGTCTTTAATTTCTCATAACTTGAACCACCCGCTATTTTTAGTTGAATCTTAATCGCTTGCAAAGGGTTATGCCTGTATCCGGGCTGACTTAATAATTGAGTCGCTTGCGAGAGAACAATACTAGGTCGTTTTTTAATAGGAATGATTTTAGGTCGTTTTTTAACAGGAATGATTTTAGGTCGTTTTTTAACAGGAATGATTTTGGATCGTGTTTTAACTAGAATGATTTTGGGTCGTGTTTTAACTAGAATGATTTTAGGTGATTTTTCAACAGGAATGATTTCAGGTCGTGTTTTAACTAGAATGATTAATGGATTTTTGATATTCTTTTTTCGAACCCTTATTGTTTTGGTGATATTCTTGGAATCAGCCATTGATGGGTAGCGAACGTTTATTAACCCATCGAAGGCGGTTACAAAATAATCCATTCCCTCTTTTCCAATACTTTGAGTGGGAATAAAGGCTGAGGATGTCTTAATTGATTTATCGAATTGCATTAGCTTTCTAGTAAAAGCAATATCAGCTTTTGAGTGTTTGCGATAATGTAAATATGTCTGAATTAGATCATTTGTTACATCACTCTTAATTTGGATATCAATTTGAATCGGGTACCCGGGATCATGAAAATAATCAGGATCATCAAATTTTAGCGTTTGGGTTGGAATAGAAATCACCGGTGCACTTGCTTTGATTAGATATGGTTTGTCAGCACTGCCGGAATCAGATCTGACACCGCTGTCATCCCAGGCCGAAATATAATATTGCACGCCTTTAGTGGTAATCTCGGCCAGGGGAATGACAGCGGAATATTGGTGAGGTACTTCTAGAAACATCTCAAGAGATGTATAGTGGAATATCCCGGCTTTTCTATAAAACAATTTGACAGTATCAACAGATTTGGTTTGGTCCGTAACTTCGGCAACAATTTTAAACCCCCGTTTGGGTTCGATCAGTTTAGATGGTACATGTTCAATCACCGGTGCAAAATTTGGATCAACAGCAATTTGATAGGTCTGTCCGAAAATTGCGCCCTTTTTGGGAGAAGTAGCCGTTAATTTTCCATCGAATGCCAATAAATAATATTCAATTCCAGGATCGCTTACATTGGCAGAAGGGATTGTCGCGTAAAACACATTCTCTTGCTGCTGCATTTGGATTTGAGAAAAGCTTTTTTTACTGGCAATTGATCGATAAAAAAGTGTGACCCTTAACTGATTTGGTGGAGCATCAGTTTTTACCAACGCTCTGATATCAATCGGTTTGGCAAACGTTTGTTGGAAACCGGGTTGATCATATTTGAGCATGGAAGCGTGCCTGGAAATTTCAGGGGCTGAGACGACGGTATATTCTTTAAGACTAGTTTGTTGCTTTAGATGATATCCTTTAATACCCAATGAAATTTTTCTTGAAGAGCCATCAAACTGATCCAATGGAGTTCGATAAGCGATTTCATATAATCGAGATACCGATTTAAAAAAACTAAGATAGACATTTTGGATATTTGATATACTTGGCGCAGAATAATATAAGCCACTGGTACGCCTGGCAATCTCTTTTAAGGGGGCGGGGTTAAGTTTGAGACCCAATCCAATCGTGTAAATGGGTATTTGCGCCCTAATTGCCCGCTGGATAAGTTCATATTTTGTAGTGGCACTATTATTATCTTCACCATCCGCGAAGACAACCACTGCCTTTACGCCACTCTCTTGGCTCAAAAGTGTTATCCCTTTATCTAAAGCATCATAAAGTGCGGTTTTTCCCTTGGTTTGGTAAGCATTGACGGATTCTTCAAGATCTAAAATCCCATTTTTATCTGTATCAATGGTTTTCCCTACAAAGGGTTGAATGACGTTTACGGTTGAGGAAAAGGTAATAATGGCAGCACGATCATTTTGGGACATTGCATTAAATAGTGTTTTAGTCGCTTTCTTAATCTTGGGCAATCGTCCCCACATACTGCCACTGGAGTCATAAATTAAAGCAATAGAAACACCTCTTTGAACTTTACCTGATTTTTTTAAAGATATATCGGTAGCTTCGATCGCTTGGTTGGTTCCATTTAAAAACTCTGAAATGGAAATATCTTTCGCCGTCAGGTTTTCAATAGGGATACCATCTGCGTCCTCAATCAAAGTGTATAACAAGACCTGGGGGAAGTTTTGCGTTTCAATTTGGGTAATATTTACAGAAAGAGATTTTTGGGAAAATTCCGCACTGAATAGAAATCCGGGAATCAGGTATAACCCAAAAACTAACCCCCCAAAAAGCCCTCGCCAGGAAATGTTCATCGCCAATTTATATTTTACAGATTATTGCATGAATCTGCCTGATCAGTTGTGAACATCCAGGTCGAACTATTTCTGTATCCACCTTTTTCGACATCATTGGTTGCATCAACGGCCACTACTCTCCAATAATAGTCAGTTTGTTCTTTTAATCCGGAAACCTGATAATACATCCCTGATTCTGGCGGCATGCTATTGTTTACACTGGATGGGCATTCCAGTGGATCGTAACTATCGAGCTCCGAGGCACCACACGCATAGATAATGATACCCATGGTTAATATAAGACAACCCAGGCGGAATAATTTCAGAACTCCTGAGGTTAGCCTTTGGAAACCATGGGCCGCAAGCTTCAGAAAAGGAAAATACAATCCGATAACATAAGGGTTTACAAGGAAAAGAGAAAACCTGTCTTTCTATCATTTTCAGAAAGGGCCGGATTTGCTAAAGATACCGAAGTTTGCAATATCAATTCGTTCTAACTCGGTTTAAAAGGAATAACATGGCTCAAATGGTTCTTCCAGTTTTCCCCAAAGGAGTGACGATGATCACTTCGGTACTTTGTTTTGAGAAACGCGACGGACAGGTTTACTACTTTCACGGAAATTTGCCGGTTTTCTCCCATGGAGAAGATGACATCAAGAGTTTTAAGATGTTCACGAGTCAGCTGATCGTCAATGGCAGCTGCAAACAGGTGGATATTATTC
The DNA here is from genome assembly GCA_018657625.1 of Deltaproteobacteria bacterium. Lineage (GTDB taxonomy): Bacteria > SAR324 > SAR324 > XYD2-FULL-50-16 > XYD2-FULL-50-16 > JABHWU01. The sequence goes on along the minus strand of JABHWU010000105.1, from coordinate 1,989 downwards.
GAGCGTTTGGAATACCTCCCATTAGCATGAAACGGGCAGTGAAACTGTACCGGGAAAAGGGTCCACCAGGTTTTTTCGAGAAGAAAAATACAATCAAAAAACCACGTGTGTTGACACTGCAGGTGTTGGAGAAAGCCCAATCTCTGCTCGACAAAGGGAAAAATCGCTTTGAAGTGGCGAAAGAGTTGAATATTAAACCCGATACATTTTATAAAGCGATTCGGTCCGGCAAGTTGATTGAACGACCACTTGAGGAAAAAAAAACAAAAGTGAAAGAAGTATAGAAGACAGCAATAGCCCGATGGGCCAGGCATGCACCCGGACTGTAGAAAGAGTGGCTGCCGCTACTGGTATGATCGATCATGCCGAAGTAATATTCGGAGATCTGCAAGATGTCAGGGGAGGTGGTGTTCTTTTTGCTCTTCCTGCACTGTTGATGAACGGACTTTTAAAGTACTCCGATAAGTTTTTCAAGCTTCCGGATGGGTACTACAGTCTGTACAACGTTTTTTTGCTTCTGGGTTTTATGGCTCTGGCCAGGGTGAAAAACATCGAACGGCTCAGATACCAGGAGCCAGGCGAATGGGGCAGGATATTGGGATTGGACCGGATTCCGGAAGTTCGCACCCTCAGAGAAAAAGTCAGTTTCTTATCTGTGGAGGAGAAAAATGTCAGTCAGTGGAGCGGCAGGCTGTCAAAAGATTGGATGGACCAAAATCCGGATGCAGCTGGGGTGCTTTATGTGGATGGCCATGTTCGTACATACTACGGATCGAAAAATAAACTTCCCCGGCGCTATGTATCCAGGCAGAAATTAACTTTAAGGGGAATGACGGATTACTGGGTGAATGACGCTCAGGGACGCCCCTTTTTTACAATTTCCAGCGCCTTTACAACCGGGCTGTTGGATATACTGGAGAATGAAATTGTTCCGCATCTAGTCCGGGATGTTCCTGGGCAACCGGACCGACAGGAACTAAAAAGCGATCCATACTGTCCGCGTTTTGTTTTGATCTTCGACCGAGAGGGTTATAGTCCGGAATTTTTCCAACGGATGTGGGAGACGCGCATAGCTTGCCAGACCTACCAGAAGTATCCGAAACAGAAATGGCCGGAAGCGGAGTTTGCCAAATATGCGGTTAAAATGCCCCATGGTGAAATTATTGAAATGGAGCTGGCTGAGCGCGGATTTCTACTGGGAGATAAAATCTGGGTGCGTGAAATTCACAGAAAATGTCGCAGCGGTCATCAAACTTCAGTATTGAGCACTGATTTTCAAGCCGATTTTACAGAAATCGCCGCCCATATGTTTTCCAGATGGTCTCAGGAGAACTTCTTTAAATATATGATGGAAAACTTTGATATAGACTCATTAACAGGCCATAAACTATATGGGTTTAACGAGACCAAACATGTAGTTAATCCGATGTATCGCCAGTTGGATGGAAAAGTCAGAAGTCTTGTCGGCATATTGGGACGCAAAAAAGCCAAGTTCCATGATTTACAAATGAATGGAAGTGAATTGACTCCCAAAAAAATGGAGCAATACGAGCAAAAAAAAGGCGAGCTTCGAGAAGAGATTGATTTTATGCAGAAGGAATTGGAGTCGCTAAAAAAAGAACGTAAGCAGACAAAAAGGCATATCCCATTCGAAGAATTAGCCGACGAGGAGCAGTTTTATCGAATAGCACCGGCTCGAAAACAGCTCCTTGACACGGTCAAGATGATTGCGTACCGAGCAGAAACTGCAATGGCTCAAGTATTACGGGAGAGTTTGGGAAGAAAAGACGATACACGTCCTTTACTGCGGCAAATATACAATGCGGATATAGATCTTGTCCCTGATGAAAACAACAAAACGTTGACTGTAAAGTTACATCGGCTGACCAACCCGCAGTCAGATCGTGCTGTTCATTTATTATGCGATCATTTGAACGACACCGAGACAATTTATCCGGGGACAGATTTCAAGTTGAACTTCGAATTGGT
>JABHWU010000121.1 GCA_018657625.1 Deltaproteobacteria bacterium | reverse complement strand
GGGTTATCGTGTTTTTCCAAAAGAACTCCTCACATTCAAAGGTGTAGGAATGACCTTATTGTATTACAGGAGGTGGAAAATGGGTATAGTGGGGCGATTTGCCCTTCATTTGTTACCCATAGTGTTACCCATAAGCAAAAAGGACCTAACGGATAACCGTTAAGTCCTTGATGTTGTTGGTCGGGGCGAGAGGATTCGAACCTCCGACCCCCTGCTCCCAAAGCAGGTGCGCTAGCCAGACTGCGCTACACCCCGAAAATGAATTCTCATTCTCACTTTACAGGGTTTTTTTGTCAACTAAAAAATTAAATTATTTAGTTTATTTTGCCACCCAGAGCTTGAAGCTGTCCTTCAAAGTGAATATTCAAACCGCTTTCAGCCAGATCAAGCATCTCATTCATTTTTTTTCGTGAAAATGTCGCTTTCTCTGCTGTTCCTTGAATCTCTACAATCTTCATATCATGCGTCATAATAACATTCATGTCAACATCTGCGTTACTATCTTCCAAATAATTTAAATCCAATAGTACTTCATCGTTGATAATTCCTAAGCTGATAGCTGCCAATTGTTTTTCAACTGGAAATTTCTCAAAGACAATTCCCTGATTTTGAAGATGCTTTAACGCTAACACGAGGGCCACATAACCACCGGTAATTGAGGCTGTTCTGGTTCCACCATCTGCTTGTATGACATCACAATCAATCCAAATGGTTCGTTCCCCCAATAATTTCAGATTCACCACTGACCGTAATGATCTGCCAATTAATCTTTGAATCTCTTGTGTTCGTCCGCCGACTTTACTCCTTTCCCGATTAACCCGGGTAGAGGTTGACCTGGGCAACATTGAATATTCTCCTGACACCCAACCGGTTCCTTTGCCCTTTAGAAAAGGAGGAACTTTTTCTTCGACAGAGGCAGTACAAATAACTTTTGTTTCCCCGGTTTCAATTAAAACAGAACCTTCCGCATGTTTGGTAAAATCAGGCATCATTTTCAAGGCTCGGGGTTGATTTAATAAGCGACCATCATTTCTAACTTTATTCATATACTTATATTTTTATTGGTTTTAATCGGATTACAGAACACGTCCATGTCCCTTCATTTTATCTAGTGCTTGCACGAAAAATACTGAAATTAAACTGGTTGCTAATTAGCCGGAAATTCAGGGGACACGTAACAACCTAATATCAAGCAATAACCGTTCATCTGAAAATGTACATGTCCCCGAATTTCCTGCTTTTCGATCAGACACTATCAATTTTAATTTTCTAACAAGTGATAGTATTCATTCTAATTGATACAATACACCGGTTTGTCGATCTTTCTAAAAATTTATTCTTATCAGGTGGTGATAGATTTTACCAATCAAACTTTGATTATTATCCTGTGGCAAAAAGGTTTTCTGCGAATTCAGACCTAAGTCTAAGTTCTTCGGTGATTACCACAAGTCAATTTAAAAAACTGCAAAAATTCAACGGTTTACCAAGCTATCAACTTTAGTATAAGATTTCATATATTAATGCTACTGCTCTGGTCATTTTAATGTAAAGCGGAATTGCCCAATGACAAAAAATTTGCCTTCCGGATACATTTTACCCGGTACCATGATTTTATCGATAATTATTATCACGGCTGTCGGTTTTTTATATCAACAATCGATCGTACAGCATGCGCTGGCAAAAAATTTGACGCAGCAAATTGCGATATATTCGGAATGTAATAGTTTGATTCCAATCCTACGATCACAGCTGGATCAGGTCAGTACAGAAAATATTAACCTTCCGGAACAAAGCTTTTTTTCTGTATTGAATAAAGATGGGGAGCGTTGGAAAATAGACAGATCAGCCTGGCAAAATCAAAAAATTCAATTTACTTTTCATTTAAGGGACGAGCAAACGGCAATAGATTTAATTAAACTGACAATTCATTATCAAAAACCCTGATTTTAATCATTCCACCATATTTCACGCTTAAAGGTCGGTGGTAACTGAACTTCAGCGCGCTTCATTTTTAGTATCAGTTTTAAAATAATCGTCAGCCACCAATTTTTTACTGTGAAATCAGAACACCAGCGTTTTTTATTTTTTTCCTGCGCATAATCACAATCGGACCATTTCCATTTTCTTTTTTGGCTTTTGGAACCCTGAATTTGGTAGATCCGCCTGGCATTGACAGTACAGGCTTCCAGAGATTTTTTATTTTCATATTCAAAAACTGGCAGAAAATAACGGCAATATTGACAGCCAGGGTTCTTTATCGTTAACTTTCTTAACATATGCGTGTATTCTTTTCTGAATCAACAGTTGACTATAATTTATCTTTTTTACCAATCGTATGAGTTTATAATGAAACATTCAACCATTCAAAATATGATAATTATCAGCGCGCTTTTTGTACTGTTATTTAGTAATAGTACATCCGCTCAGGAAATTAAAAAAAGCCCTCATGATCAAAGACAGTATAGATCGCTTACATTGAAAAATGGCTTAGAAGTACTATTAATATCTGATCCGAAAAGTGAACTGGCGGCGGCATCGTTGAGCATCCGTGCCGGTCTGTTCAATGATCCACCAAACCGTGAAGGACTGGCACATTTTTTAGAACATATGCTTTTTTTAGGGAATGAAAAATACCCAATACCAGGAGATTTCGAAAAATTTTTATCCTCCCACGGCGGCTACAGTAATGCAAATACCAATAATGAAGAAACCAATTTCTTTTTCACTGTTCAGGACGATTATTTTAAAAAGGCTCTGGATCGATTTGCACACTTTTTCATATCCCCTGGTTTTTACCCTGATTTCGTTGATCGGGAAATCAATGCTGTTCATTCTGAATATCAAAAGAGTTTGAAAAATGACGGAAACCGGATTTATCAGGTTTTTAAGGAAACTGCTAACCCCAAACATCCCATCACTAAGTTTGGAATGGGTAACCGAACCACTCTTCAGGACTCAGATGGAAAATCAGAACAATTATATCAGGATTTATTAAGATTCTATCAAACGCACTATTCAGCGAACATGATGAAATTGGTATTGTTAGGTATAGAACCACTCGATCAACTGGAACAATATCTTGCTAAATATTTTTCTAAAATTGTGAACAAACAATTAAAAACTGAGAAAATCACAGAACCCTTAATCAATGCCAAATTACCGCGTTTAATTTCAGTCAAACCAATTAAACAGGTTAGACGGTTAAAAGTTATGTTCAAGATACCGTCACAAACACCCCACCTTAAATATAAACCAAGACAGGTTATCTCAAGTTTAATTGGTGATGAGGGACCCGGTAGTTTATTATCCTATCTTAAAAGTCAGGGATGGGTAACAGGTCTGACATCCGGAACCGGTATGAAGACCCATGATCATGCCTTATATGAAATCGGCATCGGATTAACGAAAAACGGGGTTAATCACGTCAACGATATTATGGAGTCAATGTTTTCATATATCAATTTGATTCAAGCGGATCAAAACCGGCAACGCTATTACAGAGAAATGGCAAAACTAGCAGCGGTTGAGTTTCAGTTTCAGGAAAAAACAGAACCGATCTGGTATGTGAAAAAATTAGCTTCTAATCTGCAATTGGTGGATGTTGAAGATGTATTAACCCTTCCGTGGGCTTATGAAAAATACCGCCTGGATCTCGAAAATAACATCTTGCAATATTTAAAACCGGAGTTTATGCAACTCGTTTTGATTGCTGAAACCGTTAAAACAAATTTAAAGGAAAAATGGTACCAGACAGAATATGCCATCAATAAAATAGACGATAAAGTTATTTATCGCTGGAACCATCCTAAACAGATCACACAATTAAAACTCCCTCCAACCAATCCTTTTATTCCTGACAAAATCGTATTAAAGGATGAACCACTCGGTGACGAGACCCCCATTTTATTGAAACAGACACCTAAAGTTAAAATCTGGTATAAACATGATAACACCTTTAATATTCCAAAAGGAAATTTAAGGATTTCAATCACAACCTCAAAGGCTTACACCACTGTCAAAAATGCCATAAAAACAAAACTTTTTACAAGGTTACTACAGGAAAACCTGAATGAGTATGCATACCCGGCGGCCTCAGCCGGTCTTCGATATTCATTATTTGGAACTACCACCGGGCTAATATTAAACATCAGTGGCTATGCTGAAAACATGGGTCTGCTTTTAAGTAAAGTTTTAGATGGGTTCAATCATTTTAATTTTGAACCGTCGAAATTTGAAATCATTAAAGAACAGATGTTGAATCAACGACTCAATCAAAAACGTGCGCAAGCCTATCGCCGGACGATGTATGAAAACCTGTATTTACTGTCTAAATCTTTCTGGCATTTTGATGAATATATCAGCGAGCTACCAAATATAACCGCCGAGGCAGTTAAATCATTCGTCCCTGAACTGATGAAAAACTTTAATATCGAAATACTAGCCCATGGTAATTTTTCGATCAGTGAAATCAGAAATATGGGTAAAATCATTGAAAAAGGTCTGAATATAGAAGGCGCTGAAGTCAATCAGGATTTACAGGAAAACACCATGCAATTGAAACCGGGGCAAAAACTGGTTTATGGATTCGAGGCGAGTGATATTAATTCAGCTTTACAATGTTATTATCAGGCAGACAAACAAAATGAAAAGCAAACAGTCGCACTGGAGGTTATCGGAAAAATATTGGAAAAACCTTTTTATCATCAACTACGGACCATCGATCAACTAGGATATTTGGTATCACTATCCCCTTATCCATTAAACAGGGTAGATGGATTTATTTTTTTAATTCAATCCGGCGAAAAAGACCCCGTTTTTTTACAAAAACGAGTGGATCGCTTTCTGGCAGAAAACACCCAGTTAATTAACCAAATCAGTCAATCCGATCTGGACCAGATTATTAAAACATTGATTGAAAACAAACTGGAACCACCAAAAAATTTAAATGAAGAAACCAAAAAGTACTGGCATATTATCACGTCCCGGGAGTATGATTTTTCGATACATCTTAAAGAAGTAGCCGTGTTAAAAACCTTAAAACGTGAAGACATCGTTCAGGTCTTTAACCGGTTTTTTTTAAATCCGAAACAGGCAAAGCGAATCAGTATTCAAGCCTGGGGTAAAAATCACCAATCTAATATTCAAAAAGAAAATTGGATCTCAAATATAACCAAATTTAGAGAAAGCATGGATTATTATCCGAATCCAGCGGGAGAAATTACATCACAACTTTTACAAAAATAAAAAATGAACCCAGACAAAAAAGATGTTAATAAAGAGATCAATGAGCGATTAATGCAGGCATTCAAAGCGGTCATTGACCAACAGATCACCGAAAACGACCCCCCGGAAACCGTGGAAACATATGAACGCTTAATTGAAGAAGGATTTACGGTTGAAGAGAGTTACAACTTAATTGCTCAGGTTATTGGTATGGAGGTCGCTGAAGAAATCGCAGGGGAAACCGGAATTAATATGGATCGATTTAAGGTAGCTTTATCAACCCTTCCCGAACCATTTGCAAAATCCAGGATTACTGATGATGAAGATGAAAAGTAGAAAAACTTCAATGAACCTGAGAAATGTTCAATACCATTAATTTACTGATAATAGTACTTATTGCATTTTTTGATTTATTGTTTCTGATGATTATTTCCAGTGGAACTGGTATTTTAGTCGTTCTTACCACGCAAATAATCACCGCTGGAATAGGGCTTTATTTTTTAAAAAGCCTGGACTTCAATTTATTTTTTTATATCGAAGCCAGATTTAAAAATAAAGAACCCATTATTAAAGAACTCTGGGAGGAGTTTATCTTACTTAGTGGCGCCTGCTTATTAATTATACCAGGATTTTTATCTGATATTATCGGCCTTTTGGCACTCATAGCTGATACCAGAAAATTAATCTGTGACTTCATAGACCATCATTAAGGAATGCATTGAATTTGATTATCAAAAAAATTCTGGTTAAATCCACTCATTTTATCCTATCCCTGGTTTTTTTATGGGGAGTCATCCCCGGAGAAATTATTTTCGCACAAGATGGTCTTGATCAGGAAATTAAAGACCTGGAAGCATTTGCCAAAGTTTATCAATTGATCCAGGCAAAATATTACAAATCTGTTTCCAGAAGGCATTTAATTGAGGCAGCCATCCAGGGAATGATCGATTCATTGGACCAACACACCCAGGCTCTGAATAGAAAATCAATGTCCCTGCTGGAAAAACAATCCATCGGGAACTACAACGGCATCGGTGTTACATTGGGGTATCAGGATTTTAAATATATCGTTCTATCAGTTGTTCCGGATTCTCCGGCCGATATTTCAGGATTAAAACCAGATGATGTGATCATACAAATTAACGGCATCATTATTAAACCAAACCAAAGTGGTCTTATTGACCAAGCATTAATGGAAAATACAGACCAACCTGTCCGAATTCATTTTTATCACCCCCATCAGCCGCAAAATGTCATTAAAGTTAATATTAATAGAGCATCCATTCGACTTCATTCAACAGAACTCATTCGACACACTGCTGATGTTTTAATTATAAAAATTAAAGAATTTCAAAAGCATACCGTTACTGAAATTCTTAAAGGTCTCCAAAATCAAAACTTTACAACCATTATTATTGATCTCAGAAATAACCCCGGCGGATTGTTGCTATCAGCCATTGAAACCACACAAATTTTTTTAGGCCAGGGGAACTTGGTAGAAGTCAGAGATAAAAATGACAAACTTGTTGAAAAGTATGTTTCCAGAAATAGAAAAACCGATCCAAACCTTAAACTTTACGTATTGCTGAATAACCGGTCTGCCAGTGCTGCAGAAATTCTGGCTGGGGCCTTAAAAGACAGGGAAGTCGGGACAATAATTGGTGAGCAATCTTACGGCAAAGGAACCGTACAAACCATTTACCCGATTCATGATGATCTGTATATAAAACTCACAACAGCCAGTTACTATACCGCTTCCGGAATTAGTTTTGATGGAATAGGGGTTACTCCACACTTTAAGATAAAAGATACTGACGCAGAATTATACTCTAAAAAAGATCTTATTTTTCAGAAGGCTTTAGCCCTTTCCAGAGAAAAACCTTCTAAAAATTAATGATTGGCACTTAATCTTCATCAAGCTTAAAGGTGAGCAACTCTTTGAATTGTTCTAGCAATTGTCCGGCGGGCTCAGCTGCAGCAGGGGTTTCACATTTTTTTTCAATTTCAAGCGCCAGGCCGCTTGGCTGCATTAGTCCATAATTAGCCGTAGATCCTTTTATATCATGCGCAATTGATTTAATCTGAGCGACATCATTAGTTTCAATTGCATTTAGAATTAATTGTGCTTTATTCAGGCAATCTTCCAACACATCAACAATCATTTCCTGCAAATCTTCAATATCCAAGCCCATCCGATCGGCAGCTTCGTTCATATCTTTTATCACACTGTCTCTTGAAAAAAAGCTCATATCCCCTCAAATTGTATGTTTATTTTAAATTAATTAATTTAATTTCCGTAAATTATCTCTGTACTCTATTACAAAATAATGATTATTGAAACCGAAAATTTGGTTCACTCCATGAAGTGACAATAAAATTTGTTTTAGTCTAAATTTTGAGCAACTTTGACTAAATATTCTTTGCTTTTAAATCGATATTTTAGATAGGTTCGACTGATTTTAATAATAATCATTTTACCCAAAATATCCGATTCACTGACGATCACTTGTTTATTATTGAATTGAACCACACCATGGTATTTTCCTGATATTTGAAGATAACCCAAATATTTGATAGCGGGAGCTCGCTCTTTATTAAGATTAACAACTGGAACTACTTGTTGCAATCGAGAGGCAAACGGATTGGCATTTATAAATGCGGGATTCAATAGTAATAAGAACCAGACCATTAATAAGCCGAATAGCAAGTTTTTCATAATTTAAAATAACCAAACTTCAGGTTAGCCGAAATAATCGGTGCTTGTTTTTCAGGTTCCATATTTGTTAATTCAAATTCCAGTAGTAAGGTCGGTAATTCATCTGATGACAATAATTTTAAATATTTTAATAAAGCTTCATACCGACCGATTAAATTTTGTTGAATCACTTCATAATGATAGATCTCTGTTTCCTTATTAGATTCAACAATTTGAGATTTCAATTCCAATTTAAGTTGCCTTTGGTTTAATCTCAAATATGATTCAAAAGCACCCGGTTTAACTTTTAACCACCGTTGTTTTAAAGCTAAATACTGTTTTTCAAGATCTGCGTAGCGCTGAATATGATATTTCTGATAATGTTTGTATTTTTCCAAGTGATTGAATTGTTGTTGCATTTCATCAGTTTTAGCTTGATAATATTGGTTTTTCTCAATCAGCGGTATCACTATTCCAAACATAATAAATCCATTTATCAAAACCAGCGAACTGATCATATGCCATTTCTTAATTAACATCCGTTTCATATTTCTTTTGATCAATTAAGATTGTAATTCGATTAACGGGATGATTATTTAGATTTGATTTCTCATTGGCAATCAGACTGGACTGCCCAATATTAGCATCGATGATATCAAGCAAGGATGTAACCTCCGTTTTTTCCCGATCAAATAATACTAATTTTATATTTTCAGATGTGACTGAATACTGGATCAACCACACCGATTCCGGTAATATGTGATCAATCTTTAAAAGAACAGCTTCCGGTTTTATAGAGACTTGGTGGATTGCTTTATTGAGCGCCAATAGTTTAAAATACTGCCTTTCATGTTTGGAAAAGCGGGTCATATGATTGAGATGTTTGTTCAATGACTCCATTTTATGTTCAAGCTCTGTTTTATTCGCCTTCAAATGATTCAGTGCTTGATATTCCTGAAACCACCATAGGCATAAAATCATCATCATTAACATCAAGGTGATAGGAACGTTTATTACTTTTTTCAATGAGAAACCACTTAAATTGAAAGGTAAAACGACACTCTTAATTCTTCGAAATTTTTTACGAATGGACAGGATGTCATATAGTACTTTTTTATCACAATTTTTACCTTGGCTTAGATCAATTGTTTTTGTTTGTCCGAAATTAGATATTGATGGTATTTTTGTTTGATTTGAAAGCAGGTGATCGAAAAAATAATTCTTACTATTTTGATCACCCATGTGGCTTTCTAAAAAAGCGAAGTAGGAAACAGAAAAACCGGGTTCCAATTTAACGGTTAACAGCTCAGAATTAAACAATATATTAAGTTTTCCAATATCACTAACTTTTTTATATTTATAAATTTGAAACACAAAATCAGAAATTAAAGGATACCAGTTTTTTCTTATTTTATATTTGGCTAATAGACGTTTACCCTGTTCACTCAGGTGAGAATGGATTGTTATTGATTTGTTGGAATCAATTTGAATACTTCTGACCGAACGCAAATTATCCGGAACTGAACTAAAGGGTAAAACATGCGCATCGGCTGAATGAAGTTCTTTTTTCTTTAATTGGATAGTCTCATGAACAAATGACTTAATATATGGATGTCCCAGAAAAAATGATGAGAAAGACTGCTTATGATGGATGATGGTTTCTGGTTGAATTTCCTGAAAGACAAGGTCATGGTTATCTTTTGACAAAAAATGGATTTGATCGCCATGGAATAAAAAATAATCGCCTTTTCCAACAGTTAAAAAGTTTGAATTCAATAATTTCATTTAGTGATATTGAATAATTTGAAAAATTATTGGCACTTTCTCAATTTTATAGCGATTTTAGTTGTTAATTGAAAGCAATCAATACTGACCAGTAGGATAGTATGCCTGGATTAAAACTATGAAAAAACAAATAAACATCATCGGAGGTGGTGCTTCCGGCCTGTTTGCCGCTGCAATAGCGAGGCAACAGGGTGCTGAAGTAACGCTATTTGAACAGAAAAGTTCTCCGGGTAGGAAATTAAAAATTACCGGTAAAGGTAGGTGTAACATTACCAATATGGCTCCCTTATCGGAATTTCTAGAACATTTTAATCAACGGGGAAGATTCCTAAGGCATGCTTTCAACATGTTTTTCAATGAGGATTTGATCCAATATTTTGAAGCGATCAAAATCCCGGTGATTATTGAAAGGGGCGAACGTGTTTTTCCGGCTAGTCAGAGTGCAAAAGCCTTAACAGAGACATTGATTCAACATGTGGCATCCAGTGGGGTTCAAATCAAAACACAAGCCCGGGTTAATCGCTTAATCATTGAAGACAATATTATTAAAGGTATTCAATGCCAGGATGATCATAAATTTTACGCTGCGGATGCCCATATTATTTCAACCGGGGGTAAATCCTATCCACTGACAGGATCTTCCGGTGATGGGTATAAAATGGTCAGTAGGTTCGGGCATACCATAACACCGTTATTCCCTAGTTTAGTGCCATTAGAAACTGTTGAATCAATTCCGAAAGAGCTATCGCAGCTGTTATTAAAAAATATCAGGGTACAGGCAATCATTGATGGCAAAAGCCTTAAACCGGAGTTTGGGGAACTACAATTCACCGATTCCGGATTAAGTGGCGCTACCATATTAACTTTGAGTCGCCTATTAATTCCGGCTTTAAACGATCAAAAAACAATAATGATTGATATCGATTTGAAACCGGCTTTAGACCATAAGGCTTTAGACAAAAGATTGCTAAGGGAATTATCAGAGAATGCCAATAAAAGATTTATAACGATCCTGAGAAACCTGCTCCCTAAGGATCTTATTTCTTTATGCATCAAACAGGTCCAAATCGACCCTGAAAAAACAGGAATGAATATAACGGCTGAAGAACGGAGAAAATTAAAATTATGGTTAAAATCACTGCGTTTCAATATTTCAAAAGGTCGTTCCTGGTCGGAAGCGATTGTCACTGCTGGTGGTGTCGATACCAGGGAGATCAGTCCCAAAACGATGGAATCAAAACTAATCAAACAACTGTATTTTGCGGGGGAGATCATTGATGTTGATGGGGATACCGGTGGTTTCAATCTTCAAGCGGCTTTTTCCACGGCCTATCTAGCTGCCATTTCAGCCAGTCAAAACGAATAAGATAGATTAGCCTGGAGAAAAAACAGGGTATTGCACCCTGTTTTTCTTAACACTTAGAACTTTGCATTGGCCAACAATGACATGGTTGTATTGGTAAAAGAAGCTTGTTCCGCAACATTGATATTTTCTGATCGATAGGTAAACTCAACACCAAACATGTCAGTAATATCGTAATGTCCTGAAAACCGATAATGGTAAATTTTTGCGTAGCTATCATAATCGACTTCTTCGACGCTATCAAATTTTCTTTCCAAAGTCAGTTTTGCGGTTCCAATTCCACCACCAGCGCTGATATTGAATCCGGTTTTAATGGGTTCATCAAAAAAGTAACCTGCTACTTCAATCATTTCATTGACAAAAGTCAATTCACCTACTTCTTTAGTATGACTACTACCAACATTGGCGTCCCCATCTTTATCTGCAGTATAATACTGCAAAACATAACTGGTTTCTAATCGACCAACACCTACTGAAACTCTCATTTCTGTTCCAGCACCTCCTTTATAACCTTCAAGCGTTCCATCAGTGCTATCGCCCAATACGATTTTATCATCAATATCAGCCATCAAAATACCGGCTGATGGCTTAACCCACCAATCCTGTGCCAATGCCGTTCCACTAATAAAAATAGTTAAGAACAGCAGTGCTATTAATTGTTTCATTCATACCTCCTTGTATAATTAAAAAAACAAATACTAAACAATATAATTCTATATCGGAAAGGATAATGAAGAGCTTTAACTATTTTTAAAGAAAAACCTTATGATATTAATTTTCTAATACCACAAGGTTTTATTTTAATTGATTAGTCTTAATCTACAGAGTGAACAGGAAGAGAGATTGTGAAGGTCGTTTGTCCGGGTTTACTATCAACAACAAGCTGACCATTGTGTTTTTGGAGTAAATTTTTGCAAATCGGTAGTCCTAAACCGGTTCCTTTCCCAACTTTTTTAGTGGTATAAAAGAAATTAAAAATATTAGGTAACTGATGTTCAGTGATACCCTCACCAAAATCGCTGATTTTAATAGTTACCAGATTATCTTTCAAGGCTGCATCTATCTTAATTATTTTCTCAGGAAGATGTTCACTGGCGTCGACCGCGTTATTCAAAATATTTACCACAACCTGCTGAATCTCATTACGATTTCCTTTGACCAGCAAAGCACCATCTGATTTATAACCTGTTTTAAACTGAAACTTTTTATGGGTATTGACCAGTACATCAATGGTTGAATCAACAACCGTGCGAATGTCAATGATTTCATTATCATCCGTTTTTTTATTGAAATTTTTATAATTACTAATGGATTGGTCAATC
>JABHWU010000131.1 GCA_018657625.1 Deltaproteobacteria bacterium | reverse complement strand
GTTGTTACAGGGAAACCGGACATCCTTACCCTGCCCGTCCATGTTTTTCGTTTTTTGTCCAGTATCGGCATAATCTCTTTTCTTTAAATAACCAATCACATCGTTGATATCAAACCTTGCACCCTTGGCAGTACACCCGTGACCGATATAGAAATGTGGATACTGCTTCCAGGTTTTTAGGATCATACTCTCTGAACATAACAATACTTTAGCAAGTCCTGTAATGTCAACAATATGTGCATGTGGTTCAATCAAACTTTAATCCTTTAAAAATGCTTCCCGATTCAGCTATGGTTAAACAGTTCCTTTTTGTTATAATTCATATAACTTGTACCTTTTCATTAAACCTAATATAAATGATTTAAATCTTTTAAAAATACTGGTAGCCTACCGGAGTATTTAATTTTTCAATTGAACAACTTTGGCCAAGGATCTTTTATATGGATGAATCTTTATTTCATGATCTTGAAGAAATTTTCACAGGAGAACGCTCACATGAGACATTCCTTGAATTCTATAATTTCACAACCAAGTCATTTAAATTAACTCCAGAATATGTAGCCATTATAAAGGATATAAAGTCCCTGACGTCCATGGACAAATCTGAATTAGAAAAAAGAATCAAAAATGCCAATTTTGACATTAAAAACTTCAATAATGCTGAAGAAGACAGTAAACATGAAGAATATTTCGACAAAGCATGGTCAGGTATAGACCTCAAAAGCGAAATTGATTTCCTAAAAAAAATGCCACTTGATAATTTATCTCCTGATGAAACAAACTTAGGTTCTATTTTTTTGCTTGGAAAAATCCTCGCTGTTGAATATGAAGCCAAGCTCAGTGGAGAAGAACTGTTGCTAAAGAATAAAGCGCTGGCTCAATTTTTGACAAACACCAGCATGGAGTTTAATCTCAAAAAACTAATTTCTTCTTCTGAATTCCTGGATATTTCAATAGACCTTATTTATAAGATACGTGATATAGGTGCCGATCATTCTTTATTCGAATCAAGCGAAACTCTACAAAACAATCAATTGCAAGATTTGATGCATAAAATTATTTCCAGCCGAGCCGTTAATAAAAGACACGCAAAAAGACAAAATAAATATGATTATGCTATTGATGATGCACAATATCTTTGGGGTGAACAAGGCGATACACGAAATATCAACGAGATGGTTACATATTTATTGTCCCAAAAAAAGTACAGCAGCCTCTCTGAAAGAAGTCTGCGGAAAAAAATTCACGATACGGCACAAAAATATGACAAAATTCCACGCCGTGGTAGACCCCGAAAAAAATAAATCATATCCGTAAAATTTATCCCTCCTCTGCCCGACCCAAATTTTTTAAACACTATTAATATTTTTAAAACCCTCCGATAGGGTATCAGCTCTTTTAACCCATTTTTTCCAACTTAATCTATTCGTATATGCGACTGAAACCATCATTATACGGAGGAAAAAATTGGAAAAAGCAAATCAGACAAAAAAAAGAGCCCCGCCACCACAAAAAACGAAGAATCGGCGTTTTTGAAAAAAAGTGCAAAACAATTTAAATCATAAAAGAAGAAGGAGGACAAAAAATGTCCACAAAATTTAAGAACGAAGAAGTAAAGCTTGGAATCGTAGAATCACTGGAGGATCTTACATTAACAGGTACAGATTTTATACACCTTGGTATTGATACCTCACCTGTAAAGGTTGTTGTAACTGGTAGTTTAGATGTCACCAGCCAAGAAGATCCAAAGAATATTGATGCCTGGTTGAAAAAGACGGCAACTCTAAAAGGCATCAAACCGGAG
Source organism: Deltaproteobacteria bacterium (assembly GCA_018657625.1). GTDB lineage: Bacteria > SAR324 > SAR324 > XYD2-FULL-50-16 > XYD2-FULL-50-16 > JABHWU01. The sequence continues at coordinate 10,709 of JABHWU010000131.1, read as the reverse complement.
GAAAAAATAAAGTTGATTGAGGAGGGGTTGGCGATTTCCTATGGAATGATTGCTGATAACAATATGTTGCTCAATCTTACCGGAAAAACTATTGCGGAAAAAGCAATCATAATTGGTGAGTTTTGTATCAACCTTAAGAAACTGAGGAAGGGTAATACCGATGGAATTCTCTGGGGAGATTTTGCAGATAGCGCCATACCTTTAAGTATAAGGGTCAGGCAGAAGTATATGCTGATTGCTTCCCGTCCTGATTGCCATGAGTTTGTTTACCTTGGTGTTGATAAAATGGCGCTGCTTTGTTCCATTGCTAAAAAAATTAAAGGCAAAAATGCCATTAGATTGATGATGTTGAAATATAAAATTCCGTACGATAAAGGCAACAACCTTACCATGGACGAATTCAAACAACTTGTCACTGCTATGATAGAGTCTGAAAAGTTGATCAAGGAAGGTCTTAACCTTGATTTTGAACAGGTTAAGAATGCTTTAAAGGCTAAGGTTAAAATTGATACTGCCCTGAAAAAAAGATTAAAGGATGCCACCACCAGTGGAGGAAAACCCGCTGTTTTGCTGGAAAAAATTATTGATGGTGATGATGGTGGCTCAAGTGACCCAAGTCCGGAAGAACGCATTCAAGACTTCAATACTTTATCTGAAAGACTGATTAAGACAGTCTCGTGCGTGATAGAATCAGTCAGCCAGCCAGATTCAGATGACCTTACAGGTCAAGTAGATAAAGAAATCTTTGACGTCCTCATTCAAGAACTTGAAAAATTAGAAAATAAGCTTTCGGGTTCAGAAGAGGAATAATTTTAACTTATACGAAAACCCCTGTCTGACGGTCAGATGGGGGTTTTTAAATGGAGGTGTAAAATGGCTGAAGTTTCCCAAGCTTCCTTATATAGAAATGTATTAAAAATATATCATGAAAAATTTCCTGATGATCCCCCAAATGTACTTGTATCATTGGGTTATAATATGAAAGATTGGCTTTCTTTTCTCACGTCAGACAGGCACATGATTGGAAAAATTATTGGTGATTCAGGAGCTTATTCCTCCGCTCAGGGCACATCGAATATAACAGTGGAGGATGTAATCTTTTTTTTCGAGAGATATGGCAAGGCTTTGAATTGGTATGCTAATTTCGATTCCAATTTCAGCAAACATGGATTTGAAGACAATATTGCCAACCAGCTTAAAATGGAACGGGCAGGTTTATGCCCAGTACCAGTCATACACAATTTTTTTACCAGAGAGATTGAGTATTATGTTGCATCCGGCAAATATGATTGGTTGGCATTAGGATCAAGTCAAAGCACGAATTTTGATGATTTCCGGTTTGCTGTTCATAAAATCAAACGGCTAAATCCTGATATTAAAATTCACTGGTTTGGCGGCAGCAAGTACGAATGGATGATCAAAGTGCCGGTTGCTTCATGTGATACCACGTCCTGGGCAAGAACTGGACAATTTGGAAAAATTAATTTCCGGAACCACCAAACTGGGAAAAGCGACCTTATTTATGTTGGTGGCAGATTACGAAAGTTCAAAAAAGGGGAGCACCATTTTGTCACATACCCCTGGCGCAAAGACGTTGAAGACTACCTGTACCAGAACTTCAAGTTCACTTATCGGGATCTTCTTGGATACAACGACAAGATCAATATGCAAGTGGTGAATACACGATTCTTTGTTGAACTGGAAAAACGCATTAACCAGGAACGTATCCGAAGAGGGATACCATTAGAATAAAACGTCGAATCGGCGTTTTTCATGAAGGGGTCGGGCATAAATTGTCTGACCTCTTCTTACTTTAAATAAGGATTAAAACTATGAATCACAAGGCAATATCTTTCATCGAGGCAACATTAGAACAAATTAAAAAATAATAATTTAATCTATAAGGAGACCCCAAAATGTCAAAGTCAGAAAAAGTTCAATTAAACCTTTATGTCAGCAAGAAAGTCAGAACCCAATTGCACCTCATAGCTGCACAAAGAATATTTGAAAATCCTGAAAAACATCATTCAGCTGCCGGTGTCGGTGCCGAGTTTTTAACAGAATATCTGAATTCTTTGAAAGAAGACCAAAAGAGTTAACCCCATAATCGAAAATTAATCATGTTACAGGCACATACTATGAAAAAATCAATTACATATAAAAATTACAAAGCAACCAGCAAACCCTATCCAACAGCATCTATTGATGGATACAAAAAGTTGCTGGTTGCTGATAAAAATAATATTTACAATGGAAATACCGGTATCTATCTTGATAAAGAGATCCATTGGGGTGGTCAGAAGCTTTATTTCCCTCTACTTGATATTGACGGAGATCCCAATCTTAAAGGAACTGAAAAAATCCAGAGTGCCATTACAAATACCACACTTACATATCGAATTTTAAAAAATCTCAATGCGGCTGAATATTTCACAATAATTGCTACAGGCGGCGAGGGTTTCAGATTTATATCCAACAAGATTGTGAATAAACCCGCTTACCAGGCATTTGTCGACTTTATCAAGGCAGAGATGCCGCATATTAACGATACCGGACCAAGCGAGGATAAAGGTATGCCTCACCAGATCTTCGCGTATAAAGGGCATCACAATCATAGCAATAAAGATCTGGTAGACAGGCACTCAGTTGTTGTACCGGCAGAGATGTTTGAAAGCACATTCACAGTCAATGATTACCTCCATTTAACAAAGGGACGTCTTGATCCTGATGTGGTGATAGAATTCATGGATCAATTTTTGAAATTTGAACCTGTCATTGACCTTACATCCCTTAATGGTTTGGGCGACAAATTAATTCAATATCAAAAGGTATTAGGGGAAATCAAAATCAAACCTTTTAACTATTTGAAGTTTCGAAGAGATCTTGATAACCCCATAGCTCTTCAAGCCATGCATAAAATGCTAATAGAGCAGAATATCCATTGTGTTATTGCAAAACGTGGCCATACAAAAGCAATCTCATTTGAAGGATTAAAATGCCCTGTTTGCAAAAGTACAACCGGTAATGCAGTCGCCTATCCCCCTTTTTATAATCTTAAATGTTTCAACACAGATTGTGCAGCCTACAGAGATAAAGATAATAAAGGATTGCCTCTTTACAAATGGACAAATATTAAAGGATACCAGGATCATCAAACTCAGAAACCGGTATCGCCTATCATACAGCTGCCATCACAGTTTGAAACCATAGAAGATGCCCGAAAAATAATTCATGCCGAACTTAAAACCAAAGATAATAGTATTATTGTATTAACACCAGGTGTTGGGAAATCTCGTGCGGGACTTGAATATCTTGTCAATGATATGGTCGGTAAAAAAGTGATATACAGCTGCTTCAACAAAGATCTTCAAAAAGAAGCGTATGAGCAAATCTGTGAATTATGCCCTGACCATGATCGTTTCTCTCTTATTGAATCAAGGGAAACCTTGTGCCCTAAAAAAGATGAATTAAAAGAAATCACAACAAAGGGTTTTTCCCCAGCAGAAATTCTATGCAGCGGCTGCGAATACAGAAAGACCACCTGCGCTTATTACGGTCAATTTGAAAATATGAACCATGATGTCTATTTCGTGACTCACCACATGCTTCAGTATTCTGAAAAACGCTTCGAAAACCTTGACCTCATTATAATGGATGAAAATTTAAAGTCCGGACTGCTTTTAGAAGATACCTGCTCTGAACGACAGATGCGGACCCTTTCAATAATATTAACAGATCTTGATTATTTATTGATAACCACACTTTTTGACCTGGGGCATAAAATAGGTGATCAAATTTTAAAAGAGAATGCCTACCCCATGATTATCAACGGCAGAAAACTTGTCGGTACTGACCAAACAGAAGATTCCCTGATCGAACTTTTGGCGAAGTATTCTGAACGTGATGAACAGCAGATAAAAAAACAAATTGAAAATATAATTACAGCCATCGACCAAATCTCTGACACCAAGCTTTATTATAAAGGTGTTGATCTTAAAGCGGTTAACTGGATCAAAGGACTACAGGACAATGATAGCTATTCATACCTTCTTATCACCGCAAAAGGCGATCTTTTATTCAATTATAAATGCATTTCATCCTTAGGGTTTCGGGATGCGCCCCTGAAGGTTCTGGACGGCACCGGCAATGGTAAGGTGGCTAATGCACTCACCCGCAGGAATATAAAAACCGTCAATGCCGATGTTGAATGGAAAAGCAACAGGATTCATATTATTGTCAACACCTCCCGCCCAACCGTCAGAAGAAGTAAGGATAAAGATTTTAAAAGACTTCTTACTGAAATGATCAATGAAACGACCGCCACAAAAATCATGGTCTATACTTATCAATTCATTGAAAAAAGAGTGCTTGATATCTGCAGCCAGATTGACAACAGCAGAACATACATGGGGTATCATTTCTTTGGTCCCAGAGGAATAAATACCTTCAAGGAATGTGATGCTGTATTTGTTATTGGTTTACCTATCGCAAATATTAATAGTGCCGGGCAGGACGCTTTCATTTTATTTCCTGACAAAAAAGATGAAGACATCCGCGATAATTGGGTTGAAATCAATATGGAGTGGGAATTAAACCAGGGTATTCATCGCATACGCCCTGTTAATAAAGATTCTGTGGATATTATTGTTGCAGCAAAGTTCTGGCCACAGCTCTTACCGGCACCCAATAAACAAATCGATAAGTCACAGTCAAAAAACAAAGAAACTGCAGCAATAGCAGCACTTGAACCATTTGTCAGAGAATTCGGGTTTTTAAATCAGGATATAGGTTTTATGGCCAATGTATTTGTAAAGGTCAAGGCATCTGTAGCAAAAGAATTTCAAAGAAAAATACTTTGTGTTTTAAGAGCTAATAATCTTGATAAAGTAAATGACGTTACCAGCCCATTGTGTTTTTGGGAGAAAGATAATTCTTACAAAGATATATACAAAGAAAATGACCCTAAAATGAATAAGGGACAATTAAATTCTTATAAGTTAAAACAAAGGTCAATTTCTGTATTATATAATATATTATACAATAATTTACCTTGTACTAAAAATAACCTTCCAGCAAGAATATCCAAATGCCTGGACCAATCTCTTTGTAACCGTGGCTATGTGTCACCAATAATTTTCTCCAATAACAAACAATATGCTGATGTACTAAAGCACTTTAAGGAGAAGTACAAACACTTTCAGAACTTTAGCATAAAGTTGCCACACGCCTGGGGTAACGCTGTTAATGGTGTTGGTCTAAAAGATCAGGTTTTAGATTTCTACAAGCAGATAAATTCATTTGAGATCTTCAGAACTATTAATCTTAAGTCCTATTTGCACAAAGATTCTGTGGATGAAACTATAGATCCCATACCTGATAAATTTATTGTTATTTATATTCCTGAAGGTTCCGGTGACTTGATTTATATTGGTGCCGGTACTTTTGTTTTTCCGATTTCTTTGAAATATGACTCTGCTTGGTTTGAGGAATTGCTTGCTAAAGTGTTTTTAGGTGACAGGAAGATAATCACAAATAATGGAAAAGCTCTGGCCAGAAAAATTATTGAATTTGGTGCAGCTTATGAAAAAGTTAAAATTATTGATGTTGTATTAAATGAAAAAATTATCAGGAATGGCGAAGTTCCTTTAAATTCAATAACACAACAATCTATCTTTAAGCAGTACGGGTTTATAGATGCTCCTGATCTGCTGCTGACTGTGTCCCAAATTTATAAGGTTTGGATAAAACAGAAAGCTTTGAAAAAAAGGTTGGGGTTGGGAAATATTTTTGAACTTGAATCAAGGTTGATCTGGGTAACAGCAAGAATAGAAATGACCGGCATGGAGATCGATGTGGTTTCAATGTTGGCATATCAAGAGGCACTTTTAAAACAGGGTTCTACTGGAAAAGAGTACAAGGATATTGAAAGATATATTAATCTTGCTGATGGTGGTGATTACAGGGTTCGTGATGAAATTCAACAGGTCGCCACAAAAACAGGCAGATTTGACAGAGAGCTGCATCGGGTTAAAAATTCAGGTCCCATGAGATCATTTTTTATAGCACCGGCAGGATATAAACTTATAAGTGCAGACTACTCTGCGTTTGAGGTCAGAATTATTGCTGGGTTGGCTGACGAACAGAACTTAATTGATATTTTTGAAAGTGGGAAAGATATTTATGAAGAAGTTGCCAGGGTTATTTTCAATGGTTTTTCTTTGAAACCTTCTGAATTAAGAGCAATTGCAAAAATAATTGTCGTTGGTATTAATAATGGGATGACGCAATATTCAATTCATGAAATTCTTATTAAAAATGGATTAATAGTTTCTTTACAAGATGTTCAGGGTTTCGTTAATACTTATATGGGATCTTTTCCGGACCTGTTTAAATGGCGTGATAAAACGGTTAGGGAATCCAGGAACAATGGATATGTTACCACAAGAATGGGTAGGAGAATGGTCGTTACAAATTCAACTACAGATAACAGTATCATAAACTTTCCTGTCCAGGGAACGGGGTCTGATGGATTTAAATTTGCTTTGTTAATGCTCGATGCAAAATTAAGGGATATGGATGCCAGAATTGTGCATATTCTTCATGATGAAATAATTGTTGAAGCAAACGAGGAAATTGCTGACAAGGTGGAAGGGATTGTAAGAGATTGTATGGAAGGTGCTTTTGTTGAGATGAAGTTGGGCGTATCAATGTTGGTTGAACCAGATATAAAATGTGCCTGGGGATGAATTGTATACTTGTCAAATAATTAGGCTGATTGAATATCACATTTGCTTATTCGAAAATTTTGTTAAAAATTGCTGTCATATTTTTTATAAATTAAAAAGGTTGAGTGAAAAAAATCCGTGAATAGTAAATTTGATTATCCTATAAAGTTGAATCATTGTGAGGTGGTCTGAATTAAATTAGGCACGATGTATATATTCATTAATTGATTCATCCCTAACAACTTCGTATTTTTTGAACGCTATTCTTGATTTAAAAACACTCACTTCCGTTTTGTATGAACATAAATACTTAGCGACTTGTTCAAGCTTAAGATTGGATCTATGGCCAAGAATGATCTCTTTTAATTCCATATTCCCCTTAAAATCAGTGAAGTAAAATCCTGAAGAATCTCTCTCTTTTAGTTGCACTATAATTCTTACTTCATCTTCATATTCCCAACCTTTATACTTCCAACACAATAATTTTTTAACGATTTCTATTGTTAGTCCTCCATACTTTTTATTCATATCGATTTCTGGTTTTAACTTTTCTGTGGAATAATGTATTTTTTCAATATGCTTATCTTCGATGTCAAATCCTAAGCAAATTCCTTTGTGCTTATCTCCATAATGCCCCCACAACATAGGATAATTCCATCCTCTGGAAAAACAAATAACCCCTGAAAATTCTCTTTGTGTCTTTCTTCCAGCGTTAAACGCACTGCGAAAATCTTTATCTGACAAATCAATACCAGATAGCTCAAAAGGGTCATTTAAATCATCCCACAATGAAATTTTTATTCTTTCATTAATAATATTGGATAAAGCAAATTGTTCAGCTGTAAAATAATATACTCTCATAAATAGTTTTGGTAACCTTATTTGTTGCTATCAAAATTGTTAAAGCAATTGAAACTGGTTCTGACTGGTTTGTTATTGGGTTGTCTTTGGTAAAATGTATTTTTTTAGTTCTTCGAGTTTTTCATGTTTTAGGTGATTGAACATTTGCAACATTTTCTCATCAAAATTGTCAGATGTAAAAGAATCGATAGGTAGTTCGCCGTTAAGTAAATCTTTAAACATGCCTATCTCACCTTCTAATTCACCAACATTATTTTCTGTTATTTCGACATCGTCTCGAATATAAGATTTATCCTTTTCTGAAATCAACTCATTGGAAAACCATAATTTTAGGCGATCGTCAAAAAAGTCTAAGTAGATAAAATAAAACCCATCGTTTCTATACTTTGAATCATCAAACAACTCCCTGTCATATTTGAGCCATTTTTTATAAGGTTCCACCCAAAAATCTTTATCAAACTCCCAGCCTACGCATTTAAGTAAATTTTCATAAGGAATTGGTAGATTTTTACTACGTTGAGGGTAGTTGTCTTTGTCACATTTGTCTATGTCCGTCCGGCTTTTGTAATCACTAATTGCTCTGGTAATGCCTGCAATGAATGCTTGAGTAAACCTGTTTCTTTTCTTTTCTTTTTCAAGTTTGTGATTAATCCATATTATATAGCCAAAAAGAAGAAAAAGAAGAGTCACCAATAGAATATTCATTTGTGCCTCATAATCGGTTATTGTGCAGATCTGGATATCATATGATTTGGAATTATATCCGATCTGCAACGATAAAAAAATGTTCTGTAAATCACTAACAATGTTTCAAATTTATGTAAAGATATATTCAACTATATTTGACCAAGCATAATCAAATGAATCAAAATTTCATTTCGGTTTATTGGAGATCAAGAACATTATTGTTCATATCTGGGGAATGTTTTTTAAATTTGGATGAATATATATTAATTAGTTGAATCTAAAGGGTTGGATAAAACTTGTTTTGCATTATCTTTTCTCAATTTTTGATATTGCTTTTGAATGTTTTGATACTCAAGTATTGATATTTTTTTGTCTTCCATTCCGATTTGGATTAACTGAGCTGTTTCTGGAAAACTATTCCGTATTTTTGTTACAAGCACATATTTTTCAGCATTTATTTCGATTTCCTCTAACGCCTTTGTAAGACCAAAAGCTCCTCCAAAAATCACAACTGTTATAATGATCGGAAGTCTTATACGGTTTGTGAACTTTTCATCTTCCATAACCCAAAAATAAGTTCCAGCGCTTAAAACAATAGATATTGCTAAACCCCAAACAGCTTCGTCCAGATCACCAAAAAACAAATTAAAAATACATCCTAAAAAAAATAGCAGGGCTAAAAAGTACATTTTTTACTTCATCTCCTAATATATTTTACAAACTGGTTTTATAATCAATTTAAAAAAACATACATTGCAATTACGATGATTAACACCCAAATTGCTTTTACTAAGCCATTTAATGATTTTGTAGATGACTGCGCTACTTTTAACAATTCTTCGTGTAATCTTTTTTCTGGGGTTGATTCTTCTTGATATAAATTTTCAACTTCCTCCTCATCTCCATCATCATATTGGGACTCTGAAATTAAGTAATGACGACCAATTTTTGAAGTTACATTTGCCCAAGCAAGAAAGCATGGGTTAGCGTCAATAATAATTATGTCTTGTGGGTAAGAAGGCTCTCTTAATGCATCATCCACTTCATATGTAAATGAGAGCAATTTAGCAACTACATTAAGAGTGGAATTAGTATCTGCTCTAAGCGCGGAAATTAAGGACAATAATTGTTCTTTTGGGGCAGTTAAATCCAAAAACATATCATCCTCCTCTGGTTTAAAATTAGTACGGAATGCCAAACCGTAATATAATCCTGGAGGAACTCTTTCAACATCCTCAGAAGTATCTTCCTTGGTAGGCTTTCCAACTTTTATAGAAACTATTATATTGCCTGGTGATCTTTCTATAGAAAATATATTATCTTCTCCCTCCTCGATAGCGAAATATAATCGATCCCCAATTTGATCCTCATCTACTATTCCTTTGATAGCGATTTGATCAGAAATATCTGTTTTAACCAAATTGAGAGGTGTAGCATTACTATTTTTAAAGTCAAAATCAACATCGTGTATATTACAGGTATTAACGATTTTGATGTTCTTGAGTGGAAGATTAATCTGATTAAAATTTCTACGCCACTCTAAGGGTCTACTTCTATCCTCCGAAAGTTTGGCTTCTTGAAAAACGCTGTTAGACACTTTACGAAGTTTTTGATCTCTAATTATCAAGTTTCGTCTCCTTATTTATTCGGTTTATTAGATATAAGGATATCCGATCACGGGCGCTGTACTTTTAATATTTATCGATGCTTTAAAAAATTAAAACAAATCCATTATTTTTTTTGTTTTATTGAAATCTTTATTAATAGATATGGTATAACTTTGAATATCAGCTTCTATATCATTTTCGGAAACCAATTTATTTTTAGATATATTAACATTGCAAGTTACAACTATTGATGAATTTGATGATGAATTAATAAAATACTTTATGAAATTCTCAATGTCAGATTTTTTATATTTGAGTTCAAAGTCAATATAGGGGTCATCTCCTTGAAAGTACAATAATTTGCCAGCGAAATCTTTTTTGGGATATTCTCCGTCAGAATCTATTTCATATTCTTTTAATTGCAAAAAACATTCTAAACCATTAATTTTACTGTCAACTCTATTTGATATTTTTCCTGAAAGTTGAATATAATCAAGATACCCATACGGCATTTGTATTTTGAATTGAGTATTATTGATCAAGACATCAATAGCTGTTCTTGAAGAATCAATTTTTCTATCTGGACTTAATATGGTGCGTTTAGTGTAAAGAAGCCCGAAAAATTACCCGAAATCCCGATCAAAATCCCAAAATGTTTTACCCAAGTGAAAAATAGCCAGGCACATTAAATTAAGAACTTCAAGGTTTTTTAAGCAGAGACAGCTAGAACCGCGATATGCCTTTAATCCTCCTCCCCCCTTTTGGGGGGGATAAGAGGGGGGGCATGTGTTATACCTCATTATTTTTTATCGCCAAAATAAAAAGAGAG
>JABHWU010000049.1 GCA_018657625.1 Deltaproteobacteria bacterium | reverse complement strand
CATTCCTCCGAAAGAACCGCCGATAACACAATGTAATTGAGAAATGTTCAGTTTCTGCAACAACTGCTGATGAGCACTGGCAATATCACGGACCGTGAGCAGGGGAAAACTTGGCCCAATGGGCGAACTGGTACCCACTAATTGATCTGTGGGACCAATAGAACCGTAACACCCACCCGGATGATTGGGACAAATGATGCAATATTTGGTTAGGTCAAAGATTTTACCAGGTGAAAACAAGGGTTCCCACCAGCCTGGTTTATATCCATCGGCATCAGTGTAACCACTGCAGTTGCAATCACCAGTCAGTGCATGGAACACAAGAATAATATTATCCCGTTTTTCATTGGGAGTACCAAACACCCGGTAGGCTATCCTGAAATTATGAATATCGAAGCCCAGTTCAGTCGAAAAGGAATCAAAATAGACATAGTGAAGTTTATTTTCCTGGAATCGATCACTATAATTTGCCTGGTCTTTTTGACCTTTGTAAAACAGGTATTGTTTTTTCTGTGTTTCCATGGGTGACCTTAATTCTAAATTGCCTGTAAGGCCTGATCAAAATCAGCCTTAATATCTTCGATATTTTCAATTCCCACTGAAATACGGATCATATCTGAAGAAACGCCGGCATTTTTCTGATCCTGTTCTTCCAGTTGTGAATGTGTTGTCGAAGCCGGTTGAATGACCAGTGTTTTTGCGTCTGCGACATTCGCCAGTAATGAAGCCAGTTTAGTGTTATCAATAAAAGCCTTACCTGCTTCCAGACCACCTTTGACGCCAAAAGTGTATATGGAACCAAAAAGGTCTTTCTTAAACTGTTTTTTCGCCAATTCGTGGCTTTTATGGCTCGGTAAACCAGCGTAATTTACCCAGGCTACCTTTGGATGTTGCTCTAAAAACCGGGCTAGCTCCAGAGCGTTGTAAGAATGTCTCTCAACCCTTAAATGTATGGTTTCCAATCCCTGCAAAAATAAAAAAGCATTAAAAGGGCTAACCGCGGGACCGATATCTCTTAGTAAAGTGACTCTGGCTTTGATAATATAAGCCAAATTACCAAAGGCTTCAGAATAAACCACTCCATGGTAAGATGAATCCGGTTCGCTTAGTTTTGGAAACTTTCCACTGGCTTTCCAGTCAAAATTACCTGAATCGATAATAACACCACCAATTGAAGTACCATGTCCACCGATAAACTTAGTAGCAGAGTGGATAACAATATCCGCCCCGAAATCAATAGGACAACAAATAATCGGAGAAGCAAAGGTACTGTCAATAATTAATGGAATTTTATGACTGTGGGCAATATCAGCAAATTTTTGGATATCTGGAATATTACCACCTGGATTTCCAATGGTTTCGATATATAAGGCTTTGGTTTTATCATTAATCAAGGCTTCAAAGGTTTCGGGGTGATCAACATCACCAAATTTAACTTCGATTCCAAAATGGGGTAAAGTATGGCTGAAAAGTGTGTGCGTTCCACCATATAGGCTACTGGAACTAACAATTTCATCCCCGGCTCCTGCGATATTGGTGATGGCAATAAATTCTGCGGACTGACCTGAGGCAACAGCCAGTGCACCAACACCACCTTCCAGTTCTGCGATTCGTTTTTCAAAAACGTCGGTGGTTGGATTCATGATTCTGGTGTAAATATTTCCAAATTCTTTTAACGCAAATAGATTTGCACCATGTTCCGGGCTGTCGAAAACATAAGATGTCGTCTGATAAATAGGCACAGCTCTGGATCCGGTGGTGGGATCAGGTACCTGTCCGCCATGTACAGCAATCGTGTCAGGATGATAAGTTTGAGTCATGTTTTTCTCCAAAGATTGTATTGAGAATTAATAAAGATGAAAATAAAAATGTGCTAAATAAGTTATTAAATGGAGGCAGGCATAAAAGGTTGGATAGCAATCCATTGGTTTTTTATCAAAACCCTGGGATTTATATCCAATTCCTCTCTATTGGAGAAACAGCCTTGTATTTTGGCTGTAGGACTGTTTAGTTGAAAACTCATCACTGTTCGCTTTTTTTGTGATTGATAAAAAAGTTATTTTACTATTGTTTGTAAAATTTAAATAAGATAAATTTAGTATAAGTTAAAATCATAATAAATCAAGTAAAAAATACAAATTAGTTAAAAAACAACCCAGATATTTAAAAGGGTAATTAAACATTCCAAGTATTTAATATTATATGTTTAATATTTCTTTTAGATTATATTCAATGAAATAAAATATATATTAAACAGAATTAGTGCATTCAATGACAGTTTTTTATTTCATAAACTATTCTTTCGGCCGATAATATTATGAAAGACAATCATCAAACTTTTGATATGCAATTAACATAACCCGGTAGACCAAAGGGTAAAAGATGAAAGATAAACTCAAATTACTGTTTTTGTGTACAGGGAATTCTTGTCGAAGTCAGATGGCTGAAGGATTTGCGAATCATCTCAAAGGAGATCTGGTTGAGGCTTATTCGGCAGGGATAGAGACCCATGGATTAAACCCCAATGCTGTAAAAGTAATGCAGGAATTAGGTATCGATATCAGTACTCAGCAAAGTAAATTGATTGGGGTATTAAAAAACCTTGAATTTGATTATGTGGTCACTGTCTGTGATTCAGCCCATGAAAACTGCCCTTTTTATCCGGCCAAGGTTCGGATCATTCATCATCGTTTTTCTGATCCTCCTAAAATGGCTGCCAGGAGAAAAAAGGAATCCGAAAAACTGGAATGTTACCGAATTGTCAGGGATGAGATTAAGAAATATATTCTTGAACTTCCTAGGAATTTGAACGTTTAGAAGTCATTATAAAACATAACTCCTCGCTGTTTCTTATGTTAATGATTATAATTTTTTTATTGAACTACCCCGCCACAAGCTTTGGTTGTTACATTCATGTTAAATTCATCCTGGAAAAGTAATTTAGGCTTTGTTTTGGTCAGCTTCGAAAAGGTTGTCGGCGGTTTCATCATAATCAAAAACGCCAAGGAAGATCATGTACTCATCTTTTTCGACACCAGATTTGGTGACATCATAGGCCTGGTCATATAAAAGAACAATCCAGGTAATCTCCTCTATTTTTTTTTGACGGGCGGTGGTCATCAATGCTTCGACATAAGAAGAAGAGAAAGAGCAGGCGCCCATCGCTTTTTTAATCATAATCGTACCCGAATAAATCCCGTTGGTTTCCATATAATTGGGATTAAAATAGGAGAGTTTAAAATTGTTTGACCAGGTGTTGGTCGCCCTTGTTTTTTTGTGAGTAAATTTTTCTTCAAAATATTCATCCGGAATCTCTCCATAGGGGAACAGTGAAATCCAAACCGACACCTTATTTTTATGATAATAATCCAGTCCTTTCTGATTTTTATTTTGAGTTGATTTCATTTAATTCTCTCCTCGAATATCATATGTACCCATTGTGAATGAAAATATGTAGTTTTCAAAAATCTTATGAATTAAGTCAGACCATTTTCTTTACCCTTCGACTTGACCTTAGACCAGTAGAATAATATGCAGAAAAGCTAATTCTTTGATTTGTTTGAATAATATTGAATAATTATAAGCCAATTATATACTTAATGCAAAAAGAGCTGCTCCAATACCAATTTATTTTCCGGGCTTGTGTCTGGAATTGCTTTTTAACACTTATCTACTTTAAAACCTGTATCATAAAACACAAGTGTCTCATTTCTAATACGATACACTAATTACATTGTGTAACACATTGATAAAATAGAATAATAATTCATTTTCCTATATTTCCGATTATTTATTAAAAAAGTGTCTCATCGACTTACAGAAACACTGTATGAGATCAAAAACAAATACTAATTTATAATATGATGATTTAATTAGTAATTTATATTTTTTTTAATGCTGGCACAACTCTTGAGATAGCTATTACCAGTATTGGTTAAAAACATTTTAAAAAATCAGGAGAAGTTAATTTTGAAACCGTCTAATGCAAACATAGATGCCACATTAAATTTGGTGAATAACATGATTTCCTTAGCTACAAAAGGGGATACTGAACGTGAAGACACCGGTTGTGGGATACTATATGGAGTAATTTTAGATTCAGCTTATAAAATTAAAAAAGTAGCTGAATGTGAAAAGACATCCCATATCCAAAAAGGAAAGTGGGACGGTAACGCTTAACATTTTTTTTTAGTATAATTTATTGAAAACTTTAGGAGAAAGAAATGGATAGATATGTATGTAGTGTTTGTGGTTATGTTCATGAAGGAAATTCTGCCCCAGACGAGTGTCCACAGTGTAAAGCCAAAGCTGATAAATTTAATCTTCAGGTAAAGGGTGATTTATCCTGGGCTGATGAACATGTCATTGGCGTTGCAAAAGATGTTGATGCGGAAGTTTTGGAAGGACTCCGTGCTAATTTTACCGGTGAATGTACAGAAGTTGGGATGTATCTGGCGATGAGTCGTCAGGCTGACCGAGAAGGTTATCCTGAAGTAGCGGAAGCTTATAAACGAATTGCCTGGGAAGAAGCAGAACACGCTTCTAAGTTCGCAGAACTATTAGGTGAAGTTGTGGTTGCTGATACAAAAGCAAACCTACAAGCCAGGGTAGAGGCGGAACACGGTGCCTGTCAGGGAAAAAAGGATTTAGCTACCCGTGCCAAAAAACTGAATTATGATGCTATCCATGATACAGTTCATGAAATGTGTAAAGATGAAGCCAGACATGGTTCTGCTTTTGCTGGTCTGCTGAAGCGATATTTTGGTGAATAGAAACCCGTAACCGGATTGTCCCTCCAGTTCGATCCGGTAGATGTAGATTGGAATTTAAGGACGAGTTCTGGTCTACATCATTTATGTAAAACAGATCAATTTTATATCAGCTCGAATTAACCTTTTGAAAGAATAAATAATAAATAATGAAAAATGAAATAACATCGGTAGATGACGTTACTAGATTACTGGCTACCCAGAAATATATTGCTTCAAAAGAGGTATCAACTATTGTTTATCTGGCCCTGAAGATGAAACGTCCGGTTCTGGTCGAAGGACCGGCTGGTGTTGGTAAAACTGAGCTTGCTAAGTCGATTGCCCATGCCTTAGATAAAGAATTGATTCAATTACAATGTTATGAAGGGATTGATGAGTCTAAAGCCATTTATGAATGGGAATATGCCAAACAGTTGCTCTATACCCAAATAATGAAAGAAAAAATTAGTGATGTGCTGGGTACAACTTTAGACTTGAAAGAGTCTATTAAAAAGTTAGGTGATTTAGAAAGTGCTTTCTTTTCTGATCACTTTTTACTTCCCCGACCCTTATTGAAAGCTATTTCTTCTGAAGAACAATCGGTATTGCTGATCGATGAAGTCGATAAACCGGACCCTGAATTTGAAGCCTATCTACTGGAAGTATTGAATTCCTATGAAATTACGATCCCGGAAATTGGTACCCATACAGCCAAACATATTCCAATTGTGTTTCTAACTTCCAATAATAATCGGGATTTGAGTGACGCCTTAAAAAGAAGATGTCTACATCTATATATTGATTACCCATCTCAACAACTTGAAGTAGATATTGTTCAATCCCGAATGGCTAAGATGGATCGCCAATTGATTAATAAACTGGTGAATGCTGTTCATGAAATTCGCAAGTTGGATATCAAGAAGAAACCAGCCATATCTGAGACTATTGACTGGGCTGAGTCACTGGTAACTTTAAACTTAGATCAAATTGGACCAACGGAAATGAAACAAACACTGGGTATCATCAGTAAATACAAAACTGACATGGATCAAATCATGCAAAACGTCGATAAAATACTTGGAGAAGTTTCATGATGTCAATGATGTTGCAATTTACCAGTTTTTTGAGATTTAAAGGCCTGGCAGTGGCAACTTCATCTGTCCTGAATTCTATTTCTGCTTTGCAGCTAGTGAATATGATGGATAAAGATCAGGTTTTTTATGCACTTCAGGGGTGTCTGATTCAAAAACCGGAGGATCGCAGCAAGTTTAAAGAATTCTTTTACCGGTTTTTTGAAGATAAAACACCTATTGAATATGAAACCCTGGATTCCTTAACACGTTTGGAAGTGGAAGAATTCGCTAAAATGTTGAGGAAAGAAAACGATAGA
Source organism: Deltaproteobacteria bacterium (assembly GCA_018657625.1). Classification (GTDB taxonomy): domain Bacteria; phylum SAR324; class SAR324; order XYD2-FULL-50-16; family XYD2-FULL-50-16; genus JABHWU01. The sequence goes on along the minus strand of JABHWU010000049.1, from coordinate 16,813 downwards.
GTTCATGATGTTCTGGCCGATTATCTGGAAGGTGATATTAATGGTTTAATGGAAACGGTTAGTCCATTTGAAACAGTCGTTTATGGTGAAGGAAACACCGAAGTTGAGGGCATGAACGAACTTTCAATCTGGAACCAAAAAAAACTGGCTCAAAAAATGGCTGGGCTGACAGATAAAATCCAGGATTTTACAGCCGCCCAATACCATATGACCCGGGAAAAGCGGGAGGAACTAAATCAGTATTTAAGGGATCATCTGGAAGAAGTTGCTGATATTTTGCAAAAGAACACATTAAAAAAACCGACCCAGGGACATCTAATGCCCTGGGAAAAGCAACGAACGATTTCTACCATTGCTTTTGATAAACTAACCATCAAAGAACACGAAAAAATTAAGGATGATGTTGAAAAGTTAGCTCAAAAATTTAAAGATGCGTTAACTCAACAAAAAAAAAGATCCCGCAAAGGACAGCTGGATATTAAAAATACCCTCAGAAGTTCTATGAAGTTTGGTGGTATCCCCTTTGATATCAGGCGGAAAGTTCCGGCCCGAAAAAAAGGGAAAATTGTGGTCTTTTGTGACATATCTATGTCAGTGGCATACGCTGCTCATTTAATGCTACAGTTTATATATCGTTTACAGGATCGCTTTTCCAGAATCAGATCTTTTATCTTTATTCGGAATGCTTATGAGATTTCTCATTTTTTTAAGGAGCATTCCATGGAAGTTGCCCTTGAAAAAGCGGTCAAAGAACATCATATCGGCCTGGGACAGTTAACCAATTACGGACAGGCTTTTAAATCTTTCACAGATAATTATTCATCGTCCTTGACAAAAGACTCGACCCTAATTGTTCTCGGTGACGGTCAGAATAATCAGAATGATCCTAAAGAAGAATTTTTTAAGGATATAACAGAAAAAGTAGCCAGAACGATTTGGCTAAATCCGGAAGAAGAAAGATATTGGTACACTCAAACTAACGTAACTTTAAAATATAAACCTTATTGTGACGAATTGGTTGAATGTGCGACGCTGGATCAACTATCTACATTTGTGCGGAACTTGGTTATCTGATAATGTTTCCTGAATCTCTGCTTCATGATGTTGATGAATACAAAATAGGATCACTCTCACAATTACTGAAAAAACACCATAATATTTGAAACAATATACTTTATAAAAATCACCATAAATGCCCCAACTACAAAATATACAAGGGCTTTTTTGTACATAAATTTAAGACGCGATCCATACCAACTTGCCTTGCTATCATTAAGTTCTTCAAACTGTCCGGTGATTACATATCTAAACCATTTTTTACCACTAAAAAAATTTGGTTTTCCTATTTTTATATATGTTTCAGGATGTTTGTTTCGTATGATATTTTTCAGTTTAGTATCAAATACTATTACGCCAATTATCAGAATAATTGCCAAAGAAATCACAGTAAAAACTAATAGAATCTCTAGTATCGTTATGAGATCTGCCAAGAATGAATCACTCCCTGAATATTGATTAAAAAATCTATTTTTAGTATTAGGTATAAGGTTTGAACTCAAATGTTTTTATGAAGTGTGGTGGAATAAAAATCCAGTGCAGTGATTTGTTATACATCTAGTACATTAATGTAATTTGGGTATAGTATCGAAAAACTCTCCATTTTTTCTTCTCTTAATATAGTTATGAATTTCTTGAAATGCTCTATCCAATATCAATAGTATGTCTGATATTTTTCAGCCTTAACGATTATCGGTTAATATTTTGTATTATTTGCAATTTTTATAAAATTTGGACTTTATTGTTCTGCGACAAAAACGTCTGCGTCTTTGACTAATTTAATAATTTCCTTCATTTTTTCATATTTTTTGCCTTTTTAAATGTATAAAGCGAGTATCAGAGGAGCTTGCACTGATATTGTATTAGCGGCACTATTGGTTTCCGCTGAATAGTTTTGGTACGCCCGGCCTGGGTATAAACTAATGGGGTGAAAGTCCTCTGTAGGATGATCACCATTGATATTTTTTAATACATTAACGTTAACTACTAGCGAAAGGCAAGGGCAAATTCTTAAGGAGAAGTCTGGAAGAAATCTGTATTAAAATGTGCTGCTATTTCTTCCCGAAAACTAGTTTTGCACCAAAACCTACGAAAATAACTCCAGCAATTCCTTCTATCCAATTTTGAACTCGATTATAATAGTGATTGAATCTGGCAGAAGAAAATATGACAACAATAAAAGAATACCATAGCAAGGATATAAGAACCATAGTTATGACTATTGAGATACCTATAAAAATGGTAGGTTCTTTTGGTAAAACCGAAGCAAATAAACTTGTAATAAACATAGCAGTCTTGGGATTCGATAGATTTGTGATTAAACCTTTCCACCAGTTTAGATAATTACTTTGAGAATCTTCTATTTGTAATGTTGTACTAGCGTTTGATTTATAAGCATTTATTATCAATTTCGTTCCCAGGTATATTATGTAACTTCCTCCTATTATTTTCAAAGTAGTATAGATCCAGGGTGCTATGACAAACAAATAGGCAATGCCGAAATAACCGGCAGTTGACCAAATGACAGTACCGGTACAAGTACCTAGTACAATAAACAGACCAGATATACTTGAGTGTTTAACTGTTACCTGAGCCGTAACAAAGAAATTTGGTCCAGGGGTCATAACAGCAACACTCCAAATTGATGCTACACTGGAAAGTATAAATATTACGTTCATCATTTTCTGCTTTTCAATTGTTAATCATATAAGCGTTAACGTCAGTTTGAGTCGCCAATATTGCAGCGAAGCCGTGATACTGGTCAGCCTCTAAACTATTGTGTACGTTTAGTATGTTGTACTCTTGTCGGGTGAAAGCCCCGAATCGGTAAGTCACAGTTATATTTCGTATGAATCATGGCATTAGCGACTAGTTGATGGCAAGGGCATTTTCGTGAAGATTTGTCTGAAGGAAGCCTAAAACAAAGCTCTGATTTATTAGTATTTATTGAGAAAGGTCAGGGAAACTTGATATTAGTTTAGATCCTTGTTTTTCAAAGTACGGTATCCAGCAAATATTCGCAGTATAGTTGTGGTACCACATAAAATTGCAAAACCATAGGCTAATTCAGGAAAGTATTCTGGGAAGATACAGCACAGAACAAAAACAGCAATGGTTTCGGTTCCTTCTGTTAAACCGCCCAGATAGTAGAGGGATTTTTGGGGATAGTGAATACTTTTAATATTTTGCTTGGCAGCCATTACTGCGAAAGCTAAAAAACTGGATCCGGTTCCCATAAATGAAAATATCAAGGTAGCTGCCGCTATACCATTTTGACCGGGATTTGCTAGTCCGAATCCCAAAACTGTTGCAGAATAAAATATGAAATCCAGGGTGATATCCAAAAAACCCCCTGCGTCAGTTGGTTTCCCCAGTCGGGCTAAAGCACCATCTAATCCATCCATTATTCTGTTAATAACAATGACAGTTAAGGCTATCCAATAATTTTGATACCAAAGCGCCGGTACCGCCATCAATCCAAGGAAGAAACCCACAATTGATATTTGATCGGGGGTGATTCCAACTTTTTTAAAGATATCAGCAACCTTAACTAAGGTTGGGTTAATGATTTGAATGGCCCATTTATCCAACATTGCTATCTCCATTTTTTCCAAGATTTATCATTTGTCCCTCGGGACAATCCCTGGGATCATGGGTAACTAAGAGGGCCGGAATGTTCATGGTTCTAATAGACTCAAAAACAAACTGACGAATTTGTCCTTTTAATTGTTGATCCAATTTGGAAAATGGTTCATCCAATAATATCGCTTCCGGCTCCGCCAACAAACTTCTCAATAAGCTTACTCTGGCTCGTTGTCCTCCGGATAGGGTTGCCGGATCTCTTTTACCAAATCCTGATAAATCAGCCAGATCAAGTGCATCCTTTATTTTAACTTTTTTTGCTGATCTGGACAGTTTTTCGGGAAGCGCAAAAGCCAGGTTTTCTGCAATATTCAAATGTGGAAACAGTAAATCATCCTGAAACAAAATACCGATCCGTCGCTGCTCCATTGGCACTGTCAACACTGAGCGATGATTGAGTCGTACGTCTCCTGTTAGCTGGAAAATATTTGGTAAATTTCCACAAATGGCTGATAATAAAGTTGATTTTCCACATCCACTGGGACCCATAATGGTAGCAACTTCCCCTGCCTGAATCATTAATGATATTGGTGAAAACAGAGGTGTTGCGTTAAGCGTTATTTGGATTTTATTTAAATCAAGAACCATTAGATAATATCAATTGAAATAGTTAGGTTTTTGGCATTTGTTAAGTTAAATTTTGGACGATTACTATATCTGCATGTCTTTACGTTGATAAAAATATAGCTTAGGTAACCATAAGGCCGTAAAAAAAACAATTAAAGGTGTTAGTAATTGAAATAACGCATATACCGCTACAATTCTTCGATCAGATCCACTGGCTAAATTAACAGCCTCCGTAGTGATGGTTTCAAATCTTCCGGCACCTATAAAAAGCGTTGGTAAATATTGGGCCACACTGACTGAAAACCCAACAGCCATCGAAAACAAGACAGGACGCATCAATATGGGTAGTTTTATTTTGAAGAAAGCCTTCCAGGGGGATCTACTTAATGTAATAGCCACATCTGTCATTCGTTGATCATAACTGCGATAAATAGGACCCAATGTTAAAAAAGTATAGGGTAATACGAAAAGCAAATGCGACCAAACCAAACTTAACCAGACTCCATCAAGTCGTAAAATCACCAATAGAACCTGAACCCCAAATAGAAAAGCAATTTGAGGAATCAACAAAGGAAGGTACATCAACCAAAATGCTTTATCTGTATTGGTTTTTCGACCCTGACGTTCTAATACTAATTCATATTCCAGGCAACCAATCACAAGAATAATACCGACTAAAGCAGTCGCCATTCCTGTCACCATGGTGTTCCATATAGGCTCTCCCAACTTAGTAAAACCTTTCAACCAGAATTTCAAACTCCAGGTTTCAGGCAATATATCTGGAAACTGCCAGCGCCAGGTAAATGACCAGATGATTAATGTTATAATGGCTAATGTTGTAATCCCGACAAGTGTAATGATAGTTAAGTTACTGAGTAGTTTTATAATTTTAATTTGTGATTCACGTTTACCGGTTGTTAACCAGAATTTCAATAGGCATCGAATCACTTTTTCTAAAAAAAATAAAGCGCCGATACTTAGAAGAACTAAAAAAAGGATAAAGGTTGCACCTGCGGCACCAATCAAACGAAAAGCAACATCCGGATCATTAAACCAGCGGAATACCTGAACAGCCAAAGTAGGGGGAATCGTTGGTCCTAATATCTGGGCAATATCCACAACAGACAATGAATAAGCGAGCACGGCGAATATGGACAATCGAATTTTGGGATATAACTGGGGAATTATTACTTTGATCCAAACCTGTGTGGTATCATATCCTAAACTTCTACCGATCGCTATGGAACGTCTGACATCGATTCGACTTAAAGCACTTAAGGAAATAAGTGTTAAAAAAGGAACTTCCTTAATGACCAGGGCAATCATCAGACTGATTCCATAACCATCTTTCATTATGTTCCAGTCCGGAGGTGTTTGAAATCCAGTTAATCCAGGAGATATTAACCGAAGCATCCACCCACTGGGAGCTGCTAAAAATAAGAATCCAATAGCAAAAGCAGCATGAGGAACTGACAGTAGTGGTGCCAAACTCTTTTGAAGAAGGTTCCAATACCGATTGTTGTAACTTAAGGCAAACAATAAAAAGGTTGTCAGCAATGAACATATTGCAGCACCCCAGCCGGATACTAGCGTAGCAATAATTGCTTTGGGTGTGCTGGGATGATCAAAGAAAGATATCCAGGGAGTTAGGGAAAAATGATGAAAACCGATGACAGGCATATAACCGAATGCCTGTACCCAGGTGCTCATCAGTCCTATTACGATAGCAGACAAAAAACTGATTAGCGTTAATGCTGGAAAAAAACCTAATCGACTCCGTTGATGTCTCTTCATATATTTACAATGTTCAAACAGTTACCGGATTAAAAATTAACCAGTAGGCCAAAGAAATGGGTAAGCAGCCTTACTTCTGGTAACGGCGTTGCCACGCTTTTTCTAGAGCTGCCACCCAGCTCGCATCCGGTTCCAGCATAACTTTGTTTAATTCTGCTGCTGTCAAAGTGGCAATTCCTAAAGGTAATTGGGAAAATGCGACCCTGTCTTTGGACGATAATTTATTTATATTTAATACTGTCGGGTCTCCCCATATTTGAGGAATAGATTTTCTAAGTTGAGCTTCCGGTGACATCAAAAAATTGGCAAATACCATTGCCCCTTCTTTAGCGCTGGAGTTAAAAGGTATACCTACAAAATGTGTATTCCCAATGGTACCTTTTTGATGAATATAAGTTCTGATACTGTCAGGTAATTCCCCATTGTCAATCGCATTACTGGCATCGTTGGGATTAAAGCTCAGGGAGATAAAAATTTCCCCATCATTTAATAACTGTTTCATTTCAGGGGCCCCACTGGTAAATGCTTTGCCTTTACGCCACATTAAAGGATGTAATTGGTCCAAAAATTTCCACAAAGGTGCCGTAACATTTTCGAAATCTGCTTTTTTTACTGAATCATATAAAGGAGATTTGTCCTCCACCAACTCAAGCATAACCTGCTTGATGAAAGTCGTTCCATAAAAACTGGGTGGTGCAGGATAAGTGACCTTTCCAGGGTGTTTTTTGGCAAAGATCAGCAAATCAGGCATATTTTTGGGGTGATTTGTTACCTGGGCTGAATCATACATAAAGATCAGTTGTGCCATACCCCAGGGGGCTTCCATATGATCAACTTTGGTTGTGAAATCAGAAAGTACTGTTGGTTTATTTTCAGTATCCACTAACCTGTAATTGGGGAGTTTTTGAGTAAATGGACCGTAGAGGAGTAAATTGTCTTTCATGGCTCTGAAATTTTCACCGTTAATCCACATTAAATCAACACTCCCGGAGTCGTTTCTACCGGCAGATTTTTCTGCTAAAATCCGACTGATAACATCACCAATATCGGTTACTTTAACGTGTTTTACCTTAATGCCATATTGGGATTGTACCTGATCACCAGCCCAGCGGATATAATCATTAATAATATCGGAACCACCCCAGGCATTAAAATAGACGGTTTGGCCTGAAGCATTTTTAGTAATCGTTTCCCAGTCGCCACTATAAGCATTCGTACTAATGACTAAACTTAATAAAATCAACAAGGTATTATAAATATATTTCATTGCTTCCTTCCTGTTTGATTGATTTAGATAACCAGATCCAAACTTTGAAAACTTTTTTAACATCAATTAATCACGTTCCAATGTTTAAGACAATACTGAAAGTCCAATGAAAAGCATGATTTTGATTCATAACTACTCCTTAATATATTTTTATATTAGGATATTTTAACTCTTATTATCAAGTAAATTATTGATTTGTTTTTCAATATTCAATGTCTCATCGGAAAAATAATATTTAATTTAAAGCATCGGGTTTAACACACTGCCCCTCGGGTTGTTATAATGACTTCCAGAACACTTCTCTGCTAGTGGAGGGGTCTTTATGAGTAATTAGCAAAATATGTTGATTAATATTGCAAATAAAAAATATTGAGGATCATTGACGATATTGGTATACATTTGGAGCATTTATGACTTGATTAATTTTTTTATCCCAATTATCTTAAAAAAGACTAATAACATCTTATTTTATAGTAGCAAATATTGTAATTATCCTATCAATTGATATTGTTAATTGTCGCAGCAGGATTGAAGAATTTATATCTGTAGGTCGGATCAAGCACTGAGTTGCGATACTCTTAGCAAGAACGGATCCGACATCATGACTCCTTTATTGAAGAACAAATTTACCCTGTTGGTTTTATCATGAATAGTTTTAATATATTACAAAACTGTAGGATGAGCCTAGATCGCACGCCCATCTTTTTCTACACATCTAAGCAAGTTCCTTGCAAACATTTTGCCGGGAACCGGTTAAAAAACTCAGAATGACAGTTTGATGCCTATTCCACAGTTTAAACCCCAAAAATTATCGGCTCAGTTTTATCGTCAATTAATACGATATTTATTTCTTATTTCAATACTGATTATCGGTTTTCAATTTATTGTTTTTGTCGACCAACTGGACCAGGGAAAAGTTCCGGATATTTCACGACCACCTGGTGTTGAAGCCTTTTTACCGATCAGTGCACTGATCAGTTTAAAATATTGGTTAAAAACAGGGATTCTCAATGAAATTCATCCGTCGGGACTTTTAATACTAATTTTTATTTGTGGGTCATCCCTGCTATTAAAAAAAGTTTTCTGCAGTTGGATCTGCCCAATCGGATTATTAAATGAATGGTTAAGTAAACTTCATTTATTAATATTTCGAAAAGGTTTAAGGATTCATCCAGTGATAGACTTACCATTGAGAAGTTTAAAATACCTTCTGGCATTTTTTTTCCTGTGGGCGGTCTTTTTCCAGATGGATGTTCTTAGCTTAGAAAAATTTATATATAGCCCTTATAATCGAATGGCAGACATTAAAATGTTGAAATTCTTCACAGAAATATCAGCAACAACGTTTTGGGTTACTTCGGGTTTAATTCTTTTATCTGTACTTATTAGAGATTTTTGGTGCCGATATCTATGTCCCTATGGCGCTTTATTAGGAGCTTTGAGTTCTTTGGGTATATTTAAAATCAGGCGTGACCAAATAACCTGCACCAATTGTCTGCGTTGTGATAAGATTTGCCCATCCCAGATTACGGTCAGTAAAGTATCCACGGTCTATTCAGATGAGTGTCATGCCTGTCAAAAGTGTGTCGATATTTGTCCTGAAAAAGAGACACTAATATTTTCCAATACTCAAAAGGGGCTTCATCTAAAGGCAACTTATATCGGTATTGGCCTGTTATTAATCTTTGCAGGAGGAAGCTTTTTAGGACGTTTAACAGGTAACTGGCAAAATAATATATCAAATAAAGAGTATTTGTATCATTCAGAAAGAAGCCATGAATTCATATATGGGCATAATCGGGGTGCTGTTCCAGGTTATAATCGTCAAAAACTGGAAGCGGAGATTCTCGACTTTTCAAAATCTTCAAAAAATGATCAGATGATTCCGTAATATACAGTACTGATTAATCTATTGCGCTTTTCAAAGACACTTCGACCACGCTCAGTATCCGAATGTGTTCAACACAAATTGCTATAGGTATTCGATAACGGCGATTATTTGATTGCTGTTTTATCCGGGAAAAGATACAGAATTATCAAAACCACTAATCAATTCATATTATGAGCAGATTTACTAACCAATTTTTTTCTAAATTATTTCAACTTGACATTGTCAAACGGAATTGGGCAAAGCGATATCAAGGGTTAAGTTTTAACGATACTCCCTGGGCTGCGTTAAAAAAGCCTTTGAATGAATCAAGATTTACTTTTATTACAACCGCCGGCGTTCATTTAAAAAGTGATCAGCCCTTTAATATGTCTGATAAAGATGGTGATCCTACCTATAGAAGCTTTACCTTTGATAGTGATCCTTCTGATTTAATGATAACCCATGATTACTACAACCACAATGACGCAGATCGGGATATTAATGTGGTGCTTCCGCTTGATGCATTGCAGAATTGCCTTGATCAAAAGATAATAGGAAGTTTATCAAATTCTATTTATAGTTTTATGGGGCATATCGAAGGAAAAAACATTAAAAAGATGATTCGCAACTCCTGCCGGGAGTTAAGTCAGATACTGCTAAAAGATCAGATTGATGTTGCTATCGTTTCACCTGCCTGAGGGATCTGCAATCAAACCGTGGGTTTGATACAGAGAGAATTGGAGAAAAAGGGTATTACAACGGTGGGACTTTCTATCACCAAAGAGGTCAGCCTAAAGACCAAACCCCCCCGAACCTTATTTATTCCCTACCCTTTTGGTCATCCATTTGGAGAACCCTTTAAACCCAAGCAGCATCAAACGATTTTAAAGGATTTATTACAATTACTAGAAACGGCTCAACAACCAAATACATTGATTGAAAGCCCTTACCGATGGCGGCGAACGAAATTTGCTTGATTATAGACCTGGCTGACTTTAATGATTTATTCCTCAAGCGTACTTAGATCACCTTCATCCAACCCTAAAGCCCTGGCTTTTAGAACCCGTCGCATTATTTTTCCGCTGCGGGTTTTAGGTAGTGAGTCCGTAAAAGTTACTTTTTCCGGTTTAGCAATGGGACCAATTTCTTTAGCAACGTGCTCTTTTATCTCTTTCTCGAGCTCCCGGCTGCCTTCGCAACCTTGTCTTAAAATCGCATAAGTATAAATTGCATTTCCCTTCAAATCATGGGGCAATGCGATTGCAGCGGCTTCCGAAACATCAGCATGACTGACCAGGGCACTTTCAATTTCAGCGGTTCCTAGCCGATACCCACTGACTTTAATCACATCATCAATTCGGCCAATAATCCAAAAGTCTCCATCTTCATCAATTCGGGCAGAATCACCGGCGTTGTACCAGCCCTGTTTTTCGTATTCTTTCCAATAGGTTTCAACGTATCGATCCGGGTCTTTTAGTATAGTGCGAGCCATTCCAGGCCAGGGGGCTTTGATCACCAGTCGTCCTTCTTCCCCGGGGCCAACAGCATTTCCTTCTTTATCAACTACAGCCATTTCATTACCAAAAAAGGGTTTGGTGGCTGAACCAGGTTTAAGTGTCGTAATTGGTAGCGGAGTTATCATAAAACCTCCGGTTTCTGTTTGCCACCAGGTGTCCATAATTGGACATTTACCGTTTCCAATGACTTCATGATACCATCGCCAGGCTTCAGGATTTATAGGTTCACCCACAGATCCCAATAACCTTAAACTACTGATATCATGTCGTTGAGGCCAGGTTTCTCCATATCTCATTAAACCACGAATAGCAGTGGGAGAGGTATATAGAATCGTGATCCCATATTTTTCAACCATTTGCCACCATCGGTTAGGATAAGGATGATTTGGTGCGCCCTCGTAAAGCATGATAGTAGAACCATTGATCAGGGGTGCATAAACGATATAACTATGACCGGTAATCCACCCTGGGTCAGCGGCACACCACCAACGATCGTAATCTTTAACATCAAATACCATTCTATGGGTGGTAGAGGTATAAACGGTGTAACCACCATGCGTGTGCACGACCCCCTTTGGTTTTCCGGTAGTCCCGGAGGTGTATAGAATAAACAGGGAGTCTTCTGAGTCCATTTCCACCGTTTCACATTTTGGGCTGGCATTCGGTAAATTGATTAAATCATGTAACCAATAATCCCTGCCATTCTCCATATAAACCTCTTCTCCCGTTCGCTTAACACAAAGGCACACTTCTATCGTAGGGCACTGTCTGATGGCTTCGTTAACAATTTCTTTTAATTGTGTCGTTTTTCCCCGGCGATATCCACCATCTGCGGTGATAATTAATTTGCTTTTTGCATCTTCGATGCGGTTAATTAAAGCATCTGAACTAAAACCACCATAAACCACACTGTGTGCGGCACCAATTTTAACACAAGCCAGCATCGCAATTGGTAGTTCCAGAATCTGAGGCATATAAATTGTGACAATATCACCCTTTTTAACCCCCATTGATTTTAATACGTTAGCGAATTTACAAACTTCCCGGTTCAAAGCATGATAAGATAATGTTCTGACATCTCCAGGTTCCCCTTCCCAAATCATTGCTAATTGATTTCTTTTACCAGTGGTAAGGTGCCTATCGATGGCATTGTGGACAATGTTTATTTTGCCACCGGTGAACCATTTGTAAAAGGGTTTAGCTGAGTCATCCAGGACTTTGTCGTAGGGTTTAAACCAATCAATATTTTCAGCTTGTTCGGCCCAAAATTTTTCACGATCTTGGATCGATTGTGCATAAAGTTGATCATATTCTTGAACATGTGCGTTTTTAATAACGTCTTCAGAGGGATAATATATTAATTTGGAACCATTCTGAGCCTTATTTGCCATATTTTTCTCCGTTGCTTTATTCTGTTTTAAACGATTTAACCGCTATTTACAGTTTTGAATATTGAAAGTGTTTCAACAATACCAGCTTATTTATTAAAATATAGGTAATTTGGGGACATGTACAATTTGTAGAAAACACTTTAATAATTAAATACCAAGTTGTTACGTGTACCCTAATTACCGGACTTATAACCAACAATTGAATTTTCGTTCAGCCACTATTTATTAAAAAATAGAAGTTTGCTGGAAATATAATCTTCTAAAACCACACTTCTAGTGAGTATAAATGGCTGTTAATCGAAAAAAAACGGTTTTCCAAAACCTAGATTAGTACTGGTAGATCAAAAATATGGATGATCATAGAATAAAATAACCCTTTTGGTAAAGATGAAGAAATGAGTATTGAAAAACTTCCTCTTTGAAGGTGGTCAGAGACCAAAGGCTTTAGAATATCTTGTCATTCTATGGGGGAACATTTTAGTTTTAGGCTAATCCCAATTGTTCTGTAAGATAATCTTTTAAATTATCGTGAATAAAGTGATATTGATGGGAAGATAAAATCTGTGGTATAACCTTGGTGCTGGACAATACAATTTCATCACCCAGTTGCCCGAAGGTTTTTTGAATCAACCATTCCGGAATTGATTTATTGGCTTTTGTTCCTAAGATACCAGCCAGGATATTAGTAAATTCTTTATTGGTTACCGGATTTGGGGACACCAAATTAACAGGACCGTTGATATCCTCATGGTAGATTAAATGGTAAATACTACTAAGGACATCATCCATGCCTATCCAACTCAAGTACTGATCACCTTGGCCTAGTTTAGCACCTAGCCCTATTTTAAACATGCCATGAAGTCTGGCCAGGGCTCCTCCCAATGGCGTCAGCACTACACCAATTCTCAGTAGACAGGTACGAATGCTAATATTTTCCGCTTTCATGGCTTCGGTCTCCCAAAGATGGCAGACTTCAGAAATAAAATCATTTCCTGAATGGTCTTCTTCTGTTAAAAACTGGTCTTGTCGATTTCCATAGTAACCAATGGCAGATGCAGAAAGAAACACCCGGGGTTTACTAGGGAGCTCTTTCATGAAATCCAATAAGAGTTTAGTGCTATTAATACGACTATCAAGAATCCGTTTTTTCTTAAGTGGCGTCCAACGACCTTCTCCTATATTTTCACCTGCCAGATGGATGACGACATCAATATCTCCAATATTTGCCTTATCGATTTCACCTTTAATCGGATCCCAGAATATCTGCTTTTTATTAGCCTGAGCTTGGTTTCTAACCAAGCGAATGACCTGATGGCCACCTGTTGTTAAAAAAGGAATCAGAGCAGATCCGATGATGCCACCACCGCCACTGATTAATATTTTTAAGGGTTTCTGATCTGAAAATTGCTGGTGAAGCATTAGATCTCTTTTTAAAACACGATGCCGGTATCTAAAAATACGATTTAATTTTTCTTTGATATTATTCCCCATTATGAAATCACCCATCCCAAACCCAGGTAGTCGATATTCTATTTTATCTGTTAAGCGGCTTTGAGAATCATTAACCTCATCAAACAGGTGCGTGTGGCACCAGTATGCCAGTGGCCCTTTTACTTGCTGATCCTGAAATTGTTGATTGATGATATAATTTTGATGTTCAGCTAACCATTTGTAGCTGAAAGGTCCCAATTTCATTTTTAGCAGGGATTGCGCACCGGGAAGAATGGATTCATCTGATGAAATTACTATCAAAGGATCCCAGGGAGGCGCCATCCGGTTCAAGGCCCCAGGTCTTTCATGCCAATTAAAGACTGAACTTACAGGAACATCGACGATGGTAGATTTTTGAAATACTTTTGGCTTCATTTTCGAATGACTTCCACCGGTTAATTATTAAGCGACTTAGCTAAAAATTTTTCTAGTTCCCGGGAAACATATTCCAAGTGTACCAGTTCCTCTTTCATCATATTTATAAATAATTGCCGATTTTGTTCATTTACAGATTTTTGAGCTAATCTACTATAAAAATCCATGGCTTGTGCTTCCAGGGCTATCCCAATTTTCAAAATATCTTCAGGTTTTTGAATCATTTTGGAGAAAGATTTTCTCGTGCCTTCCAGTTCGCCGCCACCTTCCAGTTTTTCGCCGTGTTTATTTTTAAATTCATCCAGTTTTAACTGATCTTCGTCAGACACTTCATATTGTGCCATTAGGTGTGCTTTATGGTGATCTTCAAATTTTATTAATCGTTTAACAATTGATAGTATTTTTTGATCAGTGCAGTATTCAGCTAAATCCAAATATAATTGTTTTAGATTTTCTTCCAGAGCAATTGCCATTTGCAAGGCTTCAAAAAAGCTGGCATTTGGTGGCAGAATTGCCAGATGTAAATCTATATGTCCATGGGCCTGGAATCCCTGCCAACTATTAAGCCCACCCTTTAAATGATATAAATTTTCAAAACCTTCCCCCGCTAACCAATTCGCTGCAGTGTAACTTCTATTTCCATTTTGCGAATATAAGACACATGGATCAGGTTTTTTCAATTTATGGCGATGTTGTATTAATTCACCCAATGGTATTGAAGTAGCACCAGGTATCCTACCTGTTGAATATTCAGTCTGGCTTCTGATATCTACGACAATGAGGTTCTTATTTTTCTTTGTCCAAAGTTTTTTTAGTTCTGCCACACTAATGGCCCGGCTTTTTTTTCTTTTTTGCATATCTGGATTTTGTTTTCATGTTGTTTCCCTACTTTCGATCATTTTCTTAATTAATACAAGAGTTATTTTATCCTGTTTTGAACAATCATACTTGACCCTGATCCCAAAACAAGACCTTTTACTAATGAGTGACCTCTCCACAATGTCTGTAATGATTTTAGAAGTTTGCTTGTGAATAAAAATACAAAATAAATATGAATTATGTCGATAGAATATTAAACATCAAAAGTGATTTATAGCAAAAATCTTGTTTCTTGTTTGCTCCAGTGATCTACCGGCCTGGAGACAAACGGCAAAAAGAAAGCCGATTTCAACAGCTAAGTTTTACTTTTTTGATACTGGGGTCGCTAGATTTTTACAAAATCGAAGACTGTCCATATCCCTTTCTATAATTTTCTATCCTCTTCCGAATATTATCATTTTCCAATCTCTCAACTTGTTAAACTTATTCTAACTTTGATATAGAGCAGAATGGCTGAAATGTACTGGAATGAGAAAGGAGTTTGAAATTTGAATTTTTCTTCAGACAAAGATTTCAGAATCATATTTCAAGCTTTAGATCAATTACTTAAAACAGAAGAAACTAAATTCTTATTTTGACAGGAAGAATCTCAAAAGTATTTTTGACCCCCTTTTTTAAAGTCTGGTATCCAGCAATTCTAATTTTAGAAGCATCATTGTTTTCTATTGTTTAATAATTATAGCCAAAATGAGGGGACATGTTTTTCCAGAAACGATACGACTCCACTTTATCTGCAGATTTGTAACGTGTCCCCTTATTTTAGCGGGCAATCAATGAAAACGTTAATTATTTTCATTTATAGCTAATTATTAGGATAAAATGTCATAATTAGAATTGCTGTCTGGTATCAAACCAAATTGACAGGGGACCGAATAAGGTATATATCTTGTACATAATATATACAATAAAGGAGGTGATATGAGCCAATTTACTATAGAAAAAGACATTATTCCGCTTTCAAATTTTAGGGCTTCATATAAAAAATACATCACAAGTTTAGAAGAGGCAGAGCGAAATTCCATCATCTTGACTCAAAATGGTAAAGCAGCAGCAGTTTTATTGTCCCCTAGAGAATATGATAAACTGAAAGAAAGCCAAGAGGTTATGAACTTGATCGCAAATAGACTCCAGAAAATCGCCAACCAGGAGTTTGTAGAAGATGAAACTGCTATGTGGGAAGAGTTGGAAAAATGAAGATCAGGTTCTTAAAATCAGCTATGTCTGATATGCTGGAAATAAAACAGTATATTTCTATCGATAACCCAATTGCAGCAAAGCGCTTAATAAAAAAATTTAAAGAAAAAACACTCCAGCTCAGGCAACATCCTTTCAGTGGAAGAGTATTACCAGAAACTAAAGAGTCTCATTTACGTGATTTAATAGTGTCAAACTATCGAATCATGTATCAGGTTTCGGATCCATATATTAATGTTTTCGTAGTATACGAGTCTCATCGTTTGTTCAAATAGCCGGGAAATATTAAAACATGCCGGTAAAATTAGTCATCAATAATTGGCCAGATAAACTACCAAACATCCAAAAAGCAACTGTTACCGCAATTATCATCCGAACCAAACAAGATGAAACACCCGACATCCAAAAATTTGTTAGGTGTTATAAATGGGAGTTACCGACTGTGGAGGTTTTGAGTATTGAAACTTAAGAAAAATCATATTTTATTTTAGAAAGAATTAAACGACTCTATTGTATACCTTTTTTGAATTAATTTATATGGTCCTAAAAAAGGAACAGGTAACATTGACAAAAAAAGGAACAGTAAATATAATTAGTTACATAATTTTACTTTTAGGTGTTTGTTAAATAGTGTCTGAACGAAAAATACCTAATTTTAAAAATCCGATCAGGATTTTTGATAGGTATTATTCCGCCAGTGCCTGTTGTGGTTAAAAAATTATTCTTGTTAATTATTTTAGCGATAAAATCACGATTTTTAAACATATTT
>JABHWU010000101.1 GCA_018657625.1 Deltaproteobacteria bacterium | reverse complement strand
CAGTCAAATTAAAAACATCATGGATGAACTACATCTTAAGCTGGACTTACTTCATAAAGCAGTATAAATCAATTAATAGCGTTTACTTATAATAATGAAGGATTTGATAATGACATATCCAAAAATATCCCAGGAAATCTCTGATCCTGTTAATGAGAATATCCAGAAACTTGCCGGTCTTTTTCCTTCAGCTGTTAAGGATGGCGAACTTGATATTGATGCGTTGAAACAGGAGCTCGGACAGTTTGAAGAAGTCGGCTCTGAAAAATATGAGCTCACATGGGCAGGAAAGCAGGAAGCTAAACAAACCTCGTTCAAACCCATTATAGGAAAAACTTTGAAATACATTCCTGAAGATAGTAAACATCCTGATACCACAGAAAATTTATTTATTGAAGGGGACAATCTTGAAGCACTAAAGTTACTCCGTCAGAATTATTATGGTGCTGTAAAAATGATATATATTGATCCACCATATAACACGGGTAGTGATTTTGTTTACAACGATAATTTTAAAATGAGCAAAGAGGAAAGTGATATAGCTGAAGGGAATATGTCTGAGCTTGGAGAACGATACACTAAAAATCGAAAAGATCAAAATCGATATCACACTAACTGGTTAAACATGATGTATCCACGTCTTAGACTGGCGAAAGATCTTCTAAAAAATGATGGGGTTATTTTTATTAGTATTGATGATAATGAAGTACATAACATGAGGAAGTTATGCGATGAGATTTTTGGAGAGGAGAATTTTCTCAACTGCATTGCAGTAAAGTTGTCTGAATCAACAGGCGTAAAAATGGCTCATGTCAATAAAAGATTACCTAAATTAAAAGAATATATTCTCTTTTACAAAAATCAAGAAGTATTAATCAATCCACCATCAGTGCCAAAAGGGAAATGGGATAAAGAATACAAGCACTTAATAATTGGTGTGTCAAAAAAAGAATTGAATATTGTTAAGAGTGTAATGAATGATGATAATATGTCAGATAAAAAGCTAAAAATGGCTGATGACATTTGTTCAAAAATAACTTTAAGTTCTGTGTCAAAGCTTTTTGAAATTCATCATAACATTTCAGAGTCAGAGAAAATGGATATTTTGAAAGATAACGCTTGGAGAATTGTACGTGATGTGGCAACAACTGGTGGAGCAAAAATCATTGCTGACAAAAAAAAGCAAGAAACCGATGCTCCATTTTTTATTATAATTACGCCTCAAAGTAAAAAATACTTAATAAAATCTGGATATAGTTCTACCGCAGAACAACCTAGAATAAAATTGCTTTTTGCTGATCATTACCTAACAGTCAATCCTGGGGATTTTTGGGGAGATATAAAAACTACAGGTCTTGACAATGAAGGTTATGTCGATTTCCGTAATGGTAAAAAGCCATTAAAAGCATTGAAGAGAATAATCAATACAGTAATAAGTGGGCAAGATATTGTTTTAGATTTCTTTGCTGGCTCCGCAACCACTGCACATGCTGTTATGCAACTTAACGCCGAAGATGGCGGCAACCGCAAATTCATCATGGTCCAACTCCCCGAACTCTGTGAAGAAAAATCAGAATCTTTCAAAGCTAAGTATAAAAATATCTGTGACATAGGTAAAGAACGTATCCGTAGAGCCGGAGAAAAAATCCTTGAAGAGAATAAAGAGAAAGAAGGTATTAAGGAATTAGATATAGGGTTTAAAGTTTTTAGAATTGGGGATACCAATATCAACTGGCTCCACCAGGATTTGAGGGGCGAAGATCTATTCGAACACTATGACAAAAATGCTTCTGACAAAGATAAGTTGGATTTTACTCCAGACTTTACTGACATGGATGTGGTTTATGAAATTATGCTGCGTCAGACAGACATCCCCCTTTCATCCAAGGTTGAACAACTAACGGATATCGGTGAGAGAACTTATATTTTTGCAGACAGTTTCCTTGTGTGTCTGGAACAGACCATCACTTGGAAGCTTGTGGATCTTCTGGCCGCCATAGAACCACTACCTGTAAAATTTGTTTTCCGAGACAGCGCCTTTGATGATGATATTGCCCTAAAAGATGAGACCTTTAGAACATTGAGTGCCCTGATAGAACGAAACAGCTGCGGAGAAAAACAGACCTACACGGTTGAATTTATTTAAGGCAGAAAAGGATAATTTCAAATGGGCGATAAAGTAAAATTTCAATTCGATGATAATCTCACTCACCAGATGGCAGCCATAAACAGCACTGTTGCTTTGTTTGATGAACTGCCCAAACAACTGCAAGGGCTTTATTCCGGGAAGGCATTCCTTGCCAGTGGAGAGAGCCGTAATCCCCATATCACCATGGGCACCCGGATGCTTGAAAACCTACGCTCTATTCAGTTGGACAACAAACTTTTCAGTGATGAAAGTCTTAACAGTGGCAATTTTGGCATTGAGATGGAGACGGGTACAGGAAAAACATATGTTTACCTTCGTACCATTTTGGATCTTTATAAAACGTATGGGCTTAAAAAATTCATGATCGTGGTACCCTCCATTGCAATAAGGAAGGGTATTGAAACATCCATTGTCATGCTCAAAGATCATCTGAAAGCTATTTACAACCTGGATATTACCAAACACAGTTTTGTATATAATAGTTCCAATACTCAAATGAAAGGGTTTATAGAGCGCCGAGATCTGGATATCTGTATTATGAACATGCAGGCTTTTGCTGCAGACAGAACAAAAATAAAAAATGCTGATGAATTCGGTCAGGTAATCTGGGAGGAACTTAAAGAGATAAAACCGGTAGTAATTTTGGATGAACCCCAGCGCATCGAAGGAACAAAACGAAAACCATCCAAGTCTATACAGGCCATCAACGATATTGCACCCCTGTTTATCCTGAAATATTCAGCCACACATAAAAAAGAATTTCCGTTTAACATGATCTATAAACTGGATTCATTTGATGCTTTTCAGCAGGATTTGGTTAAGCGGATACGTGTTAAGACTGTGTATGGGATAATCCCCAAAAGTTTTTCATTTGTTCGATATCTGGGCATGACACCGAGCCTCAAAGCAAAGGTTGAGATATTCCATCAGGACCAGGGTGATAAAATTCGACTAAAGAAATTTGATCTCCTTAGTGGCGCACCTTTGTTTGAATTGTCCGGTGGTTTGAGCCAGTATGTGGATATGAGGATTGCTGAAAATCCTCATAAACTGAAACCCTTAAAGATTGCCACATCAGATGGGTTTTTTGAACTTGACTCGAACACCAGCAACAAAGATGTCACCCAGGAAGAGGCCGTTAGAATTCAGATTCGTCTTGCCATTGAAAATCATTTGAATAAACAATTTGAGATTCTGGATGCGGGACAGGAAGTTAAGGCTCTAACACTTTTCTTCATTGATGCAGTTAAAAATATACGGGATGATGACCAAGATGACGGTAGAGGTGAATATCTACGCATCTTTGATGAATCTTATCAAACCCTTATTCAAGAGGCAAAATATCAGAAGAAATTTGATCAATACAAGGACTTATTCCCTAATTACCAGGATGTCGGTAATGTCAGGGAAGGCTATTTTGCCCGGGACAAACAAAATAAAGCACAGGAAGTTGAGCTCAAAAAGAACCCTAAAACCGATGATAAGTATCTGAAAAAATCCCAGGAAGACATCGACCGAGGCATTGGTTTGATTCTTGAAAAAAAAGATGAACTAATTTCCTTTAAAGAGCCCCTGGCCTTTATATTTTCCCATTCCGCCTTACGAGAAGGATGGGATAATCCCAATATTTTTACCCTCTGCACATTGAAAAACACTAACAATGAAATTGCTAAAAAGCAGGAGATTGGCCGGGGACTAAGACTTCCTGTGAATACCCATGGGAAACGCATTAAGGATGATACAATCAATGAACTGACTGTTATTGCCAACGATCATTATGACCATTTTGCCAATACACTACAGAAAGATTTTAATGATACCATGGTTTTTAACCGGGATGAAGTGACTGCTGAAATTCTCACTAATACTCTGAAACAAGCTGGTATTCCCAAAAATAAAATAACACCGGAGTTAGTGGATCTATTTAAAAAAGAATTGCACAAACATAAAATCATCAATACTAAAAATACCCTTACCAAAAATGCAGAAAAGATCAAAGAGATAAATTTTGAAAATGATACACTGAAAGAGCATGCAACTAAGATAAAAGAAGCCTTCAGCGGTCTTATGCAGCAAAAAGGGACACATAAGATACCCATTAAAAATGGTGATGAACCTTCTACGGAAAATCATGCGTGGAGCTATGTCACTGAGGGAGAATTTAAAAAAATTCTTGAAAATCTGAAGCAGAAGCTCGTGAAACGAGCTCTTTATAAACTTAACCTGGATCAAGATACCTTTATTCAGGAGTGTATATCTGCAATTAATGATGACCTTCGCCATAAGACCGACACCTTAAGTTATGAAATCACAAATGGTACTGCCGGATTTGATGAGGCTCAGAAGTTTGAACTCAAAAGTGGCGCCAGCACTGTTGTGGAGGTGACATCCGGTGGTTTGGATGATCATTTTTTACGTTCCAGGCTGGAAATTATGGATGATATTATGTATCACACCATGCTGCCCCGTCTTGCCATCATGAAGATCTTTAGGGGACTTGAAAAACCATATATGCTTCAAAAACAGGATATTCTGGAACTGGTTACTCGAAAGATTTCTCAGTTGCTCAAAGAACGTAAAGCCCAGAGTATTCATGCTTATGAAATTATTGAAGGTTACTATCTGGACAGTACAAAAATTTTTGAAGCGGATTTGGTTGATGAAGATCTATTACAGGTGGCAGAGAAATATTACAAAACCAGTAGTTCCAGAGGAAAGGCGATCCATGAATATTACCGAATGGACAGTGCCGGAGAATATGCCTTCGCCGAGAAACTGGAAAACAATGATAATGTTGTACTATTTACCAAACTAAAAAAAGGTGGTTTTATCATTGATACTCCCTATGGTAACTACTCTCCAGACTGGGCTATTGTGTATCGAAACCCGGATAATCATTTGAAACTATACTTCATTACCGAAACTAAGGCGGATAAGGAAATGTCTGATTTGAGCGGTGTGGAAATAGGTAAAATTCAATGTGGCCACCTTCATTTTAAAGCAGTGGCTGATGATATACGATTTGATTGGGTAAACAGCTACAATGATTTTAAAAGTAAGTTTGGGGTAAAAGAAACATTTTAATAAGGTAGATTATGAAAAACCGGACTGAAAGAACAATCGATAAAGATATTTTTTTCAGATTTTGGAAAACATTTCCCCCAGCTCTTATATTTTTTGTGCTAAATGTAATACTACCAAAATAGATGCAACTGAATTATCGCAATATATATTAAAATTTACAAACCAACATTTATATGTGCGGATAGAGCCCAGGACGCCCTTTTTTAGAGACTTGTTTATGAAGACACACTTGAAAATACAGTTACAGACTTGTTGCAGATGGAAATTATCCTGATGAAGATCTTTTTGACATGAAAAATGAAAGAGTAATTGAAAAAGATTTTTTTCTTCATATGTTGAAGAACATTTCCCCAAAATCATATTTTCTTTGTGGAAAATGTAATTCTGCAATAATTGATGCTCCTGAGTTATATAAATTTATGGATCTCTATTTAGATGACTTATTTTATAACGATGACCAAGATTATGTGAGGTTAGCTAACAGTGTGGACAGCATATTGGGAGATATTATTGGGTGGGAACCTTATAATGCCGATTTAAAAGAATTTGAAGAACGTTACAGCAGAGAGGTAAATAAGTTTTACGGCAATAGGCTGTTTCCCGACGATTGGCTGGAGGCAGAGGATTATAATATATACTTTTTATATGAAAATGTGTTTTTTTATACAACTGATAAATGCCAATGTTATTTAACAAGGAATGGGCTGGACTCCATCTATAAAGTTCATGTGAAAGCCTCTAATGATACCTTAAAAACACGGTAGAAAAACATCGATAAAAATCAAACTTCCTGATGGATGCAAAATCTTTGAGGATGGGCTGATGAACATATAACTCTTTTGGGCATCTCCTTTTTTGGGTTGGTGTTATTTTTTTTTCGGACAAAAAATAATGACACATTCCAACCAGGGAGGGATACAGGATGCAGGATGGAGATACATTGGACGATGTCTGCAAGGGGTTAAAAGTAAAAAAAGGCTGGATTCTTAATGCAGCACTTCCTGAGAAGAAGGTCTCAACAATCCAGATTGAATTACCAAAAAAGATTTCGAAAGAAAGATATCCCGTTATCGACAATAGAAAAAATTAGGACATCCAATAGAGTCAACCCGACTCATCACATTCGAAGGTTACTCTAAGCGTCACATTACACTATATAGGTTAGAAATAGCAGTATAAGTCATCCTTCCAAATTCAAGTTGATATAAAAAATTGAACCGAGTCAGGAGCGGACTACTGGCTTTATAGTCCAAATCCTCATTATTTCTTATATTCCCTTAAATCTTTAAGAGTCACATCTTGGATATCCGGATCATTATTTGCTTTAAATTTTAAAAAAATCATATTTGGATTTTCTGTGAACTCTTTTAATTTCCCGCCCAACACCATTGTTTCCACCCAAGAAGGAATTGTCCAAGAATAAAATTTTACTCATTCTTTCTCGATTTCATCATATACCTCAAGTTCCTGAGTTATTGGTAAAATTTCTTTCTCAAGTTTCTTGCCAAAATCATTATAATTAATCCATAAAATGATTTCATAATCAGGTAATTTC
Source organism: Deltaproteobacteria bacterium (assembly GCA_018657625.1). Lineage (GTDB taxonomy): Bacteria > SAR324 > SAR324 > XYD2-FULL-50-16 > XYD2-FULL-50-16 > JABHWU01. The sequence continues at coordinate 89 of JABHWU010000101.1, read as the reverse complement.
AAATCAAACATATCAATCCTTCCCTTCAAAACTCCTCATGCTCAATATCTCCAACTCCATAATCCCATGTCATATCTGAACAAATAACT
>JABHWU010000109.1 GCA_018657625.1 Deltaproteobacteria bacterium | reverse complement strand
TTTTGCTTGAAGATCCATCTACATACTAATCCTAATACGTCTAAATGAAGTTTTCCGCATTTATTTTAAAAGTATGCCCACCTTTTGCAACAGTATTCATCAGATTTAACAATAATCCAAACCTTAAAAGTGAATCATAGTCAACTGAATTTTTGGGTTATTTCTCGCCAATGAATTTTGAATGACTCTATAAACTTTAACTTTCTGAGGCTGAATCAATAAAACTTAAAGCAGGGGGCATATGAAGAAAGGCGAAAATTACAACCATCCAAAACCTGGATCAAAAATTTCCGTTTTGCCGATCAGTGAGTTGAAGGATATCCGATCAATCAAAAAACTGCTGAAGGATAACCCAAGGGATTACGCATTATTCACAGTTGGAATTAATACCAATCTACGTGCCAGTGACCTATCTCAGATCACGGTAGGTATGGTTAAGGATCTGAATGTTGGTGATGAGCTGATCCTACATGAACGGAAAACTGGAAAAGAAAGACGGATCAACCTGAATCAGGACTGTGTGAAAGCGATTGAAGCTTTAATAGCTTCCAGACAAACACCGCCAAACGATGATGATCAATTGTTTCAGGGCAGGCAAGGTAACATTGACACGATTGGAATTAATTATCTCGTTAAGAAGTGGACTCGAATGGTCAATTTGAAGGGGAGATACGGATCACATACTTTAAGGAAAACGTTTGGATATCAGATGCGGGTTCAGCATAAAGTGTCGATCCCAGTGTTGATGACTATTTTTAATCATTCAACTCAAAGACAAACTCTGGATTATCTTTGCGTACAGCCTGATGAGGTTCGAGAGGTTTACATGTTGGGTGTTGGATAGGCTCCAATGTATCCAAGTTAAATTAACTTTTTTTGCATTCACAAGTTAATTTAACTTCTTGAGCTATAACCCGCAATCACATGATATCCGACAACCAACTAATATCATTATCTAAAACAATATTTATCTGCTTAATTGAAAAATATTTTGCCATTTTTTTGTGGTTAAAACCTTGTTTTATAGAAAATCAGAAAGAAAGATTTCCGATACCAGGCTTCGAATACTGGTAACGCCTCGCTAATCGCTATCCCCTGGCGTAATAGAAGCCTCAGATGGGAATACAATGAGATTCGGCTGTTTATGCTTCATCAGAAAAAGAGCCTTCTCATAATAAAATATCCGAAAGTTAAATTAACTTCGAATGAGTCACCCGCTCCTTAATGAAAGCAAGCTTTAAGTAAATGTAACTTTTTTGGTGGTCACCTGTTCACCAATATAAGCAATTAACACAGCCAAAACCTCAAAACTCCATAAAAATCACACCAAATCAAAGGTAATTTTTATATCTATACTATTGCAATAATATAATAATATAAGATTCATCAGAATCCAGGTTCAAATTTTGGTACCGCTCATGCAGATAGAATACACAGAGATTTAAAAAATATTCGAAAACTGGAAGTTAATTAATTTGATACATTCGGACTGAGATCATACAAATAGAGGAAATACCGAAGTAACGAAGTCGAAAACAGAGCTTTTAACAAATAGGTATTCTGACCAGAAAACAAAGAACTGAATGATTGCCTCTGGTTCGGAACGCCTTATTCTATAACACCCTATTATGGAGGTAAAAAAACAACTACGGTTTGTTTTGAGGGATTGCAGCCGTCAAGGATATACAGTCCATATTGTGCGCCATTGTTGATTTGTTAACGCCATTATAAATGGCAATCAAATAAAAGGAAAATTATGAAGGCATTGAAAATTTCTAAAGAGGATTTTTTTTTCGCATTGAATATTCCTTATGAAATATATAGAGAATTCGGAGATACATTCGTCGAATATCTGGACACCACCACTGGTAAGATATCATGTTTCATTGAAGATGATTCAGATGTTCGCAAAGCTTGGGGAGAGGCTGCGTTAAAGGAAAATCGCAAGGAAAGAATGAGAGTCAAATCATTTCCTGATAGATATATCAAGATTGTTGATTCATATATAATTACAGAAAGCTCAACATGGCGGTCAGAAGAAGAGGAACGAAGTTTGTTTGAGGAATATCTGAAAGGTA
>JABHWU010000125.1 GCA_018657625.1 Deltaproteobacteria bacterium | reverse complement strand
GGTCTTTTCTGGTTCTAAGATAATCCAGAAGTTCATCTACCACTAAAAGCAAACCTTGATCCGGAAATACTTTATAAAATGCATCCATCATATCTTCAAAAGCATTTTTGTGATTGGAGATGCTTCCGGATTCCGGGAAGACATAGTCCACGCCAATACTGTCTAAGTATTCTTCAATCTCAGAAATAAGGATATCTCTTAAAGACATGGTTGTGGCGCCGATTTCCGTTCTGATAACTTTAAAACGACCGGCTATCTGTTTGGCAGCAGTCTTTGTATCCTCATGATTTAATGCATTCAGCAGGGATTCGTCTTCTGCAAGACTGGAAATAACTGACATCAAATGAGATTTACCAGTTCCGTAATTGCCGACAACCAGAAAGCCTTTATTGTCCATAGGTTTTTCAAATTGTAATTGGGGTATGATTAAAGATATCAGCCTTTCTGCCATTTCATCGGATATGACATAGGTGCTGACAAATTTTTGAGCGGCGGCAGTTTCATTCGCGTGTCTCAGCTGTACAACAGTTTCAATGGGATCAAATTGGATCAAGTCTGAATATTTCATATTTCCTGCTTTATTTAACAAACCATTTATTAATGTTTAAGAATCCTTTTCCATTTCTACAATTTGAACGTCGCTTGTATCATAAACCCGGTGTTCTGGATGCCCGGTTTCTGCGTATATTAATTTTTTATTCTCAATAATTCCATTCCAGGAGGCAATAATCGTTTTGTTTCGGGATACTATTTTTAACAGTGCTAAAGGATCCTGTTTGAGATTGACATCAAATAAAATTTCTGTGAAGTCAAGAATGGCATACTCTTGGAAGGGAGCAATTATTTCATCCAGTTTTTCAGCGACTTTTAATGCCCGTTTTTTATTTGTCATTTCAAGGAGGCGTTTCGACAACTCAAGATTCAAATTAACAGGGCTTTGGCCCAGTTCTTTCGCCATATTGTATAAAATGGCAGTTTTGTCGCTTCCTGGTGCACCGACAAGTAAAACAAGACTATAATACATGTCTTTTGCTTCTTGAATTGCATCCAACAATTTTTCTTTGAGCGGTTTTGCCATAATCTTAAAGCCCAATTCATTTTTCAATTTGCTACTTTTGATTTTTAAAGATCATAATCCACCCCAACATATATAAAGCCAAATATTTAAAAGCAATACCTTATTATAAGTATGTGTTTACTTCTTGAGATATATTGATACTCCACTAAAATGGTATAGGTTTTGATTTTTAGCAAGGTCAAGTAAATAAAATAGTTAGTTGAAACAGCAAGAGAAATCGTCTTTGTTTGAAAAATTTACCATGCATGGAATACACATAAAAATTTGTTCTTTAGAGAAGCATTAATAAAAAATCAGCTTGAGTTGTTTTCTTATTACTAAATCTAAAAATTGGCAATTTTTGCATGATCGCAGGTTCAATTTTTATCGGAAAATAATTTTGATTTGTATCAGTGTTTCTGCAAACAAATAAGCTTAAAATTAAAGTCGTTTCTTACCATGTGGTAGTATTCATTCTTCTTGCCTGAAGATCATCAGCGACTTACTTTTTTTATACTTATTATATATTCAGGGTGTTTTGTCGTGGTATATAATACGAGATGATACATATTAAACTAAAAGGTATTTAAAGTTTATGGATCTGAAAAAACATCTGGAAGAGCTTGTCCCTGAACTTCTTCGTCTTCGACGCGATTTTCATCAATACCCGGAACTGGGTTTCAAAGAATTCCAAACCCGATGAGGATGCACTGGTCCTGGGAACTAAATTATATGTTAAAACAGCACTGGCATTTTTAAAGGAGGGTTTACGTGAAGAAAAAATCAACAGGGAAGTGCACATGCTCTGTATATTTTGAATAAAACGGGAAAAAGACAGGGGTAAGACTTTCCGGCGATCCAGATAGGATCGCCGGAAAGTTTTGGTGTTTAAACAAGCACTTTTTTGAGTAAGGCTTTTACAATCTGTACCTTGAATGCATTTTTAAGAAGTGGTTTAACGGATTGTGCTGAAATTTTCCCGGCAGCAACAGCCGTTTCTTCTTCAAGCTTTTTACCTTTAAGAAAGTCTTCAATTGCCTGGGCTCTTAAAGGAATGGGAGCAACCGCACCAAATACGATATTGGCATCTTTAATTGCATCCCCGTCCATATCAAAAGAATAAGCAAGACTCACAATGGGAAAATCAATGGCATTACGGATTCTGAATTTCTGATACCCTTGCCTGTTGGTTGCTTCAGGTGCAGGTATTTCAATCTCCTCTACCAGTTCAT
>JABHWU010000116.1 GCA_018657625.1 Deltaproteobacteria bacterium | reverse complement strand
CGGAATGTTGTCTCACTGTGCAAAAAGGCACAATCTACTTTAAACGCTTCATAAAAGGAATGAGGTTACACCAAATCTGCCCAGTGTGGCATTTTTTCCGCGAAGCGGCTTCGTCCAACAATATCATTAGACAGAATGAATAAAATCCATATCACCTTTTTTAGTATCCTTTTATTATTTATTTTAGCGGATAGCATAAATCTCTCAGCAGCACCCGTGGTAGTCCTTGAGGAAGGCAATGGATATTATCCAATTGGATTAAACTTAGAATATTTGGAGGACAAAGAGAAGAAATGGACGATTAATGACATCACATCCCAGGAACTATCTATCCGATTTCAAGATTCCACTCAAAAGACACTCAATTTCAAATATTCTGCTTCAAATATCTGGGTTCGATTTACACTGAAAAATCCATCAAATACTGAGCGACGAGTGCTGTTAGAGCATAGCCACCCGTTTATGAACAAAGTCAATTTTTTCCTTGTTGATCTAAACAGTGTAATAATAAGCAAAAAATCGGGAATATTGGCGGAAAGAAATGAAAGAGATGTCTTTGATAGAAACCATATATTCAGCTTGGTTTTGCAACCTAATAGTGAAATAACAACTTATCTTTGTTTTTCCAATACAGGACGAATGTATATTCCTTTGACCATTTGGGATACATTAGATTTTATTAAAAAAATACAAGTGAACAGCTAATATTGGGGGTTTTTTATGGATTTATTATAGCAATACTGCTTTATAGTCTGTTTATTTTTGTATCCTTAAGGGAAAAATCGTACCTCTTTTATACACTTTATTTAAGTTCCTTTCTAATTTATCAACTAAACTCTGATGGGTTTGGTTATCTTTATTTGTGGCCAGAAAGCAAATGGATGATTCAGTATAGCGCAATTATTGGATGGAACATGACACTTTTTTTATATCTGCTTTTCTCTCTCTCTTTTTTAAACACAAAAATTATTATCCCCAAAATTAATCGATTATTTCAAATATATGCAGGTCTGTTTATTGTAAATATATTACTCCTCCCTGTTATTGGTGTTTTACAAGTCTGTAAAATAACAGCACCACTCCAATTGGCTTTGTTTTTTTTGCTGATTTTGATGAGTGTTTATTTAATGATAAAAAGGATCCGATTAGCATACTACTATTTTATAGCTGTATGTTTTTTAATGGGGGGGAGCCTCATTACCAATTTACTTGTATTGAAAGGTGGTCATATATCCTACTTTGCAAAGTATAGCATTCATTATGGGATTTTGCTTGAGATATTGATTTTGGCTTTTGGATTATCTGATCGTTTAACAACGATGCGTAAAGATAAAGAAAGGGCAGCAATAATGGCAATTAAAACCGAGCAGAAACTTCTGAAAACGAAAGCGGAAAATTTAAATACATTAATATTAAAAAAGGAAGCTGAGCAGGCAAATCGATTTAAATCTGAGTTTTTAGCAAATGTTTCCCATGAACTACGTACACCAATGCAATCCATCTTGGGGTGGTCGAAACTTGCGATTGAACGTATGGATGTTTTGGGGAAGGATAAACTGAAGGAGTATTTCAGTGATATTAGTGCAAGTGGGGATCGCCTGTTAAGTCAAATAAATGAATTACTAGACACGGCAAAACTGGAAAAAGGTCAAGTAGACTATACTTTTAAACACGGGTTATTATCTGATTCAATAAAGCTTGTAATACAGGAGTTGGTTGTTTTGGCTAGAGATAAACAAATAACCGTTGATTTTTCCCCACCAACAAACGAACTACTGGTTGAAATAGATTATAGCAGAATATCACAAGTGCTCACTAATTTGTTAGCGAATGCCATAAAATTTTCTGAGAAGAATACGGATATCCAAATAGAAATAAAATGTGAGAAAAAGTATATCGAATGCTCACTTCAAGACAATGGGCCGGGTATCGCTGCTAATGAAAAAGAAATTATTTTTGAGCAATTTGTTCAAAGTAGCTCAACCTCATCAATAAATGGTGGAACCGGCTTAGGATTAGCTATCTGTAAAGAAATAATCGAAGCTCATAATGGAAAAATATGGGCAGAAAACAATCCAGAAGGTGGATCGACATTTAATTTTATGTTGCCGTATGAGGCAGAAGTGAAATAAGGGAATTTAGTAAACAAAATAAAGACCCCTCTCTATTGATATTCATACTATTGTAAAAAAACCCATGTATTACCCAATGAGAATTATGATAATCCATATTTCTGATTCTAGTTTTGATTTTTTCTGAATACTAATATATTCCCGCTTCTACTCCTGCAGCCAATGTTTGTCCCATTTCCTCAACATGCGCAAAATCTTCCTCTCTAGGTACGCCGACGACTCGAAAGTGTTCATAAACCTTTTTCCAATGATAGCCTTTAACGATACGTTCTATCTGAGTAATAGCTCCTCTACCGTCATTACCTGCACATACAAAAATCATATAAGGAAGTCCGATTGTAATTTGTTCTGCCTTTTCATAAGTGCGATCAAAAAAATCTTTGATTAATCCAGCCATGTAACCGAAGTATTCCGGGGAACCGATAGCGATTCCCTGACAACATAAAAGATCCTCTAATAAAACATCCTTGGCTGGTTTAAATATAATCTGGATGTTTTCTATTTTAGAGGCTCCCTGAACAAAAGTTTCCGCAAGTTTTTTCACGGTACCACCTTGGGAATGGTAAATAACAAGGATTATTTTTTGATTGAATTTTTCCATAAGAAATCAGATTTATGAGTCAGATAGTAAGCAGATGTTAAAACCATATTAAATTCCAGATGAGCTGTCCCGACATAAACCCATTCAAGTTTGTCACTGAGACGTTCTGAACATTATCTATAGTTAAGCTTTTTGTAAGAATAAAATCAATGAAAACCCTCAAACAAGTCTGGAACAAGATAACAATAGCCATAGGGTTGCCTCGTTTTTTATAATTACAAAAGGGGTAGACCCTTGATTTAATAAATAAAATAAATGAAGTATCTTTCAAAGCAATTGTCTATTATAATTTACTTTAAAATTGAGTTTTATCAGGTGTGTAAATATATATTGTGTACTTCAATAGGGTTGAATCTTGTAATAAAAAGTGACTGATATTCTGAACACCAATTCTGTTCTCTGAGGACTGACTTTATTGTTCCTTGAGCACTGAATTTGCGATACTTTGAGCAAAGAACGAAGGGATACTTTACGCAGACACTTCGACTTCGCTCAGCATACTGATAGACTTAACTGAATTGAAAATTGTTTTAGATAAGTGTTGTTGTCGAACGTAGGACACTTAAACAGGAATGGTCGTTTATTAAACAGGAATTTGATATGGATGATAAAAAATTTGACCCCAAAAAACTTCAAAAATTAAATAATCCGGAAAGACTGTTAGATATTCCCCCGGAAAAAATATGGAGTCATCTGAACTTAAATTTAGCAGAATTAAGTACTTTTATTGATATAGGTGCCGGGACAGGTTTTTTTAGTATTCCTTTTGTAAAGTATATTGAAAACGGAAAAATTTATGCCTGTGATATATCCGAAGTTATGATCAGCTGGATGACGTCCAATATTTGTCCAAAATATCCTAATATCATTCCTTTGAAAATGGAAGAAGATACTATAGACCTTCAAGATGACTCAGCTGATCTGGTTTATATGATCAATTTACATCATGAGTTAGATTCACCGGTGCAGATGTTGGAAGAAGCTTATCGCTTATTAAAAAGGAAAGGGAAGGTATTTATTGTTGATTGGAGAAAAGAGGAGATGCCCCAGGGGCCACCCAAGGAAATAAGATGTAAGCCGGAAAATGTTCAGGACCAGTTACTTAAGGCTGGATTTGAAGATGTTAATATTTATAATGAAATGCAGAAACACTTTCTGGTTGTTGGGGAAAAAGGATAGTTAGACCTTTTTGAGTAGAGAATAAACTCTAATCTCTGGTTTCAGGGACGTTTTGTTTAATCTTTTGTTTGTTGGTTGACTGATTTCTTTTTTCAAAAAGACCGGTAATTAAAGGGATAACCAGAAAGAGCATCACAAAGAAAATGACCCCGTTCCAGCCAATGTACTGAAAGACGAAACCAGCACCGGTTATGCCTAACCATCCGCCGATATAATAAAAAAGAACATAGAGTGCATTTGCTTTGCCGTGGCTACCGGAAAGTTTTTGATTTAGTAAACCTACAGCAACTGAATGAATTGTAAAAAACCCGGTACAGATACCTAAAAGACCTAATATAATTGCGGTTACCGAAGGAATCAGAAGAAGGCCAAATGACACTCCGAGCAGGCTAGTTCCGGCTATCAAAGCATTTCCACCTCCAAATTTATTGTTGATGCGACCGGCTATTGGCCCTATGAAAATCCCCATGACATAAACAAAATAAATAAAAGTTATCAATTCAGTTGAAAAGTGAAATGGAGCACCTGCTAATCGATAGGGGAGGAAATTGAATACCGGAGAAAACATCAATAGTCCCCCTGCTCCACAACAATAAAGCATTAATAAATCTCTGCGTTTTATCAGGGAGAAAAAACCTTCATTTTTTTCCAGGTTAATGACTTTTTTTATAGGTGTACGAGGGAGTGTCAACACAGTTATTATGGTTGTAATTAGTATCAACACGGAGGCTGATATAAAAGCATATCGCCAATGTAGTGGTGGATGAATCCAACCACCTAACAAACGGCCACCAAGTCCACCCATGACTGTTGCTGATACATAAGAACCCATCACTATACTGAGCCTTTTACCAGGTAATGTTCGGGCCAACCAGGCTGCCAGACTGGTGGTCAGGGCAGGAAGAAAAATGCCTTGAAAAAGGCGGGCCATAACCAGAATTTTAAAATCGTGCGTTGCCGCAGCAACTAAACCTCCGATAGCGACACAAACGCCACCTGTCAAAATAATAGGATGAACAGGAAAGCGATCTGATAAAAACCCAAAAAACAGATTTGAGAGTACAATACCTAAAATTACAAATGATACTGTTAGTGATACTTGTACTGGTGTGACACCAAATTCATCCTGCAGTACAGGTAAAATGGGTTGAGTGATGTAGATATTGGTGAAAGATGCTGAAACTAATGCAAAAACAACTAATTGTAGTTGCAATAACCCCCGTTCCTTTTTTTTCATGATTTAAAATTTCAATTGAATATTCAAGCTGAATTTCAATAGTTACAGGTTCTTTTGGAAAAATATGGTTAGCATATCATCATTTTACTTTGGACTATTGTTCAGATTTAAATTTACGATATATATTTTCATTTCTTTACCATTTGGTCGTAGTATTGTTTAAAAAATTGCATTCCAAGTTTAATGGCTACTTTTTCTGAAGCAACATTTTTAGGATTGATTAATGCGATAAGCTTATACAGTCTTAGATTTTTTTCTGCATGTTTTATTAAAGCCTGCCCGATTTCTGAGGCATATTGTTTTCCCCAGGCTCTTTTATGAAAAATATAAATGAGTTCAGTTTCTTTTTTCCCCTCAATATCTTTCTCAAGTAAACCACAATGACCAACTACTTCTGAAGATGCTTTTTCAATAACTGGCCATAAATCGTCTATTTGAGTACTTGGGTTATGAACGTCTTCTTTAAATCCTTCTACCAATGAAGTTTTGTTTCTGGGGCCGCCCATAAAAGTTGTAACATCGGGGTCTAACCAGATGTTTACTAAACTGGTAATATCATCTGTCTGTAGCGGTCGGAGTAATAATCGATTTGTTTCAATTTCCATGGTCGTTTTTTTTTAAAAAAAATAATTATAAGCTGATGATTCAGTCACCGAAAGAAAAATAGTATAGAATCTTTTGGTTCCAAACCTAGTAGTAACTGTGAGTTAGAACCTTTCTACTGTCAATGATAAAAAAAGTACCCCTAATCAATCTATTTGCATTGAAAGGGCTGTTTTTAAGCATTTTTGACAATATAAGACTATGCCAATAACATTGACGTTTTATATAATAGAATGAAATACAGATAAGGTGTAATCAATCATCAGGATTAAATTGAGCGTTGATAAGGTTTTTTCTGTAAAGACCAACAAGTTCTTTACATTGGTAACAAACTAACAATAAACTCGGGTTAAGTAGGAATGAGTGACGAACAAATCAATAATCCATTGCACGGTGTGACACTTAAGCAGATTATACATAGCCTGGTGGATCATTATGGTTGGAAACAACTGGGAAAACGAATCGAAATAAGGTGCTTTATCAACGAACCGTCGATGCAATCCAGTCTTAAATTTTTGAGAAAAACACCCTGGGCAAGAACCCAAGTAGAGGATTTATACCTTTCTTTACTAAAGAAGTAGGGGAAAATATCAATATCCTAAAATTGATGTAATTTTGGAAGTTGAAAATTAAATGTCACGGACTGGTCAGGGTTATTTTCTGCCCATATTTCGCCGTAATGATCAGAAATAATCTGTTTACAAATTGCTAACCCTAATCCAATTCCACCGGCACCAGTCCTGGTATTGCTGCTTTGGGAGAACTTATTGAAAATACTTTTTAGTTCTTTGGTGGGAATTTTGGTACCGAAACTATTAATACTAAATTTGATAAAATCATTTTGGTCTATAACTTGGAGGGTGATATTTGATTTAGGGCTTGAATATCGTATTGCGTTGGATAGAAGATTATCAACGACCTGACCGATCTTTTTTGCATCCATTTCGACATCACTGTTCAGTTTTTCTTCTTCAAAAAGGATATTTAGCGATTTTTCTTCAGCTAATAATCTAAGATAAATGATTTTCTCCAAAATTAAGCTGTTAATTTTTTCAGGGATAAAATTGTAACGAAATTTTTTGGCTTCTAATTTTGACAAATCTAAAAGATCATTTAACAACGACATTAATCGGACGGCACTAGCATAAATGTCTTCCAAATATTCTTCGATTTTATCTTTATGAAGTTCTTTTATGCGGGAAAGACAAAGTTTAGAAAACCCTAAAATTCCCTGCATCGGAGTCCTTAGTTCATGACTCATATTAGCCAGGAAGTTGGTTTTTGCTTCATTGGAAGCTTCTGCTTCAATTTTGGCTGCTTTTAAGTCTTTTTCACTGCGTCGATATTCTGTAATATCCTGGTCAATGCCGATCAAACGTGATGGATTTCCGTTTTCATCCAGGTCTATCTCGGCAAAACACCGAATGGTCTTTATTTCACCGTCAATGGGTACTGTCTGATACTCATAGTCGAAAGGGACACCATTTAACCAACCTCCTTCTAGAGATTGATATACTATTTCTCTGTCCCGGTGATGAATTTTATCGTAAAACGTAGATTCAACAATATTTTTAGGATCTAGTGGCGGGTACCCTAGAATACGACACATTTCATCGGACCATATATTTTGATTTGTTCCAGGGTCCCAGCTCCAACTACCGGTTTGCGAAATTTTCTGTGCCCGGTTCAAATTCCGAATAGATTCATGAACTTTACGTTCTGCTTGCCGGATATGTGAGAGGTTTGTCACTACAATAAAGGTGCCATTAAAAACACCTTCCTCCATCATTGGATTTCCTGAAATAGTAACCGGTAATTTGACAGCATCTTTGCGCGTAACTTCTACTTCCAGCGAACTAGAAATTCCTTTAAGGTTTTGTAAAAAGAAGGTTTTAATTTTTTTTCGGTTTTTTGTATCAAAAAAAATTTCAGTAGATTGATTTAATATCTCCTCATTTTCATATCCGGTAATTTCTGAAAATTTAGGATTAATAAAATTAATTTTGAAATCACGGTCAGTGATAATTAATCCCTCAGATATATTATCGACCAAAGTTCGGTACAACGCTTCAGATTTAGTTAATTTTGACTGGGCATCCCGTTGTACAGTAATATCCTGATTGATTCCCTGCATCCATAGTGGTTGCCCTGATTTATCATTTTCAACCTCACTGAATACCTGAATGGTGTGAATTGATCCTTTTATTGGGACGGTTCTGTACTCAAAATTCAGATTTATCGCTTTAAATCCATTATCAGCTACAAGCAAGCGGTTGACTTCTTCCCTGTCATCGGGGTGAACACGGGATATAAAGAAGTCATGGTCAGGTTTTGGTGGATGATCCGGTTTAAGCCCAAGAATTCGATAATATTGGTTAGACCAGGATAATTCTTTAGTCTTAAAATCATATTTAAAATGTCCAGTGTTCGATATTTCCTGTGCCTTATTTAAAAATCTTTCAGATTCAATCAATGCTTTTTTGACTTTGTTGTGTTCTGCAACTTTGACTTTTAGCTCAATATTGGCTTTGAATAGTTTTTCTGTTCTTTCCTGAACCTGGTTTTCCAGTTCGTCATGAAGGAAAAGCAGGCTTTTTTCAACTTCTTTACTATTGCTGATGTCTGTTGATATCTGTAAATGAACCCATGAACCATCAATCCATTTAATCGCTCTGTCATAATTGCGATACCATTTCTTGTTTAACGGGTTTTGCCTTTCGCAAACATGCACCCCTGTAGGTTCTCCTAAATTATTAAGGAGGACTTTATCGGTGCATTGAGAGCAAGGGATTTCCGAACCTTGAAAACATTCATGACAAATTTTTCCTTCCAGATCGGCACCAAATTGATCTTTTAAGTGTTTGTTCACATATAAAATCTCATAGTTCTCCATGGAAGAAACATATATGGTAGCATCGATACTATCCAATACAGTTAACAAAACATCATGAGCTTTTTTGTATTGTAATTCTGAATGTTTTTTTTGATTGGCCATCAAAATGTTTCTTTGGATTTTTATTTATTTTTTAATAGAAAAACAAAACCTGCTACGATTATAAAAGATTAATAATTTTTTGTCTTCAGCCATACCAATATTTAATTAAATTGATTTTAGCGGTAATATTACCCATAGCAGTTTGCAATTGGGTTGAACATATTCGGACACTGAGCGAAGTCGAAGTGTCTGCATAAAGTATCCCTTCGTTCTTTGCTCAAAGTATCGCGAATTCAGTGCTCAGGGAACAGTAAATTCAGTGAAAGATGCTGAAACTTTGTGATTTAAGTTGGCAAGTTTTAATGTAAATGTTGCAGAATTTTAAAGAGTTGTTTTACTAATCTTGACAAATTTCTTGATTCATTTTAGAAACTTAAAACGAGCATATTTCCAAAAGAAATGTGAATTTCTCACCCTGAAAAGGAGTTTTTTTGCTATTTTATAATGTTAATCATCAACCCGAAGTGATGAATTAAGTCATTACGGGTAAGCTTTTTTAGTAATGACTATCAGCGAAGTAATTTTTTATAAGATAGTTGACTCTGTTTTTTAAGGCTTTATAAAGTTAATAAAAACAGAATAATTACTGATGATTAACTTAAAAGGTAACCAATGAAACTGGAAAAACTCGGCTACACAGATTGGTTTAAATCCAACACAGATAGTAATAAATTAGACGCCTTCCAAATTGCCCGCATAACTACTGTCTTTAAAGACAAGTACTTTATCCATACAGGTCAAAATTCAATATCTGCAGAAATCAGTGGTAAACTTATGTTTACTGCGGATTCACCCTTGGATTATCCCACAGTTGGTGATTGGGTTTATATCCAGTCTTTCGATAATAATTCCTTTGCAATTATTGATGGAATTGTTCCCCGAAAGACAATATTGAAGCGTAAAAGTTCCGGTCGAAAAATTGATGTACAACTAATTGCAGCCAATATTGATTGCGCTTTTATTATCCAATCTTTGAATGAAGATTTTAATATAAACCGCCTGGAGCGATATCTGGTGATGGTTCAGGACGAAAATATTCAAGCGATTGTTTTATTGAGTAAGTGTGATCTTATCAGTCAGGCAGATACCCTAAATCAGGTGAATCTCATCCAGTCTCGCTTTCCTGGAATGGATGTTATTCCATTTAGCAATACTAATTTTGATGGGTTGGAACAAATCAACTTAAAAATGAAAAGCGGTTTGACTTATTGTTTATTGGGGTCATCCGGAGTTGGGAAAACGACTTTTTTAAATTCCTTACTTGGCGTTCATCAATTTGACACACAATCGATACGGGAAAAAGATGGCAAAGGAAAACATACCACCTCCCATCGACAACTTGTTTCTCTTGAAAATGGTGCCATGATCGTGGATACACCTGGAATGCGTGAGCTTGGGAATCTCCAGGTTAATAGTGGTTTTAAAACAATTTTTGATGACATTTTGGAGCTGTCAAAACAGTGTCTTTATAGTGATTGTTCCCATACTAGTGAGAAGGGGTGTGCTGTTCAGAAAGCAATTAAAACGGGTAAATTATTAAAAGATCACTTTGATAATTATACTAAAATGCATAAAGAGACCTTATTTAATGAAATGTCTTATCTGGAGAAGCGAAATCGGGACAAAGCTTTTGGTAAAATGATCAAATCGGTGAAGAAATCACGACGAAAACCTTAAAAAAAATCTGGTATTTATACTAAAAAGATACGCAGAATAGAAGACAAAGACAAAGATTTGTCTGCATCTTCTATTCCGGTGAAGGAGAACTTTAAAGCAGTAAAAATGAAAATTATGGTTAAATTCTCTTATCGCCATTCATTTAATTCATTCCATTCATATTTTAAACGACTATAATTAATTTTTTCTAAATATCGTTTAATGGTGTTAAAAACAGAACCATTTTTTTTTGACATGATATTACCTTTTGAGGGTCGAAACTAATTTTATTTATTAATTGATGTAACTAAATCTTAGTTCACAATTTTTTCAGAAACTGACAAGCTATCTATTCTTATTCAATAGATAAATTAATCTTAAGTATTCTTTCAGAGACCTTTTAACCAGCTAATCAAAATATACTTTCAGCTCACAGACTTCGTATAGTAACTGTATGTTCAAAGCACTCTTTTTCTAATACTTTCTATGTTTTGATGATTATTTTAGTATTCAATGTGCTCGCAAACCATTATATTTCCATTCAAAATTCAGTAAACACTATGATGAGGTAGATATGATAAAAAAAATATCAGGCCTGTCACCTGAAGAACAAAATTGGCTGGTTAAAGCCGTAGTTAGTATAATTGTTTCCGATGGTCAGGTTGAAGAAAATCAGATTAAGTTTTTAAAAAGGGTTTTTAAAAGTTACCTTGAAAATGAACCCCATGAAACACTTGCTGAAATTGCCAGTTTGCTGAAATCTAAAACCATCCCAAAATTAGTAAAGTTACATGTAGATGATCTGGAACGATTGATCTTCATTTTAAATATTTTAAGCGCTTCTGTTTTTGCCAATGGGAAAAAATTGAAATCCGAAGTGAGTCAATATTTTGAAGCCGGGAAAAAATTAGGGCTTGAAGTTGGAAGCCTTTCCTATCGTCTTAGTTTAGAAGCGGAAAGAGAAAGAATTAAGCGTAAATTAAATGAAATGCGTCAGGATATCGGTGATTTTCTAAGAATCAGTTAGTTTTTGTGGGAAAAATAGCTGGAGAACTGGTGGTTTGTGAGTGCTCAAAATCGAAGTATTTGGAGAACTAAAGAAAAGACGGGCTGTTGAATTTGCCCGTCAAACAGTGAGATATTACATCAGGACTTTCTATTTTAATAAATAGCGGAAATTATCCTTCAGGCGTTTGTTCTTGAATTTGTGCTTCATCCGTTAGAGAATCAACCTCTTTGGGATCATTCCATTTGTCAAACAATCGGGGCATACAGTGGTTTTCTACTATGGATTCCTCGATTTGACCTAGATTCTCCTCCAAGGTCTGGCAGTCCTTAAAATCCCGATAGTTTATTGTAAAAATGGCTTTAGGCTGCATTAAATTGTTCATGCAGGAACGTGCCCCTTTGCCCCAATCGCCGCCACCATATACATACTTGCGATGTTCGGCCAGCAAGCCATCTACGCGAGCTTGGGTTAAGTAGTTATTAAAATCCACCAGTCTTACTCCGGTATCCGGATATCGATTGTTCATGAGATATCGTTCTGTATAGCGAGGACTCACTTCGGGTGCTTCCCCTTTATTTCCTCTTTTCACCCATCTGGAATCGATATTTTTACGACAGAGTTTTGCTTTATAATAGAGATTCAGCATTGCGCGATCGGTGCGGTTTAATTCCGCCAGAAATTCAGCGTTTATGTTCAGGATCATTTTCTTTTCGTAAAGCAACAACATTTTGGGCTTTTCTTCGTCTGTGCTTGTGCTGCTTGAATCCTCCTCTACCAAACTCGTTATTAATGACGCCGCTGGAAATGATTTTTTGATTTCTGCCGGATCAACAGCTTCTTCCAATTTAACGAGAGACTGAAATTCGGTATTTTCCACCCAGGGTATCACTTCAATGGAATCTACTTTTCCTGTCCTGGGATTTTGCATGGAAAGAAAAGCATCTTTGATAGCAGCTTTGAATGTTTCAATATCATATGAAATCAGAGAAGCTTTTTTGTTTTTTCCAAGACCGAAAGCTGTTGCGGTAATCGTCAGGCTGCGACTGGTCGCATCTTTAGAAAAGGTGTCTTTTAAACCCTCGCCGACCAGTTGGGTTTCATCTCGTAAGGTCTGGTTTTGTTCATATGAATAGTTACCGGCACTAGCATAATTGCTATATCCACTTTTGTATTGCCAATCAACATCAACGACTCTTTTCCGAAAACTTTTCAGTTCTGTTTCCAGGTTATATACGAATGTTCGATCTTCCTCTTCACTTACCGATTCAAATTCAAAAACCGAAATAAATTGGGCTTTTCGAGTAATGGAACGAATATAGTACGATCCACAGCTACTGAAAAAAGCGGGAATATCATTTCCAGTCAGAAGTTTACTGGCGGAGTCACTGATTTTGGAGGCACTTTCGTCAACCGATGCATAATAAGAATGCAGATCGATTTTACCGATAATCATCTTGGTTTTGGTTTTGGTTGTTTTATCGACCTCTTCCAATCCACTTTTTTTCTGGGTTTCCGTTTCGGTGGTAGTCGTTGTATCATCAACGTTCACATCATATCTTCCTTGATTGCCCCATTGCGAATGATATTGATAGTTTTTTTTATCCACAAACTCTTTAAAAGACTTAGGCGCCAGTTTCGTTAAGGTGTCGGTCTCTCTACTGCTCTCCTCTACATATTCATCCATTTCCTGAAACAAATAGGAAAAATCGTAAGAGGGTTCGGTCATTACGATATTCTGTAGGCAGGTCGATTGGAAAGTATTGGTTGAAATGGAATACCCTCTTCCCAAAACAGGCGTCGTTGTCAGGTTTGTTACCCGATCATCCTGAATTACAGTGGGGCCTGAATGCAAGGCTTGAAACATCACCATCGGTAAAAAAATAGCCAATAGTAGAATCACTTTTTTAAAATAAATCATGTTGTTTCTCCTGCTTTATTTGGTTGAAAAACCGTAGTTATTTACCATTACACATACTGGGATGTTGCAAAGTTGCCTATTATTGTTTTGTTTAGTCATAAACGGTTTTTAAATAATGTTCAAGTTTTATTTCTAATTAATTCTTGGACTAGCCAATAAAAAAGGGTGTTAAAAGGTAAAAGGCATCTCTTTATGAAAAAATATGTGTTCGGCTGATCGCTAATTGCTGGTTTTAACCACTCAAAAATATTTGGCCAAATTGACCCCTTGTTTATATTGATTATTTGCTCACATTCTGGCTTGGTTTCTATTATAGGTAATCATTATGAAATTTTAGACTAAAAGTTAATATATTCCATATTTTAAGTCTTAAAATTTCTCTTTATCTGAACATTACTCCATTTTCTAAAAAGTGAAATAAGAAGATGCACTTTCACGGGTATCATGGTATAAAGCCTTCAATAACTTAGAAAGCGGATACTACCAAATATAAATCAAGGGAAAAATTATGGCACTATTGAAATCAATTACAAAGTCAAAAATAGTCTGCACCTTGGGCCCGACGACCAACACTTCGGAACATATATTAAAACTGGCTGAAATCGGGATGGACTGTACTCGTATTAATTTTTCCCATGGATCAGCCCAGGATAAAATTGATCTTTTTAAATTGGTTCGGGAGACTGATGATCATTTAGCGATTTTATGTGATATTCAGGGACCGAAAATTAGAATTGGAATGGTTAAAGAAGGAGGGGTTTTATTAAGATCCGGTGATTCAATTATTGTGACGACTGATGACGTGACCGGAGATGAGCAAAAGATTACCATTACTTATCCCGGTTTAGAATTAGAAATTAAAGTCGGAGAACTGATTTATATTAATGATGGTATTGTTTGTCTGAAAGTAACGTCAATTACTGGTAAAGACATTCATTGTGATATTCTGGCCGGAGGCAATATTTCTTCGCGAAAAGGGGTCAATTTACCCTCATCAGAATTGTCACAAAAAGTGCCCACCGAAAAAGATGTTATTGATTTAAAACTGATTGCAGAACTGGATCCTGAGTATGTTGCCATATCTTTTGTAAGTGAAGCCAGTGATGTTAATATGATTCGTAAAATTCTGACTGATAATGGGAATGACCGGATTAAACTAATCTCAAAAATTGAAAGGCCTTTTGCTCTGGAAAATTTTGACGCTATCTTAAAAGCCTCCGATGGAATCATGGTTGCCAGGGGTGATTTGGGAGTGGAAATACCACCCCAGGAAGTAGTCCCGGCCCAAAAAGAAATAGTAAGAAAGTGCAATGTTGAGGGTAAACCGGTTATTGTTGCTACTCAAATGCTTGAGTCAATGATCAATGCCCCAGTTCCCACCCGGGCAGAAGTATCGGATGTTTTTAATGCGATTATGGATGGGGCCGATGCTGTGATGTTAAGTGCAGAGACGGCTTCGGGGAAATACCCGGAAAATGCAGTTACGATTATGGAAAATATTATCAAAAGATCAGAAGCGATGATGAAATATCGGGATCCGGATGAGTTTGACTCCGAACATGAAACAACTACTGAAATCATCGGTCATCTGGTATACTCTGCCTGTAAAGAATTTAAAGATATAACATATAAAAAAGGGAAGGTATTATGTGTCACTCAGAGTGGCCATTCGGCACGTATGATTTCTAAATACCGACCCATGTTACCGATTATTGGTGCCTCCAGCAATATTAGAACGGTCAGGGAGATGCGTTTATTGTGGGGGTTGGAACCAATGTTAATTCCTGAAATTAGAAACGCTACCAGTACCACCGAAAAAATTAAACTTGTAGTGCAGGCCTGTTGTAAAGAAAGTTTTTTAGATGATGACGAGAAGATTATTGTGACCGGGAACTTTTTAGATTTAGACACCCACCATAATAATATGATTTCTATTTTTCCTGTTAATGAATTATTAAACTCGTAAGATGGAATAACAATATCTTATCATTTAACTTGATGGACTTTTTTTTGGTAATCCTTTTCCGATGCTGTAAGGGAATTAATCGATTTCAATAGCTGCTAATTGTTGAAATCGTCTTTGGAACGCTCCGGGCATCAAAAAGTATCGGCATACAATAATCATCAATGATAGGAAAATTGAAATTAATTAACTGTTTTTCGATGTCATTGCATGGCTCTAGATCGCGGAAGTTTTTTTGATCCAGTCCTACTTTATGGAGCTCTGATATACATTTCCGGGCTCCTTGTTGCTTGTTGGTGCCATAGATAACCTGTTGATGTTTCTGATACAATGACTCAATGGTCTCTTTTGTTAAATACTTATCAAAAGAGGATAATTGAATGCTGGAATTATTATCGTAATTGTTCATAAGGTAACGATTTTTATAGACCGGTTTCAATTCCATTTGGTTTCCCTCGATCTGTTTCCAATTATCATCGATATATTGGCGACATATTTTTGCCTTATAGTAAGTATCCAGGAGACCCCGGTCTACCCGATCAATTTCGGCTAATAATCCTGCATTCATGCTGATATTATATTTTTTTTCATATTGGGGCGTATTTTTTTGTTCATTTGCATATAAGAGTGATTGAAATTCTGTGTTTTCAACCCAGGGAATGACCTCTATCGCAGTCACCTTACCCGTATTTGGATTTTGCATCAGGATAAAGGCATTCCTGATAGCCGTTTTAAATGATTCAATATCATGGGATATTAGGGAAACTTTTTTTTTGAATCCGAGACCAAAGGCTGCTACAAAAATTGTCAATCTTCTTTTTTTTGCTGTCTGCGAGAAATGATTGAGATTCTGTTCGGTTTTTAATGCAGGATTACTTCGGTTAACCGGGGTGGGATTGAAGCTTTTTATACTGGATTCCAATAAATTGACAAAACTTAAATCAGAATCGGAATCGAAAGATTCAAATTTAAATTCAGCCAAAAAAACAGCGTTTCGCATCATGGACTTGATATAATAAGAACCACAACTGCTAAAAAAAGCTGGTAAGTCTCTGTTTTTAATCAAGGCTGCTGCTGAGGCACTGAGCGCAGCCTGACTTTCATCCAGTGAGGCATAATAAGAATTTAACTGGATACTGACGATAATTTTTTTTGTTTTTTTGTCTGAATCATTGTTGGACTTAAATATCTTCTGTTTAAAAGCATCCGTTGCCATCTGATGCAATGTATTGTTTAAACCAGTATTTTCATCAGTGCCCTCTTTGAGGAAAGCTGTCTTTGGGGTAAACTGATACACAAAATCGTATGAGGGGGAAGTTTGTTCGATTTTAGAGAAGCAATTTGACTGATAACTATTGGTGGAAATAGAATAACCCCGTCCCAGGATCGGAGTGGCACCGATATTAGATACTCTTTGGTCCTGGATAATAGTAGGAGTGGCTTGAGTGGAGTGAATCGATAGAATGAAAAACAGAAGTACTATAAAACCAATTTTACCCATCATTAATTAAAACCGTTTTTCCCTTTTCTGTTTGTTCAATCGCTGATTAGTGATAATTGAGCGAGAGTGTTTTATTGGGTGTTTGTGTAAATACCTGACCCAATCCACCAGTCATCTTCAACAATTTCAAAATATCCCAGCTTAGGAGTTATCATTTTGGTTTTTGGGTGAAACCAGTAAAATCTTAGCCAGCCTTTGCCATCTTTTTTTATTTTATCAACCATACTTTTTATAATTTTTGTGCCGTTGGTATCCTGAAGCATTGACAAATCTTTACCAATCAATTTTGGGCTGGCGCCATGTGATAGAACGATACAATTTAAATCATAGGCATAAATGTAGAGTTCACCTCGATTAAATAACCCCTTTTTGTCAATATATTCCCTTAAGGCTGATTCTTTGCCATAAATTTTGGCAAAAGCCACACCTTCTTTGACAAAGTTCGCCATGTCTTCTTTGGTAATGTACTTGTCATACTTAGGATTATATCGTGCAAAGGCGATATTGGAAGAAACAAATAGTATTATCAATAAGGTGAACAACCTTCTCATATTAAATTCTCCTTTGATTCCCGGAATTACTTTTTAGATTTAGCCACTTGAGGCATGCAATAATTATCAATAATTTGATTAATTGTGATTGAAAACTTAGTCCTTAATGCTTTACAAATAGGAATATCTCTCCAGCTAACTTTAAAGATACCGCGATTCATAATTTCTCGCATACAGGCACGAGCCCCGCTTTGTCCATCTTCGCCGTACATAAACCTATCTTCTTCCACCAGAAGGTTATCAATTTTTTCCGGTGTTAATTCGTTCTCTAAATCCTGAATAGGAATGGTCGAAACATTTTTATTATTTTGTAACAGTGCCTTTTCCATTCCCGGTAAAAGCTGTCCACCGCGTTTCCAACTGGAATCAATGATCTGCCGACATATCATAGCTTTATAATAGATATCCATTAAATTCCGATCTGTCCGGCCAATTTGTGCCAAGAACTCAGCATTGAGATTTAAAATCATTTTCTTTTCGAATAACAATAGGCGCTCACCGGTATCGTTATCGGTATCTTCTTCAAGATTAATAAAATTTTGAAAGCTGGCGTTTTCCACCCAGGGAATCACTTCCATGGTGGATACTCTCCCGGTACTCGGGTTCTGCATGGAAATAAAGGCTTCTTTAATAGCAGCTTTGTATGTTGTTAAATCATAGGCAATCAATGTTGCATTTTGATTTTTACCCAATCCCCAGGCCTTAGTTGTAATCGTCAACTTCTGTTTTCTAGCCATGGAATCAAATGAATCTTTGATATTTAAGGCAAAAGCAGGGGTAGTTTCCTGGCTTAAAACCTTTGCCAAGGCGCCACCAAAACCGGTAATGGCTAATTCAAGTTGGAATTCAAAGGCTTCATTTTTTTCTGTACTTTCATCCAGGTAGGTAAAAACAGAGGTAAATTTAGCGGTTCTGCCAATAGAACGAACATAATAAGAACCACAGCTATGAAAAAACCCGGGAATGTCGTTATTCAATAGTAATGTTTTAGCAGAATCACCCAGCTGGGTTGAGCTTTCGTTAATAGAAGCATAATAAGTATGCATATTAATTTCCACCTTAACATTATGGTAATACATCCTTTTACCTTCAACCTCAGTTGAGGTCTGCTGGGTTTTCATGTCAAAAGCCAAAAAACTGATATCAGCAGTGGTTCCGGTTGTTGAAGAGCTTTGTTCAGTATCTTCTTTTTCCAGAGACTCAAAGGTATAATCAAAATCATAGGATGGTTCTGTGATTTTGATAGACTTCATGCAGGTGGATTGAAACGAATTGGTTGAAATTGAATAACCTCGCCCCAGTGTTGGTGTGGTAGCCAAATCAAATATACGATTGTCTCGGATGATGGTTGGTCCCCCGGACACCTCCAAAACCGTGGAAAGTGTACTAAGACAAACCATACATAAAGTCCATGAAATTCTAGTTAGTTTTCTCATTCCAATTGCTTTAAATCTATTAAATAATCTTGTCATGTATTGCTTTTATCTGGCCAACATAGGCATACAGTGATTTTCAATTACTTTATTTTCAACATCAGTCATTTTTTTAATAATATTGTCACATGATTTAATGTCCCGGTAGGAGACTTTAAATATTCCTTTAGACATAATATCTTTCATGCATTGGGCACTGCCTTTATCAGAAAGGCCATCCCCATAGATAAACTTCTCTTCTTGATCCAGTAGTTGATCGACTTTTTTAGCTGTTAGTAAGGCATCCAGCTTGACCAGGGGATAAGTTTCCCCCACCTTATTATTGAGGACATGTTTATTTCTGTATTCTAATTTTAAAAAACCACTCGCTTTCCAGTTCTCATCAATATAGGCACGACAGATTTTAGCCTTATAGTAGAGATTTAACATTCTACGGTCCATTCGTTCAATTTCCGCATAAAATTCTGCATTTTGATTCAGGATATTTTTCTTTTCATATAATAGTAGTTTACGGGTTTTTTGTTCCTTTTTTTCACTGCTATTTTCACTAACCTCACTGGTAGTATCCTTTTTTGGCTCACCTTCTTCAATGATTTCGGTTTCTTCTTCCAACTTAATCAATACTTGAAAATCGGTATTTTCCACCCAGGGCACAACTTCAATACTGGAAACCTTACCTGTTCTCGGGTTTTGCATTGACATAAATGCATCCGCAATGGCCGATTTAAATGTACCAATATCATATGAAATTAAAGTTGCTGATTCATTCTTCCCCAAACCAAAGGCAGCCACATTAATGGTTAGTTTTTTTGAAGCGGCTTTTTTCCTGAATTCCCGATCTGTCATGACACCTAGCGCACTGGTAGCAGAGCCAATCACGTCATCCTGGAGTTTTTCCTTTATACCTTTTCCAAATCCGTTGATTTCTGCTTCGAGATCTTCTTCAAATTCTGGATCGGGTTCCCGTGTTTTTGTTTTGTAGGTAAAAATCGCAATAAATTTGGCGTTGCGACCAATGGAACGAACGTAGTAGGAACCGCAACTACTGAAAAACCCTAAAATATCATTATTTTCCAATAACTTACCGGCAGAATCACTCATTTTAGAAGAACTTTCATCCAAAGAAGCGTAATAGGAGTTTAGATTGATTTCAACATAAATATTATGACTGTGGTAAGTCTCAATCATGCCAGTTTTTTCTTCATCTCTAATTCCGATTCTTTTCAGCAATTCATTTCGAAAGGATTCACTAAAAGTGGTGACATCAATCTTACTTTCCAGTTCACCACTACCTTCGCCTTCCAGTACTATCGAATTAAACAGATAGGTGAAATCATATGAAGGCTCAGTAACCTTTATGTTTCCCAGACAGGTGGACTGAAAGGTATTGGTGGATATTGAATATCCCCTACCCAGTACTGGTGTAATAGTTAAGTCATGTATCCGATTATCTGTAATTACAGTTGGCCCAGCCATTGCAAAGGGTGCTGCCAGTATAAAAACAGATAATATGAATACCTGAATACGTGTCATGAAATCTCCTGACTGCATTTAATCTGCCAATTCCGGCATACAATAGTTCTCAATAACTTCATTCTGGATTTCACCCATATTTTGAATCACTGGTTGGCAAGATTCTATTGCCCTGTAACTGACTTTAAATATTCCCTTTTTCATTATTTCATTCATACAGACACTAGCACCGCCGGCTTTTTTCTTATCAGTACCGTACATAAAGGTTTTATGGGTGTCATATATGGCATTAACGTTTTCATTAGAAACGACTTCATCCAGAGTTTCGATAGGAATCGTCTTATCCAAATAGCGCTTATTTTGAATTAAGGCGCCTACATATTCTTCCTTAAGTTCTCTCCCTCTTTTCCAGTTTGCCTCTATATTTCTCCGGCAGAGTTTGGCCTTATAATACATATTCATGATATTCCGATCCACCCGGTCAATTTCAATGATGAATTCTGCATTTTCATTCAACAGCATTTTCTTTTCATATAGCATTACTGCCGGTTTCAAGCGTTGGGTAGGATTACCTTCCGCATCGAGGACTGGTTGCCCCGCTGCATCGAGGACTGGTTCGTATTCATCGGCTTCTTGTTCCAGTTCAATTAAATTTTGAAATTGCGTGTTTTCTACCCATGGCACCACTTCCATATTAATAACCTTACCTGTTCTGGCATTCTGCATGGATTTAAAGGCATCTCCGATAGCTCTTTTAAAAGATCCGATATCGAAAGACAGTACTTGGGCGTCTTCGCTTATACCTAATCCAAATGCATAAGAAGTGATCGTCAGGTTCTTATTTTCCGCTTTACTATTAAAGGTACTTTGGGACTTGTCACTGGCTGAATAGGAGAAATCAGTCCTGTCGGTACTATTGGAATTGCTCCTACTTCTACCAAACCAATTGCTACCGCGGCTGCTCTGACGTGCTACTGACCTGAATCCTTTGATTTGTGATTCCAACGTACTTTCAAATGCCGTATCTCGTTCAGTGGTTGTTGTCTCATATTCAAAAAAGGATAAAAAAGTTGCTTCTCTTCCGATAGATCTAACATAATATGGCCCGCAACTGGAAAAAAATCCGATAATATCTCTGGATTGTAATAAATTGCTGGCACTTTGGCTTAATATTGATTGTGCTTCATCAACTGAGGCATAGTAAGATATTAGATTAACATTTACCTCAATAATATGCTTATAAGACGTCCCTTTTTCAGTCACCCGGGATGATCCACTTCTAGCTACCTTTCTTTTATAGGCAGTTCTATATTGAGAGCTAGATGATTTTTTAATCCCCCACCCCCTATATGAGCTTGAGTTATTGGAAGAAGTTGTTCTGCCGACTTCAGAGGTATTAGATGTTTGTCTGGCTCTAGTTGAATCCGTAGAGGACTTGCTTTTCATTGATTCAAAGGTATATACCAGGTCATATGAAGGTTCGGTAGTTATCACGTCTTGCATACAAGTAGACTGAAAGGTATTGGTCCCAACAGAATATCCACGCCCTAAAACCGGTGTCATGGCAGTATCTGTAATCCGCCCATCTCTGATAATAGTGGGCCCTGCAGAAACATATGCAGTTGAAAAAACGATTATTAAAATACTAACTAAAAAACGATACATTTTCATTTTTATCTCCTATTCTTCATAAAAACCAGCAATTTCAGGCATACAAAAATTTTCCAATAAATCACTCATTACGTCACCTAGTTCTTTTGAAACGGTTTGACAGGCTTTAATTTCCCGATGACTTTTTTGATAAATACCATTTAACATAATTTGGCGAATACATTCTGCTGCTCCAGGTTTATCTTTGTTCCTTTTAACACCAAACATAAATTTCTGTTCTTTTCTATAATACTCTTCTACAAACTCCTCGGTCAGTTTTTCATCTAATAAAGTCAGTTGTATTAGGTCACCACCTCGATGATTCACTAATAGAGCGTTGCCATATTCCGGTTTTAAACTACCATCTACCTTAAAGTTGACATCGATATTTTTTTTGCAGAGTTTAGCTTTATAATACATATTCAACTTATTTCGATCCGTTCTTTCAATTTCCATAAAGAACTCGGCATTTGAATTTAATATCAATTTTTTTTCATAGAGTAGCTTAACTTCGGGTTTCTTTGCAGTATCACCAGTCGCATCCTTCAAAGCACCTTCCTGGGGAATCTCCTCCTGCTCTAAATTGACAAGCGCCTGAAACTCTGTGTTTTCGACCCATGGTACTACTTCAATACTGCCTACTTTACCGGTTCTGGGATTTTGCATGGACATAAAAGCATCCTTAACTGCTGATTTAAAAGAATCCATGTCAAACGAGATCAAGGTAGCTTTTTTATCCTTTCCCAAACCATAGGCTGATGTGTTGATGGTTAATCGATAGCTTTCAGCATTACTATTAAAACTTTCTCTTCTTTGCTGATCTACCACTTCTCTGGACTTATCGGACGCTGATTTCGAACTTTTTGCAGCAGACCAGCCAACACTAAGTCCTGGACCTATAACGGCACCGGCACCGCTTTTTTTCTGGCTAGACGTACTGAATCGACTAATTTCTGTTCTTAAATTGTCCTCAAAGTTTTCATCCCTTGTTGTTGATTCCGATTGGTAAGAAAAAATTGAAATGAATGTAGCATGGCGACCGATAGAGCGAACATAATATGGACCACAACTACTGAAAAAACCAGGTAAATCATTATTAGTTAGTAAGGTAACGGCAGATTTACTTAATTTACTTCGACTTTCATCCACAGAAGCATAGTATGACATAAGATTGATGGTTACCAACATGGAATGGCTATACCATGTTTTCCCTTCGATAACTGTTTTCTTTGAAAGGCTGCGTAAACTTTGGTCAACTCCTGAACGAGTGCTGTTATATGTACTACCACCACCACCACCAGCAATAAAGGGTAAAAAAGCAATACCGCCAGAGGTTGTTGAAATGGATGCGGACTTTCTTTTTGAACTAGAGGTTTCTTTTGTGTCTTCTGTTTCTTTTGATTTCCTTTCAGTACCTTTATCTTCAATCTGGGTGAATGAGTACTTCATATCATAGGAAGGTTCGGTAATAATGACATTTTGCATACAAGTAGATTGGAAGGTATTGGTCCCGATGGAGTAACCTCTTCCTAAAACAGGGGTCGTCGACAAATCTGTGACACGATTATCTCGGATAATGGTAGGTCCTGCAAATAACTGGCATGTGAACAGGAGAATTACTGCCAGTTTTAGAATTGTCCGAATAAATTTCATGATTGCCTCTTATTTTAAGTTCGATTTTTCCCGGGTATTTACAGTTATATTATTAAATTTGTGACTTAATTAAGATTATGTTTTTAAAATGAATATCATTGTTTTTGTTTTATTACAATATAGGGTGTAGTAAATAATTGGATTTAATACTTTAAAATGAAAACCACCTAATTTTTTCAAAAAATTTATTTTCAGGATCTACTAAATTTGTAAATTATTTTAAAAATTTTAGATCTTTTTTTACTTAGTACGGATAATTATATCAACCAGCTACTTACCATGCTGGCCTAAGGTATCAAATCATGGTTGCACGACGATTGTTTTAGTGTTTGTCCCTGACAAACCTTTTAATTTTATTTTGTAAATTCCCGGTTTTTGAATCGTAATCAAATCAGATCTGGTGTCTATTTCAGTCGAATTGACACTAAGTGCTTTTGAATTAATATAGATATTATTGTTAGTGATATCGGAAAAAGTCATCTTAGTTGATTGGTCAGAAACAACATTATTATTATATCTATCCAAATCAAAACGATGAATTGAGAATGATTGATTGATTGTCACTTTTTCCGGTATTTTAAAAATGGATTTTATTAATTGATTTGGCTCAATGATAAAAGTAAAGGCGTTCCAAAAATTACCTGCTTGTTTGATACCATAATAATAGGTATTTTCAAAGTGAATTATATAGCTTCCGGCTTTTTTACCGATTATCGATAAATTTACTGGTTTAGAGCCATTTAGGGCTAATATCCGGTATCGGCTGAATACCCTCTTCTGGTTTATTTCTAAAGGATATTGGCTGGATAAATGTAGCAATGGGAATTGCTTTAATTCTTTAATAAATGGATTTCCTAAATAATCAAAAAAATTCAATTGCAAAGTAAAGGTTTCTCCAGCGATTATTTTTTCAGTCTCCGTTGAGAATAGAATTCCTGCAACTTGATTGTAGAAAAGATCGATTCGGCTTTCACCAAGCCATTCCAGGTTCGGGGAAGATGTTGGTTTTAAAAAAACTTCCATTTTTCTCCCGGTTATGATTCGCATAAATGAGATTTCACCCTTTACAACCCCTTTTACAATCGGGATTTGATTAACTGGGATTTCCAGGCTTTGATTCGCTAAATAGTGATGATCTCCTAAATAAACATTAAACTCAGTATCTTGGGCTTTTAAGGTAAGATTATGTTTAAGCTGATAAAGCTCATCGATCTGTTGATTTTCTTTTAAAAAAATGATTTCAAAGGGTACGGCAGTGCCCATTAATACAGGTTTTTTTAAAACAAGCTTGACTTTTTGGTCACCAGCTAAAGCTTTATAAGTATCGTTACTAATCTCACCAAATTGTTTTGTGATCAGGTAATGTGCAATTACATCAACACCCTCCACCTGTTCTTTAAATCGCATTAAATCCCTGTACTCGATTTTAATACCGCTGAGTGATAGTTTAGTGAGGTGATTGAGCTTTGATAAAAAGGGAAGTGATTTAGGCGTCACTGGGAGATTATCAAGAATCAGATGTTCAAGGGCCGGGAGAGACGTTATTTTAGTGATTGAATCATCTGATATCAAGGTATCAGATATATCGAGGTATTTTAGCTTTGTTAAGGATTTTAATTCACCAAATGATGTATCTGTTATTTTGTTAAAACTAACAATAAGATGGGTTAAATTTTTAAATCTATTTCTTTCTTTAAAACTATTTCCTGTTATTGCGTTATTAGAAATATCCAATTGCTGTAAATTCGGTAATTTAAGTGCTAATAAGGCCTCATCATTTAATCGAGTACCTTTTAAAACCAGTATTTCCAATTGATTTAGTTGATTTATAATTTGAATTATACGTTTATCAACAAATGTGTGAGAAATCTCCAAATAGCTGAGTTTTTTCAATTTCCCAATTTCAGATAAAACTTCAGCAGTAATGTTTACAGATCTGAGATGGAGTTCTTTGATTTGCGATAGATTAGAAAATTTAACAAAGTTCTTACCTGAAAAGGAAACATTTTCCAGTACCAGGGTTTTTAGAGAGATTACTGATTTTAAATGATCAAAGCTTGATTCCGGTAGGTTTATTTTATGAAATGATATTTCTTCCAAACGTTTGAAATATTTTAGTTCGCTGAGAACGCCTTCTGAAATTTCGGTCTCAGAAAAATGAATTAATTTTAAATGTTGGATATCATATTTGCTATACCCAAGTCCTTGATATTTCATGGCAGAGGATTCATCTGCATATATAAGCTGAGTGGTACAGATTGAACAGACGATGCAAATAAAAATAAGGAAATTCATCTTTAATATTGTTTTATTTAATCCATCAAGATTAATCGATCGTTTAGCAGATAGAGCAAGAATTGCATAATTATCAGCACGGCAATAACAAGCAAAACCGTTTTTTGTTAATAGTAAATTAGTTGAAATATGATTCATAAAACTACTACTCTGATTACTGAAAATTTAATTGTGATTGTTCAATGACACCCAGATTTAAAAGATATTCTGTCCAGGGAATCAAGCTAAGCCGGGATGGTATCGCTGCGCTATCATTCTTAAATAAATTGATAATCGTATTCTTTTGGTGAAAAAACACTTTTGGGTTGGGAAGTTCAAATGTTACCGGTTCACCATTTTCCGGGGCGTCAAAGCAGACTTCACATTCTTCTTTTTTTTCTTCTTTATCTTTTTTCTCGTTCTTTTCGTCTACTTTTTTTACTGGTTTTGAAGGGATGCTGGTCATATCTAATAAGTCAGGGGGGGCTAATCCGTAGGTTGTTATTTCGACAGGTTTTTCCTCAGATGCTTTTGGTTCAAAATAGTAAGCAAATCCCCTGCGATGCTCAATTTGGCTAATATAATGGGTTCCACAACGCCTAAAAAAAGCTGCTAAATCTTCTCCCGGTAATTTTTCTACTTCTGGAATTAATTTAAAGTCCGGGGTTAGGGTATTTGACAATCCTTTGATTTCATATGACCCGCGAAATCTTGTCCATTGAGGGGAGTCTTTCCAAAATAAAAACATTTTTTTCCACCAGGGCCAGCTTTCAGTGGAGTAAGGAAAATAGTCATTGGATACTGAATGAATGCGATTGGTACTTGCTCCAGAGTATTGTTTACTTTTTTCCAGAATACAACTTTCTTTATATAATTTTCCGCCAAGATCTGCACCTGTTCCTAATGGAATTGATCTTGGTATCTTTTCAAACTGTGCCTCATCGTTAAATCTATAAGTAATATATGATTCAAGAGAACTGACCGGGTTTTTTTCAATATGATCTTTTAGCTGACCGGGTTCATAATTCTTAATATTTACCTTAATTGGAATCGGAGGAATTTCTTTATCCGCAAACAGGCAAATTTGTGATTTATTTAAGTCTGCTATGGCTGATGTTAGCTCCCGGCATGCTTCAAATTGGTTAAGATTAATGGATTGTTTGGCAATGATCTCCTGACGACAGGTTCGATATTTTTGCCAATTAATGATGGAGATATTTTTGATGATATTATCCCGGCAGGGGGCGAACTGTTTACCTTTATTCTGTTTCAGATATATCGATACCTTTTGTTGCCAGATATTAAATTGTCTGATCGAGTTTTCCAATAGTAGTAATGATTTATATATGGTTTCATCAGAATATCCTTTAACCACGAATCTACCATTCAGTGGTGTGATATTTCTAGTGGTATTTAAATTAAGCCAAGGGCTGGTTGAATAATTATTTATCTGACCAAAGCTGGAGTTAACAACAGTTGTTAATAAGTCATTTAAAAAAACATCAATATTTTTTCCGTGATATTTTTGAAATGGAAATTCCATGGGCTTCAGAAAACGATCTGTTGTTGCTTGCAGGGAAAAGTAAGAGTCTGAAGTAAAAGAGAAGTCCTTAAAAATATTTATCTTGTGGATGTTGTTTTCCTGCTGATCCATATTTATTTTTATTTTTTCTTCCAGTTGAACTTTTTCAGTGGCGCTTCCGGGGTAATAGGAAAAGAAAAAATAGACCTCATTGTTGAAGGTAATTGTATCGATAAAGTCAGTACCACAGGAGTCATAAAACTTTTCTTTGTTATGATCAGAAATGAGTTTGTGGATGTCCTCTCTAAATTCAATCGTTTCTTCCTGAATAGCCGTTAAGCGGTCTTTAATAGTAATTACTAAAATAAATGAAAATGGTTTTTTCCCGGATAGATTAAATCGTTGCACATTATTCAAGCTATCCTGGATAAACTGATCCAGCAATGAATCCTGATGGTGGTATTTTTCATCAATGATAAAGAATCTGAGATCCAGCAAACCTTTGGAAGTAGTTGTTTTGAAAGATTTTAGGCAGGGAAGCGTTTGATAACCCTGATCCGTTATTTTCAAACCATTACCTAAAATATTGGTTTGATCAAACGTGTAAGGTAGCGTCCCAGGGCGTCCCTTAGCGGGTTGCCATTTGAAACTGGAACAACTGCTGATTAATAAAATAATGAATATTAGATGATATTGAATTTTGAACATCATGAGGCGATGCCAGAAAGTTGACCTGCTTAATATTATTGATGTTTTATTAGTTATTTAAGTCGTGAAATTATTGCATCAAATCTTCCAGAGAACTTGGTAAAGCTTCAGGTTTTGTTTCAACTTCCGGGTTTGAAATTTCATCACTAGTTGTGTCATTGCTCTCGTTACTAACTCCTTCATCCGCCATCAATGACTCCAAAGACGTTGGTTGTTGAACCTGCTTATTCTGGTTTGCTTGATTAATGACAGCGCCAAAATCTAAAGCTGGCTCTTCTTCGTCAGGTTCAGGTTCTTCTTCAATCTTTTCCCCTTTAAATATAAGTTTAGCCGCTTTGGGCAAACAATATTGATCCAGAAAAAAAGTTTGGCTTTTAATATAATTTAATGATTTGACGCAAGAAGGGATTTTTCGGTAATCGGCACTTGTCAGTCCGCGTTCATATAATTTGTCCATGCAATCAATCGCACCATCATTTCCGTCTTTACCATATAAGTATGTCTTGTTTGCTTCAAATAATTTAGAAGGTGGAAACTTGGCAAAATATTGAATAAATTCACGAAGCGTTAAGAATACATCTTCATTATAGATATAGGCTAAGTTGTAAAACAGCGTTTTATCCATATCGTAACTACGGGTTTTTTGATCAATGATATCTGTGAGAAAAAGAACTGTAGGTGCCTCCTCTTTTACACCGGAGATATTATCAAAAAAAGTACGATTGGTTTTATCCATGTAGTTTTCAAATAAAATTTTCTTACACATCGAGGCGATATGGTATTGTTCAATTTGATTGCTACTAATACGATTAATTTCAGTAATCACGCCTGAGTTTGCCTCAAGTCTTTGTAATTTTATAAATTGTTCACCACCACCCTGAATACCACTTGAAATAAAGACGCTAAGTTCTGGATTTTCAACCCAGGGGACGACCTCTATGTAGCTGACCAAACCGGAGCTGGGATCCTGCATTAATTTTACAGTATCCTGGACAGTTGTTCGAAATTGATTAATATCGACAGGTACCAGGTTAACCAGTTCCCCTTTGGAAAGCCCAAGTGCCTGAACGAATACCCGCATCCCCCTGGCTTCAGCAGCCTTGGAAAAACCTTTTTCTACTTTTTTGTCACCGCTGAAATTAAATAACCCTTTTTCAATTCTTTGGGCAAAGGCCTTGTCCGATTTTTCATTTGTTGTCAGACGGTACTGCAACAGTGCCAGGTAAGAAGAAAAACTACCGACTGATCGAACATAATGCTGCCCACAACTATTGAAAAAAGTCACATATTCTTGGTTTTCCAATAATTGCCTGGCACTGGAACTAATTTGGGATTGCGTTTCATCCAGGGCATGATAATAATTTCGAATTTCAACCCGAACTAACAAATTCTTCAGTTGTTGCGTTGCCTGGGTACTATCGAGTTCATTCTTTTTGTAATATTTATTGACAAAGAAATGAACATTAATTTTTTCAAGTCTTTTTTTCCCGACTTCAGGAATATCAGCAAAGAACTCCTGGGTGACTTCTTCTACGTCATAATTCAGGTCAAAGGTGGGTTTATTTTTTACTAGCTTACTAAAGCACATGGATTGCAGGCGATTACTTTGTAAATTATACCCACGCCCGATGCTGGGAAAGCCGTTCAGATTTTCGATTCTATTGTCAGTAATTAATCTGGGAGAAGCATATATTTGGGCTAAAAAAGTAATCCAGAAAATTCCTATTAAACTATAGATGGTAGTTTTTATTATCAACTTTGGTGTTTTTGAAGTTGAAGTCATATGAATCACAGTCTATTTGGAATTCTTGGATTTGACAGTTGCTAGTTGTTTTTAGGTTTAAAAAAAAAAGTCTCAATACAATTATAAAATATATTGAGACTTCAAAACCGGATCTAATCAAGTATTATTGAGTCACAGGTGCTGTTGGCGCTGATGCTGGTTCCGTTTTGGTCGCTGTGGTAGTCACAACTTCCTTGGCTATTTCCGGCATGCAATAGTTATCAATTGTTTCACCGAGTACAGCTGATAAGGCATTCTTTACTTTGTCACACTCTTTGACTTCACGGTAACTTTTCAAAAATATACCGGAATCTAACATCCCATTAATACAGGCAAAAGCGTTGATTTTACCATGCATAAAGTCGATTTCCTGTTTCAATTTCTCAGCGATTTTTGCATCAGATAGTTCTTCGTCAAGTAACTTTGTCAAATCTATTTTTTCACGCGGAAACTTGTTATTAGCAATTTTTGCATTTATATAATCTGGATGAATTTTTCCACCTTTCATCCAATTAGACTCAATAATTTGCCGACAAATCTTAGCTTTATAGTAAATATTCATCATATTCCGATCAGCTCGTTCAATTTCTGCCAGAAATTCAGCATTTTCGTTTAATACCAACTTCTTTTTATATAGAAGCATTGTTTGTTGGGTAATTGGATCAATAACCTCTTTTTCCAATTGAATCAAATTTTGAAACTCTGTGTTTTCTACCCAGGGAACAACTTCCATGGTAGTTACTTTACCAGTCATTGGGTTCTGCATAGAAATAAATGCATCTTTGACAGCAGCTTTAAATGTGTCAATATCATAGGAGATTAAACTGGCACCTTCATTTTTACCAAGACCATATGCTCTGGCGATAATCGTCAGTTTTTTTTCGGATGACTGACTCATCAACGCTCCTGAAATAGTTTCTTCACCACCGCCAAAACTCATTATACTGGCTTTTAAATTATCTTCGAAAGCAGCATCTTTTTTAGATGATTTATCAGAGTATGTATAAATCGAGATAAATTTTGCATTTCGCCCTAATGAGCGAACGTAATAGGAACCACAACTACTGAAAAAACCAGGAATGTCATTATTGGACAAGAGCTGTGCTGCAGAACCACTCAGTTGGGTTTGTGATTCATCTACTGAAGCATAATAAGTGTCCATATTGATTTCAACATAAATATGGTGCTTATGCTCGACTCCTTCGGTATTAGTCGTTTCACTAACCGCTACAGCTTCTGTTCCACCACCCTCAATCGGAACCTCCAGACCAAAGTTAACTGCGGTTTTCATGAAGCGGGCTTTTGTCGTATCAATGGACTCAAATTTATATTGAAAGTCATAAGAAGGATCAGTCAATACCACATTCGCCATGCATTTGGATTGAAAAGTATTGGTTACAATTGTATAACCTCTCCCTAATGTAGGTGTTAATGCTAAATCAGTAATTCTGGTATCCCGTATAATCGTCGGTCCAGCGAGTAACGAATC
Organism: Deltaproteobacteria bacterium; assembly: GCA_018657625.1. Classification (GTDB taxonomy): domain Bacteria; phylum SAR324; class SAR324; order XYD2-FULL-50-16; family XYD2-FULL-50-16; genus JABHWU01. The sequence continues at coordinate 5,955 of JABHWU010000116.1, read as the reverse complement.
ACTAAAAAGAATAATAAAAATAGAAATAACAATAATTAAGCGTTTCATATATTCCTCCGTACGTATTGATTAGGTTTTGTTAAAGAATAGACAATGTTAACAATAAAGCAAGTGTTTTTTAATGATAACATCTTTTTCAGTGATAATTATTCAATTTAACAACAGCCTCCAGAATGTTCCATCAAAAATAAGTGTTATCCCCCGATTTTTTTCAAGAATAACTTTATCCTGATGCAATTTTAACTGTTGTGTTGGATTCGGTGCTTCATTTTTTAATACAATTTTCTCTTCACCAGTATTAATTATCCGTATGATCTGTCCGGTTACACCTGCTATGAATCCTTCTATATAACTAACATTTTTTAAAAATAGAATTCCTTTATCTGAAATATCCAATTCCAATATAGGTTGATCAGAAATAACAAAGGTTTTTAAAACCAAAGCCCCTGTGGTTAATTTTATCCCAGCTTTTATATTTTCTGATTGAAACTGTTTTTTATTTTGGTTCGTTACTTTGTTGATCTCGATGATTGATAGAATGTTTTGCTTGGTCTGAGCCAGATTTCTTTTAATTCGCACATTTTGATCAATGTTTACCGACCTGGTCTTTTCAATACTCCGGCTTAAGGCTTTATCTTTCATATTCATTCGAAAAATGTTACGAGCCTGTTTTTCATTCATTACAGTATTGCGGTAGATTCGATCTTGCTGATCTTTATCAATTTTTTCTGTATTAGCTACAGTTCTGCTCATTTGTTTTTGTGATTCTGAGAGATTGGTTACTGTTCTATCCATCATCAACTGCTCTCTAGAAAATGTAGTTGACATTTCCTGAAGTAATAGAAGTTTTCTATTTTGTTCCAGAAAACCTTCCTGTTGTTTATTACTTAATAGATTAATGGTTCTATTTTGTTCCTGATTCAAATACATCATGTTTTTTATTTGAACCAATTCAGATGGTGTGATTCCAGGATCTCCTTTTTCTCCTTGTTCCCCTTTTTCTCCTTTCTCTCCAGGAAGACCGGGTATACCTTGATATCCTTGATATCCCTGTTCTCCTCTCTCACCTTGAAGACCGGATAGACCTGTATTTCCTTGCTCTCCGGTAAGGCCTTGATATCCCTGTGGTCCTGGCACTCCCGCAAGACCTGGTTCCCCTTGAGGTCCCGGAGGTCCCGGAGGTCCCGGAGGTCCCGGAGGTCCTTGTTCGCCCTGTAGTCCTAAGAGACCTGTATTTCCTTTCTCTCCTGGAGGCCCCTGTTCGCCTTGTAGTCCTTGGAGGCCCTGCTCTCCAATTTCCCCTTGTGGCCCTGGAAGACCCGGTTCCCCTTGAAGACCCTGGGATCCCTGATATCCAATTTCCCCTTGCTCTCCTGGAAGACCTTGTTCTCCTTGTGGTCCTTGAAGGCCCTGCTCTCCAATTTCCCCTTGCTCTCCTGGAAGCCCCGGATCCCCTTGAATTCCCTGGGGGCCCTGCTCTCCAATTTCCCCTTGAAATCCCTGGTCTCCTTGATTTCCAGTTTCCCCTTTCTCACCAGGGATTCCTTGTTCACCTTGTTCACCCTGATCTCCCTGTTCACCAGATTCTCCGGTGTCTCCTTTTTCACATTCGCAATTACTACTATTTTGGGCAAATACAAATATGGTTGGGGAGGAAAGACTAATAATTATAAATAATAAAAAAAATATTTTCATCAATTTAAACTGTAAATGATTAAGGGGCTTATTTTTAAATGGTTTGAGTGTTTAAAAAAAAGCTTCTCATCCCCATCAGATAAGGCAAAACCTGAATTCGGGATATTCAATTCACTGGCATTTCTATTTAGAGTGTTACACCAATGGTATATTTCTTTTGATCTTAGTGATGAAATAGAAGAAGACGCCTATTCGGAAGGTGTTATTTTTAATGCGCACATTCCCTGGTAATGGGTCTGAAATTACAATAGTTATGGGCGAAAGGGCAAGGAGTAAATTTCCTATTATTTCAGACCTTAATTATCTTGATTTGGTGTTACTTTACAAAATTAAAAATATTTTAACTCGGGTACCATGGAGTCTTTGTTTTTATAGAATTATTAAAAAGCTAACAAAAAGGTTTGATAAAGGCCAGTAAACAAGTTAGATATAGCGAAGTAAATTATTTAGTATCGTTAGAAAATCTGTCATTAATATAGTTAATATATACCAACCATCTATTTATTTAAGCGGGTTAATGATATGAAAAACAGAAAACAAGTATTAATTGATAAAAAATTTCAGTTGACGAAATCATTCTCCGTTATTGGTTTCTTTTCAGTTATAGTAATCGTCATTATTTTGTTAATTGGAATATTTCTTTTGTCAAATAACCAAAAATTAAATACAGAAACAGTATATTTGGAAAAAAGTATTCTCGACCTTAAACAGATAATGGAACTCCAACAAAGTGTATTTATTTCTTTATCTTCAAGACCTACCATTGATAACAGCAAAGTTGACGTACAGGAAGCCAATCAATTGAATGCAGATTATAATAGTAGTATTCAAAAATTGACCAATACCATCAAAAAGAATGAAAGCATTGTTGTTTCGAATCAGAATATCGTTGAGATGAATAATTGGCTGATTGGTGTTGTAAGTATCGTATTTTTATTGGGAATTTTAGTTCTCTATCTACTGATGATTAGATTTACCCATCGGATTTCAGGACCTATTTTTGTGATGACCAGACATATGAACGATGTTCTGGAAGGTAAAAAACCGCAAATGTACGATTTAAGAACCAAGGATGAGTTTAAGGATTTTTATAAGCTGTTTCGTCAAATGGTTGCCAAACAGATGGAAACCAAAAAGGAGTAGAAGGAGGATAGCTATTAATAGTATCTCGATTTTGAAAGTCTCTTCATTTTATAAATGTATTAAATTAACCGTGAATGAGCACTTGTTTACACACAAAGCCCAATAAAAAAGCGACATGTAACAATTACACGCCCCCCCATTTTAACTTTATTGTTATTCTGATAGATTAAAATATTAATCAAATTGGGACACTACACTATTTACAGGCTTCATTGGCAAATTGTAGATCCACAAATTTTTCCAGATCGATAATAACACCAATTCCCATTTCGTGATGCATATATTGCTGAATTCTGTCCAGATCATCAATGACCGGGTAAAGATCCATCATATTAATTCCATTAGGCATCTCTAAAACATTTTTCAACATATCAATGGTAAGTCCAAGTTTTTGTTGCGGATCTAAAAATGAGACAGCTACTTCTGCGGCTACCGCTTTGTTTTGGTCGATATATTTACCTGCTTTTGCCAACAGTTCTGTAAATTCAAAAACGGCATTGGTATGTTTTTCCACAAATTCTTCTTGTATCGTACATACACAACATGGGTGATTATTCCATTGCTCGGATGAAATAAACTCCAAATCAGCAATCCCCTTGGCAATTGCATTCGATCCTATTGGTTCTGCCACAATAAATCCGGCTACATCCTCATTGGTTTTCATAATTTCCGGCATCTGAATAGGGGGGACCACTTCAAATCGTACATTTATTAACTCTTTTCCAGGAACACCTGGTTTTAATCCGAGTTCTTTCAGGTATTTATGCGCTAGCATATTGTGGATGGACATTTTATGGGGAATATCAACGACTTTGTATTTATAAAAGTCTTTGATTGAATTATAATTATCCGGGTTATAATTTTTGGATCGTACAAAAATACTACCAGCTTTATGTGCCAGCATGACCAATTTGATCGGCACCTCAAAACCAAATAAATCCATGGCAATGGGAGCTAACACGAAAGCCGCATCTACTTCACCGGTTTCTATTGCTTTGATAACAGGATTCCATCCCGGTAGGCATATCGTTTCCAAATCAAAATATTTTGGCTTAACCTGACCGGTGTCAATTTGATGTTTTAGAATTCCCAAAACCAGATGATCTGTAATTTGAATATGGGCGATCTTAAGTTGTACCTTGCCATTAACCATCTTAACTTCTCTGCGGGTCTCCTTTTTCTTTTCCTGCGTCCCAAAAATTTCTTCAATAACGGCTTTAAGTTCCATTTCATCAAATGGTTTAGGAAGTAACCCCTGACCACCTTCTTGTTTTACAGTTAATTGTTGAGTCTTATCAGCCTGGGCCGTTGCCATTATAAAAGGTAAATCTGAAAATTTGTCTGATTTACGGACCCATTGTAATAACTCCAAACCATCCATTGTTGGCATATTCCAATCACTGATAATCAGTTTGATTTTGGTAGATTTTAACTTTTCAATGGCATCTTTTCCGTCACAGGCGGTAGTTATATTTGTAAAACCGGCCTGATTCAGGTTTTTTTGCATGATTTTAAGCATGGTACCGGAATCATCGACAATCAAAATTGATAAATCTGTATTTATTGACATATTAACCTCTAAAAATTTTATTTAGGTATTATTTCTCGATTATTAGGTGCGGGGTTCACCTGGCTTGAAATAACTGTTTTTTTAGTATTGTAGTTTTCGATTATAAACTAATCAAAGGGATGGCTCAATATATTTTTTACTTTATCTCTGTTTAAGATGGAAATAAAAAATATGTAGCTGTTTTGAAAGCCGGATATAAAAAAAAAGATATTCCAAGTATAGAAAATCGTCAAACGCATCTTTTAGATATTAGCAGCAGTCATACAGGACTTACAGGGTCTATCACTATTATAAGCAATCCTACAAAATCCTTGTATGTCAATAAAATAAGTATTAACGCACTGACCTAATAGATAAGTAAAAGTAATTTAAATTCTTTACAAGGTAAAAGATTACCATAGAATCTACCTTTATTAGGGGGAATTCTTTTCACCCTTGCCGTATCATAGGGATCAGTTAGGAGATATTTGTGTTATTTGCCTATCTCGGAGTTCAGATATAAACAAAACGATTTTAATTTAGTTTTGGTGGGGAACCCGGGAACCTGTCGTCTTGGAATTAACGGAGTAATTCGAGTGGATTTTATTTTTTAGGAAAAATCTATCAGAATTATATTGGGTTAAGTTTTTTGGAAAACCGAACGGTTTAAGAAGTCAGGCTTGGCAGATTTTCTAAGGCCTGACTTCTTTTATTTATTATTGCGCAGCAACAGGGGTTGGCGTAGCTTCTGCTGCATCCGATGGTCGATCTCGTATGATTCTTTTTGCCTGTTCTGGCATACAGTAATTGTCAACAACATCGCCGATGACAGAAGATAGTTTACCTCTTAATTGTTTACATTCGGAGATATCGCGGTAACTCCTCACAAACATACCTGATTCAAGAAGTTTCATAATACATACGTTAGCGCCATTGCTACCATACATGAACGTCTCCTCTTTTTTAATCAACTCCTCGATTTTCTTTTCGGTTAAATGACCCTCAATCAGTTTATCCAGTCTCATTTTCTTGAGAGGGAATTTATTGTTTCCAATCTCTAAATCTTTATACTCAGGTAGGATTTTTTCCTTATCCTGCATCCAATTGGCTTCAACGGTTTGTTTACAGATTTTTGTTTTATAATAAATGTTCAATAAATTCCGGTCATGTCGTTCAAGCTCAGCCAAAAATTCTGCGTTTCCGTTTAAGATCTGCTTTTTCTTGTACATCAGCATCGCCTTACCTGTTATCGGATCCGGCACGTCCTTCTCAAGTGCAATAAGGTTTTGAAAATCTGTATTTTCTACCCAGGGGACTATCTCCATGTTTGTGACTTTCCCCGTCATAGGATTTTGCATGGAGATAAATGCATCTTTAACTGCTGCTTTGAAGGTTGGCACGTCATATGAAATCAGTGTTGCACCTTCATTTTTTCCTAATCCATAGGCACGCGTTGTGATGCTTAGTTTATATGATGCAGATTTGGCAGCCATACTCATTTTCATTCCACCGGAAACACTCGCACCACCGCCACCGCCAGCAGCTGGTGCTGATGAACCACCGGCCGG
>JABHWU010000115.1 GCA_018657625.1 Deltaproteobacteria bacterium | reverse complement strand
ACAGTAGCAGCTAAAAAGGTTGAACCAATAGCAGAGAAAATCGAACCAAAGGAAGAAACAGAAAAGGTTGAGGAGACAGTAGCAGCTAAAAAGGTTGAACCAATAGCAGAGAAAATCGAACCAAAGGAAGAAACAGAAAAAGCTGAACCAAAAGCGGATTCCTCAACTGAAACCACTGAAAAATAAGTATTGAAATCGAATAATAGGGAAAAAATGGCACAAATTACAGCGTCAATGGTTAAAGAGTTGCGGGAAATGACCGCTGCAGCAATGATGGATTGCAAAAAAGCTTTAACAGAGTGTGATGGCGAAATGGAAGCAGCAAAAGAACTTTTAAGAAAAAAAGGTCAAGCTATCGCAACTAAAAAAGCCAGCCGTGAAACCAAAGAAGGTGCAATTGCAATTTATTCAGAAACGGATAAAGCAGGGCTTGTGAAAATGGCCTGTGAAACCGATTTTGTTGCTATCAATGATCAGTTTAAATCATTTATTGGTGTATTAGCAAAACATATATCTGAAGTTGGCGCAGATAATTTTACTGAGAAATCGACAGATCAAGGTACTATCAAAGAGATTATTATTGAAGCGGTTGCAAAACTAGGCGAAAATATTGTTTTTATTGAAGGTATCGATTGGAAAACTGAAGGAAACAGTGTTATTGGTTCCTATGTCCATTCCAATGGAAAAATCGGAACTTTAGTGGAATTGACTGCAGACGGTGATGCGGATAAAGAAAAATTGACGATTGTTGCAAGAGATATCGCAATGCATATTGCGGCATCTAATGTCGAAGCAATCCGAGAAGAAGATCTTGATCCACAAGTAGTTGAAAAAGAAAAGAATTTCTTGATTGATCAGGCTAAAGAATCTGGAAAACCTGATAACATTATAGAGAAAATGGTTGAGGGTCGGATCAAGAAATACAAAAAAGAGATCTGTTTATTGTATCAAAGCTTTGTCAAAAATCCCGAGCAGACTATCGAAGATTTGTTGTTAGATAGTGGTAAAACTCTGGGGGCAAAGTTAGATGTCAAACGGTACTTTAAAACTCAGTTTTAATTAATAGAGGGGGATTTTTTAAATCCCCCTTTTTTTTTGCTTTTTTTTGAGAGAAGAAAATTGAAATATAAAAGAATCTTATTAAAACTAAGTGGTGAATATTTAGGTGGAGTAGCTGGAAAAGGTTTTGATTTTGATATTGTAAATTCTTTGTGTAAGCAAATCACCAGAATCAGTGATCTTGGGATACAGGTTTGTGTTGTTTTGGGAGGTGGAAACTTTTTTCGGGGAGCACAAAGTATTCCGATTAAAATAGATAGAGTTTCCGCAGATCAGATTGGAATGATGGCAACAGCCATGAATAGTTTGATGATCAAGGAAACATTAATTTCTATGGGATATCAGGCTTCAGTGATGACAGGATTGGAAATACCTGCGATCGGAATAAAATTTGATAAAACTGAAGCTTTAAAACTCCTCAGTAAAAATACGATTGTCCTTTTTGCCGGTGGTACTGGCAATCCATTTTTCTCTACCGATACTGCAGCTGTCTTAAGAGGGTTAGAAGTTGAGGCCGATATTATTATAAAGGGAACCAAAGTAGATGGTGTTTATAATAAAGATCCAATGGTTGATACTAATGCAGTTAAATACGATCAATTATCCTATAGTGAAGTACTTGAGAAAGATCTAAAAGTTATGGACTCTGCTGCCATTGCTTTGTCCAGGGAAAATAATTTGCCATTGTGCGTATTAAATATTTCAGATGAAAAAAGTCTGTTTGACTTTATAGATGGGAAAGAAATTGGTACTAAAGTAACAAAATAGTTTAAGAGGGGTTATCGGCCATTGTTGCTGGTTTTTAAGGAAACTTAAAACGAACTGGCCGATTCCTGATCAAAGACTATTTTGAACTTTTTTAGAATCGTTTCAAGGTTTTTTGCATCAAAATGAAGGCTGGATATTTTGTTATTTTGAATATCTAACATCGATTTCTCCGATACCCCGACTGCCTGCGCAATATCTCTCATTAGTATACCCTCATTTCTCAAATTCAGATAATTAACAATTTGTTTTCGAATGATATTGATATTATCCTGTCGATCAAAAACCTCTCTTTTTCTGATATCTTGTTGTTTATATAAATTTACCCTGGGATCTGTTTTTGTTCTAATGCCTGTATTAATTTTATTATTTCTAATTGCTTGAATTTTTGGTTTTGTATTAATTTCCCTGTTATTTAATGACTGTAGTACAGATTTTTGATCCTCAGTTTCTATTTTATAGGCTGGTTTTCGATATAGCCACCCTGCTAACCAGACACACCCTAAATTTGAAGATTGGATTCCAAATCGAAGCAATATTACTATAATTAATTGAAACCAAAGTACAAATGTATATTGGTTCCCGCCGATAATTGACTTCGCCTGTTGTTGGCTTTCCCAGGTTCTTTTTGCAGCTAAAGCAGTATTCATTTTTTGATTCTGGGAGGAGAAGATTTCGAGGGATTTTTTGTTATTTGCAATTTGAGAATCTATGATATTTAATATCCTGGATTGATTTTTCTGGTTTTGAATATTAGTTATAATTGGCGAAGCAACATAATAACTGGCACCGGAAATGGTGGTAATGAATAAAATGACTAAAAGTAATTTGAAAAAGTAGTTAATTAAATGTGATTGTTGTTTGCCATGTTTATCTCTTTTTGTGATCCACACTGCTGCCATGATTCCCATGAAAATTTCATTGAGAGCGGCAGCCCAATATCCATAAAAATGAGATTCTGATTCATAAAGTGTCTGATAAAAGCTACCAGACTCCAAAATCATAAAAACGGCAGCAGCTAAGCTGGACAATAATAAAATTGAAATAAATAACCATTTAAATATATGTTTCATATTTTCTCCTTAATAAGAACATATGTACACTTATATTATGTTAAGAAATTTTTGCAAGTCTAAAATTACTTTTTTATCGTTCATTGGTCCGCACATATTTTTTATTGTTTTTTTTATGCTTTTTTATTATAATGGATGTTAAGATATATTTAGAGTGCATTTTTAGTTAACATCACCCTGATCGCCTATTGACGCTAAGTTATTAAATTAAAGAAATGTTAGTATAGGTGGTTTAAAAAAACTGGTGATATCTATTAATTACTAACAGGTAAGACTGATGTCAGAAAAACCAATTATCAAAGTAGGACATTTAAAGATAACAGATCATTTAATTTTAGGAATTACAAATGACCTGGAAAAAAGCAAAACAGTCACATTTGATCATTTTCAATTGGAAACAGTACCTTACCTTGGGTGGAATCAGGTTTCTGATGCTATGAAAACAGGAACAGTCGACGTTTGTTTCATGTTAGCACCTACGGCGATGGATTTGTATAGAGCTGGCGTTAATATGAAATTGGTTTTATTTGCTCACAAAACAGGAAGTGTTTTAATTAAGAATAAAGTAGCAAATGTTAGTAGCATACAGGATTTAAAAGGAAAAATTATAGCGATTCCTTACCAATTATCCATACATAATATGTTGCTCCATCAATTACTGACGGAAAACGGATTGGATATCGGTGCTGGAAAAGATGTGGCTCTGGAAGTTATGGCCCCCTCTCAAATGCCACAAGCGATTCAATATGATGAAGATGGAGAAATAGGTGGATTTATAGTGGCTGAACCTTTCGGATCGCAGGCAATAATTGAAGGGTATGGTGAAGAGTTTTATTTATCTAAAGATCTTTGGCCAAAACATCCTTGCTGTGTTGTCGTTGTCAAGGATGAGGTTATTGATAAATATCCGGATGCGATTCAGGAACTGACCAATAATTTGGTTAATTCAGGGCAATTTGCTAAGGAAAATGTAGATCAAACGATTAAAATTGCAGCTAGTTTTCTGGGGCAATCTGAAGATGTTATAAAAAATGTACTGACGAATCCTGTTGACCGTGTGATGACAGATGAATTATTACCTAATATTGATGATCTAGCAAAAATCCAAGATTATATGCATGATAAAATGAAGCTCTTGTCAGGAAAGGTAGATCTTGATAAATTTGTCGACATGCGATTCGCAAAAGAATCTGGAGCAATTTAATATCAAAAAATTAATTGATTGATTAGGTTTTACAATAATATAGCTAGTAAATTAACTTATTTGGAGTGATTCATGGCAGCTAATAAAGATATGCGAATATTGGTAGTAGATGATTTTTCTACAATGAGACGTATTGTAAAAAATATTTTACGTCAACTTGGTTATAATAACGTTCTGGAAGCAGATGACGGGACAACAGCTCTAGCAAAGATGAAAACTGAAAAAATTGATTTTTGTGTGACAGATTGGAATATGCCTAAAATGTCAGGGTTGGAACTATTGAAAGAAATTAGAGCAGATAGCCAATTAAAAGATATTCCGGTTTTAATGGTGACAGCTGAAGCATTACAGGAAAATATCATTGCTGCCATCAAAGCTGGTGTGAGTAATTATGTTGTTAAACCTTTCGATGCAGCGACTATGGCTGAAAAAATTGATAAAATTTTTGATTGATAATTAGAACTTATTTTGAAGAAGATTGATAGTAAAGGATATTAACTGATCCACTCCAAATAAAGTATTTATAAACCAAATGTAACTGATTAATGATTAATAGGTTATCCATTGATCAGGTGCATACGGTTTCTCTTCAGAGGCAACCCAAACATCGGCAGGTGTATCTCCAATTATTTCAATGATTTTTTTGGGTGAAGCAAAAACAACTTGTCTCTCCTTCTTAAATCCCCATCCACACGTCTGACCACAGAAATAATACCATTTTAATTTTAAAGAAACTATGACTGCCCCTTTTTTTGTTTCTGATGGTTTAACTGAAGTAATATAGTGCAAGAATATTCGGTTTTCATTGCTTCCCCGCCAATTTGAATTGCTTTGATCAATTTTCATATTTTTTTTAATATCAGCATACTTACCAATATAATAATTGACGCAGTCTGAAGTGAGTGCAAATGGAATTTTAAAATCGTTATACTCATTGATCCACCAGGGTCTTTCGAAATACCAGTTCTTAATTTGATTATTTTCTAATAAATTGGAATTGGAAACTTCTTTGTATTTATTTTGGTCAGGGAGTATCGATTCAGCAATAGTTACATAAGCGAGCAGCATATTTTGAGAAGGTCTTGCAATAACCAACTCATAGCCTGGTTTTACTTCGTTGGCATTAACATATTTAATGAAAGCGTTATTTGGGGAATAAACCCAACCTTTAGGAATCTGAATATTACTTTCTTTTTTTTGATGGAGGCGGGTACAAGCTGAAAATGTTAATAAAATAAGACAGATAAAAAGGGTTGATGATCTGATTTTTGTCATTATAAATGCGATCTCAGAATGTTAAAAACAGGTTTCATTAAACAGCGTTATTAATTTTTCATCCTTCCAAATTGCTTTAAAATTTTTATCAATATGTAGTTTTTGGCAAACGCTAACAGTATCTTTTTCTGAAAAATCTAATTTAATAGATTTAAATATTTGATCATAAATTGATAATTTTGCATAAAGCTTTAATCGCTCAAATTTTGTATCAAAATGGTCAGGTAGTAACCACAGTCCAAATCTAATTTGTTGAAATGCTCGCTTTAAATCACCCACTGTCAGCAAACTTGAAATAGTGGATAAATTTTCTGCTACTGCCTTGATGTTAACATCGCTTCTTTGAAAACCAATAACCAATTTATTTTTTTTATTTGTTTGCCAATAGAATGACAATTGATTATCGATGATTTTATGTACACCCTGTTTGGTATTGACTGGATCTACGATTTCATCTCTGGGTGCGTTAATTTGAGTATATGAAGGCCGGGTAATATTTTTAGATACTTTTAAATATGTTTTTTCTTTTGTTGCGATATTATACTCAAATTGTTGTATTTTTATAGGGCTGAATTGATTCCAGTATTGAACCTTTTGTGGCGTTTTCCAATAGATATCGGAGCAATATTGATTCGGGCAAAAATTGGCTAACAATTGTGGGATTTCTTCTAAGACCTCGCCCTTGATGTTATACAAAATCGGTTGCTGCCAGCAGGTGGAGCCTTTGGCTGTTATGATTTTATTTTTTTCCAGGATTTCAGAAGAGGTGTTTAATTTTTTAATTATTCTCTTAACTTCAAGTTTCCAGCTTAACTCATTTTCTTTGTTTAATGCTTCCAGTGAATAAACTTTGGTCGCAAAAAAATTGGTAAAATTCGGATTGACTAATAAGTTTCCGCTTGCGATTTGAAAAAACTGATCTTTTCCATAGTGGTAAAAAATATATCGGTTAGTGGAACAACTAAATGCATCTGTGGTTTTTTGTATAATGCTAACAATAAATAATCGGTATTGATAAGATCGATATATATTTAATTCAGTCTGTTCTGGATTGATCTCGGCGAGTTTAAATTTTATATTTGCAAAAGAGGAAATTGAAAATACAGAGATGCAAATAAAAAAGAGTATTATAAGAGGAATAATTTTATTTTTACCGATCATAATTTTGAGTTATTAAACGTTTGAAGGCTTTGGTGAATTGGGATCTATCTATTTCTGAAATAATTTTCCCTAAATATCAAGTTATTTATTTTAGCTTGAAAAGGATAATGCATAATAAATATAATTATGGATGTTAAATTAGCTAGCCTTTATACTTATGATTCTATTGTTAATTCAAACGCCTGCAAAATTTTTTAAAATTGCTTTGTGGTATTAAAATCATGGAAATGATTACGGATTCGTTTGAGAATAATACTTAAGATTGTCGTTTGAAGCAAAGAGCAGTCTGTTGATGATATTTTAGAAGCGGACGTGATGATTTTATGAAAAAGGAACATTTCATAGAATGCGTTAAAACAGGAATGTTTCGTTGTGATACACAACGAAACAAACATTGTCTGTTAAAGAACGTAAATAAATTACGACTTATTTCCCAAAAACCAGGTAACCGCCAACATGGCCTAAAGTAGCTAACATAAACATCGCGGCAGACATAAAACCAAAATAAAAAATGGCAGCGATAATATTAAGAAAGTTATCTAGCGCAATTATTCCACTATTAAAAACGACAAAATGTAAAGCGATAGCAACAGCCCCAATAATCAGAAAAAGTATCGAAAGGATAATCTTCAGTGTTATGACGCGGTATGATCTGCCACTAAATCGATATCTCCAATCTACGAATCCAGTAAGAAATGTTAATGCGGATGAACAGACAGCAATAACCAGCATTATTAAAGTAACGTTATTAATTGTTTGCGAATAGGCAGACAAAAATATTGATTGGCTGACTGGAATATCTGCAATTTTTAAATAGATAGATGCCAGCAGTAAAAAAACAGCTCCCAGTAGTGCAAAAGGCATTAATCCGATTGGTAAATGTGTGGCCAGGGGATGTAATTTAGCTTTGGGTTGAACACGTTCAACTTCAACATCATTAACGATAGGAAGAAAATGTCCATATGTTTCATGCAGTTCTATAACAACACTACACAAAGGGCAAACCAGACATCCATTTTCATCCGTGTCATGCTCAGAAAGCTCAAGATGGCATATAGGACATTTGAATGTCTTACCATAGAGAGGCTTTTTGAAAACATTAACGAACTTGCCCACTAATTTCATTATATCACTAATCATTATTTCTCCTGTAATTGTTTAGTGGACGACTTTGGTTCGCATCAATTTAGCTACAATAACCATCTTTTGAATTTCAGTGGCGCCTTCGTATATCTGATAAATTTTAGCGTCGCGCATCAGTTTTTCAGCCGGCATTTCATTAGTATATCCAAAACCACCTAATATTTGACAACATTCGACCGATGACCACATCGCTACATCACCGGCATACCATTTGGCCTGAGCTGCTTGACGGCTGTTATCCAGTTTTTTGTCAAATAGGTCAGCCGCCAAATAAGTCATATACCTGGCAGCATCCATTTTAGTTACCATTTCAGCCAATTTGAAGGACACACCTTGATTAGAAATTAGCTTTTTATCAAAGGTTCGGCGACCTTTTGCATATGTTAAACCAATGTTTAACGCAGCTTTGGTTATGCCAACTGCGCCGGCAGCAATTCCTGGCCTGGTGTGGTCAAATGTCTTCATCGCAATGTTAAAACCATCACCTTCCTCCCCTAAACGATAAGTATCAGGTATCTTAACGTCTTCAAACGTCACTCTGACGGTGTTAGAAGCATGTTGACCTAAATTCCATTCTTTGGCACCTCTTGTAATTCCTGCAGTATCTGCGGGTACGATAAACCCTGTGGCTTTATCTTCGACCCGGGCTAAAACAAAATACCAGCTGGCAACTGAGCCATTGGTAATCCACCATTTAACACCGTTGATGACATAATCATTACCCACTTTTTTCGCAACAGTTTTGATTCTGGAAACATCCGAACCGGCCTCCGGTTCAGTGACACAATAAGCAGAAAACATTAATTCTTGTGTCATCGGTTCCAGAAATTTTTTCTTTTGAAAATCATTCCCGGCATAAATAACTGGATATTGAGATAAACCATTTGAACCGAGTGCCGTTCCAATTCCGGAACAACCGGTACAAATTTCTTCTTGGGCCAGGCAATGATCCAAAACATCATGGTTTTGGCCGCCAAATTTTTCTGGAACATGTGGGTTCATAAATCCCAGCTTAAATGCTTCCTGACAAATGTCTTTGGGAAATTCACCGGTACGATCATGTTCTGTTGCATTTGGGGAAATCCATTCTTTTGTAAATGCGCGCGCTTTCTCAATTGTTTCTTGTTGTTTGTTTGTTAAGCTAAAATCCATTTTTATCTCTCCTGAGTTAAATCAATATATTTAGGGGCCTCTTTTCTCAATTTTCCGGCGGTAACCAGAATATCAGTATGGTCTTTCTTGAACAGGTCTGGAATATAAGATGTTTTTGCCAGTGATTGTCGACCCATTGAAATTTTTAGTCCTAAAGCGCCGAGTATAAAAGCGATTACATTATTACCAAAAATAATGAGTATCCCTAGTAACGAAAACAATTCGTCCTGAACCCCATTTTGAATCATCAAAATCAATTCAATACATAAAATAGCTATTAGCAATAAAGAATAGACCATTTTGGCTTTATGAGTGGTATGCCATTTTGCATAGACATGGCCGCGCTCAAAAATTCCGGAAAGAATCGATGGGATAGTAGTTAAAAAGATGATGACAATTGAAAAAACAGTAAAAAAACTCCAGGTTCTTTCATCGAATGAGAGAAAGTTTACTTGTTGTTTGAGAAAGATAAAAGCTATGGCGGCCAAAGGTGCTAAAGCGACAACAAAATGTACCAACATAGAGTGTAGATGTAATTTTTGCTTACTCATGTTTTCCTTTTTATGATTATGAGGTTGACCCACTTAAAATCAACCCTTTTATTACCAATCATGGATCAATTCATGATTATATACCAAGAGACTTTCTACCTAGTAAAGTGACAATTCAAAAATTCGATCAAATACCAGATGTTTCCCTTTAAAAATGGTTCTTGTGAAGGCATTTTTTTTAAGATTACAATAATTTTATCAAAAATAATGGGAAATACTTGAAAATGATATCAGTAATTATAAATTGAATTCTGATTCTACTTTTTGGACTATAACATAGTCAAAGAATTTAATTAGCTCTTGCCCATGAACGTTATATCATTTAGTGTTTCAGAAGGTTCTCGATTAATAAATTCCTGATGATTAACCTTGTTTGAAGATGATTGAATATGTCAGAAATTCAAGACAGAATAAAACTGGAATCTTCCTGGAAAAATGAACTTAGGGAAGAGTTTGAGAAAGAATATATGCAGCAGTTAAGAGCTTTTTTAATTCAGGAAAAAGAGAAACGGAAAAAGATATATCCTACCGGCAAAGAAATTTTTAACGCTTTGAATTTGACACCATTCAATCAGGTTAAAGTCATTATTTTAGGACAGGACCCCTATCATGGACCAAATCAGGCACACGGTTTATGTTTTTCAGTTAAAACCGGGGTCCCACAACCACCCTCTTTAAAAAATATTTTTCAGGAAATTCAATCGGACTTAGGTCTGCAGCCACCAAATCATGGTTGTTTAATCCATTGGTCACAACAAGGCGTATTATTGTTGAACAGTGTTTTGACGGTTGAAGCAAGTAGAGCGGGTTCTCATCAGGGTAAAGGCTGGGAAATATTCACAGATAAAATAATTGAAATATTGAATAATAAGAAAACCGGATTGGTTTTTTTACTTTGGGGGAGTTACGCTCAAAAAAAAGGACAGTTTATTGATCAAAAAAAACATCTGGTATTAACTTCGCCTCACCCCTCTCCCTTATCTGCACATCGTGGTTTTTTTGGGAATCGACAATTTTCAAATACAAATTTATATCTTAATAAGCAATTGAAGCAAGAAATTGAATGGCTGGTGCCATCAATATAACAGTTACTAATTTGGTCATTTAATAGCCGATAAATGTAAGAATAATAAAATAAAAAGAAGATATTATATAAACAGAGAGCACTTTAAGGGAAGTAATGACAGATCGACTAGTTTTAGTAGATGGAAACTCATATATCTTCAGAGCATTTTATGGGATTCGCGCAACTTTGACCAATAAAGAAGGGGTGCCGACAAATGCGGTATTCGGTTTTAAGAACATGTTGGCGCAACTCTTAAGAGATATCAATCCAACCCATTGTGTGATGGTTTTTGATATGCCCGGCCCTACCTTTCGACATGAAATCTATTCTGAATATAAAGCTAATCGTAGTGCTACTCCTGATGATTTGAAAGTACAGTTTGAGCCCATCTTTGAATTTGTAGAATCATTAAATCTACCGATGATAAAAATGAAATCATATGAGGCGGATGATATCATCGGTAGTTT
This sequence comes from Deltaproteobacteria bacterium, assembly GCA_018657625.1. Classification (GTDB taxonomy): domain Bacteria; phylum SAR324; class SAR324; order XYD2-FULL-50-16; family XYD2-FULL-50-16; genus JABHWU01. The sequence continues at coordinate 84,241 of JABHWU010000115.1, read as the reverse complement.
GGCTGGAAAATTTTCTTCTGAAATTGAAGTTATGATTATTTCAGGGGACAAGGATTTGACGCAATTAATAAACGATAATGTTTCTATGTATGATACCTTGAAATCAACATTATACAAAGCTGATGATGTTGTCGAAAAATTTGGTGTCAAACCAGAAATGATTCCACAATATCTTGCTTTAATGGGCGACAATTCAGATAATATACCGGGTGCGGCAGGAATAGGCCCTAAGAGTGCTTTAAAATTGCTTAAAAAATACGGGTCCATTGAGGGTATCTATCAAAATATCAATAAATTAGCTGGAAAACAAAAACAAAATATTGAGAACTCCCTTGATAACGTTAATCTTAGCCTACGGTTAACACAAATAAAATGTGATATCCCGTTAGACATGACGCTGGATGATTTAATAATAATGCAGCCGGATTTAAATCAGTTAAAACGGTTTTATTCAAAAATGAGTTTTAGACCGGACGAATTTATTACCGGGCACCCGGAATTAGATTCAACGGATCAATTATCAGCGCAATCGGACGATAAATCATTAGATTATAACCAGTATCAATTAATTACAAAGTCTGATGATTTAATCAAAATTCAAAAGAATTTACTTTTAGAAGATGAGATAACGATTGATCTGGAGACAACTTCGTTGTTAGCCATAGAGGCAGAGATTGTCGGGATTGCTATTGCCTGGGGAAAAAATAAGGCCGTATACATACCGGTTGCCCACAGGGAACCTATCGAACAAATATCTATAGAAACGGCTCTGGAGATTTTGGGTCCGGTCTTTCAAAATGAAAATCTAACAATTATCGGTCAAAATATTAAGTATGAATTAATGGTTTTGGCCAATTATAAGGTTGAAATCAAAGCGAAAATTGAAGACACCATGCTTCAGTCATACCTATTGGAGTCTAATATACCGCGACATAATCTTGATGTTTTAGCCGCTCGTTATCTGAACCATGAAATGATCAAATTTGAAGAAGTGGCTGGAAAAGGGAAAAAACAGATAACATTTGATCGTGTTCCGGTTAAAGAAGCTTTGACTTATGCTGCTGAAGATGCTGATGCAACTCACCGAATTCATAAGATCCTTCATCCGAAACTGGCCCAGGAAAATTTAAAAGATCTTTACCAGAATATTGAAATTCCGCTTTGTCGGGCTTTAGCTCAAATAGAAAATTGTGGTGTTAAAATTGATGCACAATATCTTCAAAATTTATGTGAGCAGATGAGACAGGAATTAAAAGTTTTGGAGCAATCGATATTTTTTCAAGCTGGCAAAGAATTTAATATTAATTCTACTCAACAATTAGGTGCTGTTCTTTTTGATGATTTAGGTTTGTCAGGGGGAAAAAAGAAAACGAAAACGGGATACTCGACAGACGTTAATGTGCTTGAAAAGATTGCTCAGGAGCATCCGATTGGTTTTTCTTTACTCCAATATAGAACTAAAAATAAACTGATTAATACTTATCTATCCGTATTGCCGACATTGGTTAGTAAAAAGACCGGTCGAATTCATACTTCATATAACCAGGCAGCTACAGTGACTGGCAGATTGAGCTCCAGAAACCCTAACCTGCAAAATATTCCCATACGTAGCCAGGATGGACGTAAGATCCGTAAAGCCTTTATCGCCGAATCCGGTTTTTCAATTGTTTCATTTGATTATTCTCAAATTGAATTAAGATTTTTAGCCCATTTATCTGAAGATGAAAGTTTACTGAATGTTTATAACAATAATGGGGATATCCATACAGAAACAGCTGCAGCAATTTTCGGAAAATCAATTGATTCTATAACAGGGGATGATCGCAGGGCTGCCAAAGCTGTTAATTTCGGGATTATATATGGCATGGGGGCCTTCCGTCTGGCAAAAGAGATTGGCGTTTCAAATAAACAGGCAAAATATTTTATAGAATCCTATTTTGCCAGATATCCCAAAATCAAAAATTATATGGATGAGACCATCGCCTTTTGTCGCGAAAATCAATATGTTCAAACCATGTTTCGTCGGAAACGGTTAATACCGGAGATAAATGCTAAAAATAATATGGTGAAAACTGGGGCGGAAAGAGCTGCCATAAATACCCGAATACAAGGTTCTGCCGCAGATTTGATAAAGATTGCGATGGTAAATATTTTTAATCAAATTAACGATTTCCCCTCACAGGCTAAAATGACGATGCAGGTCCATGATGAATTGGTTTTTGAAATTCACCAAAATCAACAGCAGGAAACGATTGAGATCATTAAAAATATTATGCAATCAGCGATAAAATTGAAAGTGCCGTTGATCGTTGATGCCGGAGTTGGACAAAACTGGCAGGAAGCCCACTGATTTTCATTTTTTCTCCCGACCTGCCCGGTTCCAAATTTGAAAGATTTCTAAAAATTAATGACTAAACTTGTATTAGTGTCTTATTTAAAATCATTTCCAATAATCAATAATGACAAACAAACATTACCATTTTTCAGGTATCTGTGGCACTGCTATGGCGTCACTGGCAGTATTGTTAAAAAACAGAGGGCATCAAATAACTGGATCTGATGAAAATGTTTATCCTCCGATGTCGGACTTTTTGCAGGAAAATGGTATCGAAATCCAAACCCCTTATAGTCCTGAAAATCTTAAACCTCACCCGAATTATGTCATTTTAGGTAATGCATTAAGCCGGGGGAATCCGGAAGTGGAATACGCACTGGAAAAGCATTTACACTACTTATCTATGGCTGAATTACTGAAGAGTGATTTTATCAGAAATAATCGTTCTGTTGTTATCACAGGTACTCACGGAAAAACGACGACAACTTCATTGGCCGCGCATGTATTGCATCAATGTCAAAAACCAACCGGATTTATGGTGGGTGGTATAGCGGAGAATTTTAATACCTCGTCTCAGGATGTGAAAAATGGATATTTTGTCATTGAAGGGGATGAATATGATACCAGTTTTTTTGATAAACGTTCCAAGTTTTTCCACTATTTACCAGATCTATTAATTATCAATAATATAGAATTTGATCATGCCGATATTTTTAATAATCTGGATGAGATTAAACGATCTTTTTCACTGATGCTAAGGCAGATTCCACAAAATGGGCTGATTATTGTTAATGGTGATGATCCAGTAGCAACAGAAGTAGCTAATTCTGGTTTTAGTCCGGTAATTACTTTTGGAAAGAAAGCTGATAACGATGCGGTGATTAGTGCTTTTGCTGTTGATGTGAATAATGGTTACACCAACTTTTCACTATTGTTTCAAAATACTTCCTATCAGCTACAAATTCCTTTGATGGGGGAATTCAATGTTTATAATACCACTGCTGTAGTATTAATGGCTTTACATGAAGGCATTGCCATTGAAGACATTCAAAAAAGTCTTTTAAGTTTTAAAAATGTTAGAAGACGTTTACAATTGGTTTCTACCTCAGAAAAAAACATGGTATTTGATGATTTTGCCCATCATCCGACTGCTATTCAGGCTACTATTGGAGCCCTAAGAAAAAAATGGCCTAATCAAAGAATACATGCTGTTTTTGAAGCCAGAAGTAATACTTCAGTGCGCAAGTTTCATCAGGACCGGATGACAAGGGCTTTCTCAGAAGCTGACCATATTATTTTTTATAAACTTCACCGCGAAACACAAATAGCACCCGAGGACCGGTTGGATTTAGAGGCCGTCGTGTTGCAGTTACGAAATATGGAGAAAAAAGCACACTTAATCAAAGATCTGGATGATATTGTAGATCATGTTGTTCAATGCGTGGCACCCGGTGATATTGTAATAATTTTAAGCAATGGAGCTTTCGGGGGTATTCAGCATCAAATTGCGCAAAGACTGGATAATTAAGAAATGAAATTACTCCGGAGCAAAATTAACATAGCAAACTATCCGAATCTGAGTACTGTTTTTTCAAAATATCAGGATATGCCTCTGAAAGAATTTTCATCAAGATTATTCGATAAAAAACCGGTTGAGATAGAATCTGAACTACTAAATGCATTGAAAAAAGAGTGGCAAGCTTTAGGATGGTGTTCAAATGATATTTTGAAAGCCAGTCAACAATTAATGGAAGTACCAGTAATCCAGACGGCTCACCATGTTACACCAACCAACGGGCCAACCTTTTTAACATTGGACCTGATGAGTCTTTGTGGTCTGAATTCAAATTTGTACTATTTAGTTGGCGCAAATTCAGGGGTAGCTTTTTCTAACTCTGCCTGGACAGGTTCTTTGAGCTATGAAAATTTAAGGCTACAGGATTTATTGGAAAAAAATTCAGCAACCTACCAACAGGTTATTAAATCGAATAGGGAACGTGAATCACATGGAAATACCGAACATCGATATAGTTTAATTCCTGCCCGTCAAAGGGATCAATTGTCATATGGTGTTGAAATTTCAGAAGGTATTTTCAATAAATACTCAAATCTGAATTTAAAACTCAGAAAACAGCTTCCTCAAATGGAAAGACGGAAACTTTATAATCGATGGGCTTTAAAAAGTTGTGAAAAAATTCAAAAATTTGTTTTTAATCAGGAAAATATTTTATATTTTGATATCAATCAGGTAATCACTAATTACCTGATCCAAATTTTAGAAAAAGAAGATTCTACGCATCCGGTATTTCAGGTTTTCTTCGGGGATAAAACGGACAGTATTTGGAAGGTTTTTAATGAATTTCCTGCTTTTTTGGGGACTTATTCGGGTAAGAAATCTTACAAAGTTGAACAGCTGTATTGGAAAAAATCTGGTCTTGTTGGGAAAAAGACGAACTATTCTGATTTAAACCCGGAGTGTTTATTAAAACTTCTTAAGCAGACAAAAATTTGCCCGGCTGTTTTTATTACTTTTTTTATTTTAAAATATGTCAATGGGATTAGCTGTTTAGGATCGTTTAACCAAATAGAGTATTTGGAAAACATTAGGCAAAAATTACTTGATTATTCACCCAATTGGCAGCTACATCTTGTGGCAGAAACTGATAATATGTTAACCACAGGGCGGGTATTTAATGACGGAGAACCCTACTGGCCGCTAGATATGTTTTTAAAGAAAAGGACGATAAATCCTCAGGATTTTTCTAATGATCCGATGATAAAATTCTGGCAACCCATCATTCGTCAGTTAAATTAATAAAACAATATGAAAGTTTATTTTCGGATTGTACTTCTTATTCTATTTTTATTGCAGATTGGATTTCTCTCTTATCAATTACCCCAAATCATTTTATTGGATTTTCCTTTTTCTGTTGCAGTAAAATTGTCAGCTGCCACGGCTGGTATTTTAATTGGTGTTTTATTTTACACTAAAGAAAAGAAACAAAATTTAATTGAAGATAATACTGAAAATGATGAGGAAGTTTAATTTTAAAAGAGAACTATTATGAATAAAGAACTTAATACCAAAAAATTTAAAGTAGAACTAAAATTGGTGATTTTGAGTTTTAGCACTTTACGTTTTTGGCGAACAATTATGGCTGTGATGATCGGCTCTTTGATATTTTCAGTGGCATTGAATGGAATACTGATACCCCATAACTACTATTCAGCAGGAGTGAGCGGTGTTTCACTGGTGATATATTATTTTTCCGGCTGGCCTTCGATAGGTATCATTTATTTTCTTATTAATATTCCGATATTTGTTTTTGGATGGAGAGAGATATCTTTCAATTACACGATTACCTCTTTGATCGGTGTTTTCATTTTTACATTTGCACTGGAGGTGACTTCAGGTATTGTGATTCCAACACATGATAATATCATGGCAGCGGTTCTGGCAGGAGTATTGACAGGGTTTGGAACTGGATTCTATCTGCGTATGGGAGGATCAGCTGGGGGCTTAGATATTGTGGCTATGATCTTCAAAAAACGATTTAGTATTCCTATGGGAACAACTTTTATTACGATTAACGTCATTCCTCTTACAGCTGCTGCCTTATTGTTCAGCTTGGATACGGCTTTATATACTGGAATCTATATGTATATTAATTCTATCGTGGTAGAAAAGGTTCAGACGGGTTTTTCCCAAAGGAAAGCAGTTTTTATCATCAGTGACGTGGCAGAAATAATCGCAGAAAAAGTAATCAAACAAATAGATCGTGGTGTTACTTTTTTCCATGCTTCTGGTGGTTGGACGCACAATGAGCAGAAAGTAATTTATACTGTGATTAATATGAGGGAGCTGGGGCGCTTAAAACAATTACTCTTTGATACAGACCCCAATGCTTTTGTAGCCATTAGTAATACAGCTGAAGTTATCGGTAAAAGTTTTTTGACTTGGGAGGATGAAGGATTTATTAAGCATTCTTCCTAAACCGCCCATAATTACTATCATACTGATAATTAGAATGTTTCTGTTAGTTTTTGAGGCGTCAAATCATACACCTGTTATATATTGAAAAGCTATATTGGGTTTGTATCCAATATGAAAAGCCTTTAAACCAGCCGTTCTGCAGAAAATAGACTTGCAACAAACATTAATAAATAGTTAGTATTAAAGTAATCATATTTGTATTATTATGGTAGGGGATGATATTCTGAAATTCATAATAGTATATGATTTACTAGTTTTAAAAGAGTTGCCAATGGGGAAAGTAAATGTAAGTAATTCCGCAAAAAAGTATTTTTCAAGGATTTAATATTAAAAATGACCTATAATGGTATCAAAGTTTAAGTGTTTTAAATTGTTCCTTTAACTGTAAAAGGATTTGAAATGAATGATATAAATTACAGATCTAAACTGGACTTCATTATTCGAGTTGGAGGTGAAGGTGGTGACGGAGTGATCAGTTGTGGTGAGCTTTTTGCTTCAGCGGCTGCCAGAACAGAGAATCATGTTTTTACTTATATTACCTATCCGGCTGAAATCAGGGGTGGTTTTTCCATGATTCAGATTAGGGTGCGTGACTGGACAATCTACTCAATGGGTAGCAAGGTTGATTATTTGATCGTTTTTAATCAAGAGGCGTATGACCACACAATCCATGATTTAAAACCTGGAGGTGTGGTCATTTATGATCCGGATCACGTTCAGATTCAAAAGGATCTTGAAGCAAAGTTTTATCCAATTCCCTTGACAAAACTGGCAGTTGACCTGACTGGAGGAGTTCTTGGGAAAAACGTTGTGGCTCTGGGTGCCTTAGGAGAACTCTTCCAGGTTAATAAAAAAGGACTCCATAAATTACTGAAAGATCGATACGGTCAAAAAGGGGATGTTGTTGTTGAGAAAAACCTGAAACTGTTGGAGGCTGGATATAGTGCTGGCAAGAAAAACAAGTTAGAAAAAAAATTCCATTTAAAAACTGAAACAGATTCCAAACACAATTTTATGATGCTATCCGGTAATGAAGCTGTTGCTTTAGGTGCCATTGCTGCCGGATGTCGATTTGTTGCCGGTTATCCCATCACACCGGCAACACCAATTTTTGAAACCTTAACCAAACTGATGCCAAAAGTAGGTGGACGGGCGATTCAGGTTGAAGATGAGATTGCGGCAATATCTGCTATTATTGGGGCATCTTTTGCGGGCGAAAAAACGATTACTCCTACTTCTGGCCCTGGACTGCAATTGATGGGAGAACAACTGAACCTGGCCTCAATGGTTGAATTGCCTATTGTCATTGTGGATGTTCAGAGAGGAGGTCCCAGTACGGGATTACCAACTAAAACAGAACAGTCGGATTTAAAGTATGCGATCTATGGAACCTTTGGTGAATCTCCCAGAATTATCATAGCACCATCATCAGTTGAGGACTGTTTTTATCAAACCATTCGTGCTTTTAACCTGGCTGAAAGATTTCAAATGCCAGTAATCATTCTGACAGATCAATCCATTGGATATCGAAAAGCAACGGTTCAGATTCCAGATGTGTCAAATATGGTTGCAGTAAAAAGAGAACAAAAATCCGGTAAAATAGTTGTTCCGACAGCGGGTCGAATTGAAATAGCCTCCAGAGCCATTGCAAACTCGGCTGAGCTTGTAGACTATAAACGATTTCTGGACAACGCCAAAACCGGTATCTCTCCGATCACAATTCCAGGAATGGCAGGTGGCCAATATCTGGCAACAGGATTGGAGCATACGGAAGATGGCAAAGCGAATTATACGCCTGAAGTTCATAAACAAATGACTCGTAAACGATTCAGAAAACTGACAAGATTGTCTGCCATTTTGGAAAAAAACCCGAAAGAGTATTACGGGTCAACTAAAACTAAAATTGGTATTATCGGATGGGGCTCAACTGAGGGAGCAATTCGTGAAGCACGGTATATTGCTGAGAAAAAGGGTATCAAGATCAGACAACTTCACCCTAAGGTGATATCCCCTCTGCCGGAAACAAAGATTAGGCATTTTCTGATGGGATTGAAGCAGGTGATTGTAGTTGAAGAAAATTATACCGGGCAATTTGCCCATTTTATCAAAGCCAAGTTTGGTGTGGTTCCTATAGAGATCCATAAATATGAAGGAATCCCCATTACGCCACAGGAAATTTATGCTGGAATCTTAAAAGTAGCGAGGATAGTCGATGAAGAGAACATTACAAGATTATAAAAGTGATATTAAGCCGGTTTGGTGCCCAGGGTGTGGTGATTATGGCGTTTTAGCTGCTTTGCAGAAAGCGTTGCTAGCTTTGGAAATTCCACCGGAAGATATAATAACTGTCTCCGGGATAGGTTGTTCTGGACGATTTTCCCATTTTTTAAACAGCTATTCTTTTCATGGAACCCATGGTCGTGCGTTACCAACTGCTGTGGGGGCTAAAACTGCTAAGCCGGATTGCACAGTATTGGTCGCCGGAGGTGATGGAGATGGTTTGGGTATTGGTGGGGGTCATATTTCACCAGTAGCTAGAAAAAATGTGGATTTAACCTATATTCTCATTGATAACCGAGTTTATGGTCTAACAAAAGGGCAGGCATCACCGACAACCCCCATTGGGACAAAAACTAAAACATCACCACTGGGTGTTTATGAAAGTACTCTGGATGTCCTACCGGTATTTTTAGCTTATGATGTTTCTTTTATTGCCAGAAGCATTAGTACAAATATGAAGCAGATGACTGAAATTATGCAGGCGGCGATTACCCATAAAGGGATGTCAATAGTTTATATTATGTCACCTTGTGTGACATTCCCGGTTTTGAAATCCAAAGAAATGAAAGAAATGTATCAACCATTGCCGGACAGTTATGACCCGACCAATAAAATGATGGCTTTTGAAATGGCGTATAAGAGTGGTCCAATGTATAGTGGGATTTTTTATCAAATTTCAAAACCAACTTTAGATGAGCAGTTGGATTCGGACTTTGAGAAGGCGACCAGGAATAACAAAAGTAAACCTTACTCTGTTGAGGAAGTCTTAAATGGTTTTGCCTGATTTTAAAAACCTGGTACTGATTATAGTATCAGGTTTTTAAAACTTTAATAACACTGCAAATTTACGTCAGATTGATAGTGTTAATTGTATTGTGCCAGGTTTTCATGTTCAACAAGGCGGAGTAAGTTATTGATATCAATTATTAGTGATACAGTACCATCCGCCATAATGGTTGCACCAGATATCCCGTCGATATTTTTATAAACTTTACTGAGATTTTTAATGACGGTTTGATGTTGATCAATCACACTATCAACCACAAACCCTATCTGATAATTGCCAATTTCAGTGATCACAACCTGTTCAATATCCAGTTTTTTGCTCTTTATTTTGAACTGATCCTTTAGTCGGATATAAGGAACAATTTGTCCTCTGACATTGATAACATGTCTGCCATGAGCGTCTTCAACATCCTGTCGTGTCAGTTCAATACATTCTTTTACTGCTGCCAGTGGCAGAATGAAATTTTCCGGACCTATTTTTACAAGTAATCCATCAATAATCGCCAGGGTCAAGGGAAGTTTCAAGGTAATTGTGGTCCCTTTTCCCGGTTGACTGATGACATCAACAGTTCCCCGTAGGGATTCAATTCCTTTTTTCACGACATCCATACCCACACCCCGACCGGAGACATTAGTGACCTTTTCAGCTGTTGAAAATCCGGGCATAAAAATGAGTTGAAAAATTTCATTATCAGTCATTTTAGCATCTTGAGTAATGATTCCTTTATCAACAGCCTTTTTTTTGATCGATTCTGCTTTCATTCCCGCGCCATCATCTTGAATGGAAATCAAAACATGGGCACCTGAGTATTTGGCTGATAGCGTGACAGTACCCTGTACCGGTTTATTACTCATTTTTCTGACTTCCGGTGGTTCAATACCATGATCAATGCTGTTTCTAAGGATGTGGACTAGAGGGTCATTGAGTTGTTCAATAACCGTTTTATCTAATTCTGTTTCAGCACCCTCAGTTTTTAATATAATTTCTTTGCCCAAATCACTTCCCAAATCTCTGACTAGTCTTTTAAATTTATTGAATGTTGTTCCGAAGGTTAACATCCGAACGCTCATGGTATTGTCACGTAATTCAGCCGTTAATCGTTCAATTTCTTCTGCAACAGTAAGCAAATCACTGTTCAGTGTGTTATTAGCAATTTGTGATAAACGTGCTTGTCCGGTAACAAGTTCCCCAACCAAATCCACAAGCTTATCGAGTTTTTCAGATGCGACTCGAATACTGGAGGATACTTCTACTTTTCTAACAGTATCCTTTATTTTTTTTACAAATTGCTGTTCAGCTAGTGCAGAGTTAATACTGTCGCTATCAGCCAGCCCTTCTTTGATTAATATTTCCCCAACCGGTAATTGTTTTTGTAAGGCCTGTTGCAGTGCCGATGCATCAATATCCCCCCTGTCTAGTAAAATATCTCCCAGTTTTTTTTCATTAAACTCAATATCAAAATCATCATCCTTGGAAATTTTCTGTATATCGATTTCACAATTGTCATCCACAAAAATAAATACATCCTGAATGGCACTGATCTCACTATTGGTTCGTAAAATAATATCCCAGTAGGTATAGCAGAATTCAGGGTTAATATCTTTCAGATTGGGAATTGAGTCAGTATGGGCGGCAACAACACTTTCTCCTATTTCTCGAAGTTCATTTAAGAGTAGGATGGGATTTGTTCCGGTTATGAATAATTCCTGGTCAGGTTTAAACCTGATTCGGTAAATAGTATAAACATCTGATAATTGTTCTTCAACTTCTGCTTGTAAATTGACATCATCTTCAGCCTTATTGTTGCCAGGTAAAAAACTGCGAATTGCGTTTGTGATTTCGTTTCTTTTTTCAAACATCTCTTCACTTTCATTATCCGGATCGTCCAACATATTTTTTATATGGTCGTGAGCAGAAAGCGTCAGGCTGATTAGTTCTTTAGTGACCGGGATTTTGTTATCTCGAACCAGGTCGTATACATTTTCAATATCATGGGTAAAGGCAACAATATCATTGAAATCAAACATGGCACCTGAACCTTTTATGGTATGCAAAGCTCTGAAAGCTTTTGATATCAACTCAGAGTCATCAGGTGAATCTTCCAGTTCCAGCATAGTTTCTTCAATTTCAGCCAGTTTTTCATAGGCTTCTTCTTTAAATACCTTTTGATTGTCTTCTAAATTCATGGTTTATCCTAAGACTTTTTTGGTAACTGCTATTAATTGCTCTGGTTTGAATGGTTTTACAATCCAACCTGTTGCTCCAGCTTTCTTCCCTTCCTGCTTTTTTTCTGCCTGTGATTCCGTCGTTAATAGAATAATTGGAACAAATTTATGCTCCGGTATTTGTCGAATTTCTTTAATAAGTTCAATTCCATTCATATTTGGCATATTTAAATCGGTGATGACCATATCAATTTTTTTCCCTTCCAGTTTCTGGAGAGCATCTACTCCGTCGATCGATTCAATGACTTCATAACCAGAATTTTTTAATGTAAAAGTTACCATTTGGCGTACACTGGCTGAATCATCCGCCGTCAAAATTGTTTTACTCATTCAAAATCTCCCAATTTGTCATGTTAATAGTTGGTTACTTTTAATACGGAACCGGCAATGGCTTCTAGTGGGAGAATTTGTTTAACACCTCCCAAATTAATTGCTTCTTTAGGCATTCCAAAAACCACACAACTTGCTTCATCCTGAGCAATGGTGTAAGCCCCTGCTTCACTCAACTCCAACATCCCTTTAGCGCCATCATCACCCATTCCTGTCATAATTACGGCACACGCATTTTTACCGGCATATCTGGAGGCGGATCGGAAAAGAACATCTACTGAGGGTCTGTGTCTGGAAACTAAAGGGCCATCTTTTACTTCAATATAATACCTGGCGCCACTTCTTTTCATTAATACATGTTTATTTCCAGGTGCAATGAGTGCAAAACCTCTTAAAACAGAATCATTATCCTTAGCTTCCCTAACAGTCATATGACAGGTTGTGTTTAAACGATCTGCAAATGCTCTGGTGAAGTTTTCTGGCATGTGTTGGACAATAACAATACCTGGTGTGTTGGCAGGTAAAGCTTCCAAAAATGTTTTAAGTGCTTCGGTTCCGCCAGTAGAAGCACCAACTACGATTACTTTTTCTGTGGATTGAATCATTGCCTTTGATGTTGCTCTGGGTAACATCGCATCAGCGGTCAGTTTTTTTTCTATTTTCTTTGGCTGGAATTTGTTAACACATTTTACATTAACCTGAGCAGCTGCTTTAATCGTATCACAAATCGTAATTTTTGATTCTTTAAAAAATTCTTTTGTTCCTACTTTTGGTTTTTCTATGATATCCACAGCGCCGTATTCTATTGCCTTTAAAGCGGTTTCAGATCCTTTACCGGATAAACTGGAACAGATGACGACTGGAATCGGATGCTGTGCCATTATTTTCTGAAGAAAAGTGATACCATCCATTCTGGGCATTTCAACATCTAATGTGATTACATCAGGTAACTCCTTTTTAATTTTTTCTGCGGCATAATATGGGTCAGCCGCTGTTCCGATTACCTGAATATTTTTATCGGAGTTTAATAGAGATTCCATGGATTGTCTGACGATAGCGGAATCATCCACGATTAGAACTTGAATTTTTTTCATAACCCTTCAAAGTTTATATTTTTTGGTAAATTGTCGGATAAAGGGGTTTTAGGGGAACATTAAATCCCTGGATGGATTCAGAATGTCCCTGAAAAAAATACCCCCCTGGTTTTATAGTTTTACAAAGTTTGTTGATGATGCTTTCTTGCGTGGGTTTATCAAAATAGATAATGACATTTCTACAGAAAACGATGTCTACCTTTTTACTTAATGGGTAATGACTATCCATAAAATTCAACATTTTGAACTGAATTCGATTTCTGATTTCAGGAACCATTTTAACCAATCTTTTATTTTTTTCTTTACTTCGCAACAGGTATTTTTTTTTCATGGAGTAGGCAACCGGCTCTACCTTATCCTCACTATAGACAGCATTATATCCGGTGGTTAGCACTTCCTGAGAAATATCTGTTGCTAATATTGAATAGTTTAAACGATATGTGGGATGTTCGTCCGCAAAATCTTGTATAACCATCGCAATTGTATATGGTTCCTCCCCTGTTGAGCAACCTGCACTCCAAACCTGTAACTGATTATGAACCCCTTTCCAGGATTTAATGATTTTAGGTATAACGGAGTTTGTGAGATGATAAAAATGTTCAGGTTCCCGAAAAAAATCAGTCTTGTTGGTTGTAACTTTATCAATGAAGAATTTTAACTCAGCTTCCTTACCTTCAGAGCTAAATAAATAATCACAATAATGTTCAAATGAATCAATATTTAGAGCTTTTAAGCGTTTTTGAAGTCTGGATTCCAGCAATATTTTTTTTACTGGCGGCATTTTAATGCCATAATTATTATGAATAAAGTCACTCAAGCGGGTGAAATCTTTATTACTTAATGTGATCGTGCTGTACATAAATAAAAGTATTAGTTCTGTCGTTAATTATTGAATAAGCAATTTTATAAAATAGAAATTATCTTTCAATTTTCCTTTTTATTAAATTTAAGCGGAATGGCACAACCAATTAAAATGATTAAAGCCAGCGCTTTCTATATCCCTTTTAAAGCTATCGGGGAAGTCTCCGGAAATTGAAATATTTTTATTGAGATTTTTGGCTGTTTCAAAAGCTGAATATAATATTTGAATACCACTTAGATCTATTGAATTAAGCCCTTCAATATTGATATTAAAAGATTGTGTGCAGTCAAAAACTTCTAAAATAGTTTTCTTTAAATATTCAGCATCCTGAATAGATATCGAGTCTGTTAGAGATAACGTGCCCGACTCATCATTGCTGTTTGTTAAAAACTTTATATTTTCAGATGGTTCCATGAGCTTAGCCTGTACGGAATAATTTTGTATGAGCGATAGATATAGAAGATATGTATGAATCAACTGCCCCAGTATATCACTCTCTAGGTATAAATTACAAGAATGTTATCTATAAAATTGTGAAAAAATATCTTATTATTGGGGGATAAGTGGCAATATATGAGGTTGGGCCTGGAGAAATGGACTTTAATCATATTCCAGGAAAGCTTAATAGTCGTTAATTGTTACTTAATTTAAAACGATGATCATTTCTACTCCAGGTCCTCTTCTTCAAAACCTTGTGCACGCAGGGCTACTTTTTTTCGATTTACACCGACAAAACATACAACAATACTAATGAAGTAAAGAAAAAATAGTGGCCCGGCCATCAGCATCATTGTAAATGGATCAGGAGGTGTCAATAAAGCACTGAGTACGAAAATAATAATAACCGCAATACGAGATTGTTTGAACATCAGTTCAGGCGTAACAACTCCTAATCGGGCAAGGATAAAAGTGACTAAAGGCATTTCAAATATAAACCCAAATGCCAGTAATAATTTTATCGAGAGACTTAAGTATTCACCAATTGATAAATTAGGAACGATTTCACCGGGCTGTGTTAAACTGAGGAAGAAATCGAATCCAAATGGAAAAACAATAAAATATCCGAATAAGGATCCGCCAATAAAACAGATATATGAAGAAATTGCGAATAACCAAAAAACAGTTCTTTCACCTTTGTATAAAGCCGGACCGATGAATCCCCAAAGCTCAATCATTAAATACGGGAAAGCCAGAAAGAAACCGGCAAATATAGCAGCTTTCATTTGAGCAAAAAACAATTCTGGTAAACCGATATAAACCATTGATGAGTGGCTGTTTACCGGTGCGTTTTTCAAATTACAAGAACAATTTAAGTTGAGTTTTCCGGGCAGTGGTTGGATCTCGTTTTGGGTAGTTGCTTCCTGAAAATCCGGATTGGCGGTCGGGGCTCTACCCAGTAATATTTGGAAATAACTGATAAAGTCCAGGATTGTTAGTTTAGCTGTTTCATAAATTGATGGTTCAGTAGTCTGGCTTTTATTTTCCTTTTTTGCGTTTGACGATTTTGTTACGGTAGTTATTTTTGGTTTTTCAGCAGTTAGATCTTCACATGCGCAATTGTATTGATTTAAAAATTGCACGGGCTGTTTAGTATCATCTTCAGGAGTGATATTAACTGTCGAGGTGTACTTCGCCAGAGGTATTTCGACAGGTTTCTTAATTAAATCCAGTAACTCTTTTCTAAAAAAATAGCAGCAAAGTACGCAGACACCCATTACCAGCATAAACCGGATAATTCGAACTCTTAATTCAGTTAAATGATCAATAATCGACATACTTCCGACATTAGTACTGGCTTGCTTTGATTGTTTGTCACTCATAATGAAGAATACAATAAATTTTTTGGTATTGAATAGTAGTGATCGATAACTATTGCATATTGCAATTGTGCTGAACCAGGTTAAATAAGACCCTTCGACTTTGCACAGGATACCGCTTGATGGTTCCCTGAACACTGAATTTGCAATACTTTGCGTAAAGAACGAAGAGTAAAACAGATAATATACTTCAACTTCACTCAGAATATTGCTAGGGGCGACTTAATTGAAAACTACCAAAGATAAATTCAGTCAGAAATGCATTATTGCTTTTAGGAATTATAATATCAATTTTAATTGATGATTCAAAATAGTATAATAATTCACTTGAAATACCCCAGAGTGGTCAAAATTGCAATCGGTAATATTTATTGGTTAATTTGGAATTTTTAATTAGGAGTGGAAATAGTCATCAACTGCATAGCTGATGACTGGAGTATGCTAATAACAACTACTGTGTCTTACAAATGCCAATTGACCCTTGTTGACAGGTTTTACCGGTGGTCCAAATAGCACCGGTTAAGTCTGCGCCGGAAAAATTTGCACCTCCGATTCTTGCACCACTTAAGTTGGCACTTCTTAGTGTGGCACTTCTTAATGATGCCCCTATTAAATATGCTCCTCTAAGATTAGCGCCAGTTAGATCAATATTGGATAATTTTGCGTAATATAATTGACACCCCGGGCAACTTTTAGTTGTTAATAATTGCTCAAAATGATTTCGATTAAAACCAAAATACGAGGATTGGGCAAGTGACATAATCGGGAAGACGCCTGCTAAAATAATAATTAAAAGGAATAGAATTAATTTTTTACTGATCATTGTTTGCACCATTTAGGTCCTGATTATCAATATGTATTGGTTTTGTTTTGCGTGTTTTGTGATATAAATGCAAAATTAATACTAGAATCAGTTTAGGGATTAAATTAATCAAAAACCGAGAGAGACATATGCCGCTGTCCGTTTATTTTCTTTGTCTCCTGCAAATTCACCTACTTCTTCGGAGAATTGAGCAACACCTATCACCAGTGAATTCCCAAGTCTAAATTCTGCTCCCAAGGATTTATAGCCCTGATTATAACCACCCCGTACTGTTAATAAATAATTTAGATCAGAGGTCGGAAACATAGCAAATTCCATCCCTCCATGAATCCGACGAGCCCAGCTTTTATCCCCTTCACTCCCTTGCTCTTGCGTAAGATCCCGGACATCAATAGCCATAACCCATTTAAATGGACCAAATTCATGTGCCATTGTGAAACCCAGAGCTGCTTCAGGTGGTATATCTGTCGCCTCATCCATTGAAATACCTGAGCGCCAAACACCCGCAAGTACTACCCGGTAAGGAGATGCGAAGCGAAATAAAAACCCGACATCATACCCGGTCCCTGTATCAGATGATCCATCTGCAACATCAGTGAGAGCGATTGAAGGAAACGCTTCTCCTGCCAGGGCTTGAGTAGTAGTAAAGACATAGGATCTTTCTTTGCGGATCAGAGTCTGTGCACCTAAACCCAAAACAAATTGTCCCAGACCAATCGGATAGGAAAATCCGACCAGTTTCATTTGATCGTATCTTTCAAAACCTGCGATTTCTGGGAGAGCAGGATTTTGTATATCAAAATCGAGAATCCTTTCCACCATATAATTTCCACCAATAGTGGTTCCTTTTTTATCTAAATTGATAAAAGCATTAATACCGGCATCAACTTGAACATATATTTTTTTGCCCATGTACTCTTCCATAAAAGCCAGTTGATCTTCAGTGGTTTCCAAAAAACCACCTTTTTGGATTTCAGCATAGATAGCGGAAGCTTCCGGGGAATAAGTAGCTTGAATGGCCGGAATATCCACCCAACCATCAGTGATATTGGCCAAGGCGGCAGGATTATAAAACAGGGTGGCACTGTTGTTAGCACTGGCAATACCGGTATTACCCATACCCAGGGATCGGTAATCCTGGAATTGCCTTCGATATTCAATGGCGAAGGCAGTATGAAACAGTAAAATGAAATAAAGGGATAATAGTATCTTTTTATTCATATTTTTCTTTATTTTAAAATCCTGGGTTAGTTAAATATGATAATATTTCACAATCACTTAATTTCAAATCGTCAGAAGTAGGTTCCGGGGTATAAAGTGGGATGGCATCATCACAAAAATACACGGTATTAATTGGTGCCCCAACGTCTTCGCTCACGTTACCACCCTGATCCATGTTTTCGTAAAATTTAAAAGGAAGCATAGCATCTTTAATTTCTGTTGAACCACCAGCATAGTATTCATTAACGGCTATTTTGTTATAGTCTAGCAAACTGTCTGATTGAATAGTGCACTTAAAAACTGTTCCATCTCTATTAAACCCCTCTCCTAGATCAACATTATTATATGCATCTGAGGAGGAATCCCCACAGATATTAGTATAAAAAGTGGATCCTAATCCGGTAAATAACAATATGTCATCTGTACCATCATTTGTGGCATCTGGAGCATAGCTACAAGATGAGGAATCTGCACAGGTGGTGAATAGATCATTGGTGCTATCCCACTCCAGCGTCAATAAATCTTTTAACTGATCAAAGACTAACAATCCGGATAGAATCAAACTTTCCAGGTACATGTCTTCAGTTATAAATTCAATATCATCCATAATAATGGATAAGGCTTTGTTGTAGTCACTCCTTTTGGCAGCGGTATTTGGGATTTTATCAAACATAGTTTTACTCGGATCCATTGTACTGTCTGAAAGATCAAGCATAATTGTAAAAAGTGACACACCTGATCTAGCCATATAGGCTTGTGCAGCAATATGTAAGGTTTCATCAGTACCTGCATCAGTACAAATCTCTATAGCTTCGTCCCAATTACCGTCATTAAAAAGATCATAACAGGATTGAATTCCGGCAGCCAAATGACTGGCCCCATCATCTTTACAACTGAGCAACAAAAACAGTATCAGGACAAATAAGCTGATCGACCATTTGGTTGTCTTCGAATGATTTTTCGTGGATTGATTAGATCGTTCCATTTCAGTCGCAGTCTTATATAATCAGTGGGTAATATATGAGTAGATTTGAAATATAAGGATATTTTATGCCAGATCAGGGCCAAATGCTAGTAAAACTGATGAATTTAAATTGGATTTTATGAATTCTAAAGGGATTACAGGTTTAGTATGATATCATAAACATCTTTAATTACCCAGTCTGCAGTAGAAGCGCCGGCAGTGATGCCAATTTCAATTTTACCTTTAAACCATTCCGGTTTTAATTGATCTGCTGTTTCAATATGGTAGCTGTCTACATATTGTTGGGTTAACTCAACCAGTTTTTTTGTGTTGGAAGAGTGGAATCCTCCAATAACCACCATTACTTCCACTTGTTTAGCGAGTTTTTCTGCCGCTTCCTGCCTTTTTCGAGTTGGAGAGCAGATGGTGTTTTTCGCTTTGACATCTTTTGATCTGGATTTGATGAAATCGATCATTCTTTCATATTTGGTAGAAGAAAAAGTACTTTGGCAAATAATTCCAATTTTTTCCGGTAATTCTGATTTTTCCAACTCTTCTTCATTGTTAACAATAATCGGTTGATGCATTCTGGAGGCAATTCCTTTTACTTCTACATGTTTACGATCGCCGATGATTAAAATGTGATAACCTTCTTTTTGTAATGCTTCACCAGCTCTATATATGGCACTCACTAAAGGGCACGTGGTATCAATAAGAATTTTGTCCAGAGATTTAATTTTTGCAATATTACTGATATTTGTACCATGAGCTGTGATGACGATGGGGTTTTTTTCATTTGCCGTAATTTCCTGAACAACATTTTTGTCATTTTTTTCTAATTCTGCCACAACTTGTTTATTGTGGATTAAATCTCCAAAAATAGATAAAGAGCGATGCTGGTTTACAATTTCTAAAGCTCTCCGCACCCCCCAGCAAAATCCTTGTGCTTCTGCAATAATTACATGTTTCATAATGAAAACTAAGGCCAAAATAAAGATTTTAAGAATTGGCAAAACAAATTGCTTGTTTATGCTTAATCACTCCGAAAAAACATTCTATTTTACTGATTTATTAAGAACTTAGAAAGATTAAATTATTTGTGAATCACCTTGCAAGGAATTGTTGTTTTATGGCATAAAACAAGATTGTCCTGATTAATATTATACCTTGGTCAGAACTTTAATATAAACTATTTATCGCTTTTATTTTCAATAAGTTGATTTAATTCGATTCGACTTTTCGTTTAATTACAAATAACAGCATTTTAAAAATCATTGATTATCAACAATCAGGAACCGCTTCTGATCAATATGGATGAACCGGTATGCAAATGCAACTCTTGAAATTCAATAATAATAAATTATAAAAAAAATGATCCCTTATATTAGAAAGAAAATTTTTGGTTCTTATAGTGAAAAACAGCTAAAGAAATATGTACCACTTCTAAATAAAATTAACGCTCGTGAAAGTGAATATAAAGATTTTACTGAATCTCAATGCAAATCTAAGACAGAAGAATTTAAAAAAAGAGTTGCAGATGGGGAAGATCTGGAATCTATATTACCGGAAGCTTTCGCTCTTACTCGTAAAGCTGCCATGGAAACATTGGGTGAACGACACTATGATGTCCAGATGCTAGGTGGAATTGCGCTTTTTAATGGTCAAATTGCAGAGATGAGAACAGGGGAAGGAAAAACCCTGACCTCCACTTTACCATTATTTTTAAATGCCTTAAGTGACAAAGGTGCTCACTTGGTTACAGTGAATGACTACCTGGCAGAACGGGATGCCGACTGGATGGGGAAAATATATAATTATTTGGGATTATCAGTGGGTGTTATCATTCACGCAAAAAGTGATGACCAGCGGAGAGAGGCCTATAATTGTGATATTACCTACGGAACGAACAACGAATTTGGGTTTGATTTTCTTCGGGACAATATGAAGTTTGATTTGCAGGATTATGTTCAAAGGGAACACAATTATGCGATTGTGGATGAGGTTGACAGTATCTTGATTGATGAAGCACGGACACCTTTAATTATTTCAGGACCGGCCGAAGATTCCACAGAAAATTATTATAAAATTGATAAAGAGCTATATGGTTTAAAGCGTGAATGGCGGGTTGTTGATAATCCGGAAAGAAATATGGTCGCAAAAGCACAAAATATTCCTGAAAATGAAGTCAGTAATTTTATAAAGACAAAAGAAGATCTTGATATTGTCGTTCCTGGTGATTTTACCCTTGAAGAAAAATCCAGGAATATACAGCTGGCCGAAGGTGGCGTTGCTAAAATGGAGCAAAGACTGACAGATTTGCTCAAAACATCGAATTTATTTGATTTTGAAAATATAGAAATTCTGCACCATGTTAACCAGGCCTTAAAAGCGCACTATGTTTTTAAAAGAGATATCGACTATATGGTACAAAATGGGCGGGTATTAATTGTTGACGAATTCACCGGTCGGGTAATGGAAGGGAGGCGTTTTAGTGATGGTCTACATCAAGCTTTAGAAGCCAAAGAACGGGTTAAGATTGAAAGAGAAAATCAAACTCTGGCTTCTATCACTTATCAGAATTACTTTCGAAAATACACCAAACTGTCAGGAATGACCGGAACAGCAGAAACAGAAGCAGACGAATTCATGAAAATATATGGATTAGGTGTGATTGTGGTTCCAACCAATGAACCAATGGTCAGGATAGATCATCCGGATACTATTTTTAAAACTAGGGCGGCCAAACATCGTGCTATTTTAAAGCAAGCCAAGGAAATGTATCAAACGAAACAACCGATTTTGATTGGGGCTGCTTCTGTTGAAAGTTCAGAATTCCTGAGTGGTATACTTAACAAGGGAAAAGTGCCTCATAAAGTGTTAAACGCCAAATATCATGAACAGGAAGCAGATATTATCGCAAATGCCGGACAGGCTGGCTCCATAACCATCGCTACCAACATGGCCGGCCGGGGTACAGATATTAAATTAGGGCAAGGTGTACCTGAAAAGGGTGGTCTGTTTATTATGGGTACAGAACGAAATGAATCACGCAGGGTTGATAATCAGCTTAGAGGCCGTTCCGGTAGGCAGGGTGATAAGGGAGGTAGTCGTTTTTACCTGTCACTGGAAGATGATCTATTGCGGATTTTTGGTGGAGAGAGAATTGCGAATTTAATGGGTAAATTAAAAATTGATGAAGATGAAGCCATTGAACATATCTTGATTTCCCGTGCCATTGAAAATTCACAGAAAAAAGTAGAAGCTCACAACTTTGATATTCGGAAGCATTTATTGGAATATGATGACGTAATGAATCAACAGCGTGAGATTATCTATACCCAAAGACGACGGATTCTAGGTGATGAGAAAGAAGATGTTATTTCTGACATGATCGCTGATATATTAGACAGTTTACTGGATGAATATTGCGATGAAAAACAGATTGAGCAATGGGATTTTGACGGTTTAAGAAGCGAATTGTCGACTATTTTTCAGATGAAGTTGCCCTCAAATGAGGAAGACTATTCTGATTCTCAGGATACTTTGTATAAATGGATATTTGGGGAATTGAGAAGTTTGTATGACAAAAAGAAAAAGCAATTCCATGAATACCATAATTATATTTTACAGCAGATTCTTTTAGACGTCACTGATAGTATGTGGAAAGATCATTTATTATCGATGGATCATTTAAAAGAAGGTATTGGCATGCGGGGATATGCGCAAAAAAACCCTTTGGTTGAATATAAAAAAGAAGCTTTTGTGTTATTTAAGGATTTGATGGTTAGAATCAGCTCAGAGAGTGTTAAACACTACTTTCATGTAGCAATTGCGAAGGAACAGCCCCAGGAAACCCAAAGAAAACAGCAGGAAATGGAGATGATTCATGGTGAATTAAATCGACCTGAAAGAAAAGCAGCCAAACAGGCACCCGTTAGAAAAAGAATTAACGTTGGCCGCAATGAAAAATGTCATTGCGGTAGTGGTAAGAAATATAAATCCTGCTGTATGAAAAAAGATCAGGAAAATGCCAGTTAATTCAATCATTTTCAACGATAAGCTCTGGCTTTTATAGTTATGACAAAAATAGAGAAATTGAGGAGCCTGTTACTTTATCTATTATTTTTATCACTTCCTTTCAGTATTGCAGGAGGTAATTTTGCGATAATAGGATTGTATCTGATAACAGCTTATCTGTTAATAACAAAAAAAGATAAATACAAAGGTTTTCCGCTATTCTTTTGGGGAATGGCAGCTTTAATGATTGCTGCCCTTATTAGTTCCCTGTTCTCTGAAAATCCAATAGAAAGCTTAAAATATTTAAGAACATTCTGGCGTTTTGGTCTACCTTCGGTACTGATTTTGACCTTCCCCAAAAATAATTACGAAAAATATATTCGCGCCACACTTATCGTAAGTATATTAATTAGTATTTATTCGATTATTCAGTTTTTTACCGGATTAGACATTCTTCGGTCTGATTACCTTCAAGGTGAGTACCGTCATTATAAATCTGTCTGGCAAGCTGTCGGTGTTTTTTCTCATCATTTGACACTGGGTGGTGTTTATTTGATAATATTCAGTTTGCTGGCTGGACTATTCTTTTCAAGTGAAATCAGTCGTCCTTTGAAATACTTCTATTTTTTAGGTGCATTTTTAAGTTTGATAACAGCATTTTTAACATTGGGGCGAAGTATTTGGTTGGGATTGATTATTACTATTGTGGTTTTTTTATCAATATTAATTCCGTCAAAGTACAAAAAAATACTGGCAGTTGTCATTATAATACTGGTTGCCATTTCCTGGGTGGCCATTAAGCGAATTGATACCAAATCATTATCAAAAACCAGTATTGGTAACCGTGCGGTTTCAGCAGTATCATTAGCAGCCAACAAAGATCGTCTATTGATGTGGAAGGCGGGTGTTTCTGTGATAAAGGAACACCCGATTCTTGGCTTAGGACCAAATATGGGGCACCAAATCAAACCCTATTACCTGAAAATAGCCAAGAAGGAAAAACATCGATTTCAACATGAACCGGGAGTCGGTTTACACAATATCTACATCCAAACATGGGTAGATTTTGGCATGCTGGGTTTGATGGGATTTCTTTTTATGTATTTATCACTGATTAAGGGCATTGAATCCAGACTAAATTACTTAAATGTGCGGAAGAGCAATGAAAACGCCATACTTTTAGGTATTATGGCAGGGTTATGTGGCAATTTGGTGGCCGGTTTTTTTGAAAATAATTTTAGGGATGGAGAAGTGCAAATAATGATTTTTGTAGCTATGGGATTGGCACTAAGCATCTTGCAAAAAATGAAAAATAATCCTGTCGAAAAACCTCCTATTTAGATGACAAAAATATAATTTTTTGAGTAGGATAACCCTTTTTAAAAGTTGGTAAAATCAGCTCCTGGAAGGAGTTTTAAATTAATTTTAGTTTGGCAGATAATATGAGTTTAGACCATCAAAGTATACTACCTGTAAATATTGAAGATACCATGAAATCAGCATATCTGGAATATGCTATGAGTGTAATCGTTGGACGTGCATTACCAGATGTCAGGGATGGTCTAAAGCCGGTACACCGGAGAATTTTATATGCGATGTATGATATGAATGTCGCTTACAATCGCCCATTTATGAAATCGGCCCGGATTGTTGGTGAAGTGATTGGTAAATATCATCCACATGGAGATTCTGCTGTTTATGATGCGATTGTCCGTTTAGTTCAGAATTTTTCAATGAGAAGTCCGCTGATTAATGGACAGGGAAATTTTGGATCTGTAGATGGTGATTCTCCTGCTGCAATGCGTTATACGGAAATCAGACTTCAAAAAATTGCCAGAGAGTTCCTGGAAGATCTGGATAAAGATACAGTTTCTTTTATTGATAATTATGATGGTAGTCTGCAGGAACCAACAGTACTCCCAACCAAGATACCAAACTTGCTGATTAATGGTTCCACAGGGATCGCAGTGGGAATGGCTACTAATATTCCCCCGCATAACTTGGGAGAAGTAATTGAAGGGGTATTGCATTATATTGATAATCGAGCCACTTGCACCTTATCAGACCTTTTACCCTTGATTCAGGGGCCGGATTTTCCAACTGGAGGATTAATACTAGGTCGGGATGGTTTTTATAGCGCTTATAAAACCGGAAAAGGGATTGTACGAATTCGTGCTAAAACACACGTTGAGGATATAAAAAAGACCCCCCGGCAGGCGATTATTGTCACTGAGCTACCTTATATGGTGAACAAGGCCAGATTGATTGAGCGGATTGCTGAACAGGTCAAAGAAAAAAAGTTGATTGGTATTCAGGATTTACGTGATGAATCAGATAGAAAAGGAATGCGGGTTGTCATCGAACTAAAACGGAATGAAAATGTTGATACCGTGTTGGCGAATCTGTACAAGCATACTGCCTTACAAAGCTCATTTGGAATTATTTTGCTGGCTGTGGTCGATGGTCAACCGCGCGTTTTATCACTACTCGAAATTTTAAAGCTATTTGTTTCCCATCGCATTGATGTTATTGTTCGAAGAACTCAGTTTGAACTCAATAAAGCTGAAGCACGCGCACATATTCTTAATGGCTTGAAAATAGCACTGGATAATATTGATGAAGTGGTGGCGCTGATTCGAGGGTCCCAAAGTGGTAAGGACGCAAAATCCAAGTTGATAGAAACTTTCGGATTGTCTGAAATTCAATCACAGGCCATCCTGGATATGAGACTTCAGCGATTAACCGCTTTGGAATTCGATAAACTGGTCCTGGAATTGGAAGAGCTGGCAAAAAAAATAGAATGGTTTAAAAAAGTATTGGCCGATGAACAATTAATTTTAAATATTATTAAAGAAGAATTGGTTGAGATTAAGGCGGCGTATGCAAATCCCCGGCGGTCAGAAATTATTGAGTATGAAGGTGAGATAGAACAGGAAGACTTAATTCCGGTAGAGGAAATGGCGGTTACCATGAGTCAGAATGGTTACATTAAACGTATTGCCGTTGACACTTATCAGTCTCAAAATCGAGGCGGTAAGGGAAAGATAGGTATGGCAACAGTTGAAGAGGATATTCTGGAAAATATTATCATTGCCTCCACTCATGATACCTTGCTGATTTTTTCCAGTCTTGGCAAAGTATACTGGAAAAAAGTATATGAACTGCCACTGTCCAGTAGAACCGCTAAAGGACGCGCCTGGGTAAATATTTTGCCTTTAGAGGAAGGTGAAAAAGTTGTTTTTTGTACGCCTGTGGCTGAATACAGTTCAGATTCTTATGTGGTAATGATTACTAAAAATGGGATTATTAAGAAAACCGCTTTAACTGCCTATAAAAATCAAAGAACAAAAGGAACCAAAGCAATTGTTATTGATGACAGTGATCAATTGGTTGGGGTTCGCCTTTGTACAGATAAAGATTTAATATTTATTGCGACTCGAAATGGAATGGCCTTAAAACTCCCGGCTGAATCACTAAGAAACCAGGGAAGAGTGACTAGAGGTTGTAAGGGCATTAAACTAAAAGCCGCAACTGATGATCGTGTGATATCCATGGAAGTCATTGAGGAAGGAGAGGCAACGATTCTGACCGTTACCGAAAATGGTTATGGCAAGAAAACCCCGGTAGAAGGATATCGATTAGGAAAGCGCGCCAATATGGGTGTTTTAAATATTAAAGCCAGTAAACGAAATGGTAACGTTGTCGGCTCAGTTCTAGTAAATGATGATGATGAGATAATTTTGATTTCACAAAAAGGTAAAATAATCCGGCTAAAAGTGGCCCAGGTTCGTGAAACCAGCCGAATTACCAAAGGTGTTTGTTTAATCAACATGGATAGTGACGAAAATGTAGTCTCAATCGCAAAAATTGCTTCAGTTAAAGGTGACAATGAAGAATTATCAGAGAGTGTAGATAGTGAACCTCATGAGTAATCAAATGAGAAAATCCAGGGTCTGGTTATTTCTACTATTTTTGTTATTTTTGACGGTAGGCTCATGCCAGAAAAATCAAGGGAAGAAATTATTTGATGAGGCATTGGCCTTTTGGGAACAGAATCGATATGAAGAAGCCGTTCAGAATCTGATCATATTAACCAAAACCTACCCGAATCATTATTTAATTGATGATTCACTTTTTTGGATCGGTAATATTTATGATCATTATCTGAAGAAACCAGAGCAGGCGATCCGCTATTATCGTTTATTGAATAAAAATTTTGAGACTTCAGACTATATCAATAAATCGATGTATAGTCTGGCACGAATTTATCTCAATCAAGGTGATGATGGTTTACGAAAGGCTTTATTGATTTATCAAAAACTATTAAAACTGGATTTAACAGAGGAAGAATGGGAAAAACATCAGTTTTCCCTAGCAGAAATCTATTTTCAACTAAGGTATTTTGAACAGGGTCGAGTGGTTCTAAAAGAGTTACTCCAAAAAGGAAAAAATTCTGAATTAGTGCATAAAGCCTATTATTTAATCGGTAATTCTTATTATCGGGAAGGTAGACCTGATTTAACAGAGTTGTCTTTCCTGGAAGCAGAAAAAAAGTTTAACCATTCAAAAAAATCACTAACGACTGCCATTAGTTTGGCCAATATATATGAAGAACAAGGACATTTGCAATCGGCTATCGAAACATATCAAACGATACTGGATCGGTTAAAACCAAATGAAATGTTTTTTCAGCTGGCCTTGTCAAGGATGGCTGGATTGAAAGCCAGACTAAAAAAAACACATACCGGTTTAGACTACTAATTGTATCAAACTTATTAAATGATAAACATAAATGGGTAAAGTAATTGCCGTTTCAAACCAAAAAGGAGGTGTTGGTAAAACTACAACCTGTATTAACCTTTCCGCATCTCTGGCAATATTAGGGAAAAAAGTACTATTGATAGATTTTGATCCCCAGGGAAATACAACCAGTGGTCTTGGTTTAACACCGGGCAATTGTAAAAAGAATATTTATCATGCCTTGATTGGCGGGGATCAGCTTAAAGATCTTATTTATTCCACAGAAATTAGTAAGTTAAAACTGGTACCAGCGAATATTGATCTTACCGGGGCAGAAGTTGAGCTAGTAAGCGCGATTGCCCGAGAGTTAAAATTAAAAAATGTGATTAATCAGGTTAGGGATTATTTTGATTTTATATTGATTGATTCACCACCTTCATTGGGTTTGTTAACTGTAAATTCATTAGCGGCTGCGGACAGCGTTCTGATTCCGCTGCAATGTGAGTATTATGCCATGGAAGGAATGAGCCAGTTATTGGTTACGATTAATCTAATAAAAGATTCATTGAATCCGGATTTAGAAATAGAAGGTATTTTACCAACAATGTATGATATTCGGAATAATATTTCACGTCAGGTAATTGATGAATTGAAAGTCCATTTTGAAGGACGCGTTTTTAAGTCTATCATCCCCAGAAATGTCAGATTGTGTGAAGCACCTTCATTTGGTAAACCGGTTTTTTTATATGATCGTGCCAGTAAGGGAGCCATTAGCTATTTAAAACTTGCCAAAGAAATTATTCAAAAAAATACGAAGAGTTAAGCATTATGGCAATAAAAGAAAGGAAAGCATTAGGTAAAGGATTCAGCGCTTTGCTCAAACCTATTGAAGATGATGAGCAGGCGATATTTGATCAGGGTGTGATACAGCTGAAAATCAATGACGTTGCGGTTAATCCAAAACAACCCCGAAGAGAGATCAATCAGGAAAAATTGGAGGAACTGTCTCAATCCATTAAATATAAAGGTGTACTTCAACCAGTTCTGGTTAGAAAAAAAGAAATAAATGGTAAAAATTATGAATTAGTAGCAGGAGAACGCCGCTTAAAGGCTTCTAAATTAGCTGGTTTTGAGATGATTCCGGCTCTGGTGAAGGAAATTAAAGATCAGGATTTGTTGGAAATTGCTTTAATTGAAAATATCCAGAGAGACAATCTTAATCCCATCGAAGAGTCCCTGGCTTATAGCAATCTCTTAAAAGAACATGGTTACACCCAGGAAGATTTAGCCAAAAGAGTTGGAAAGGCCAGGTCCGCCGTCGCAAACTCAATCCGATTACTTCAACTACCGGAACAAATAAGAACTGATTTAATCAAAGAAAACTTATCCACCGGACATGCCAGACCCTTATTGGGGATAAAGAACGAAGATGATTTAAATAATATTCGGGAAAAAATCATTAATGATAAAATATCAGTTCGTCAGACAGAAGAACTGGTTCGCTTATTAAAAGAGAAAAACCCGATTAAAACAAAGAATCAGCCTGAAGAAAACAGTATATCTTCTCAAATGAACTTAAATCAGGAACGTTTAAGCGAGTGTTTCGATCGTAAAGTGACCATTAAGCCAATGGGTGAAAAAGGGAAGATAGTTTTGGAATATTATAATACAGATGATTTTAATCGGCTGTTTACGAAATTACTAAAATCCAAATAAATATAAAGATTATGAGTTTTTCTAAAGAGTATAAAACGACCAGTTTTTTATCTGAAAATATTGAGTTGGAAGGGAATCTTTACATAAAAGGTGGGATTAGGGTTGATGGAAAAATTAAAGGTATTCTAAAGAGTGATTCAACAATATTTATTGGTGAAAAAGCAGAAATTGAAGCTGAAATCACTGCACGATCATTGATTTCAAATGGTAAAATTAATGGTAAAATTGTTGCTCAGGATACTGTTAAACTCAATAAACCAGGTATGATGAATGGTGAGATTTACACCTGCAATATTGGCATTGAAAAGGATGTTAACTTTAATGGCAGATGTCAAATATTAGCGCCACAAAATAACGGAAAGCCGAAGACACCTAAACCCAAGAAACCACGAAAACCAATTTCGAATCGGGATTAATTATTGGGTATCGGTTTCCCGATACCCAAATCAATTAAGTTGTCAATAAGCCGGGTTCTGTACTTATAAAGCTGTAATCATTTATCTGGGACTGCAGTTACCTGCAGCCTCAAGCATCCTACCCGACAACCAGGCGAGCCACCCGTATATGTTGTCCTACTTGGATTTGCTTCGAATGGGGTTTACCATGCCAATTATGTCACCATAATTGCGGTGGGCTCTTACATTAAGGAAAAACCCCCACCATTTCACCCTTACCTGTTTCTTTAACAAGATCATCGGCGGTATATTTTCTGCGGCACTTTCCATGGGGTTACCCCCTCTGGCCGTTAGCCAGCATCCTGCTCTATGAAGCCCGGACTTTCCTCTACTGAATATAAAACTCAGCAGCGATTACATTTTCAACTTAATTGAATTTTTAAAATAACAAGGATCTTTCAATCTATCAATAGGGGAAATGGTTAAATTGTTATGGCTGTGCTTCCATTTCACTTAAATGGGAGATCTTAATATTGAAATGATGCCAAAACTATAAATTAGTTATTTTTTTCGTGTATTTTAAATATATTTTCTGTGATTTCATGGAGTTGCTCTGCCAATGTACCTTCATCCATGTGTAGCAAATCTTTTAAGGTGAGATTAACCAGAACCTTATCTATGACATTTTGAAGGGAAGTCCACAATGATCGCATCGTACAATCCACAGTATGGGTACAGATACTATCGACGCCGGTATGTTTTTCACAAAAATTGCTATCGTATAAACGTCCCCCCAATGTTCCCAATACTTTACCGATGTTTATATTTTCGGGACGATCAGCTAATATATATCCTCCGGTATGTCCCCGAATACTGTTTAGTATTTCAGCTTGTCGCAGAATCCTTAGTAATTTAGCAACATTATGGGTAGTTAATCCTTCTGCTTCACTAATTTCTGCGATGGTAATGCCATTTTCAGAATTTTTTTTCGCAACTTGAATTAAGCACCGTAACCCGTATTCTTCCTGAGCTGAGAACTTCATAATTTTTTATTTATTTCAAATTGGTTAATATTTGTGAATTATCTTGTGATCATAAGTTTTTAACAAAGATATATCAACCCGGATTAATCAAACTATTGATGTAAATGCTTGTTATTGAGAATTGATTTATCCAGGTTAACAGTCTAGAATAAATAAAATATAAATTTATAAAAGGCAAAGATGAAAAAAACAATGTATGATGTATCCGTAACTTCTCAGGATGATGTAATTTATATAGAACAACCATCTATTGACGACCAAAATGAGTCTGTAATGTTACATCCGGAGCAAATTGACCTGGTAGTAAGATGGTTAAAAGAAGCAAAAAATGAAATTATAAAAAAACGTAAAAAACAGGATTTACCCATGAGAAAGAAAATGTCACATAAGAATCAGTCTTATATTTCTTAATTAGTCCATATCAACGGTTTTACTGATCCGGTTTGGTAATTTTTCCTGCCAATCAGATTTTCTTCTTTTAAATGAATTGGCTTTTAGATTTTCTTTGAATGGGTGTGGAACATAGTTGCGTTTTGACTGTTTTCTTCGTTCAAAATCATCTTCATTGGGATGAAAGTTAATCGCTTCCACCTTTTTTTTATCAAACTGAATCTCTTCGCTGCTTTTTTCTATTTCCGGATAATCAACTTTACTGTCATTTTCAGGAATTGAATCAGCATCGCTAATGTTTTGGTCCTCTTTTTTAGAGTGGATGCCAAAAGTAGGAATATTTGCCGTGATTACATCCGAAGCAAAACTTTCCTGAGGAAAACCCGCTATAGTGGCGGAATACAGATCCTTCGCAATTTTTAAATTCACTTGAGGGAATCCCGAATCATTGCCAATGAAGTTGAATTGATCCTGATGGACTAAATCTTTTAACAGCTTCTTTCGGGTATTGACCTTAACTTTCAATCGGCTGATTGTTGATTCCAACTCCCTTAATATAGTCCGATCAGTAATTTTCAAATACTGATCGGAGGATTCGCTAAAAGAAACAAGATTTTGGGTGATAATGTGTTCCAGGTTATAATAGAGGCAGTTGAGAATACCAGAATTGGTCTGGAAAGGTAAAAATATTCGATTATGATTGATGGCATTGCCATTGATTTGAATTTGACAGCCAATATGAATATTTAAATTTTTTTGAATAATTTCCTTGAATCGAAAGGGGTGCTGAATATGAAATTCATGGATGGGTGCTATTCGAACATCTTTCAAGATCCTGCCGGAAAGGTCAGGTCGTTCCTGTATTTTTTTTAGTAAAGTTTCAATTTCCCGTTTAATAAAACTGTTTTGCTTTTTTTCCAGAATAGTGTTGGTAATTCCAAAGTGGGACGAATTGTGATTAGCACTGATATAATAATTCATCACTGTTTGCAGCAGCAAACTAGATAAATTTTCAGTAATCTTAAGGTTGTCGACTACAAATGGCGTCGGTATGAAAGATTGTTCAGGTTGACTGCTGACCCCGTCCAGTAAAAAACGGACAACTGCCTGTACTTGGATGGTATCTATAACCTCAGTGACAAGATTGTTAAAAATTTCTTCAGAATCCTCAAAATTTGCCTGAATGTCTTTACCGAATAAGTAATCTCTGCCAATACCGGTATGAGTTTTTTGCCAATTTAAGTATGACATTTTTTTTAAAAAATCAAGTCATCAATGATCATGGAAATAGTGCTAAATCAATAGGCTATTGATTCGACTATTTTTTTTATTGCATAACCTGCCTGCAATTGCAACCAAAGCTTATTAATTTCACATACAGGCTGAAGTTAATAAAAATACCGATTTAATTGATTTTTGTATGCTTGTTAGGGATGTATTTCATCTAAAAACAGATATGCATCAGTAGCAAAAGCTTTGAGTGTTTTATCTAAAGTAGCTTTATCGCTCCCATCCATTATGACATGATCATTTATATCTGTGACTTTGGTTTTATAAAAATAGTGTAAATATTTTGAGGATTTTTTTAGCCAGAATTTATATTTACTTTCTATGATACCCATTTTATTTCGACCAAAAGGAAATTCTGGACCTGTGACGACAGTATAGGGTCGGTCTTTGAATGTTTCGGATAACATAGAAAAACCATTAAACTGATTTGTTGGTGGTAGTAACAATAAATCAAAAATTGTTGGAAAAATATCAACATGGGAAGAAAAAATTACTTCAGGTAATATTTTACGGGATAAGTCGCAAATGACTAAAGGAACCTGTACTCTTTGATTAACATAATTACTTTTACCATGCCCAAGCAAACCGTGTTCCCAGAATTCTTCCCCATGATCCCCTGTAAATACAATGATTGTGTTAGGCCCTAATTTATCCTCTAAACTTTCTAAAAAGTCTGTGAATGTGGTATCCAGATATCTGACACTATTTTTATATCGATTAAAGACTTTTTCCCTGTATGTCGCCGTAGAATATTTATTTTGCAGGTAATTATAGTTTTTTTCCATGACTGGTTTATAAATAGTAAAATTATCAGGGAAGTAATAATTATGATGGGTGGTATTTGAATGCATAAAAATAAATAAAGATTTTTGATTGGATTGATCAATTTGCTTCTGAACCCACTCGATCATATTGACGTCGTCTTCATAAATTACATCTGAGGTGAATTCTTTGTATTTGTCGAAAACCTGAAAGAGGAACTTAGAATTATTCCATGAACTTAATTGTGCTGCTGCTGATCCAATTAAGGTGTAGCCATGGTTTTTAAGTGTTTTTAATCCATACGAGGGAAGATCCTGGTCTCTAAATGGTTCAAAATGATATCCGTGAAGCCCGTATAAAGCGGTAAAAACTCCGTATTCAGTCGTGTGGCCTCCAGAATAATGACGTTTGGATGTTAAACATCCATTATTTTTCGCAAAGCTTTGCAGCCTGGGCATAAATTCAGGTGAATAAAAATCCCCTCTCAGGCTTTCAGCAGTTATTAATATGACATTTTTTTTTGTCAGTGATTCTGTAACGTTCGGATAATCATATTTGGCAATTAAAGGATATTGCCCGGGAACCCCGATGATTCCGGAATAAAAGGGGTAGATGTTTGAAAGTTCTGAGCTATTAGGCAAATGCTTTTTGTAAATCCATAATGAAGGTAATGTTAATAAAATGATAATGCTAGCAACAACACCCCAAAGGGCTTTTTTATTTTGAAAATAAATTTTTTGCTTTCTTAACCAAAACCATAGCAGGAGTTGTAAACAGAAAATAATAAACAGCAGCACGACAATACTGATAAAAGTCGATGTTCCAAGTTGCAATTCACGTTCCCAGTGTGGATTTTGTAATGTCTTGATTACAATTCTATCATAGACATGAAGTCCCTGGCTGATATAAATTTTTGTATCAGCTAATGCCAAAAAAATGAAAAAAGTTTCAGCAAGAGATAGATAAATACCAGCGATAAGTTTTGATAAAAATTTTAATATGTAATTGAGTGGTACTATTAATACAAAATGCAACAAAACATATATTAAAAAAGTATGTAAACTAAAAGTAAGATAGTCTATAATGCTTGGTTGGGTATTGTGAATTTCAAATAATGGAAATAGGTAAAATATATAAATACCAACAATTAGAAAAAGATTGGTAGCAATTTGACTGATTGTTTTCATGATTTAAATTAAAAAGAAATTATTCAAAATAGGTAATTACAATGCCTGGTTCAATGAAATGCTTTGTTTCTGAAAACTATCTCTTTATTGTCTTTATCTTGTCACGCTTAAAATGATTTTGGAAAAATCACTATTGATTAAGTCTTTGACAAAGAAATGAAACCTTCCGGTTTTTTCAAGGTCTTGATATCGTGCAGATCTTTAATATTTGTTAAATAATCTGTTTTCTATGATTGCCATTTTGATTTTCAGGTAATAATTTTATAGCAATATTTAACGGATCTCTCTCAAAAATTACTACTATAAATAATCATGCCCACTCCCTCAGAGTTTGTACATCTTCATTTTCATAGTCATTATTCCCTGCTGGATGGAGCCATTAAGGTTAAAGGACTGGGTAAACATCTGAATGAACTGGAGTACGACACCTGTGCGCTCACAGACCATGGTAATTTATATGGTGCCATTGAATTTCATGATGAATTGAAAAAATCGGGCATTAAACCGATCATTGGAATGGAAGCCTATGTCGCAAAAGTGAATCGTTTTCACCGAACATACGCTAAGGCGGGACCGAATGCTTATCATACCGTGCTGTTATGTGAAAACAAGGTTGGTTACCAAAATCTCATTAAAATAGCCAGTATGGGATTTAGAGATGGAAAATATTATGGTAAACCAAGAATTGACCATGAATTACTGGAAAAATATAACGAAGGATTAATTGTACTGTCTGCTTGTTTGGGAGGAGAACTGGCACGTCGACTTTTGGAGGGGGAAAGGGAAGACGCCATTAAAACTGCAGAATGGTATGCGCATGTTTTTAAAGATCGCTATTATATTGAGTTACAGTCTAATAAACTGGAAAAACAGGATATTGTGAACCCCCAATTGATTGAAATTGCAGAGACATTAAACTTACCTTTGGTTGGAACCTGTGATTGTCATTATTTGAAAAGAGAACATGCGGAAGCACAGTATATTCTTCAACTGATGGGGTGGCAAAAAAAGGTAACTGAACCCGATGTCAAACAATTGGAAGTCTCGGAAATGTATGTAAAATCTGTGGACGAAATCAAGGATGCTTTTAAAGATTTACCGGAAACCTGTATTTCAAATACTAGAATTATCGCTGACCGCTGTGAGCTGGATCTTTCCACTAAAAAGATGTACTTGCCGGAGTACCCTGTTGAAAGTAAACGAGCCTTGGATGAAGAGTTAATTTATCAGTCCCAGGAAGGGTTGATACATAGGTTTAAATATCTGAAGAAATTATATCAATGGTCGGATGAAGAAGAAATAAAACAGAAAAAAATTTATGAAGATCGGCTGGTATTTGAATTAAAAGTTATTAATGACATGAAGTTTCCAGGATATTTTCTCATTGTTTCTGATTTTATTAAATGGTCTAAATCTAATGATATCCCTGTTGGACCGGGAAGAGGCTCAGGAGCAGGATCCCTGGTTGCTTATGTTCTTGAAATTACAGATATTGACCCGCTTAAATACGATCTGCTTTTTGAGAGGTTTTTAAACCCTGATAGAGTCAGTATGCCTGATTTTGATATTGATTTTGAGGTGGAAGGCCGAGAAAGTGTCATTGATTATGTAAAAAATAAGTACGGCAAGGATAATGTTTGCCAGATTTCTGCCATTGGTTCTTTAAAAGCAAAGGGGGCGATTAAAGGTGTGGCCCGTGTCCTGGACTTTCCTTATTCGGATGCGGAAAAAATTGCAAAACTGGTTCCCGATGATCTGGGCATTAACCTGACAAAGGTTATGGAGACTATGCCTGAATTTAAGGAATTAGCTGAAAATGGAACGGAAGAAGAACAAAAACTGATTAATTTGGCGTTTCAACTGGAAGGGACTAATAACAACCTGTCCACCCATGCTGCGGGTGTAATCATAATGGATTCACCGGTTTATGACGTCATGCCTACCTGCACGCCTACCAAGGGAGACGGTCCACAGTCAATGTTCACTATGAAATATGCTGAAGCCCAGGGTGCTGTAAAGTTTGATTTCCTTGGGCTAAGAAACCTTTCAATTATTGATAAGACTGTTAAACTGATCAACAAAAAGCGACCAGAAGATGAGCAGTTGGATATCACTCTGATTTCG
The DNA here is from genome assembly GCA_018657625.1 of Deltaproteobacteria bacterium. Classification (GTDB taxonomy): domain Bacteria; phylum SAR324; class SAR324; order XYD2-FULL-50-16; family XYD2-FULL-50-16; genus JABHWU01. The sequence continues at coordinate 47,845 of JABHWU010000115.1, read as the reverse complement.
ATGGAAGATGATAAGACCTTTCAATTGCTGACAAAAGGAGATACCACCGGTGTTTTCCAACTGGAATCAGAGGGGATGAAAAAACTGATTCGTAAATTGAAACCGGATTGTTTTGAGGATATTATTGCCCTGGTTGCGCTTTATCGTCCTGGTCCTTTGGGATCAGGTATGGTTGATGATTATGTGGAAAGAAAGCATGGTCGACAAAAAACAGTTTATCCCCATGAATTGATGGAACCGGTTTTGGATGAAACCTATGGTGTGATGGTTTACCAGGAGCAGGTTATGCGAACGGTTCAGGTCCTGGCTGGTTTTTCTTTGGGTGGGGCTGATATTTTAAGAAGAGCGATTGGTAAGAAGAAACCGGAAGTCTTGAAAGAACAAAGACAAAAATTTGTGGATGGATGTAAAAATAATAATATAGATGAGGAATTATCGAATTATATTTTTGACCTGATCGATAAATTTGCCGGATATGGTTTTAATAAATCACATTCTGCAGCCTATGCTTTGATCAGCTATCAAACAGCTTGGTTAAAAGCGAACTATCCGGTAGACTTTATGGCGGCTTTACTGACTATCGAAAGAACTAAACCGGAAAGTGTGGTAAAATTGATTAATGAATGTCGGGAAATGAACATCGCAGTTTTACCACCCGATATTAATCAAAGTGACCTGATTTTTACAGCCCATAGTGACCAAATCCGATTTGGTTTAAATGCCATTAAAAATGTAGGTGAAGCAGCGCTGGAAAGTATTCTTCAGGCACGTGATAATAACAGCGGGCAGTTTTCCGATCTATTGGATATTTTTTCACATCTTGATACCGGAAAAGTCAATTCCAGAGTATTAGAAGCACTGATCAAAAGTGGTGTGTTTGATTCCATAGAACCCAATAGGAATCGGATATTACAGGGGATTGATCAGGTGATTAATATTGCCAATGCTGAAAAGTCTATGAATATCGAAAATCAAATGTCGTTGTTTGACTTTTTAGACGAAGAGGAGATGGAAAAAAGTCGTACAAAAGTTGAATTACCAGATATTCCAGACTGGAAAACAAAATTAAAATTGAAATTTGAAAAAGAAGCCCTGGGCTTTTATATTTCCGGGCATCCGGTAAAACCTTTTGTTGATGAATTGCGTTCCTATGTCCAACTATCGCGATCCAGTGATTTAAAAGCTGAAGGGCGTACTTTTAAATTCAGGGAAAAAGCTTATCTGGCAGGGGCAATTGCAGCTAAAGTAATTCGTCTGACAAAAAAGGCTAACAAAAAAATGGCCATTCTTACCCTTGAAGATTTATGGGGTACTATTGAAGTATTGGTTTTTCCTAAAACTTTTGATGCCGTTCAGGATCTACTGAATCAGGAAGAACTGGATGATCCGGTTTTTGTTTCCGGTTATATCAATGGTAGTAAAGAAGATAATTCTGTTAACATTGTAGCGGATGAAATAATATCCTTGCCATTGTTAAGATGTGAAAATACCAAAAGAATGAATATTGGCATCCCACCGGAAGCAAATGAAAATATCTTGCGGAAAATTAAAGAAAAGATGGAGCAATACCCGGGAGATTGCAAAATTAGCTTAAATCTGGAAACAGAAGAAAATTGCCGGATTAATATTGGCATCCCTCAAAAGGTTGTCGTATCTGAAGAACTAATCAATGAACTGGAAGAAATCCTACCGGTTGATAATTGTTCTTTTCAATATGCCAAAGCAAAATAAAGGGATTAAGAACACTCACATCAGTCGAATCAATGAATCTATTTGATCGAGTATCACTTATTCTGGGTCATTTCTGGTAATATAATTTCAAATTGATAGAGATCATCACCCTTAATAATAGATTTTAAAAACTTAATTTGAACCGGATGCTGTCAGATTTCTTCCCAGATGCCCTTAAAAAAACACTTCTTCAATAACAGTATGAAACAGGTAGTTTTTTGTTTCATTTAGCATCTCTTTCGGATACTGACAGGACCATCCAGCATGACTTCCTGGGTACTCCCTGTTCCCAACTCCTGTTCCAGGTGTTCCAATATTGGTTGGTCTATTTTATTGGATCCCCTGTTTGATATTGGTTCTGGATGATTTGTTTTATTTTAGGTGATGTGTTTTAGATATTTTTTGACACGCTTAGTTTTTTTATCCAGGATTTTTCAAATTCGTTTGTTGTCAATTTTTGCCCTGTTATCTTTTGATTTCGATGAGAAGGTTTCACTAAATATCATGAACATTTGGAATTTGTGTCTATGGTTTTGTAACATTTCAGAATTTAACGAATCCAGTAAATAAACCAATGAATTGTAACGGTTACAATATACTGGTTGACATAGTAATAGTGACTTTATATTAAAATTTAATATAAATGTATGGATACAAAAATAGAGACAATTTCATTCGGAGAAGATCATTATGGAAAACACCTTAATACCATTACTTTTTTATAGTATTTCTGCTTGTATTACTCCGGGCCCTAATAACATAATGTTAACTGCCTCTGGTGCTAATTTTGGGTTTTTGAAAACAATTCCGCATATGTTCGGTATTTTAGGTGGAATGGTCGGTTTATTTGCATTGACTGCTGGTGGACTAAACCTAATATTTGAACAAATTCCTGTTTTACAGACCATCTTAAAATTTGCAGGTGCTTGTTATCTGTTGTACCTAGCCTGGATGATAGCTACTGCAGGTAAAATGAACGGTGAAATTAAAACAGATAGCAAACCATTTACATTTATTCAGGCTGCCTTATTCCAATTTCTAAACCCCAAAGCTTTAATAATGGGAGTCACCGCTATGTCTGCTTTTACTTTGACTGGAGATGACTACTTGTACTCTGCTTTGATCGTTATATTGGTATTTGCTATTGTGTGCTTACCCTCCATCTCAGTTTGGGTAGGTTTTGGGGTAGGTATTGGTCGCTTTCTATCCAATGATTTGCATCGTCAGGTTTTTAACTGGTCAATGGGTTTATTGACGGCCGCTACGGTGATTTTAATTCTTCAATAAAGCATTTTGTTTTAATGTTGAAGGTCGTGTAAATAACCTTCTCCTAAAACTGCCGGATTCATTTCATATCAACTGCACCATTGTACTAAAGCATTTCAAATTTAATGTTTTACAGAATCAAGGGTATCATTATTTGCGGTCCCTTGAGCACTGTATTTGCGATACTTTGAGCAAAGAACAAAGGGTAAAATAGATAATATACTTCGACTTCGCTCAGCATATTAGTAGAGGCAACTTATTTGAATACAATGGTTAAAAGAACTTTTCTTTGACTATTTATAATAGGGGTTTTATAAGAGACCAGTATTATATAATTATGATTTATGAATAAAATATTAATAATATTCTGATAATGGAATTGTATACATAATAAGTATAAAATTAATACAGGATATTGATGTATTCTAGCAAATTTGGGGAATCTGAAAGCTTGTTAATTGTAAAACTGATCCTCATTGAAAACTGTTCTGGTTTTTAATTGAATAAGAAAGGATTATAATGATTTTAATTTTTTTAACCTTAGCCATTTTAGCCTTCTTTGGAATAGCTTTTGTTTTATTTTTAGAATCCATTCACGAACAGGAAAAAAGAGCTGTTTTGATCGGGTTTATCGGTATGTTGATCGCTGTTCTGACGATTGCTTTGGCATATTTTGTTCCTATTCTAACAGATCCACTCGCAATATTATTTGTAATTGCAGGTATATTTGGACTTTTGTTATGTATCCCCGGTAAGCAAAATCCTAAAGCTTTAAAAGGTACCATGGGGTATGCTGTTGAAGAAACAGCAAGGTTCGATGAAAGCCATTCTGTTTTTGTCAGACTCCGTGGATTAAAAGATGGTTCTGACCCTTATAAAACCTTCTATGCACAAAATCCTGAGTTAGAAATACCCGATAAAAAAAGACGGGCGAAAGGCTTTTTAGGAAAATTGGGAAGTATAGATAATGGATATCAGTCGAATGTCGCTATGGTTCATTCAGCTTTCGAATTACCTCACTTTTTAGGGCCCTTTGCTAAAGGAACACCATACCCAGACACCCAACCTGCTAATTTGCCACCGGAAAAAGCTACCAAAATTGTTAAAAAATATGCTGAACATGTTGGCGCTGTTAGTGTCGGTATCTGTGAACTCAATCCTGCCTGGGTATATTCAAAAAGGGGAGAGATTCATTATGATAATTGGGATGATTGGGGAAAAGAGATAAAGGACCTCCCTAAATATGCAGTAGTCATGTTGTTGGAAATGAATCGTGATCATGTGATGGCAGCACCCCATACACCTTCAGTAGCTGAGAGTGCACTTAATTATGCTAAAGGAGCATATATTAGCACGATGATGGCCCGATGGTTTGTGCATATGGGCTATCGCGGTGAAGCAGAACATACCCGTAATTACAATATTATTATGCCACCAGTAGCTGTCGATGCGGGTCTTGGGGAAATTGGACGTCTAGGATACCTGATTACACCAAAATTTGGCGCGCGAACCAGGATATTTATTACGCTGACAGATATGCCTTTAATTCCGGATAAACCGATGTCAATTGGTGTTGAGGAATTTTGCGAAAAATGTATGAAATGTGCAGATTCCTGCCCATCCAAATCCATAACAACCGGGTCCAAAACCCGTTGCCGCGGTATTGAAAAATGGAAACTGGACGAAGATAGTTGTTTTGATTATTGGAGTCGTGTTGGAACAGATTGTTCAATCTGTATGGCTATTTGTCCTTTTAGTCGGCCTAACTCTTACTTTCATAGGTTTATTCGTTGGTATGTCGCTAATTCTCCCCTCGCAAAAAAAGTATTTCCTTATATTGATAATTTTATCTATGGGAAACGTTGGAAAGCCAGAAAAGTACCGGATTGGTTATCTTATCCCAAACGCTCTGAATCAGAAGATTATCCAACAATATTAAATGATAGTCACTATTGATTTGAATGATTTAAAGAATTTGTAATACATTAATTCAAGATCTCCATCCAGTAGACCTTCTGATGGCATCAGTAAATTTTTCCATATATTGCCGTCTTTTGATATTGGGCAGATATCGTGTTGTTAGGGGTGATTCCCAGTTTATCTCAATATGATCACCTGCAGCTAGTTTTGCGGTTCCAATTGCTGTTAATTCTGTAGAAGATTTTACCATAACTTCCCGATTCAATACCTCTGCTAAAAATTGACAAAAATATGGATTTGCTGAAAGGCCGCCATCGATGGAAATCTCATTTTTTATTGATACGAATTCACCCATGGCATTAATTATTTCCACTGCCCGGAATACAATCCCTTCCAATATAGATTGCATTAAATCAGCCGGTTGAGTGTCTAATGAGAGCCCAATCCAAACACCTCCTGCTGATCTATCCCAGTAGGGACATCCTAAACCGGATAAAGCAGGTACAAATACCAGATCCCTTTCAATGGCACTGGGTTTCTTAAATTGATTAATTTGATTATAAGTTTTAAACAATCCCAAAGACTGTGCCCAGTTAATGGCTGATCCTGCATTATATACTCCGCCATCTAGTGCATAGACGACTTTCTTATTTTTCAATTGCCAGGCTACTGTCGGTAATAATCCCTTTTCTGCAGCGTGGCAGGGGCTGCTCCCTGTCACGACGAGAGCAAAGGCACCGGTGCCAAAAGTTATTTTGACATCACCTGCTGATTGACATCCCTGTCCAACCAAAGCCGCTTGCTGATCAACAATACTAGCTGTAACCGGTATCTGACGATTTTTTGAAATGATTGATCCGAAGTCACCGGTTGTCGGCACTATCTCAGGTAATGCTTCTATGGGTACCCCAAAGAGATTGCATAACTCTGGATCCCATTGCCCAGTATGAATATTCATTAGTGATGTTCTGGACGCTGTGCTGATATCTGTTACAAATCGATTCGCCAGACGATCAAGGAAAAATGCATCAGTAGTACCCAGTCGTAATTTTCCCAGTTTCTGAAGCTTTTGTGCTTCAGGAATATTTTTCATGATCCAGGCGAGTTTAGTGGCAGAAAAATAAGAATCCAGTGGTAATCCCGTTTTTTCTATTACCAAATCTTGTGAATTTTCAAGCTTAAGTCTGTCGATAGTTTGATGCGTTCGATTATCCTGCCATACAATGACTGGGGTGATTGCCTGCTTTGTTTCTGTATCCCAGGCCAGACAGCTTTCCCCTTGATTATCAATACCTATGGAAATATATTTTTCAGAACAATCTAGGCATGCTTGAATGTTATGGATCAGTTCTTCTGGGTTATGTTCCACCCATCCAGGCTTTGGATAGTATTGTTGATGCTCCAGTGTTTTTATGATTTTACTGGCTCCTGATTTTTCTACCAGAAGTGCACGGGTACTTGTCGTTCCCTGATCAATGGCTAATATGGTCATTGTTACCTATCATTAGGGTGCGTCATTTAATTTCGGCATTAAAGAGCGTTCGAGCGCCGTTATCTAAAGCCTGCTTTAAATAGGTCAATGGCGTTGACCCGGGATCAATAATGAATTCCCCTGGAGTAGCAATGGCTAATCGGTCTGCATTGCCACCATTTTTTATATTTTGTTCATTCGTAGTTTATTGCTAACAATAAATGACAACTTAGTCATTAATTTAAGAAAATATTAGATATTAAATAAGTAATAATCCGTTGAAACATAGAGCAAATGGTATCCAGTTTTGCTCATTAAGATATTTATCAGGTAACTTTAATTTCAATTTTATGATGCTAACCACTCAACTGATCAAAATGTAAAAAACGGTTGAGTAACATTACCACACTTTTTTAATTGAATTACATGACACTTAAATGATTTCAGTAACTAACACTCTGACACCTTGTCGTCATATTTTAAATAGGTCTGGGATTATAAAAAATACAGAAAAGTATTATCCTTTATGATGAAATCCAGCAATAAAAAACAATTATATTTTTTCTGTTTTTTTGGGTTAACGAGGCAAAGCCATTGATAATATATAACCTTCAAACTAGTCCTTTTAATGAATATTGATATAAAAACGCTTATCCGGGTTTGTAAACGATTACCCTGCTTTAGTTATAAAATAAAGGTGTTGACTTCAATTTAGTCCTGTAGTAAATGTTACATTAAAATTTTTAAGTAATAAACATTACAAACTTATCGGGGTTGATCATTTTAAAATGCTGTTTGGTTTGTACTTAAAGTGAAATTTGCTAATGGCTGGTATACGTTTGAAAGCGTATTGAGAAAAAACACCTAATCGATTTTAAATTAACAGTCTATTAATAAATCAGTTATTGCCTTAATTTTTACCTGAAATGGACCAATGTTTCAGAAAATCGCTGGCTACCTATTTCACCATAAGGAGCTGGGGGTGGTTATCCAGTGGTAATCAATACAATGTGCCTGTTTTAAGTTATTGAAAGAATATGTACCTGTACTTTTTAAACTTTTTTATTGGAACCGGCAGTTTATCAATAATATGCCTGTTATGCTAGATAAATCTTAAGACAGTTCAGTTTGAGTAAGACTAGTAGGAGACCAAAACAAATGCCAAAAGCTGTTGTATACTACGTAAGATACGTTGATTATATTTCAATTAAGTTCGGACGGGTAGCAATGTACTCAATTTTTTTGATGATTGCTGTATTGTTGCTTGGCGCGATTAGTCGAAATATTTTAAATATACCGTTATCCTGGACTGTGGAAATGGCACAGTTCATCATTACTGCCTATTATATATTAGGTGGTGCCTATTCGGTACAACTGAGGGAACATGTCCGCATGGACTTGCTTTATGATCGATTTTCAGAGAAAACCAAAGCTAAAGTCGATGTTGTCACAGACTTTTTTTTAGTGGCATATCTCGTCACTTTGTTAATTGGATCGATTTCCAGCACAAGTTATGCGATCGAATATGGCGAGCGAAAATTTTCACAGTGGAACCCTTCCATGATACCAATTAAGGTTATAATGGTAATTGGCATTGTATTAATGCTATTGCAAGCAGTATCCACTATTTTCAAAGACATAGCTAAATCCAGAGGAAATACAATTTCATGAGTTACGAAGCAATTGCAATTACGATGTTTGGAGGCATGCTGGTCATGTTGCTAACAGGTCAGCGGATTTTTGCGGCCATCGGTTTTGTTTCTGCAGCAGCAGCTCTAATGCTGTACGGAACTGGGGCTGTTGAGATGCCTTTCAATGCGGCCTTTAAGTTATTTAACTGGTATCCCATGCTAACCCTCCCTTTATTTATCTATATGGGTTATATCCTTTCTGAAACGGGCATAGCAGATGATTTATACCAGATGTTTCATGTCTGGTTTGGTAGCCTGAAAGGAGGGCTAGCAATTGGTACCATCGGTCTGATGGTCGTTATTTCAGCGATGAACGGGCTTAGCGTTGCAGGCATGGCCATCGGTGCGACAATCGCACTACCGGAGATGCTGCGGCGGGGTTATGACAAGGTAATGATTACGGGGGTGGTGCAGGCAGGTAGTTCCCTGGGCATACTAGTGCCACCAAGTGTTGTACTGGTCTTATACGGTATGATCGCCCGCCAACCTGTTGGTAGGCTTTGGCTGGCCGGAGTTTTCCCTGGTTTATTGATGGCAGGACTATTTATTCTCTATATCGTTATCAGGTGCAAGCTTCAGCCTGAACTCGCCCCTACCATTAGTAAAGAAGATTTAGATATGCCACTGAAAGAGAAGTTAAAATATCTGAAAGCGGGTATTATTCCATTTTTGATCTTCTTTTTTATGACTGGTTTATTTTTAATGGGCATTACCAGCCTGGTTGAAAGCTCAGCTGTTGGGGCAACCGCCGCAACATTGGCGGCTATTTTTAAGCGTAGATTAACCAGGAAAGTTATTGAAGAAACTGTTAGGAAATCACTAGGGGTATCCTGTATGTTTATGTGGATTATCCTGGCCGCACTTTGTTTCGGGGCTATTTTTGATGGTCTGGGTGCGGTCAAAGCAATTGAGGCCTTATTTATTACGAACTGGCAATTGACTCCCTGGCAGGTGTTAATAATGATGCAATTGTCATACATTGTAATGGGGATGTTTCTGGACGATACAGCCATGTTGGTTATTGTCGCGCCGCTCTACGTCCCATTGATAGTGTCACTTGGTTTTAATGCAATCTGGTACGGAGTGCTATATACGATAACATGTCAAATCGCCTATATGACACCTCCTTTTGGGTATAATTTGTTTTTAATGCGGGCGATGGCACCTCCCGAAATTTCTTTGTCGGACATTTACCGTTCTATTATTCCCTTTGTGTTGGTTATGATTTTTGCACTGATGCTAATCATAATTTTCCCTCAAATTGCCCTCTGGCTGCCAGATTATGTCTATTCAAGAGGCTAAACCCATAGACCTGATGAACACCATCAGGTCAATTGTCAATCTTTAACATCAGAGGAGATAAGTAGTGAAAGATGAAAAAAAAGATGGAAAAGTTGTAACTAAACCTTTGGCTCAGAAGAATGATCGTCGGGAGTTTATTAAAAAGGCTGGTGTTGCTGCGGCTGGTGTTGTTGCGGCTTCAACTACCTTCTCCGCACCGGATATTTACTCAAAAACAAATCCGATTAAATGGCGGTTGCAAACATATTCAGGTGCTCCTTTAGGTGCTCATGTGATCAAGCCCCAAATTGAGGCTTTTAATCGTGCTGCCCATGGCCAAATGGAGATTGAATTGTATTATGCTGATCAACTAGTAGCTACTGGTGAACTGTTCAGAGCGATGCAAAACGGAACCATCGATGCAGTACAAAGTGACGATGCTACCATGGCCTCTCCTGTTGATATCAATGTTTTTGGTGGCTATTTCCCGTTCTCAACCCGTTATAGTTTGGATCTGCCAGTTTTGTTCAAGTACTATGGTTTAGATAAAATCTGGAAAGAGGCTTATGATGAAATCAGGGGTGTAGAATGGCTAGGCGCAGGTTCATGGGATCCTCTACATATTTTTACGAAGAAGCCAATCAGAAGCCTGGCGGATATGAAGGGAAAACGAGTATTTGGTGTGCCGACAGCTGGAAGGTTCCTGTCACGCTATGGATTGGTTCCTGTAACACTCCCCTGGGATGATATTGAAGTAGCCATTCAGACCGGTGAACTGGATGGTGTGGCCTGGTGTGGATTTACCGAAGCCTATGAAGTGGGTTGGGCTGATGTTTGTAATTATGCCTTATTGAATAATGTTACTGGTGCCTGGTGTGGCTCATATTTCGCTAACAGCAAGAGCTGGGCTAAAGTTCCACCGCATTTACAGGAAATATTTAAGTTATCCATGGATAGCTCTCACTATTACCGACAAATCTGGTACTGGGGTGGAGAAGCAAAACTTAGGGTTGAAGGTAAAAAGATGGAATTAACAACAATTCCGGCAGAAGAATGGGATACCGTCGTTAAAGATTCTGAAGAGTTCTGGGATGATATATCTTCCAGCAGCCCACGGGCCGCAAAAGTTGTTCAGATTTTTAAAGATTATTCAAAAGTGATGCAAAAGGCGGGTGTACCTTATCGATACAGCTAAGCTACTTTCGTTTTCTTACCCTCTTTTCGTTCCCTCACCCTCTTTTAAATAAAGTGGGTGAGGGGTTCCATTATAAGTGATACTTTTATTATTTTAACAAAAACTCTGAAAAATAGTTTCCCGTGACTCAAGGCGATCTTTTACTTCCAGCCACAAGTCTTTTGTCAGTTTCGCTAGGATAATATCGATTAAAGTTAGAATGGCAACGGATGAATCCCAATTAGACGGGACCTTTATCTGAAGTGAAAAGACCTGATGTGCCAGGTGTGATATTGGGGAGAACCATTGGTCGGTAAATAAAACAATGCGACCACCACGTTTTACGGCCTTTTGGGCAAACTTAGTAACATCATTCTGGTAGCGCCTGATATCAAAAATAACGACAATATCATTTTTTTTGATATCCAGTATGTACTCGGGCCAGGTACTGGATTGCCCTGAAATATGCCAAGTGTTGCTGCGAATTGCATGGAGATGGAGATAGAAATGCCGGGCTAGTATGTCGGTATAGCGCCCCCCTAATAGAAAAACAGATTGTTTATTATTACTTAATGCCTGAACAACGGAGCTAATTTCTGAGGTTGGGATATTACTTAATGAACGTTTAATATTCTGACAAACGATATCACCAAAATTATTGATCGTTTCATCGATTGAATCATGCTTTCTCTGCGTCTTGTCGCTTTTTTGAATGGGTGTCTCTAAACGAGCTTGGAGTTCCTGTCTTAACTTGTTTTGAAATGCAACATAACCCTTAAATCCTAACTTATTAACCAATCTAATGATTGTTGGTCCACTGACATTTGCCATTTTTGCAAACTGTGCCACAGTTTCCAGGCCGACCATTGGGAAATTGTCTAATAATAGTCGAGCTGGTTTTCGTTCAGTAGGTGTAAGTCTTTCAAAATCTTTTAGTAACAATTCATAAATAGAATTTAAGTCAGATTCAGACGTTTTTTTAGCCATATTTTTTTAATAATCAACAAAAGGTTGCATCTAGCAAATTAGAAACAATTTGATTAGATATTTGGAATAAAAAAAGTTGACTACAAAAAGATCCTGTAGTAAATATTACATGTAACCTTAAAAGTAATAAATATTACAGTCAACCTAATTTATTTCACTTTAATCTAAAACAGAGAACGATTATAAAATTGAGCGTAATCAAGTATAATGAAACCTTATCTTTGGTGAAGATCGCGTAATCTTAATCAATTTGATACTAGATTATTATTTTAATTTAAAAGGTACGCTAAGCATTCTACGAATATTTCGACGATGGAATAGATACTAAAATAATACTGGAGTAAGCAATGGCAGCTATTAAAATAAATTCAGTTGAAGAAGCAAAAAAAATCATCAATGAGCGAAAAATTGAATATGTTAAAGTAGGCGTTTTTGATATTGATGGTGTCTTTCGTGGAAAATATATGGCCAGTGCCAAGTTCCTGACTTCTTTAACTAGCGGTTTTGGTTTTTGTGGTGTTGTTGCTGGCTGGGATTCAAATGATCAACTATATGATAATGTGACCTTTACAGGTTGGCACACCGGTTATGGCGATATCCCTACCCGCATTATTCCGGAGAGTTGTCGTGAAATTCCACATGAAAACAATACATTGTTATTTTTAGGTGAGTTCGATGAAGAAGGGGAAAAAATATGTCCAAGGGGGTTATTAAAACGCATAGGACAGCGTGCTGAAAAGATGGGGTTCCTTTCCAAAGCATCCTGTGAATTTGAATTTTTTGTCTTTGATGAAACACCGGACTCAGCGAGAGAAAAGGGGTATCGAAACTTGAAAAATATCTCACCGGGATTTTTTGGATATTCTATGTTGAGAAATTCGGTTTATTCTGATTTTTATGAAGAGCTACTAGATACCTGTATTGAAATGGGTTTCCCATTGGAAGGACTCCATACGGAGACTGGACCTGGTGTAATTGAGGCTGCTTTGATCTATGATGATCTTCTTTCAGCTGGAGATCAAGCAGCGCTGTTTAAAACATATACTAAAGTTTTGGCGCAAAACCGTGACTGGATGGCAACTTTTATGGCTAAATGGTCTCCTGACTATCCCGGATTAAGCGGACATATCCATCTATCCTTACAGGATTTAAACGGGAAATCAGTTTTCTTTGATAAGGACAAAGAAAACACCATTAGTGACACTATGCGTTATTTCATTGGTGGTCAGCAACAATTGATGCCTGAATTATTAGCGATGTGTTCACCCACGATTAATAGCTTTACCAGATTAATTCCTGGTTTCTGGGCTCCAACTGATGCCAGCTGGGGGATTGATAATCGAACGACAGCACTTAGAGCCATATTGGGATCACAGAAATCCCAACGTGTTGAATATCGAGTGACAGCGGCTGATATCAATCCATATATCGCCTTGTCTGCTGCATTGGGGTCCGGTCTTTGGGGGATTGAAAATAAAATTGAACCTGATGCTCCAATTTTGGGAAATGCTTATGAACATAAATACCCGATTGAAAGACAATTACCAAGGTCTTTACAGGAGGCTGCGAATCGATTAAAGGCATCTAGTGTTGCACATGAACTTTTTGGAAGTGAGTTTGTCAACCACTATGCTGCTACTCGTATCTGGGAGCAACGGGAGTTTAATAAACATATCACTGACTGGGAAATGGAGCGATATTTCGAGATCATTTAAACCATCCTAAATATCTCCGAATTGATGATTTGTATATCTAACAGAGGTCTTTAAAAGGGATTTTTTTATAGAAGAAATATTACTGAAGTAAATAAACCGAAATGATTTAAGTATTTGTTTCTTACAAATTGGTTTGCTGTTTTCAAAATAAAATTGGTAACGGTGTTACCTTCTGGGGTTGGTTTATTCTGAACATACAATAATAGTAACGAATGACACACAATCAAAAGCCCTTAATAGGGATCACTACATATGGTCGAAATGATCAGGGTAGTTTTACACTTCCGGCTTTATACGTAGAGAGTATTCGACGTGCTGGAGGAATACCTTTGCTTATTGTTCCCGGTGAAACTTATCTGGAAGATATCGTCAACCGGTTAGATGGGTTCGTGCTAGCGGGTGGTGGTGATTTGAACCCAGGCACTTATAACGGTAAGGTGCATGAAAAAGTATATAATATTGATATAGAAAGAGATACCAGTGAATTAAATCTAGGCGAGTTGATTTTAGCAAAAAAAATACCAACCTTGGCTATATGCAGAGGGATACAAATTATTAATACGATACTGGGAGGATCCTTGTTTGAACATATACCGGATCATTTTGGTGAGATGATTCAACATCGATTACCCCCAAGAGTTCCATCTTTACACAATGTTACAATTGATAGAAATTCTGATTTATTTGATATCATCCAAAAAGAGGAAATCGAAGTTACCTCGTTACATCACCAGTCAATCGATAAATTAGCTACCGGTTTAAATACTGTGGCCAAATCGGCTGATGGTGTGATTGAAGCAATTGAGTTTAAGGATGAATCCTGGTTTATAGGTATTCAGTGGCATCCTGAATATACATCAGCAGAAGATCCGGATCAGCAAATACTATTTGATAAATTTGTCCAAAGATCTAAAATAGCCGAGAATTGTAGTTAACAATAAAAAATTCCAAGCAGAGTAAAGTGATTGACAATTAATTATAGAGAACAACATTCTTATCTTCTAAAAATAACACCTTGTGATATCTATTTGAAATCACGAGACCAGTTCTAAAGAGCTTTCAAACAGACACCACTTATTATAACCAACCCTCTTTGATTCCATGACAAGCAACTGATGATTCATCTCCAATTGTTTTAATGACAGGGATCTCCTGCCTGCAGATATCCTTGGCATGGGGACATCGCCCGTGGAAGACACAACCTTTGGGTAAGTGAATAGGTGTGGGAACTTCACCTTTTAGTTTTATAAACTTTGCTCTTTTAACACCTAATCTGGGAATGGAACTTAATAAAGCCTGAGTATAAGGGTGTTTGGGGTTTGTAAACAACTCCTTCACCGGAGCCATTTCACACAGAGATCCTAAATACATTACAGCAACCCTGGTACTGATGTGTTCCACCACTGAAAGATCATGGGTTATGAATAGATAGGTCAATTTTCGTTGATCCTGTGCATCCATCATCAGATTAAGAATTTGAGCCTGAATAGAAACATCTAAAGCAGAGACAGGTTCATCGGCGACCACAAATTCCGGATCTACCATTAAGGCTCTGGCAATACTGATGCGTTGTCGTTGACCACCTGAGAATTCATGTGGATAACGATCCGCCCACTTTGGATCCACCCCTACCAGGTTCATCACTTCTGCCGTTTTTTCCCTGACTGCTTTACTTTTCATCGATTTGTTATGAAAAACCACAGGTTCTTCCAGTGTTCTGGCAACTGTCATTCTGGGGTTTAAAGATGCGTAGGGGTCCTGAAATATCATCTGCATTTTTGAGCGATATGGTAACATCTTTACAGGACTTAAACCTTCAATTCTCTGACCATCATATATAATTTCCCC
This sequence comes from Deltaproteobacteria bacterium, assembly GCA_018657625.1. Lineage (GTDB taxonomy): Bacteria > SAR324 > SAR324 > XYD2-FULL-50-16 > XYD2-FULL-50-16 > JABHWU01. The sequence goes on along the minus strand of JABHWU010000115.1, from coordinate 32,761 downwards.
GGAGTTGGGATCATAAAGTCTCAATATTGTGCGTGCTAAAGTTGATTTTCCACAACCACTCTCTCCAACCACACTTAGCGTTTCTCCTTTTTTTATTGAGAAGCTGACACCATTGACCGCCTGTACTAACGTTTTCTCTCTTGAGATTTTTCCTTTCTTAAATCTCAACTGGTCCAGAAAACCACCCGAAATATCGAAATGCTTTACTAAATTTTTTATGGTTAATAACTGATTGTCCTGATTCATTTTCATTCATGTATGTGAAGTTTGGCCAAAAAATACTGTCTAATAATATCTATCATTTTATCCGATCTATATGGTGACATGCCACGAGTCTGTTTTCATTGCCTATTGGAATAGCTACTGGTCTGGTGCTTTTACATTTTTCATCCGCAAAAGCGCATCTCGGGTTAAATGCACAACCAGATGGGATTTCAGTTAAATTAGGCATCATTCCTGGAATTTGGGTCAAGCGATTTCCGGCATGATCTCCACCCGGCAAGGAACCAATCAAACCAATTGTATAAGGATGTATAGGTGATTTTATGATATCATCGGTATTACCTGCTTCAATAATTCGCCCGGCATACATGACAGCAATTTTATCCGTGACTTGAGAAACAACACTTAAATCATGAGTAATTAAAATTAAACCCATATTTTCTTTTTCACATAATTCTGACAACAGCTCCATTATTCCTGCCTGAATAGTAACATCCAATGCTGTCGTTGGTTCATCAGCAATAATAATTGAAGGTTCGGTTAACAAAGCAATTGCTATGATGATGCGTTGCCGCATTCCACCAGAACATTCATGTGGATATTGCTTTAATCTCTTTTCCGGTGATGGGATGTATACTTTTCTAAGCCTATCCAGTGCGATTTCTTCAGCAGCCTTTTTCGTGACATTATTATGGGCCAGGACTGTTTCAACCATTTGTGACCCGATTGTCATGACCGGATTTAATGTCATCATTGGGTCCTGAAAGATCATACTGATATGATTTCCCCGAATATCACGCATTTCGGCTGGAGAAATCTTCGTTAAGTCTTTTCCTTTAAACAAAATAGACCCTTCTGCGATATATCCGGGTTTACTGATGAGATTAATCACAGAAAAGCCTGTTACTGATTTTCCTGCACCACTTTCTCCCACCAAACCCAATTTTTCATTTGGATCTAGTGTAAAGCTGATATCATTGAGTGCTGTTAAATCACCAAACCGTAAAGCAAATTTTACATCCAGATTTTTTACTTCTAGTAAATGACTCATTTCTATCCTTTATATAATTTGGGATTTAGCGTATCTCTCAACCAGTCCCCAAATAAAATAATGACCAGTGTGAAGACAATCAGTAAAATACTTGGGAATAAAGTAATCCACCAGGAACCACTAAAAACATATTCAAAACCTGCTTTGATTAACGAACCCAAAGATGGTTGTGAAATTGGCATCCCCAAACCCAAAAAAGACAAAGCTGCTTCACTCATTATCGCCTGTGCCACCTGAATGGTTGACAATACAAGTACAGGTGTCAGTGTATTTGGTAATATGTGTCTGAACATAATAATTCTACGATTCAATCCAATGACTCTGGCTGCTTCAACATATTCTTTACTTTTTTCCCCCAACACAGAAGCTCTGACTGTTCTTGCATACATTGGCCAATTAGATATTCCAATAATAAAGATTAAAAGCGGTACTGCTAATTGTTGGAATCGATCTACTCCAAAGGCAAGCTGAAATATGGCGCTAGCTATAATGGCTACGATTAAATAGGGAATCGCAAACTGAATATCGGCTACCCGCATGAGAAATGAATCCAATTTCCCCCCTAAGTAACCTGAAATCAAACCTACAGTAATACCGAGTACTGCTTGAAAAATGACGGCTCCCAAACCGATAATAACAGATGTTCTTAAGCCATAGAGCATTGCACTGACGAGGTCTCTCCCTTGTACATCTGTACCCATAAAAAAGCGTTCTTCCCCTTCATCCATCCAGGATGGTGGTATTTCTGAATCCATAATATCAATCATCATGGCATCATATGGATCATACGGGGATAAAACCGGGGCCAGTAATGCGACCAAAACAAAGATAATAAATAACGCAAAGCTGATGTAGGCCACCGGCTCACGTTTAAAACTATATAAAAAATAAGAGTTTTTAAACCGTGTCCAATTATTCATTTTGTACCTGCTATTCGAACCGTAGGATTAATGACACCATAGGTAATATCCACAATTGTATTGATCACAACAAACATCATGCCAACAACGACTAAGTAAGCAACCAAAAGAGCTGTATCAGCCCTCTCGACTGCTTCTAAAAACATAAATCCCATGCCTTGCCATTGGAAAACTTTCTCTGTTAAAATGGTGAAAGCAAACAGCATCCCGAATTCGACACCAAAGACAGTAATAATCGGTAGTAGCGTGTTTTTTAAAGCGTGAATTAACCAAACACGATGTTTTTTTAAACCCTTGGCCCAGGCAAATTTAATATATTCTGTTTCCAGCACTTCCATCATTTCGGATCGAATTAAGCGAATATAAAGTGGTAAAAAGAGAGATGTCAGAGATATGCTGGGTAAAACCAAATGTTTGAGGCCATCCCAGGTCAAAAGGCCAGTCTCCCATCCCCATAGATTAACAGTTTTTCCGCGTCCATAGGAGGGTAACCATTGTAATTCAACACTAAAGACATAAATTAAGGCAATTGCTGTCAGAAATACAGGTATTGCCACACCAATCGTACTGAATCCCAAGACATATTTAGCGAATTTGGTATCTGGATAAATAGCGGTGTGAATGCCTATCGGAAAAGTGATCAATAATATTAAAACCAAGGTAATAAAAACGAGCTCTATCGTGGCGGGTGCCTTTTTAAATATAACATCTAACGCAGGTTTATTATGGAAATAAGAAATTCCCAAATCTCCTTGGGCAGCGTTTTTAATAAATCTAAAAAACTGAACCAATTGTGGATCGTTTAAACCCATTTTCGTTCGCAAGATATCCCTTTCTTCCAAAGAAACACTAATACCCACCATATCACGAATTGGATCCCCCAGACTTTGTTGAACCAGAAAACCAATTAAACTGATGATTATCATCACCATTATAGCTTGAATTGCGCGACGTATAATAAACGCGAACATAATATCTTGTCCTTTTTGTATACCGGAATTTGTAACAATAATAAGGAATGAACAGCCGGTTTGGTATATACAATCCGGCTGCTATCAGGCTTGATTACTTAATAACTAAGTCACCTAAATATGGAAAATTTTGAGCATTAACAATTGGCAAAGCATTAACACCATTTTTCACACCATAGGAATGGTTTTGCCAATGGAAAGTGATATAAGCGGCTTCATCATAAATCAGTTTTTCAGCTCTTTTTAGCATAGCTGTCCGCTTTCCAAAATTTGTTTCTGTCTGGGCAGCTATTGTCAGCTTATCAACTTCTTTATTACAGTAGTTGCCACTATTATACTGACCGTATCCAGTTTTTGTGTCCGGGCACATCGCCAGGAACTCATAAAAGTTTCCAGAATCTTCAGTATCAGAATGCCAGCCGATCATAAGAATATCAGCAGCACGTTCATCAAATCTATCCCAATATTGAGCTTTAGGCATTGTTTTTAGATTTACCTTAATACCAATCTTTGCAACCATCTGTGTAAATGTTTCAGCGATTTTCGCATCATTTACATATCGGTTGTTAGGCGCCATCATTGAAGCAGTGAATCCATTAGCATATCCGGCTTCTTTCATCAGTTGCTTGGCTTTTTCAAGATTATATCTTGGTTTTAGGTCTGGGCTGAAACCTGAGTAACCATGAGGACTGGTTCCACCTGCAGGAGTAGCAGTACCTTTCATAATCTTCTTAGCAATCCCAACATTATTAACAGCATATGCAATTGCCTGACGTACTTTAACATTTGCTAAAGCAGGGTTTTTCTTTTGATTCAATTGAACCGTAATGATCCGACCACCAGAAAAAGTTACAAGATCTACCTTGCTGTCTTTTTGGATTCGTTTAAAATCCTGAGGAGGTACTGGAGAAATAAAATCTACATCACCTGATAATAAAGCTGCAACACGAGTAGCTGCTTCAGCAATCGGAGTAAAAATCACTTTATCAACGTTTCCTGGAGATCTTATATCCCAATAATTCTCATTTCTTTCTAACACTAGTTTTACACCATGATCTCGATGAGTCAGTTTGAAAGCACCTGTTCCACTTGGGAATGCAGTTTTTGCAAAAGAATGGCCAACTTTAACAACAGCATCTTTTGGAGTGCCTTTATCGTCAGTACCAGTATAGAACTTCTTATCCAGAGGGAAGATATAAGTCATCATATTCAACACAAGACCATAAGGCTTTGTGGTAACGATATCTACCGTATATTTATCAACAATTACTGGCTCTGAAAAAAGCTCAAATAAGCCTTTAAAATCAACACTTGTTTTTAAACGATTTAGTGTAAACTGAACATCTTCAGCTGTGAAATCGTTACCACTATGAAATTTAACACCTTTTACCAGGTGAAATCTCATTGTGTTTTTATCAATTCTTTCCCATCTTTTAGCCAATCTTGGCTCAAAAGACATATCTTGAGCATATCTTACCAGTGGATCGAAAACCCAATGTGAAAACTGAAGTGTACCACCCGATAGTTGCTCATGAATATCAATTGATTTTGGATCAGCATCCAATCCTAATTTTAAAGTTTTGGCACTCGCTATCAATCCTAAGGAAAGGATCAAAAGCAAAGCAGTACCTAAAACGAATAACTTCTTCATTATCTCCTCCATAATTGTTTAAAAAAGCCGAATTCCGATATTGAAAAACCATTAAAACATTTTTGATTAAAATGATTTAATCTACGAAAACATTTCGTGATCTGATCGGCAACTGAATTCAAATTAATAGTATTTTTAATTTGTTCAACTCATGAATAAAATAGAAAATCTGTTTAAAATACTATTAAGAATTATCCATAGAAAGTTATAGATCAGTTGTTGACATTGGTCAAGAAGAAGTAAAGGCAGCATGCATGAATATCAAATTGATTTCATCTGTAACCGTCACAAAATCAGGCCGACACCCAATTATATTAAAAATATAAATCGAATCAATGAGTTTTTGTCATAAATATAATTTTACTAATAAAAATTATAGACCGATTAAAAATTAAGTTTTCCATAGTTGATTTTGCTAATGTTAATCGTTTTATCCTTTAAATTAGCCGAATATATTTTAAATATAAAAAATTCTATAATGACAATGAACTGGCATTCTGAGCTTACTAAGAATCTCTATCTGCGAGCGATAAGATCCTTCCTCGTACCCCGTCAGGATGACAATATTGAGTTCGTTGCAAACATCAAACCGGGCATCGGTTTGAACACTGTTAGTGAACTGTCCTTCTGAGTTTTTACACAGATAAATCTGTGGAATGTTAGTAATGAACTTGATCAGCCCTGTCATCCTGAGGGAACCGAAGGATCTCAAATTCGCACAAAGATTCTTCACTTCGTTCAGAATGATAAACTACTGAAATTACATGATTAAAATTCAAGTTGATTAACAGTTTACCTGTAATTAATATACCGGATAAATCTTTGTCACGATAAATGTTGCCAACTGATTGGTGAGTCCAAAGTGATGTGGGTTAATATAATTTATTAAACAAATTCCTTTTTTACTTTTTTTAAAGCGAGTGGTATAATGGCTGTATGATAAACTCTATGTTTAGTGGCTTATACTGAATTTATCATAATTGTTCAGTAATGCGATTAGCAATGCCAGAGATGTCAAGCAGTATTTTGTTTCTTTTTTAATGGAGGCAAGTGAGAAGAATCGTTAAATTATCCTTTTGTTTTAATCGTAGCATTACAATCTTCACACCGATATTGACTGATATTGGAAGGTTTTAAAGCGAGTTTTTCAAAATCGTATTGTTTTTTTCCAGTTCTTTCGTAGCATTCTGGACAGTAATTCTCACCCAGCTCTTCCGATGTTATGGTAAGATGACATATTTTACATCTTAATTTGTCTGTTCTTTCTTTAATAAGTGTCAGGTTTTTATGTAAACAGTCAGTCATGAAAATATTAATTTTTAAATGTTGGGGAAGAAAATTTGAGTTTTTATAATGTTAATTAATATTCGGATAATCATGCATACCAAATCTTTCTTGTCAATTTGATTATCTGCAAGGCATAAGATTAGTATGCTTAGTAACAGATTTGAAAAATCTTTTAAAAACTATCCAACAACAAAGCTCGCCTTAAAGTAAATTATATAACGTTTCTACTTAATATTTAAAATATATATGAGTGATGTTATATATATTAATCCAGAATTCTTTACAAAATAGAATCCATTATTTTTTCAATTTATAAAGTGATCGATTTAGGAAATTGTCTTTATATTATTGTCTGAAAGCCATAAAATATATTGTTAATATGTCTGAAAATAGAATAGTGTTTTATTTTTTGCTATGGGATTTTAGTGACCATTGCTTGGTTGACGCTTGTTGAGCAGAGTAAGAAAATGACATTTTATATATTTCAATGGAATAACTTGCGATTTTTTTCTGAAAAGTAAGAAAAATTCTTACATCACTTGGTAATATTTCTTACGAAATTTTCAGAGATCTTCGGATTGACGCTCAAGATTTTTTTCTGTTAACCTTTCCACAATGAAATAGCATTTCATTATTCTTTAAAAAATGTTCACTGGTTTTTTTTAAACCTAATTTTTAACGAATCTATTGCCGCAATTGAAGAAAGTACTGAACTGAATAGATATTTTAGCTTGAGGAGGGGCTGTTCGGTTGAATTCTTCGTGTTTTTTAATTTTTATATATTTCACTTTAGGGAGATGAACTTATGATTAAAAGAACTTTTGTTAACAGCATAGTTGGTTTAGCAATCACTGCTATGTGCATATTTGCTTTTACATCAGAAACATTTGCCAAAACCAGAATTGTATTTGGTGGTGGTCCGGCTGGTGGAACTTTCCAGGTGGTTGCGAATAGCATTCAGGTTTATAAACCCGTTAAGGCGGTTAAGGAATTCTCTGTAAAGGCACAGACTTCTGCCGGATCAGTAGAAAACCTGAGAAAAACCAACTCTGGTAAACAGCAGATGAGTACGGTTTATTCAGGCCATGTTTTTCTGGGTCGAAACGGCATGATGAAAAATGACACCAGAAAGTATAAAAACGTATTGGCTGTTGCCTGGCTTTATGGTGCACCAGCGCAATTAGTAGTTAAAAAGAATTCAGGAATTAAAAGTGTTAAGGATTTAGCAGGAAAGAAAGTAGGTGTTGGTAATGCCGGTTCTGGAGCTTTCGCTAATTGTGAACTCTTTTTCTCCCATATGGGTGTTTGGGATAAGATTGAACGAAATGCAATGGGATATAATGATGCCGCGGCTGCTTTTGGGAATAATCAACTCGACGCTTTTTGGCTGTTTACTGCTTTTCCAAGTGGTGCTGTGATAATGGCTGCACAAACCAATGATATTGATTTGATTGATTTGGCAGCAGATGCAAAATCGACAGGATTTTTTAGGAAATATCCATATTTTGGGAAGTTATCTGTGCCAGCTTATACCTATAAAGGAGTAAATTATGATGCTCCTTCATTTCAGGATAGTGCCCTATGGGTAGCAAACTCCAAAGTTCCGGCAGATGTTGTCTATAAGCTTTTGACATTGATTTATTCAGATGCCGGATTGAAGCATATGTATGGACAAAAGAAGACTTTTAAGAAAATGAGTCTGAAAACCGGACCAAGTAATATCGTAACTCCTTTTCATCCAGGTGCTGAAAGGTTCTGGAAAGAAAAAGGGATGTAATAATTACTTCTGATTTTTAAACCAGTGGAGAGAAAACAGTTCATGAGAAAATCTCTCCCTGGTAATTTGAATTAGAATTGTAGTGGTCCTGTCCGTTTTTAAAGATTCTAAAAGAACGCTCTTAAAATCGATTTTTAAAAGCTCCCTGAGCGAGTTGTTTCAATTTGATAAGTTGTGAATAGGCGATAGTTTAATTTTCTGCGTTATCTGATTCATCATCTGGTGAATTTTAATAATAAAAAGGAATTTTGTGTATAAAAAACTAAGTAGAGTCGAACAAATTATATTCGATTTTTTATCGGTTGCTTTGGTTGTGTTTTACTCCTATTCCGCGGTTTATCAACCTGCGGCAACACAGTATCACAGAGGAATTTATGTCATAATAACTTATATACTTGTCTTTTTGGTCTACCGGTCAAAAACCTTGGTTTTTCGCATTGTGGACTATGCCTTGATTCTTCTTTCCATAATAAGCATCGGGTATTGGATGATGAATTTTGAGGTGATTAACTATAGAACCGGGGCAGAAACAGAAATTGATATGCTGATTGCGATGATAGGGGTTCTAATAGGAATTGAACTGGCAAGACGTGTGGTTGGAAATATTTTTGTTATTATGGGCTGTGTCCTTTTGCTTTATGGTGTCTATGGTGACTTTATGCCCGATTTGATTTCCCATGCCGGTGATACTTTTCCGGAGCTTTGCACCAGTATTTTTTACAAAAGTGATGGTGTATTCGGCATCATGGCTAATGTACTGGCAACTTATGTGATTCTATTTGTCCTTTTTGGTGCTTTTTTGGAAAAATGCGGGGGTCAAAAATTTTTCATCGACTTTCCTTTGGCCGCTGTGGGTCATAAAATTGGTGGCCCCGGTAAGGTAGCTGTTATTGCCAGTGGGCTGTTTGGCTCTATCTCCGGAAGTGCTATTGCCAACGTGGTATCAACCGGAACCTTTACTATCCCCATGATGAAAAAAGCCGGTTTTAGACCACATGTAGCTGGGGGTATTGAACCAGCTGCGTCTATATCAGGTATGTTTATGCCACCGATCATGGGAGCCGGTGGTTTTATCATGGCTGAATTGACCGGTGTTCCCTATTCCAAAATTATGTTGGTGGCTATCTTTCCTGCGCTAATGTACGTTTTTAGTGTTTTTATGATGGTACATTACGAAGCTAAAATACATAATATTAAAGGCGAAAAAAGTAAATTCGGAGCAATGGAAATTCTTAAGAAAGAGTGGTATTACGTCTCACCACTAGTGGTCATTACAATATTGATGCTTTATGGCTTTTCTCCGGGATATTCTGCTATTGTTGGGCTTGGTACCTGTATTGTCATTAGCTGGGTGAATAAGGACACCCGTATTGGGCCTAAAGAATTTATAGAAGCGTCCAGAGCAGGAACAGAAAGTAGTCTCAAAATTGGGGCGACGGTGGGTGTTATTGGCATCATCATTGGTGTATTGACCTTTAGTGGACTGATTTTAACTTTTGCCGATATTGTCATAGAGTTGGCCGCTGGAAAACTGTGGCTGACTATTTTGTTAATTGCCCTTGCGTCACTAGTACTGGGGATGGGTGTTCCTGTTACAGCAGCATATCTGATTACAGCCGTTGTGGCGGTTCCGGCACTGTTACACCTTGGTGTGAATGAACTTGCAGCCCATATGATAGTATATTGGTTGTCACAGGATTCCAATATCACACCGCCTGTTTGTATTGCCGCCTTTGCGGGGGCGACCATTGCTAAAGCCAATATGTGGAAAACCGCTTTCACATCTTTCAAATTTGCGAAATTTTTATATCTGGGTCCTTTTCTGTTCGGTTATGTGCCGGCTTTTTCTTTGGATGGCAGTAGTTCGGATATCATAAAAGCTTTTGCTATGATATTCTTTGGTACCTGGGCATACTCCTTTATCCTGAGTGGCATCTGGATTAAAAAATTAAGAGCAATGACGAAACCTAAAGCTGTTTGATCATCGAAATTTTTGTAATTAAGCAATGAAGATTAAACAAGTGAAAGTATTTTGTTGGCTGTATCTGTTGGTTCTTTTGGATTTAGGGTAAATACTGAGCCAGGAAATCTTTTTTAAAGGAAAGATAACGATTCTGGAGGATAGCTTCACGGGCTTTTTCCATGAGTTTTTTGAAAAAATAGAGATTGTGATAACTATTTAAACGGGAAGATAAAATTTCATTTGCCTGGTATAAATGTCGCAGATAACCACGGGAGTAGTTTTGACAGACTTCACATTGGCAGGATGCTTCTATGGGTAGATGATCTTCTTTATATTTGGACTGTTTGATACTGATTTTACCATCAAAGGTAAATAGACTACCATTTCTAGCATTTCGGGTTGCCATGACACAATCAAACATATCTATTCCGGAACCAACGGCTCCAAGTAAATCAACCGGATCTCCGACGCCCATTAAGTATCTGGGTTTATATGTTGGTAAAATCGGAGCGATCAAATTAGTGATTCGGTACATAATATCTTTGCTTTCACCAACACTCAGACCACCAATAGCATATCCGTCGAAATCAATCTCCATCAAAGCCTGGGCGGATTCAATTCTGAGATCATCATAGTTAGCTCCCTGAACAATTCCAAACAGATTGTTTTCTGATTTTCTGGCATCAAATGATCGCTGCGCCCAATGGGTTGTCAATTCAATAGATTTTTGAACTTTTTCTCGGTCGGCAGGTAATCCTAAACATTCGTCCAGAACCATCATGATATTCGAATTAAGATTTTCCTGAATTTCGATGGATCGTTCCGGAGTGAGTGAGATTTTTTGACCATCAAGGTGGCTTTGGAAAAAGACACCATCACGGGTAATTTTGTTTAGTTTTCCCAGGGAAAAAACCTGAAAACCACCACTATCAGTTAAAATACCTCGATCCCAGTTCATAAAATGATGTAATCCACCCAACTTCTTAACGGTTTCATCACCGGGACGAAGACTTAAATGATAAGTATTGCCTAAAATTAGCTGATATCCAATTTCTTTTAACTCATTAACAGTAATCGCTTTAACCGTTCCATTTGTACCAACAGGCATAAAGATTGGTGTTTCGATTTGTTGCCCGGCCAGGTTCAATATCCCGGCTCTGGCATTCCCATCATGATGGATCAGACTATATTTCAGGCGTGTACTCATGAATGAAATTCTTAGTTGAGGGTCCTGGTTTCATGGGGATAAACATCCCTTAGGTCTTTAAATGTAAAGATTCCGTGGGCATGGCCATCACTCCATTGAATTTCTAAGCCGTAATTCCCTATATAGGCACTGGCGTGAACATCAATATCTTTGCTGACACTATTGGGATCTAGAATTCGCTCATTAGTGAATTCATCAATACATTCTGCACAAGGGCAGGCTGTTCGGAGTTCCCAATAGTCATAAATGGTATGATCACCGTTTTTCCAAACGATGTGCATTTTACCGTCAAAATAGATGTCTTCGGGTATGGTGCGTTTAAAGTCAGCTGTCATATTATTCCAGACTGTCAATTAGATTTTTTGCCATTTCTTTAAAATGTTTAGCAACTGCAGAATTAGGCATCGCATCAACGACGGGTTCGCCGCTATCACCGCCTAACCGAACTTCTAGTTCAATGGGGATTCTTCCCAGAAAGGGTATATTTTTATCACCACTTTCTTTTTCTACGCCACCTTTACTAAAAATCGGTGTTTCAGCGCCACATTTTGGACAGACGAAGGAGCTCATGTTTTCAATCAAACCTAAAACCGGAATATTGACTTTACCAAACATGCCCATGGCTTTTCTGGCATCCAGCAAAGCTACGTCCTGTGGGGTGCAGACCACCACTGTTCCGGTTGCCTGGGTTAATTGGGCGATGGTAATTTGTACATCACCGGTTCCGGGAGGTAGATCGATGATCATAAAATCGCCACCATTCCAGGCGGAGTCCCTTAAAATTTGTTCAAGGGCCTGATGAACCATTGGTCCTCTCCAGATCACTGCCATTTCTTCATCGACCATGTTTCCGACTGACATAAACTGCATACCAAGTCTTTCAATGGGTTTAATCTTATCTTTCTCAACCAAAACCCTTTCATCCCTGGCATTTAACATGGCGGGAATTGATGGGCCAAAAACATCAGCATCTAAAAGTGAAACCTTTTTTCCCAACGATTTTAGAGCCAAAGCCAGGTTAACAGCTATCGTTGATTTACCAACCCCACCTTTTCCGCTTGCGACCAGTATTACGTTAGCATATTCTTTAAGGTATTGTGCCTGTTGTGGAGATGTTCCTAATGAGGCTTTGGCTTCATCTTCACTCTGTGTAAATCGAATGACAACCTGTTCAATGCCATCAATTTTAGTTAATTCTTCTCTGACTTGCTGACCGATTGAATCTCGAAGGCCCTCGTGCTCTTTATCAATGACGAATACCAAATGTGCGGTTGTACCTTCAATGCTCATTGAATGAACAACATTGGCATCGATGATATTTGTGCCATTATCACCAAAAGAAATTTGTTTAAAAACTTCAACGGCTTTTTCTTGTAAAGGATCCATATTTTATTAACTCACTACTGATTATTAAATAAAAACAGGGCCAAAAACATTGCTGTTCTTTGGCCCTTTCTAACTAACCCGGATGAAATAAAAGCGATTTATTGCACCCTGTACTTTAGAATGAATGATTAACGCAAGTCATTGGTTTTCAGTAAATCAAGCGCCATCAGAATCAAATTTCAATTTTTCTGATTGAAATAAAGCCTTTCTTAACCTTATCAATTTAAAATTTCATAGGGCAAAACAATTTGTCAATTGAATCTTGATAAAATTGTCTATTTTAATCATTCATTCTGTTCCAGGAGATAAACTGAATGTAACTTCCGGCTTTGACGACCCCGGTTCCTGCAGGAAATCGCATAAGTCCATGACTGGAAATCACATTTGAGAAATCTCCACTGCCCTTGATAAAAACTTGCTGTAATACTGTTTTACCATCTTTGGTTTTTAATTGAGCCGGGATATAATTTTCTCTGGGATTTTTTATATGAATATCATGCCCTAATTCAAAATTTATAAAAAACGGTTTTGGTGACTTCAAGCCCATTAATTTTAGAATTAAGGGTTCAATGAGTAATTTAAAACCAGCTTGAACTGAAACCGGATTACCTGGCATCCCAAAAACGTAAGTCCCTGATTCAGATTTTCCGAACCAGACAGGTTTACCGGGTTTAACTTTAATATTATGAAAAATATTTTTAACACCGCATTCCGCTAATAATGATGGGATTAAGTCGTATTCTCCCATTGATACTCCCCCAGATAATATCAGAATATCTCCCTTAAGACCTGATTTTATCAGTTGTGACTGTGTTTCTTTATTATCTTCACCAATCCCCAGGAAATTGGCTTCAATGCCTAGATTTTTAGATAGGGAACGGGTTGAAAAGGAATTACAATCCCGAATCTGATGCGGAAGAGGTTCCTGGTTAGGAGGAATTATTTCAGAACCAGTAGAAATTACGTTAACAACCGGTTTTCGATAAACAGGAATGCTGGTTAATCCCACAGAGGCACAAATGGCTATTCCAGTGGTATTTAAACGGGTTCCTGCTGGTATTAAAATTTTACCAAGGGGTGCATCTTCGCCTTTTTTAGCAATATTTAAACCCGGGGCCATACTTTCTTCTGTTAATACTACAAAGTCACCATCTTTTTTTGATTTTTCTACCATAACCACAGCATCAGCACCTTCGACACAAGGAGCGCCGGTCATGATTTGAATGGCTTCTCCCGATTGAAGCGGCTTTTGATAGTCATCTCCCGCAGCAATGCAGGCGACCAGTTTTAATCGAACTTCAGGCGCTGTGAAATCGGAAGAATTAACAGCGAATCCGTCCATTGCGACCCGGTTAAAGGGTGGAAGAGGTCTGTCTGATGTAACATCTTTTGCCAATACATAAAGTAAGGCTTCTTCAATAGGCACATTTATGGGGTCCAATTGATCAGCACTGTCCAAAACAAAGTTCAATGCTTCTTCATAACTAATCATTTTATTACCTTTTTTTTAATATTTATTCAGGGATGGGTTTAGCCGATTTGGGTCTGAATGCAACGACAATTTCAGGATTTGTTTGAATAATAGGGCCATCCATTAATTCTATACAATAGGGAATAGCCGCAAATAGATCATCCAGAGTTTCTTTGATAGCTTTTGGTTGGCCAGGTAGATTGATGATCAGGCAATTATTTCGAATGACACCCACCTGTCGGGATAATATTGCGGTGGGAACATATTTTAAACTGATGGCTCTCATTTGCTCACCAAAACCATTCATGACTTTGTCTGCGATAGCCAGGGTTGCTTCAGGGGTAACATCTCTTTTTGCCGGGCCAGTACCACCGGTCGTTAATATAAGACAACACGCTTCGTCATCTGTTTTCTGGCAAAGCATTTTTTCAATTTCCTGCTGTTCATCAGGAATAATTGAATAGGAGGGTTCCCATTTTGTGGTCAGCGTATTATTTAACCAATCGATAATCGCCGGTCCCCCCTTATCTTCATATTCACCTTTGGAGGCGCGGTCACTAACAGTGATGATTCCAATTTTTACGGATTTAGTCTTCATGCCAAATATGTTTAAGTTGTTATTAGTGTCTAAAATTTTAAATATTAATTGAAATTAAAAAATATCACTATTTATAAGTAGTGCACAACAATATTTTATGTACTGTAATATCAATGATATAAAAACATTATCTAGTTAATATCTGTTGTAGCAAAATATAATAGGCTGAATCATTAGAATATGTTAAGGATTTCGATATAAGATCTAAACCCGTAATTAATAAGATTCTCTGCAGTTTCATTAAGAGCAAAGTGATTTTTCAATACTTATATCCTAATGCATTATTTAAGCTGTAGGGGGATCAAGCAAAGTGGATCCACCTTAATTAATAGCTTTTTTCCAATGAGTAATCCGAAATGAATATAATCAATACATTAATACTTTTTTTGATACTAATTGCTGGTCAAGTTGCTACCGTTTCCGCCAAGCAATGCCTGAAAGGGGATTGTGACAACGGGCAAGGGACATATCAGTTTGATGATGGCAGTACTTATGCCGGCTATTTTAAGAAAGGCCGTTTTCAAGGGAAAGGAAAATTAATTTTTAAAGATGGCAGCAGTTATGAAGGAGATTTTAATCGAAATTTAATGCACGGTCAGGGAAAACTAATTTTTAAAGATGGCAGCAGTTATGCGGGAGATTTTAATCGAAACCTGATGCACGGTCAGGGAAAACTGATTTTTAAAGACGGTCGAGAATATCAGGGGCGTTTCTCTAAAGACAAAATCTATGGGAAGGGGGAAATGATTTATCCGGACGGATCCAAGTATAGAGGTAATTTTAAATCCGGGGTAAAAAATGGCATTGGGGAATTGACCTATGCAAATGGAGATAAATATTCCGGGTCTTTCAAGAATAATCAGCTAAATGGTAAAGGAGCATTTACTTTTAAAAATGGAGATAAATATTCCGGGTTCTTCAAAAATAATCAGTTTAATGGCCAAGGTGTTTTTTCTGATAGCAAAGGTCTTAAATATAGTGGTGATTTTGTAGATGGCAATTTTCATGGTTTTGGTGAATTGAAAAAGAGAAATGGTGATCTATATAAGGGGTCATTTTTGAATAACGTCTATCAGGGTAAAGGAAATCTAAAAATTTCGGGAGTAGGTGAATATAAAGGTGATTTTTTACAGGGGCGAATGGAGGGAAGCGGCGAATACATTTATTTAAATGGTAATCATTATGTCGGAGCTTTCAAAAAAAATCAATACCATGGTGCAGGAACGCTTTTTTTTAGCAATGGATCTAAATTAAAAGGCAATTTTTTGCAGGGCCAAATTGAAGGAACTGGCGAGTATATTTATTTAAATGGTAATCGTTATGTCGGGGCTTTCAAAAAAAATCAATACCATGGTACCGGAACGCTTTTTTTTAGTAATGGATCTAAATTAAAAGGCAATTTTTTGCAGGGCCAAATCGAAGGAACTGGTGAGTATATTTATTTAAATGGCAATCGTTATATTGGTACTTTCAAAAATGATCAATTTCACGGCTCTGGAGCACTTTTTTTTAGCAATGGATCTCATTATAAGGGTGTTTTTTTCCAGGGAGAGTTTCATGGTTCCGGCGTTTATAATAGTTCAAATGGTTTAAGGTATACTGGAGAGTTTAAATCCGGTGTCTATGATGGGGTTGGGGATTTACATTATCCGGATGGTCATCGATATCAGGGGCAGTTTAAGGCAGGATTGTTTCATGGTCGTGGTGTATTTACTTATCCTAATGGTGAACAGGTAGAATGTATTTACCGCGAAGATAAAATTATTCAATGTCAGTAATATATTTATTCGAAATTACTTTTATTCAGGCGTTTTAAAATTCTTTGACGATAACTGGAGATATCTGTTCTCAAAGCAGTGATTCTGGATATTTTGTTATCTATATTACCGATATGTTTGTCTAAAATGTCTATCAGCATTGGCATGATATGCTCCGTACTACGACTGATTTGATATAAATCTGCAATTTCCTGCATCTCTTTAAGGGTAATTCCCAGATCTTTCAACCGTAAAATAAACTTTAACCGCCGGTAATCATCATCATCATAGATTCGGGTGCCACTTTTTGACCGCTTAGGTAGATCCAATAACGATATCTCCTCATAATAGCGAATGGTTCTGGGAGTAATCCCGGTTAGTTTTGCCAGTTTGCCGATATGCATTAATTCTTTTTCCATTATCTTACCTTTACGTTATCAATAAAAAGAAGCCTATCATTAAGTTTTTCCTCGAGCAAGTTTAAAATATAGAGATATTAAAGGATATAAACGGAATACATACCAAAACATCATTTTGTTAATTCTTGACTCTTGCGTTAACTATTTGTATCCTAAGACTGCTAAAAACCTTCAATAAATTGCAAACTTTGGGAAGAGAGGCATATATGGATTTTGAATTCAGCGAAGAACATTTACTTGTTCAGGAGGGTGCACGTGATCTTGTTGAAAGTAAAATAAAACCGGCAGCCATTGATACTGACAAAAATCATATGATTGATCCGACACTCGTCAAAACAATATCGGAATTAGGTTATCTGGGAGCATACATACCTGAAGTTTATTCCGGGGCCGATCTGGATTTCTTGTCTTATATCATTATTATTGAAGAGGTTTCAAAAGCCTGTGCTTCAACAGGCATTTTAATTTCCGCACACACATCGCTATGTTGTAATCCGATTTTGCAGAGTGGCACTGAAACACAGAAACAGAATTTTCTACCATCTTTAGCCACCGGGGAGAAAATCGGGTGTTTTTTACTAACAGAACCTGATTCCGGTAGTGATGCGGCAAATATTAGAACGACTTATGTTGAAAAAGAAGATGCTTATATTTTAAATGGGAATAAAATATTTGTGACCAACGGTGGATATTTAGGGATCGGTATTGTTTTTGCGACCAGGGATCGCAGCCAGGGATATAAAGGAATATCAGCCTTTATTGTGGATCTTTCTACCTCCGGTATTGAAATAATGGGTAATGAAGAGAAGTTAGGTATTCGTGGTTCCTATACCACTTCATTTGCTCTGGACAATGTAAAGGTTGCTAAAGAGAATTTATTGGGAAAAGAGGGAGAGGGATTTAAAATCGCTCTGGAAACCTTAAATGGTGGTCGAATTGGTGTGGCGGCGCAGGCTTTGGGCATTGCAGAAGGTGCTTTTGATCGATCCCGAGCCTATGCTAAAGAACGGAAACAATTTGGAAAACCACTGGCTGCAGTTCAGGCGATTCAATTTAAATTAGCGGACATGAAACTCAAAATCGAATCTGCTAAATTAATTACTTACAAAGCAGCTTGGTTAAAATGTCAGAAAATGCAGCATTCTGTCGAATCTGCCATGGCCAAGACCATCGCTTCCGAAACGGCAACATGGGTGACAAAGGAAGCGATTCAGGTCCACGGCGGTTATGGCTATATTTGTGAATATGAAGTTGAGCGTATGTTTAGAGATGCAAAAATTACAGAAATTTATGAAGGTACCAATGAAATTCAAAGAATCGTCATCGCTAAAGATGTGTTGAAATAAAGACAAAGTTTCAGTATAAGTCTGGAAAAACAGTTTATATTGCGGATTAATAAAGAAGGCTTTTTTATAAGGAGGCAATTTTGAAAATTTTAACCACTGTCAAAAAAGTTGTGGACGTTGAACTGAATATTCAGGTTAAAGAGGGTAAAATCGTCCAGGATGGATTGCAATATGTGATGAATGCCTGGGACGAAAATGCTGTTGAGGCAACTGTACAATTAAAAGAAAATAACGGGGCTGAAACCACGTTAGTATGTATGGGTGATTCTGAATCAACTTTGATGATTCGGAAAGCTTATGCAATGGGCATTGAAAATGGGATTCATGTGGATGATCCTTTATTGGAAAGTGCTGATTCAAATGGCTATGCGAAAGTATTGAAAAAAATTTATGAAAACGGTGACTATGACTTAATTATTACCGGAAAACAGGCACAAGATACTGATAATGGACATACGGGGATTATGTTGGCGGAGTACCTGGATATCCCCTGTGTCAGCAATGTTGTAGCGATTGAAGTTGTCGATGAATCGCAATTAGCTGTATCCAGAATTGGAGATTCAGGAACAGAAATAATAAATGTGAATTTACCCGCGTTGCTGACAGTGAGCGATAGCATCAATGAACCAAGATTACCAGCTTTGAGAGGTATTATGATGGCTAAGAAAAAAGCCATTGAGACTAAAACACTCGCAGATTTGGAACTGACACTTGAACAAATTGATATGCAACCAGTACGAACAGAAATTTTAGAATACCAAGCACCATCTGTTCGACAGGCCGGAAAGAAATTTGAAGGCGATGCTGCAGAGATAACAGCAAAGGTTGTTCAATTATTAAGCAATGAAGCTAAAGTGATTTAAAGACAATTAATAACCATTCAAAATCAGGTGAGTAATTATGACAAAAATACTGGTAGTGGCAGATATTAAACAAAACGCCTTGAAAAAAGGGACATTAGAACTCATTTCTAAAGCCAGAACGCTTTCCGAAAATGTGGCTGTTGTAGCGATAGGTAATCACATTGAAGGACTAATCCCTGAATTAGCTCAAGCTGGAACTGATACACAGTATCTGGCCAATGATAATAAATTGGAAATGTTTTCAGCCTCATCTTATGCTAATTGCGTTATTCAGGCAGTGAAGCAATACCAGGCAGAACAGGTATGGTTTGCTTTTTCAGAAAGTAGTAAGGCGACGGCTCCCCGGGTAGCCGCTCGGTTTAAGTCAGCTTGCGCAACGGAAATCACAGATATTTCAATTGAAAATGGTAAAGTGATTGTTAATCGACCTGCGATTGCAGGAAAAGTTTATCAAAAGATTCAGTTTAATACGTCTCCGGCTGTTGTTATTGTTAGAGCAGGTGCCTTTGACATCGATGGTGAATACAGCGGTACTGAAAATATCCATAATTTGGAAATACCCGAAACGGATCTTAGAGCTGTGATTCAAAAAATAATTCAGGATGCCGGTGAGGAGATCGATCTTGCGGACGCAGATATTGTTGTTTCTGTTGGTCGGGGTGTTAAAGATCAAACAGGCGTTGATCTGGTTAAGGCATTGGCTAAAGATCTGAAAGCCGGATTTGGTTCTTCCCGTGCGATGGTTGACGCAGGGGTAATGCCACACAATTCTCAAGTCGGACAGACAGGGAAAATTGTATCTCCAACCTTGTATTTTGCGATTGGTATTTCAGGAGCAATTCAACACGTTGCCGGAATGAATGGTGCTAAAGTTATCGTTGCCGTAAATAAGGACTCGGAAGCGCCGATATTCAATGTCGCAGACTATGGGATTGTTGGTGATTTGTTTGAGGTGGTACCTATTCTTAGAGATGAAATTAAAAAAGTAAGAAACTAATCAAAGAGGTTTGGATGAATCCGCTGTTAATGTTAAGCGTTCTACTGATAGGAATGATAAGTTTTGGTATCATCATTCGTAATAAGTTGGCTATTTTAAAATCACTGGGATCCACAGCTTCATACGGAGAGATCGGGGAGCGATTAAAAGCAGTTTTTTTCATCGCCATCGGACAAAAAAAATTGATAGGCAGAAAAAAGGAACGCTTATCCGGGATAATGCACGCACTAATATTCTGGGGATTTTGTATATTGTTTATTAGAAGCTTAACACTAATGGGTGAAGGCTTTCAAAAGGGATTCCATTTACCATTATTTAATGATTCAAATGTACTCGGTTACGGGTATATTCTCTTGAAAGATATTGCAGAAGGGGTGGTGTTGTGTATGATTTTGTTCGCACTCTATCGCAGAATAATTGTAAAACCAAAACGGATGCACAACTCCTTTGAAGCCTATTTCGTTCTGCTTGCCATTGGTTTTTTGATGATAACGGATCTGTTTTATGACGGTGCTCGTTATAATTTAATTCAGATATTTGGTAATAGAGAAAATTGGGATTTTTTTAACAACGCTGATTGGGGTAATGAATTCAGCTGGACACCGGTGGCAGTTTTTTTTGGTAAAGGATTTACCGGATTAGGAGAAGCAACGAATACTACAATTTTACATGTTTCATTCTGGTTACATATCACTTGTTTGATGGTGTTACTAAATTTTTTACCACTGGGAAAACATTTTCATGTGATTACAGCACTGCCTAACGTTTTCCTGAAAACCTTAAATAATCCACATGTAAAAACCCAATTATTGGATTTGGAAAATGAAGCTGCCTGGGAAGATGAATCCCTGGGATTAAATCATATCCATCAATTGAATTGGAAACAGGGACTGGATTTATATACTTGTACGGAGTGCGGAAGGTGTAAAGATGTTTGCCCGACCTATTTAACGGATAAACCACTAAATCTGAAAGATTTTAATGATAGTTTGAAGGCTGAATTGTTTAGAACTGCACCAAGTTTAGTCCTCCGAAAGCGATTGGTGAATCAGTTGACTCAGACAAAAGATGAGGATGCCAAGGCGGAGTTAAATGAAAAGATTTTAGCGCTTAATAGTGATAAGCAGTTGGTTGGTGACATTATCAAACCGGAAACACTATGGGCCTGCACGACTTGCCGGGCGTGTGAAGAAGTTTGCCCGGTAACTATTGAACATGTCCCTCGAATTAATGCCATGCGACAGGGACAAACCCTAATGGCTGAATCCTATCCTAAAGAATTGAATCCGGCCTTAAAAGGATTGGAACGTAATGGTAATCCCTGGGGAATCGGTTATGATAAACGCGGAGATTGGGCTGAAGGTTTGAATATTCAAACTCTAGCGGAAAACGCTGAAGTAGAATACTTGTTTTGGGTCGGCTGTGCCGGTTCATTTGATGATCGGGCCAAAAAAGTATCTGTGGCCGTCGCAAAAGTATTACAAAAAGCGGGCGTCTCCTTTGGTATTTTGGGTGTTGAAGAGAAATGTACCGGTGATTTTGCGCGAAGGGCCGGAAATGAAATGCTTTTTCAGATGATGGCTATGGAAAACATCGAAGTTTTAAATAGTTATGGTGTTAAAAAAATCATAACGGCCTGTCCTCACTGTTTGCATGCTTTAAAGAATGAATATCCTCAATTAGATGGAAATTACCAGGTGACGCATAGTTCAGAAATAATATCCCAACTATTGAAACAGGGGAAAATTAAAATTAATTCCACCAGTGAAGATAAAATAACCTATCATGATCCCTGTTATTTAGGACGGTATAACCAAACCTACCAGGAACCCCGTGAAGTCCTGCAAAAAATCAGTCAGAAATATACAGAACTGGATCGTAAACAAAATGAAAGTTTTTGTTGTGGTGCCGGAGGTGCCAGAATGTGGATGGAAGAGACGATTGGTAAACGGATCAATATTGAAAGAACTGAGGAGATTCTGAATTCGTCTGCTAATATTGTTACCGTCAATTGCCCTTTTTGTATGACCATGATTGAGGATGGGCTTAAAGAAAAATCCAAAGAGGAAGATGTTAAAGTACTTGATCTGGCGGAGTTGGTATTAAAAAGTTTATAATCTGCAAAACATTTGGTTATTGTAAACGACATTCTCATAATCCTCAGATTGACGCTTAGTGGTTTCTGTTTGACGCCATGAGAACAGTTCTAAATAGTTTTCAAAAGACACTACAAAAATCTGGCAAACGGCAATAAGAGTGACCGTTGCTTTAAAATAAACTGGTCGATAAAGTGATAATTAATTCAAAAAATGTTCGTTTGAGTCAAAAAACTGCCTGGATTTTTGATATGGATGGTACCCTGACCATACCGATTCATGATTTTGTCCATATTAGACAAGTGTTAGGAGTGCCTGAAGACGGTGATATTATAGAGTACATGAAATCGCTTTCTAAAGATCAGTACCAATTTGCCCGTCAAAAACTGGATGATATTGAAAGAGGACTAGCTGTTAAAGCACAACCTGCACCCGGTCTTCACCCATTCCTGGAAGCTTTGAGCAAGGAACCAAATCACCTGGGGATAGTCACCAGAAATGCGCAGGATATTGCTATTCAAACACTGGAACATATTCGATGTGATCAATTCTTCTCACCGGAGTCAATAAAAGGAAGAGATGATGCGATACCTAAGCCTGACCCGGATGGAATAAACAAATTATTAACACAATGGGAAAAATCTGCTGATGAGGCCGTTATGGTGGGAAATTATATCTATGATTTACAGTCAGGGATCAATGCCGGCACCAGTACCATTTTAATTGATTTTGAAGAAGACTATTTTTGGCCAGAAGCTTCTGATTTTATGATTTCTTCCTTTGTGGATCTGATACCTTTAATTTAAATTTTTATTGAGTACCAACCTGTTTCACTAGGATGGTTTTATCTTTTGGAGAAACTTTTTCGAATGATTTTGGATATTCCTCTGCAATATTCCCGATAGCTATCAGGATCGTGTCGGGTGCCAAAACCTTATATATCATCCCCAGTGTTTTAGGTTTCGTTGATAGGCTGTTATATTGGTGAATAATCAGTTTGATACGATTGGGGGAGACAGATTGATCCAGTTCATACATAACCTTTCTTTTTCCTTTGGTACTTTTCAATTTCAGTTGACCATGGATCAATACAACTTCCTGATTGGTCTTGAATTCCAGCACAACGATCTTTCCTTTTTTACTAACACCTTCCCATTTTCCCGGAAGAATGTTGACAGGTGATAACTTAGTGCTGCTGCAGCTACTGACAATCATTAAGCTTACAGCTATTAAAATAGACAATCCTGTTTTCACGCTATTTTTTAAATTTAGATTTAATCCATTTAAAAGGAATTAACATTGATACCTTATCCTGGTATTCAGTATATTGTGATCCAAAATTTTTCACCAGTTTTTTTTCTTCCAATTTAGCCCCGATAATAAAATAAATGGATATAATCGTATCTGAAATGATACCAGATAATGATAACTGACCGTCATAGCACCAGATGAAGATAATTCCTCCTGTATACCAGGGATGCCGGGTAATTTGTAAGATACCAGCTGTCGAAAGGTTTACAGACTCAACGGATGCTTTCTCATCAAATTTTATTTGTCTTAGACCGGAAAAGTAAGCTAGATCATATTCCCGGGCACCACTCCAGAAAAAAAATATAGCGATTCCAACGAGAATAATTTGAAGAACTGTCCAAACACCGGTAAAGTGAAAAATGATTTGCGGCTCAAATAGCCGGCCATACCATAAGACGGGGGCTAGTGATATTCCAGCTAAAAGGTTGTAAAATAATCTGAAATAATTTGGATAACGACCCGGTTTAGATTGAATCCATTGATTTACAGTATCGGAGGCTAAAAAACTGTGGATGGTGCACCAAATGATCCAAAGCAAAGCAATGATATAATGATGATTTTGCATAAAATGTTTGTCAAATACTGGGTTTTATGGCATTGGCGTTAGCGCTTCATCCAAAGTATCAATTTGGGCACCTTCTCTTAAACGTTGGTGAGGTACGATATCTTTTTGTGTTAATTCTGAGATGGTACCTGTTGTGGAAGCAGAATCGCTGGAAAGCAGTAAAAACGGTTTGAAGATTCCGATCATTTCATTGATTAGAACTCAATAATGAGTTGATTTTCTTCTTTCTTTATCTGATAAGTAATAATGGGTTTTTTCGCACTACCCGATACAATTTTACCGGATTTACTGAAGGTTGATTTGCCAATACTACAACACTGAACCTGATCAGTTCCCGGGATATGATCCATTCTTCGTTTTGCATGGGTGCATTTATTTCGGAAGGCAAAAAAATCATCATTGATTGTATGGATGACAAGAATTCGATTAGGGAATGTGTCTAATTCCAGGCGCACTGCACTGTCAGGTTGTGACAGTTCCGACATTTTATCAAGGTCGATGATGATCTGACTTTTTTCTAATATCCAACTATTTGAATCAAGAGGTTGCTTTGTTTGGCAGATTCCTAATAATCTTTGAAAAAAATTTCGATGCAGTGTTTTTTCTGACATAATACCATCTCCTTTAATGTCATGGAATATACTAGTTAAAAAACCACTTTAATCAACCATTTGATGATAAGATCAAATTTAGAAATATCCCGGATATTTTTTGATTGATCCAAGGACGTTTCTCCTTTTAAGAATTGAAACGCTCCTGAGAGGATATTGCAGTTCAAATCACGAAGTCAATACATTAGGCGAAAAGAATGGTAAAAATAGTAAATAAATTATAATTTAATACAAAATATATTCTGTTTTTAGTGTTGAAACTACCAAATAAACAATTAAATAAATATTCGTTTTGATTGATTTATCTGGGTCAACAATTATTGATTTAAGCTATTTGCTTTTTAACTGGATTGGATTTAAGGTATCAGATTCTTAAATCGATAAAGAAATTTTTAAAGAATATGTTTTAAGTATCAATCAAATTATGTTTTCGTTTCCTATATACGGTAGGAGATATAATCAATTACCATATACGAAAACTGAAATATCTTATTTGGTGAAAAAACAAATGAAATTATATTAAACTGCTGTAATAATAGAAGAACTAAAAAAGGTACAATATTGGCAACCCAGAATCGCCTATGTTCAAGACAACTCATAAAAAAAATGGGTGTTGTGAATATGGTGTTTAAATACCAGGTAGTTACGAGGATCATGAGGCTTCGTAACGATACCCCCAATTACCGGTTTGATATCCAATAATGGCATTTTCATTCGAACACTAATTAAGGAAAACAAATTTAAATGAGGATATAAATATGAAGCAATTGTTAAATGCCCTCAGTCATTATTTTGCTACTGTTCCGGATCATTTGAGACGAATTAAGTGGTTTGTATGGGCAGTTTTTATAGTAGTTACGATTGTTATGGGTTTTGGGATCGTTCAGAATAAGTTTGATATGACCCTTGAGAGTTGGTTTAGTGATGATGATCCGACTAAACTAGCGCTTAATCAATTTAGAGGCGAATTTGGTAGCGAAGACGGTATTTTTATTGTTTATAAAGCTAAAGATGGTGACATTTTATCTGAAAATTCTCTAAAGGCCGTTCACGGTATTAGAGAAGAAATTTTAAATTATAGGGATAAATTAAAACCCGGTGAAATTTCAGCTTTGGAACACCTGACTAAAATCAATAGTATTGTTAGTGCAAGTGTTTTGGAAGTGGATCAGGATACATTGATATCCAAAAAATTTATCGGTACAGATTTTCCAGAAACTAAGGAGCAACGTGAAATTCTTCGTGATAAGGCACGTAAACAGCAAAGCTTTCCTTTATTCTATTTTTCAAAAGATTTTCTATATGGTGCTATTACAGTAGAAACTGATTTTGGTACGATACCATTAGAAGAAATAGACTTAGACAAATCCCCGGAACCAGCTTCCGATTTTGAAATGGATTCAGAAGAGTTTGAAGATGATGGTGAAATGGAAGAGATCTCTGTTCGGGTTGATCAAACTGCGGTCGTTAAAGAAATTAAGTATAAAGCGATTGAAATGCAAGATTATCTCGATCTCATGACCGCTCTGGAAACCGTTCTATATCAGAAAAAGTATACAGATGTTTTGGAATTCTATCCGGTGGGAAACGCTCCCATGATGAAAATTTTTATGGAGATGATGGAGGAAATGGGGCCACTATTTGGTGTCATGATATTGATAATGGTAGCCTTGCTTTGGTATTTATTCCGATCCATTAGTGCTGTTCTGTGGCCGATTGCGGTTGTAGTGTTGAGTTGTGTCTGGACTTTGGGTTTGACAGGGTGGTTAGGTGCTACTGTTACTTCTATGATTACTTTGACTGTTCTGTTAATTCTGGCAGTAGGTATTGCGGATGCTATACATATTATATCTGGTTACCTGCTATTCAGAAAAGAAGGAATGGATCATCAGGTTGCCTTAACCAATGCTTTTGAAAAAGCTGCTTTACCGTGTTTACTAACAACGGTTACTACCATGGTGGGAATGTTAGCTTTAAGTACATCAGAAATCAGTCACATTCAGGTATTTGGATATATGTCTGCGGCAGGTGTTTTCTTTGCCTTTATTTTTACCATTTATTTATTACCGTTAATGCTGGATGTTTTAGCCCCCGTATCTAAAAAAGGGACATATATCAAATCAAAAAAAATCAAATGGATTCCAGATTTTTCAGTCGTCGTTCAAAAAGCTCTGGATATGATTTTACCAATAGTCAAGAAATCCCCCGGTTTAATAATTGCGGTATTCGCTGTGATTTTTGGTTTATGTATTTATGGTGCCACCCAGGTAAAAGTGGATTCCAATATGGTTAAGGCTACTAAAGAGGGTAGTGTTCTCAGGATTCGTTATGATGTTGTTGATACCCATATGGCCGGTACCCAGAATATGGAAATATATATCGATCTGAAACAGGAAAATGCCTTGAAAGATCCTTTGGTACTGAAAGCCATGGAAAAACTTCAAAGAGATATTGAGCAAAAGTATCAACATCTTGTCGCTAGAACCTTTTCTTTGGCGGATGTTGTTAAAGACACCTATAAAGCACTCAATGAAGATCGGGACGAAATGTATATTATTCCGGATAATCCCAGAATATTATCCCAATCCCTGTTCATGTTCAACAATGCCAACCCGGAAGATAGAAGAAGACTGGTTTCTGATAACTACAGTAAATCTCATATCAGTGTACAATTATATAATGCAGGTTCTTTTGAATATAATGGGTTTTTTAACCAGGTTAAAGCTGATATAGATCAGGCCTTTGTAACAGTTATTCAGCAATATCCAAGTAGTGAAATAACAATTACCGGTGGCTTAGCACTACTGATGCAGTTAGCTGATTATATCAGCTGGTCTCAGGTCAGGAGTCTGGGTATGGTGATTGCTATTATCAGTATTCTGCTCATTTTTATTTTCGGAACCTTCAGAATCGGAATAATGTCGATTGTTCCCAATTTAATCCCTGCCACTTTAACCTTTGGTTTACTCGGATTATTTGATATTCCCCTGGATTCGGATACCATTATCATTGCACCGGTAATTATCGGTATTGCAGTTGATGACACAATTCATTTTATTACTCATTATCGTGGTGAAATTTTGAAAACACCAAGTATTTATAAAGCACTGGTCAATACCGTTAAAGAAGTTGGGCAAGCGATTACTTTTACAACCTTAATTCTGGGTTTTGGTTTTTTTATTATGGCATTTTCAACAAATACCAGCCTGGTGAAAGTCGGAATTTTTGGTTCTTTAGCTATTTTTGTTGCACTTTTATGTGATCTGTTTTTGATTCCGGCTTTGATTCTGATTTTTAAAATGAGATTTGCAAACCAGCAGGAAACTGGTGTGATAGTAACAACTCATTAGACCTCAGTACCTGTTTCAATAGATTAGATGCACTGGAAACCGAGCCTGCTTCGGTTTCACAAAAGGTTTTTTCAAAATATTAATGATACTGTATAACGATATATGCAATCCGAGAGGGAAATATGAATCTTAAAGTTCCTGTTTGTGTAATAATATTGGTTTTCTCAATAACCAGTATTGCTTTTACTATGACCGCCAAAGAAATTATGAAAAAGGTTGATAAAATATCAACAGAGTCGACGCAATCCTCTATTCAAAAAACCACTCTATCAACCTGCAAGTATGGCAAAACCGGGAAGAAAATTACCTGCGTAGAAAAACCTCAGGTAAAAGTTCTGGAGGGGGTTCAGAAAGATACCGGAAGTAGTCTGAAAGATAGTAAGGCCATTTCTATTATCTTGCAACCCATTGGCGAAAAAGGCATTGCGATGTTGTCTTATGAGTATGATGACCCCGATGAAGATACGGAAACCTGGCTCTATTTTTCAGAGGAGAACAAAGTACGAAAAATTGTGTCAGGAGATAGTGATGATGAGGACGCTAAAAAACAAGCCTTTTTTGGAACAGAGTTCACGATTGAAGACATGGAAAGTCCTAAAACTGATGAATATTCCTATAAAATAATGAAGGAAACAACTTATCAAAAAAGACCGGTCTGGATCATTGAGTCTATACCATCACCTAAAAGAGCCAGAAAATCAGAGTATAGTAAGTCCTATTCCTGGATCGACAAAGAAAGGTTCATAACACTTAAGGTGTTGGCTTATAATCGGCGCAGTGTTAAATATAAGACAATCACCATGAGTAAATATCAGCTAATTAATAAAGTGTGGACAGCAAAACGAGTGATTGTAAAGAATATGCTTTCAAATCGTCTGACTGAAATGAAATTGAGTGAAATTACATTTAATATTGATGTACCAGATGCATTTCTAACCAAAAGAACATTAACAGATTTTGCCTTTCGAGAACGAGAACTTGAAAAATTGCGTAAATATTTAACCCAGTAATAATGTGAATATGGGAATCGATACTATTATCGAACTTGCGGTTGTCATTTCGACGAGTTCTTTGCTGCAAGATTCGCAAATACGGATGAAAAATGTTATTGACGCAAATTGCTTTTGTTAAAACATAAAAATGAAATCTGATTTTTTAATTAAATACTTTCAAATATCGTTAAAGTCTTTTCTGTTAATACTAACATTTGGATGGATGTTTACATATCCGATATATGCCCAGAATCATCAATTAAATGATTCGATCACAGAATCTCCGGATTTTGAAGAAGAGGATATTGAAGTTGATTTGGATGCTGATCTGGAAGAAACAGGACTATCCAGTGATCTGTTTGAAGATGAAGATACATGGGAAGTTGATACCAGCTTCATGGAAGAGGACGCAGATATTCATAACACCAATGAAACTAGTGAAAGCGAATCTACTTCTTTTATTGAAGAGCTGATGGAGCCGGCGCGTTTTACGGTGAAACATGAGCACTCTTATAAAACAAAAGAACCGACTCAAACCATTAATAATCGATCATCCCTCAGGTTTGAGTATTCAAAGTTTTTTGAAACCTATTTTTTTCTGCGATTGGATACCAAGGTAAATGCTTTTCACGAATCAGACCATCGTTCAAAAGCAGAAGAAAAAAATATTTTGTTCGAGTCAAATACCAAAGAAGCCTATTTGCAGTCCAGCCTTGAAAATACAAGTGTTAAAGCCGGGTTGCAGGTGATCATCTGGGGCGAGGCCGATGGTGCTGCTGTAACAGATGTAGTAGCCCCCCGGGATCAATCGGAACTGTTTTTCATATCATTGGAAGAGTCCAGGATCTCTCAACCTATGCTTGTTTTTGACCAGTTTTCGGAGGTAGGAGACTGGACTTTGTTTTATATCCCATCAGCAGGTTATACAAAGATGCCTGAAAAAGGAACCCAGTATGATTTGGGGTTATTGGTTAACTTTAATGTTGAAGAAGATGAGGCTCTGGAAAAAAACAACCACGAGCTCGGCCTACGGTGGAAAAAAACATTTGGCAAAAGCGATTTAGCGATGATGGTAGCCAGCTTGATAGAGAATGATTATAAATATGAGATGAATGCATCCGGAGTGTTAATTAAAACCAACAATCGATATCAAATATTAGGATTGACGTTTAATTATGGTAAAGGAGCTTATTTAGTTAAAGGAGAAATTGCCCAAAAAAGTAAAAAAGTATTCAATAATGCTTTATATGAATTAATCGAAAAAGATGTCATCGATACGGCTTTCAGTGTTGAATACTCATCCCCGGGGGGGTATACACTGTTATTGGGGTTAATTGATCAACGAATTGTGGATTGGGAGGATGATTTAGAAGGCTCCGATGAAAGTTCAGGATCCTATATGCTCAGTTGTGCGGATAATTATTTGAATGAAGATTTAAACGCAGTATTTACCGGTTCATTGAATTATCCGAATGATGAAATGATATTTACTTGGGAAGTGGACTATAAATATTATGATCATTTAAAATTTGATGTGGCTTTCTTAAAATTGAATATTACTAATGAAAAAAGTCAACTTTGGGAATACCGCAATGAAGAACGATTAACCTTGAAAATTCAATATCAATTTTAGGCATCTGAACATATTACTTATTAAAAATAATTGACATTTTTACCGCTATAAGGGTAAAAGCATCTCTATTAAGTTTAATTTATATTTGTTTGCCACTAACTCTTATTTAATTACTGCTATGGCGGCAATTAGTATCCTTTCAGAAAATTCACACCTGGGACAAATCATTTTTTTTCACCGTAAACAGGCTGGATTATCCAGAATTCAACTGGCAGATCTTGCTGGAATTGGAAAAACTGTAATTTTTGATTTAGAAAACGGAAAAAATACCGTTCGCCTGAACACAATAATAAAAGTACTGAAGAGTTTAAATATTTCTTTAAAAGTTGATAGCCCCTTAATGCTTAACTTTGAGGAATGGAACCATGAGAAAAGCTGAAGTATTTGTACACGGTGTCAAAGCGGGTGTTTTGCAGGAATCATTGGATAAAAATACCTGGTTTTTTTTGTACAGTACCAATTATAAAGGCCCACCTGTTTCATTAACACTTCCCGTTGAGAGAGGGGAATTTAATTTTAAGAGTTTCCCGCCGTTTTTTGAAGGATTACTTCCAGAAGGACTTCAACTTGAAGCTTTATTAAGGATATGCAAAATTGATCGATATGATTTATTCGGTCAACTAGTAGCTGTGGGTGGCGATACAGTGGGTGCCGTGACAGTCCAGGAGGCAAAATGAAGATTTGCCCAATCTCATATCTTGCTTGTGATGAGGATTATTCTAAAGAAGGTTTAAAACGGTTATCGCCATCTTTATCTTGTCTGGAAAAATTGCCTTTTAATGATGAAGAGTTAATTCAAGAAGCTGCGCTACGTTCAACCAAAATATCTGTTCAAGGCGTCCAACCAAAACTGAGTGCTATTCTAAAACCAAGGGAAAACAAATTTGTTATTGTAAATATAGGTGGCAGGTATCTCATAAAACCTCAAAATCCGCAATTTCCGCAATTACCCGAAAATGAAGATTTGACAATACGTTTGGCAAAAATAGCGGGACTTTCTGTGCCGATGCATGGATTGTTATATACAAAAACGAATACGCTAGTTTATTTCATAAAAAGGTTTGATCGGGTAGGGAGGAAAAAAATAGCAGTTGAGGATTTTTCACAACTCTCAGGAAAGACAAGGGATACTAAATATGATTCATCTATGGAACAGGTTGTAGGGATTATTGATCAATACTGTACATTCCCTGTGATTGAAAAACTTAAATTGTTTCATCTGATTCTGTTTAATTTTCTGGTAGGGAATGAGGATATGCATTTAAAAAACTTTTCCCTGATCCAAAATGGCCTAAAATATCAATTATCACCTGGATATGATTTATTAAATACAACGATTATGTTACCGGATGGCGCCGAAGAAATAGCCTTACCTATTAAAGGTAAAAAAAGAAACCTTAACGGAAAACTGCTGGTACGATATTTTGGACAGGAAAGGTTGGGATTAACGGAAAAAACAATTCAAACTGTTTTGAATAAACTAAATGCAGCTACACCAATTTGGAAAAAAATCATTGAAATTAGTTTTTTATCAAAAGACTTAAAAGGAAAATATATTAGTTTAATTGGCAAGCGTTTATTATCTCTTAATCAAGGATTACCGAAAAAATTCCTGTCCTAATTCTCCAGGAAATAGTTATTTGGGAAGTACTCCCCCGGTCAAAAGGATATTAGATGCTTCATTCGACCTTCCGTATTGTTATGATAAATGAAAAGAATCATGACAAAACTTTATCCAGTGCCTGCAAAGAGATAATGTCACTGATATTTTCGACAAATTTAATATTTTCGGGGATACCACTCGCTAATGAACTTCGTAGTATGACAGGAGTAAGATCTTTATCCTGAGCACCACGATAAGTAGATAAAACACAGTATTCCGCACAAAAACCGCTAATAATAATTGTGTCTATCTCCATTTCTTTCAAGCTTTTCTCCAGGTTGGTTTTAGTAAAACCATTACTATAAGACTTATGAATGAAAGTATCTGTACTTTCTATTGTTAAGGTATCCGGTAAATCAAATCCGGTTTGACCGGGAATTAGCTTTTCTGCTTCATTAATATGCTGAATACAAACGATTGGTAGGCTTTTTTTGCGGAACACTTTAATCGCTACATTAATCGTCTCAATGGCATCGTTTAATGATTGGGCAGTAATTGGACTAATATCAAAAAGGGTCTTCCGCAGAATTAGTGGATTAAATACAAATCATAGGAGTGAGTAAAAACATATTGCGACGCACAGAAAAATACTCCAATATATTTTAACGACAAAATATTAAAAAGGAGATTTCCTGTGCGCATAATTACTATATT
>JABHWU010000114.1 GCA_018657625.1 Deltaproteobacteria bacterium | reverse complement strand
TAATTTTGAGTTCTCATGAAGCGTATCTAAATTATTTCAGTGAGTCCAGCGGGTAGCGCTAATATTACGAAAAAAAAATAACGAAAACCTCTGAATCGACCGGTATTACTGCGAAAAATAATTCATCCATAATTGCTGATATTGCGACGTATTGTAGCCGAGTCTCTTGGGATTACCTGGAGCAGGGTGAGGATTGTAAAACCCTATGTTGGAGGTGCGTTTGGCAATAAACAGGATGCTGTTTTGGAACCGATGGTCGGCTTTCTCACGATGAAACTGAATGGCAGACCAGTTAGGATAACAATGTCGAGAGAAGAGTGCATGACTTGTACTCAGAATCGACATCCAATGCAGGTAAAACTTAAAACCGGTATAAAAAAAGATGGCACCATGGTAGCACGCCACACGGATGCTGTTTCAATCACCGGAGCATATGCTTCATATGGACATAGTGTGCTGGAATCGGGAATTAGCTGGATAAACTATCTATACCCTCGAATGACCTTCGGATATAGTATTAAGACAGTATATGCCAATATTCCAACAGCTGGAGCGATGAGGGGTTTTGGAGCACCTCAGATAATCTTTGCACTTGAAAGTTCACTGGATGATATCGCCAGGAAAGCAGGTATCGATGAAGTTGAATTTAGATTAAAAAAATGTGGCTAAACCCGGAGATATTAATCCAGGTACTGGCTTGCCCATTTTGAGTTGTGGGATTACAGAGTGCCTTGAAAAAGGTAAAAAGTTGATCCGATGGGATGAAAAGAAAAAGGAATACGCTGGACAGAAGTTGGGCTCGAAACGCAGGGGTTTAGGTGTTGCTTGTTTTAGCTACGCATCAGGATAGTCAGATTACCTGATCCCTTATCATAAACTTTTTGATTGCTGCAGTGTTCATTTATTACCCGCTTTAGAAGATACTTTTTTTAAAAAGACCGGCTCAAATGGGTGTTGATAAGAGGAAAATAAAAAGGTAACTTTTTCTTAAATTTCTAAGATATTTCCATACTGTTTGTTTCAATTTTAAAGAGAATAGAGCATGCCTCAGATGCATTTCCCCATTTTCCCCTCTGGTGTCAGGAGTATTACATCAAGTATTTCTTTTAAGAAGGAGGATGGTAAAATTGTATATTTCGACTGGCAAATGCCTATATTTACACATGACGAAGACGATATAAAAACGTTTCGAATGTTCACCAGTCAGTTATGTGTTAATGGCAACGCCAAACAAGTTGACATTATCAGAGCGTTTGGCGTCACTAAGAATAGTGTTTTACGCAGTGTTAAGCTCTTTAGAGATAAAGGCCCCGAAGGCTTTTATAGCCTGGAAAGTATTTTTCTTCTGATGGCGTTTTTGGCTTTGGGTAGAGTAAAAACCATTGAATCTCTGAGAGCCCAAGCCCCCGGGGAATGGGGGAAATTACTTGGTTTGGATCGTATTCCCGAGGTAAAGACATTAAGAGAAAAGATAAATCTTCTTTCGACGGGTGATACCGCTGTTGTCTGGATGTCTGATCTTTCTTCCGACTGGATGAATTCGGAACCAGAAAGCGCTGGTATCTTATTAGTAGATGGGCATGTCCGAGTATACAACGGGAGCCAGACGAAACTTCTTCGTCAATATGTAGCACGCAACAAATAATGTTTGCGGGCAACGATAGATTACTGGGTAAACGCCTTAGATGGCCAACCCTTTTTTAAGGTTACCAAGGAAATCAATTCCGGTCTAATTAAGGTTTTGGAAAACGAAATCGTCCCCCAACTTGAAGAGGTGGTTCCCCATCAACCGACTGAAATAAAGCTTTTAGCCGATATTTATTTGAACCGTTTTCTCATTGTTTTTGATCGGGAAGGATATAGTCCAGTTTTTTTAAAACAATGAAAGAGAAAAGAATCGCTTGTACAACCTACCACAAATATCCCGGTGAGGATTGGCCGGAAGAGGAATTTAGGTTTCAAAAAATAAAACTCAACGGTGTGCACACGGTAGAGATGAATTTAGCGGAGCGCGGCACAAAGCTCTCCAATGGCTTGTGGGTAAGAGAAGTGCGAAAACTATCTCGAACCCTGCATCAAACATCAGTAATAAATCCGATTTAATGTTGATTTCCGTTGCGATGTTCTCCAGATGGTCCCAGGAAAATTATTTTCGTTATATGCGACAAGAATATAATTTGGATGCTTTGATAGACTATAAGGTGGAAGAAATAGATGGCACTAAAAAGGCGGTAAATCCTAAATATAGATAAGTCGATAGTCAGGTACGAAGTAAGGTCGGCATTTTAAATAGACGATTGGTAGAATTTGCCATCAGGAGTTTTAAAAAAGAGATTAATCCCAAAAGGATCGAAAAATATCAGCAACAAAAAGCGGAGTTAAAAGAAGAAATTGAAGAATTGTAAGATGAAGTGTAAATTTTAAAAAAAGAACGTAAGGAAACCAGTCGGCATATTATGATTTCTGAACTCCCTGAGGAAGATCATTTCAAACGACTGAATACGAAAAGTAAATACTTTATAGATACCATAAAAATGATTGCTTACAGGGCGGAAACGGCGATGTCCAATATCCTGCGTAAAAAGATGTCTCAACCCAAAGAGGCAAGAAGTCTTTTACAGGCGTTATATTCAAATGAAGTCAATATTTTCCCAAATGAAAAAGAGAACACATTGACGGTGGAACTTCATCATTTTGTGAATAGAAAAGACGATTTTTCAATTACTCATCTTTGTGATGAATTGAATGAGACTAATACGATTTTCCCTGGAACAAATTTGAGGTTAGTCTACAAGTTGGTATCATTAAACAATCCTTGAGGTCAGGTACCCTTACCTTTGGGAAAAAGACAGTGAGATACAGCTTGACACCGATCTTTATCAAAATGAACACGTTGGAGCGGTGGCTTAATTATTTGATTTTCTTTAGAAAATGTTGATAGTCTTTGATGGTTTTCCAATCGCCACCCCAGACCCAACCCCGCTTTTTAAAAGCTTTGGTTACAAAATCATCCTTTTTGATCATTCCCTGAAAGCTGGCTCCCCGATCTAAATAATGTTTACCTTGCAATGGCACAATAGTCTCCTGGTTAACATAAGGATTCACCAGGGGATTAATATCAATGGCGGTACCATAACTGTGTTTAGAAAAAACCCCTTCTTTTCCAGTCACAAACCGGCAATTAAAGGCAGATGTATTATTATCGGCCATTGATTCTGCATCTGATCCCTGATAATCGTCAATCAGTTTCATTTTTGCGATTGGAAACTTCAATTCAAATAGAAATTCGAAAATTTCAACAATATCCAGTGCTACTTCCTGATGGACAACCAGACGTCCAAATTGAATTTTACCTTTGTAATCCCAGTGTTTTAAATATAAATAAGACAGTTGATCCAGAGGAACCGGGCACTCTTTTCGCCAGGAATAGCGTTTCATTTTTGATACCACCCAGCCAGGAAGCGTCTTAATTTCAGCACTAAAATTAACATCAGCCAACAGTGGTGTTATACAAATCATCCATGTCGCAGATAACACAACAATGATTCTTATAATTCTATTGGTCATTATTCCTTCTTTTTCTCTACTTATCGCCATAAAGTCTTTATCAAATACCATAATCTTTAACTTAAATATCTACCGCTTTGTTCAATTGTTCAGTGCCTTCGCCAACGATGAAAACGTTCGATATAAGTTAGTAGTTTTTTGGGTGCATGGGCTTTTTTCCAGTTACCAGCCACGTATTTATTAGCTTCCGACCAGGTAGGATAGATATGAATGGTACCTAAAATTTTATTTAAACCCAACTTATACCGCATCGCTAACACAAACTCAGCGATTAATTCACCAGCATGGGCACCAGCAATGGTAACACCCAATATTTCATCTTTTCCTGGGACTGTCAGAACCTTTACAATCCCTTCTGCTTCGCTATCAGCAATCGCACGATCTAAATCCGAAAGTTGATATTCAGTTACTTCATGAGGAATATTTTGTTGTTGAGCATCTTTTTCATTGATTCCTACCCTGGCTATTTCCGGGTCTGTAAATGTACACCAAGGAATAACCCGGTAATCCACCTTGAATTTTTTTATGCCACTAAACAGCGCATTTACAGCAACATACCAGGCTTGGTGAGCAGCAGTATGGGTGAATTGATAGGGGCCAGCCACATCACCACAGGCGAATATATTTGGGTAATTGGATCTCAGGAAGGGATCAACTTTTACAGTACCCGTGCGAGCAATTTCAACCCCTAGTTTTTCCAAACCAAAACCTTTGGTATTCGCTCTCCGTCCCAGAGCTATTAGTACTTCATCAAAGGGAATTTTGAGTTCCTGATCATTAGTCTCACAAACCAATATTTTCTGGTCATCTTCCACAATAAACTTTTTAGCTTTATGATTAGTCAATATCTCAATACCATCTTCACTGAACGATTTTTCAACAAACTCGATCACTTCATTATCTTCCCGAACCAGTAAATGCGGACCCATCTCGATAATAGAAACTTTTGCGCCAAACCGGGCAAAACATTGCGCTAACTCGCAACCAATAGGACCGCCCCCCAGTACAATCATTTTTTCGGGGAGTTTTCTTAAATTCCAAATGGTATCACTTGTTTTATAGTCCGTCAGTTCAAGCCCTTTGAAGGGTGGAACAAAGGGGACAGCACCTGTGGCAACAACAATATTTTTAGTCGTAATCATTTTACCATCAACACTTACCCGATAGGGATCGATAATCTCAGCCGTTCCTGTGATGCAATCAACACCCAGATCTGTATATCTTTCTACTGAATCGTGAGGCGCAACTGTTTGTATTACTTTTTGAACGCGTTCCATTACCTCAGAAAATTCAAAGATTACCGGCTGGCTTTCTAAACCAAGTTTTTCTGCTTTTCGAGCCATGGATAAATATCGGGCTGATTTGATCAAGGCCTTGCTAGGGACACATCCTGTATTTAAACAATCACCACCCATTTGACTTTTTTCTATCAAGGCTACTTTGGCTTTAATGGCGGAGGCGATATAGGCTGAAACCAGACCAGCAGAACCAGCCCCTATCACCACCATGTTAAAATCAAAAGATTTGGGCTTTTTAAACTTCCATAATATCTTATTAACCCGAATCACATCCACGGTCTTTTTAGCAATTAATGGAAAAATGCCTAATAGGGCAAAGGCAATGATGATTTCGGGTGCAACAATATCCTTTAGTGATTCGATAGCGGCTAACTGCGTTCCAGCATACACATAGACGATGGTACCACCAATCATACCTAATTGACTGATCCAGAAAAAAGTAAATACCCGGATGGGTGTCAGCCCCATCACTAAATTAATTAGAAAAAAGGGAAAGAGTGGAATCAATCTCAAAGTGAACAAATAAAAAGCACCCTCTTTTTCTATCCCTTCATTTATGGTCTTAAGTTGCGGCTTAAAACGCCCCTGCACTGAATCCCGAAGCACAAACCTGGCAGCCAGAAAAGCCAGGGTAGCCCCAATGGTACTGGCAAAGGAAACAATAATAAAGCCAGTAACCACACCAAATAAGGCTCCTGCGAGGAGTGTCAGGATTGCTGCACCTGGCAGGGACAAAGCCGTAGAAAGAATATATATGGTAGCGAATAAACCGATGGTTTGAACCGGGCTATTTTCGTAAAAACTTTTAAACTGCTGTTGGCTCGCTTTTATACTATCCAGAGTTAATTTTTCATGAAGATCATATTTAAAAAAGAGCGCAAAACCAATTACAAAAGCCAATAAAACTATCAATCGAAAAATTTTTTTTGTTTTCATATCGAATTTAATTAAGGTTTACAAACAGTTTACTGTTTAACGCTTCAATATTGTTAGGTAATAAATGGTAAAAACTTTTTACAATTTATAGAAAAAAATCTGGGACCTAATTTATCATCCAGAAAATATTTAAACTGATCTGTCAAAACTCTGTTTATTTTATATTGGATCACAAATATCCAATATAAAACAGGATGAAATTGCAGATTATAAATATAATTACTTTTTTGATTCCTTTACATTTTATATAGGACTATTATAGACCTATATTTAAAATATTAATATTGAAATTTTGATTTTTAGGAAAAAAATTCCATTTTTTTTAATTTTATGGCATTGGCGACTTTTATTTTTGAGAGCTCAATCAACCATATTTACGGCAAAAATATGAAAAACAAACTGGTGGAGTCAGCAGGGTATAGCGATGATTTGAAGCAAAAAATAATTTCAGCCTATCAAAATAAGGGCAAAAATTATGTTCCCAGAACCCAACATCTCGATAACAAGGATGTGCCTCTATATACCAACCGACTCATTATGGAGGACTCTCCTTATTTGCTCCAACATGCTCACAATCCAGTAAATTGGTATGCATGGGGTAATGAAGCTTTTCAAGCGGCTAAAAAAGAGAATAAACCCATATTTTTATCGATCGGTTATTCAACTTGTCACTGGTGTCATGTCATGGAGCATGAGAGTTTTGAGAATGTCGAAATTGCCAGGTTTTTAAATGTTCATTTTATCAGCATCAAGGTGGATAGAGAGCTTCGACCGGACGTTGATCATCTATATATGACAGCAGTCATGATTCTTAACAGACAAGGCGGATGGCCCATGTCCAGCTTTTTGACCGCTGAGGGAAAACCATTTTTCGGAGGCACCTATTATCCGCCTTCACCATTTTTGGACTTAATCCAAAAAATTCACGCAACCTGGTTGGAAAAACAATCTGATATCGAATCTCAAGCAGAACAAATATCAGGCATGATTCGTAAAATCATGTCTTCAGAAACTAAAGCAAGTGAAGTTGGTAAAAAGTCAATTTCTGAAGCTATCACTAACTTGATTGGTACTCATGATTCAATAAAAGGTGGATTTGGGCAAGCACCTAAATTCCCTATGGAGTCATCTTTATTATTGCTCATCGAACATCTGTTAAATGAGAATGATCCTGAAATTCTGAAAGTGATCAATACAACTTTGATGGGGATGGCCCGGGGTGGAATTTATGATCAGGTTGGCGGAGGTTTTCATCGATATTCTACAGATGCCAACTGGTTTGCACCCCATTTTGAGAAAATGCTTTACAACCAGGCTAACCTGGTACAGGTGTACCTTAAAGCCTATCAATTAACCGGCAACCCGTATTACTCCCTGATCGCCAGAGAAACCTTAGAGTATGTTTTGAGGGATATGACTTCAAAAGATGGCGGATTTTATTCTGCTATAGATGCTGATAGTGAAGGTAAGGAAGGCTTATTCTTCCTTTGGACTAAAGAACAGTTGCAGGAGGTCCTGACTCCCGAAGAGGCTGAATTAGTAATCTCTTATTACGGTGTCTCCGACCAGGGTAATTTCGAAAATCAAAACTTATTACATATCCCTGAAGATCCTTACCGATTTGCTAAAAGCAGACAATTAAGTATATCTCAACTATTCATTCAATTGGTTACGATTAAAAAGAAACTCTATCTTGTCAGGGAACAAAAAATCCATCCCCTGAGAGATGAAAAGATCATTACTGCCTGGAATGGGATGATGATCATCGCTTTTGCTACAGCTGCGGATATATTAAAAGAAAACAAATACCAAATAGCTGCTATTAAAACAGCAAAGTTCCTATGGGATAAAAGTCGTTCTCAAAAAGGTCAGCTCAATCGATCCTATTTATCGGGAACATCATCAAACGAAGGAACCCTGGATGATTATGCTTACTTCAGCAGGGCCTTAATTGAATTATATGATTTAACCGGAGATTCAACTTGGTTAAATCGATCTGTTGAATTAAGCAATGAAATGATCTCTCTATTTGAAGATCAAAACTCCGGTGGGTTTTATATGAATCAAAAGCAAAGCAATGTTGAACTGATTACCCGACCTAAGGAAGGCAATGACGGGGCCATTCCATCCGGAAACTCCATGGCTTTGGATGTGCTGACCATGTTGTATCGACGAACCGGTAATGATATTTACCAGAAAAATGCCAAGGCCGTTTTGGCAGCCTTTTCTTCGAAAATATCTGAATATCCGGAAGGATTTTCATATATGATGTTAGGTGCCTCCAAATTATTCAACGGAGAATACAAAAATCATCAATATGCGGCCGGTGGCGCTGTAGCTTTAAAAATTAAGACTGAATCAGAGGCAGCAGACAAAATCAAATTTGAAATACAATTTTCCATTAAACCTGGATGGCATATTAACTCCGACCAACCGCTTCAAGAGGATCTGATCCCTACACAAATAGCCTTGAAAAATGGGGAATATGCCACCATTAATCATATCACATTTCCAAAATCAGATATGGTTTCTCTGGGTTTTCAGGAAGCGCCGTTAGCTGTGTATACCGGTGATTTGATTGTTAAAGGTAAAATTGACACGATCAACAACACTTCCCCTGATCAACTATTGGAACATCTTGAACTAACACTTCAAGCCTGTAACAACTCTTTTTGTGCTTTACCGGAAGTGTTAAGTTTTCCCATTCCTTTGAATCATTAATTTACAGTACTCTGGCCAGAAACTCTTATCGCTCTCAGATAGAGATTCTTCGCACCAGAATGACAGCAAGAGAAAAATATGTAATACGCTGTTATATTTAACTAATAATTCAATCTCATCAACAGTTTGTAATAATTGTGTTATGATCTATAATAAAGTTGCTTTTAATCCAAACTTAAACAAGACTATTTTTATCATATATTCAACTATCTCATTAAACCACTTAGATAATAACGATTATGAATCGACTCTCTTTTTCAGATTTTTTACAGCAATATCAAAAAGATCTTCAACAGCTGTTAAGTGAACGTCCTGACATCGAAAATGTCAATCATATTCAGGGAATCTCAGCCTACTATTTAAATAAAATTCATACTTTAAATCCACTTTCGGTATTTATCCCGGAGGTTTACGGGGGGCGGGGTGACAATGCCCATGAGTGCCTGAAGTTCCTGGAAATCAGTTCCTACGAATCAATCGCGATCGGTTTAATGATGGGGATTAACGGTTCACTGTTTTTGGAACCGGTTTCCAAATACGGAACAGCTGAAGCCAAGCAGCATGTGTTCAAACAGTTTATTGAGCACAATCGAATGGGTGGTTTAATGATCACTGAACCTGAATTTGGCACCGATGCCCTATCTATGCAAACCAAATATCAACGAAAGGAGGATTTTTTCCATATCCAGGGAACCAAACATTGGGGCGGATTAACGGGTATGGCGGACTTTTGGTTAGTGACAGCGAGACAGGAAAAGGTAAGTGATAAGTATGGGCGGGATATCGACTTTTTCATTTGCGAAATGGGAGATCCTAATCAACAGATAGAAGTTTCAGAATTTTTTCAGAAACTGGGCTTATTTTTGATTCCCTATGGAACGAACAAGGTTGATATCAAAGTTCCCTCTATCAATCGATTGGTACCCATTAAATCCGGCTTAAAAATGTTGATGGATTTACTCCATCGCAGCCGCATGCGTTTATCAGGCATTGGTATCGGTTTTATCAAACGAATGCTGGATGAAGCCTTTCAACATACTTATCAACGGAAGATAGGCGGGCAACATCTATCTGATTATGATCAGGTTCAGTTTCGTTTAAATCAACTTCAAGCCTGGTTTACGGTCAGTTCCGCTATGTGTCGCTATAGTGCTTTAAACGCGGGTACTGAACAGGACCTTTCGGGACTAGGGCTGACAGCAAATGCCATGAAAGCAGTTTTAACCGATATGATGCAGGATTCTGCGCAATCACTATTACAATTGGTTGGTGCCAAAGGATTTCGCAGAGATCATATCGCCGGGCGTGCCATTGTAGACTGTCGACCCTTTCAAATTTTTGAAGGCTCTAACGATGTCATGTATTTTCAAGTGACCGATATGATCCTGAATAAAATGAAGAAAATTAAAATAAATAATTTAACCAAATTTGTAAAATCCTTTGAATTGACCCAATTGACAGCGGGTTATTTCGAGAAGATTTTGGATTTTCAAGTTGTACCGGAACTCCAGCAGCGCCAAAAAGTGATCCTAGGAAAAGTGATCAGCCGCTTAATTACCTTGAATCAAACATTAGAAATGGGAAATAAAGGTTACAATGAGAAATTGATTCAAAATGCCGTTTTGATCAATCAACATTTGGTTGCAGATTTAGTTGCCAGTTTTACTAACATCAAAACAAACAAAATAGTAGATCATTATTTAGATAATAGTGATTGGCTGAAAAATATGTGACAAACAAACATCCGGGAAAGATTTACAATGTATATTTGCCAGGGAATAATACAAATGGGCTGTAAAAGAAGTTGAAAATATTCCAAAAAAAAAGGCGCTTAAAAGCGCCTTTTTTCAATTTGGCTTAAAGCCAGGTGTTAACATTATGTTTTTCCACCAGGTCTACAAAACCTTCATAATCTACTGTTTTAATCCCATCCAACAGTTTTCCTTCCAAACCGCGTGCTTTGACATCAGGACCTAAAACATATACTTCATTATTCGCCATCGTGTTCTTGATCAAATCAGCATACTTTTGACTGCTTTGAGCGCCGTAAACACCATCTTCAGTCAGCAATACTACGTCAGCCGCTTGAATAAACCGCATTGCTGTTTCAATTGATGGAGCTCTAAAAGGCGATTGATTTATCATATGTAACATATTTACCTTTTAAGTAACAATTATTAGAATTTTATCGATTGTATTTTATGAATAAATTAACCTGACTTTTCATTAGTTCGGGATAATAGTATCCTGTTCGCCCATTAATTTTCCAATGGCAGCAGAATCAAGAACCTCAACCTCAACAATCAGATCATCTTCAGTTAATCCACGCTCTTCCAGTGATTGACGATCAACATATAATTTTTCAACATCGTAATCATCTAAAGCGGTAAATGTTTTCATATAGCCTTTAATTTCCAGTTCAGATGTATCCTGATCTTTTTTCAGGGTATAAACACCATCATCAATAAAAGCCATGCTAACATCCTGATCATAAGCGGCCATGATCAAAACAGTCTCGAGTGCTTCATAAGAGTAAATTGTTCCATGGGGAGCACGTCGAATGATATGCATTATCTTTTTTACAACTTCATCATCTTCATATTCTTCAGTCATGGTATGCTCCTAGTCTCCAAATGTTACAAGTCGATCGGCTACAATTGCCATATCGGTTAATTGTCCAAGGCCGGTGATTTCAGTATTAGGCATAATATGTTGCTCACCATCTTTTGAATTCGTAATTCCACGTCTTTTGGCAGCTGCAATACAGGCATAAATGGTTACACCTTCTGCACCAAGTTCCGACCAGCGATTGGCAATATGTCGGTCATCATTTGGTGGTTCGGAATATTTAGTAATATTATAAACACCATCATGATAAAGAAATACAGCAAATACTTCATGTCCTTTTTTTCTGGCTGCTTTGATAAACTGATATGCAGTATCTGCAGCTTGATGGTTATATGGTCCATCTTTAATTTGTACGCCTATCTTCATAGTATCCTTAGTTCCTGTTAGATAGTCCTAATAAATCTCATTGATAAGTATAAGAAAGTTTGGATTCTATATTGATTGATATCGATATATCAAGGGTAAAGTTGTGATGACCCCCACCTTCTTAAATAAAAATCCTACTATGATATCAATTGGTAAAATAAAATCGGAAACCAGATAAGTATAAATTTAGTCAGACAGGTTTTTGATTAAGGCTTTGACTTTTGATATTGATTTATCTCCGGGTGCATTTTCGACACCGGAAGAAACATCAATGCCATGGGGGTGGGTAGTCTCAAAGGCTAGTTTAACATTTTCAGGGTTAATGCCACCAGCCAGAATTAAATT
The DNA here is from genome assembly GCA_018657625.1 of Deltaproteobacteria bacterium. Lineage (GTDB taxonomy): Bacteria > SAR324 > SAR324 > XYD2-FULL-50-16 > XYD2-FULL-50-16 > JABHWU01. The sequence continues at coordinate 47,757 of JABHWU010000114.1, read as the reverse complement.
GTTTTCCTGAAACAGTGGTTTTATTTTACCCCAATCAATGGTTTTTCCAGTGCCACCATATGCATCATCGGACCAGGCATCCAGCAAAAAATGCTTCCCCGGATACTTTTTCAAAACGCCGGGATCAAAATCATCTTTTACCCGAAAGGCTTTTATCCAGGGGATACGTGCTTTTGATAAGTGACTACAATATTCAGGCGTTTCAGAACCGTGCAATTGCACCAGATCAATAGATGACTGACGAACACTTTTAATGATTTGATCAAAGGGTTCGTCTACAAAAACACCAACTGTTTTTACAAAAGGCGGTAAGACCTGTATGATTTTTCTGGCATCATCCGGATCAATAAACCGGGGAGATTTTGGGTAAAATATGAAACCTAAAGCATCCACTCCCAGGTGTGCAATTTCAAGCGCCTGGTCTTTTTTGGCAATGCCGCAAATTTTTAATCCTGGTATCCGCATATCATCTTCCTAATAGTTCCGGGATGGCAAGTCCCGGATTTTCTTTTCTCATTAAGGTTTCACCCACCAAAACGGCTTTAAAACCATTGTTAAATAATAAATTGCAATCCTCAGTTGACCGGATTCCGCTTTCACTAATACATAAAACCTCATCCGGAATTTGAGATTTAAGATTCAATGAATGCTGGATATTGGTTTCAAATGTTTTTAAATTTCGATTGTTTATGCCAATTAAAGAGCAACCACATTCCAGGGCGATTTTCAATTCACTCTCAGAATGCACCTCTACCAAACAGGTTAGCCCCAAATCCCTGGCCAGCCTTTGAAAATCAAGCAATTGCGCTTGGGTTAAAATCGATACGATTAATAGAATTGCGTCAGCACCAATATCATAGGATTCCCGTATTTGCCGCTCATCGATGATAAAATCTTTCCTCAAGACAGGAATATCGACAGCCGCTTTGATTTTTGTTAAATAATCATTACAGCCTTGAAAATATTTAGATTCAGTGAGAACGCTGATGCAGTCCGCCCCATTTTGATCATATAATTTTGCGACTTCCAGAGGTTGAAAATCTTCCCGAATCACTCCTTTTGAAGGGGATGCCTTTTTAACCTCGGCAATAATCGAAAGATAATTTTTATTTAGTGCTTTTTTAAAGTTTAAGGGAAGTCGGGTATCACTAGCTTTCCTTTTAGCATCAAATTTTGTTAAATGCTTCAATGATTGTTCAATTTCGCTACGTTTATCCGCAACGATTCGGTCCAATATGTTCATTGATACGACCTGCTCTGGGTAGCCAGTTTGTCAATTAATTCAAGACCTGTTTTCTTATCCAGGATGGCGGTTGCTTTTTCAAATGCTTCTGCCAGAGAACAATTTTCAATAACGGAAATACCAAACCCTGCATTGATAATAACAATATCCCTTTTCGGCCCCCTGATTTGACCCGATAAAATTCCTTTCGTGATTTCTGCATTTTCTTCAGGACTCCCCCCTTTTATTTCATCCAAACCAGCCTTCTTAAACCCATAATCCTCAGGGTTGAAAATAAACTCTTCAACATTACCCTCTTTGGTCAAGTGACCAATCTGGGAATTACCAGCTATGCAGACCTCATCCAAACCACTTTCACCAGCAAAAACATAAGCTGAATGAATACCTAGTAACTTTAACACTCTGATTATTTTTGAAACCAGTTGAATTGAATACACACCCATGATTTGATAATTGGCTTTGGCTGGATTCGTCAAGGGGCCTAAAATATTAAATACTGTTCGAACACCTAATTCCTTGCGGACCGGAGCCACATGCTTCATGGCTGAATGCAGGGCCGGTGCAAATAAGAATCCAATCCCGGTCTGCTCAATGCATTCTGCCACCTGGTCAGGTGTTAATTCCAAATTTACACCTAGCGCTTCCAGTAAATCAGCACTGCCACTTTTTGATGTCATGGATCGATTACCGTGTTTAGCAATAGAATATCCCCCGGAAGCCAGTAATAGTCCAACTGTAGTTGAGATATTAAAAGAACCGGATCCATCTCCACCTGTTCCACAAGTGTCTAGTAAATTCTGAGATTGCGTTGGAATTTTTGTTGATTTTTCGCGCATTACTGTTGCGCAAGCGCTGATTTCTTCAACGGTTTCCCCTTTTGTTCTGAGCAGCACCAGAATTGCAGACATTTGAGCATTGGTCAGCTTTCCTTCCATGATATCGGTCATTACTCCAATCGTCTGATCATAGCTCAGATCCTCACCCCTTATAATATGGTCCAATAGTTCATTTTGATACATGTTACCCCAATTAATTATATTATATAGTTTTGTTTCTATGCATAGTAACATATAAAGTGCAATAAAATTTGGCAATAGAAATCTATCATCTTGGTACACCTCAACTTTGGGAGACGTATCAAAACAAAGGTAACTACTCTTTTGGAAACAACATTTTACCACTAAGGCTTAGATCATAACCTTTGATTGACTCGACTAAATCTTTAAATCGTTTTTCATTCAACATTTCTTTAAATAACTGAACAGCCCGATCGAAAAAATTTTCTTTGGTAATTAATAAATCATACCGTTCCCACCGGATCGGTACAAATTCCAAATTTAATAAAGAAGCAATAGGCTTTATGCAAGGGCCAGCATCAACTCTACCGGCCAACACTTCCAATCCAACATCCAGATGTTTAAATACTTCATTCTCGTAACCCTTTATTTTCCCATTACTAATCCCTTTTTTTTGTAGTTCTTTGTCCAGCAACAATCTGGTACCGGTTCCCATTTGACGGTTGATGATTTTGACACCTGTTTTGGCAAAATCAGTAAAAGAAAAGATCTTTTTTGGATTTCCTTTTTTAACAACAATCCCCTGTTCTCTTTTACAGAAGTTAATTAAAGCTGGTGTTTTACCGGGTTTTGAATTGATAAAGCCAAAGTTATATTCTGTATCGTCATCCTGGAGTAAGTGACTGGATGCCATATGACAACGGTTATGTAATAAAGCTTTAACACCGCCCATGCTGCCCAGATTTCCAAATACTGCCAGATAGTCAGAGTGGATAGAATTAAACAATGAAATTGCTTTTTCCAGTAAGGGATCGTTACTACCAGCAATTATCAGTAATCCTTGGTCTTTTGGTAGTTGAGAATTGGGATCCGGATAATTGATGGTATTCAGTTCAAGCCACTGTTCAATCAGATGTCTGGGGAATAACCATTTTCCGGTGATTTTTGTAGCCGGTAAACCCTTTTCAGAAACCAGTGTATAAATCATTTTCTCATTAACACCTAAAAACTTTGCTGCTTCTTTGGTGGATAGAAGTGTAATCATAGGGAATTTCTCTAAATTAATGACTATTATTATAACGGCAATGGGTGTGAACAAATTGTAAGATAAAGCAATATTATTCATTATTAAGCTATTTTAGAAAACATAGTAACTAAATATAACTAATAACACTTAATACGCTGTACAAAAATTGTCCAATAAATAGACCACCTTTAAAAATCAATCTCATATTTGTCATTAAAATACCTTTAATTTTTGACTAACTCGCCGCAAATTTACAGATGGAATTTTCAAATGTTAACTTAATACAACATTACCCTAAGTAATTATTCATTAAACATCAGACAAAACCATCAAAGAGATATATTTATTGTCTATAGATACCATCATTTGAATAGGAGAAAGACCGTTTATTTGTTTTAAAACTGGCATTAACTCTAAGGAATATCTATCTCCTTAAAAAAGTATTGAAACTCATCAATTCTTGTGTTAGTATCAATGAATTTCTAATTTTAAGTAATTAGTATTCGAGCGAAAATACCATTATTGGATATCAAACCAGTAATTGGGGGACACGTAACTATCGGGTATTTTACTGTTTAAGCCTTTGCTATAAATTGTACATATCCCCAAATTACCTACTTTTTGTTCAGACACTAATTAACAATCATGTGTTTTCTTACATCCTTAAATCAGGATTAAATTTGTAAGGTTAACCGTTAATTAAACTTAACCTGGCAGAAAACACCGGGAATCAAAAAACCAGTAACAATATATAATATCGCTTAAGAATTTGGCGACCCAAAATCCAGGTTTTATCATACTATCAATCTGGAAATATAATAATTAAATAACAGGGTGATATGCATACAAAAAAAACATTACAAAAGATACTATTGGTCGATGATGAAGAAACCAATGTTTTAATTTTAAAAGAAATCCTGGAAAACCAATATCAAATTGAAACAGCGTATTCCGGTGAAGAAGCGCTTGAATGTGTCAAAACTTATAAACCGGATATTGTTTTATTGGACATCATGATGCCTGGAATTGATGGTTATGAAGTGTGCCAAAAAATGAGAAGGGATGAGACGCTTTTTCACACAAAAATCATTTTAGTGACGGCAAAAGGTGGTCTTAAAGACAGACTTCATGGCTACGAAATCGGGGCGGATGATTACGTTCCTAAGCCATTTCATGAAGAGGAATTAATAGCTAAAGTCCGGGTTTTTGATCGACTCAATACTAAAGAGCAGGAAATCAAGCAGTTAAACCGCCGTTTAATGATGCGGCAGCAGGATATTCCAAATATGCTATGGGAATGTGATACTGATGGTTGTTTTACCTATGTCGATTCACAGGTAGAACAAATTCTGGGATTTAATAATTCAGAGCTAATTGGAAAATATTTTACTGATCTATTGAGTGATGAAGATCGTACCCAGGGTCATATTGTCCTTGAAGGTGCACTCAAATCAGAAACACCAAAAATTAGTGGTACTTCTTTGCGATTTTTATCTAAAGAAAGTGATCTGGTACAACTCCAAATATTTGCAGATGGGTTATATGGCGATCACCAGAGCTTACTTGGACTGGTAGGTATCTTCAGAAACCTCAGTAGCCTAGATCATCTCACAGAAACAATTAGTGAGTTGAAGAAAAACATGCTTATTCAGGTCGATAGTCAATTGAGGCTGTCTTATGTCGATGTTTCTATTTTTCCATATATAAATTTCAAGCTAGATGAACTCCCTGCACCACCAGATTTTATAGATTTTTTAACGGACCCGGCAAATGTCGATTTTTTCAAATTTTCTTTCGATCAAAAAGAAGATGTCCCTTTTCCACTGGAAATTAAATTTGTCGATTCTAATAACGAAGAACACCATTTTTCTTGTCAGTTTAAATATAAAAAAGAAGGTCCCTGCCTGGAAGGTGTGTTAATAGCTGTTAGCGCCAGTGATCAATTGGATCTGGTTTCAGAAAATGTTAAAAAGCAATCTGACAAGTTAAAGGAACAGGAAAAAACACTTAGAAGTGCAGTAGTTGTCGACAATGACATGCAAAAAAGCATTTTGAAAGATACTCAAAACCTTACCTCTGAAATACTGGATATCCTAAAAACACTAGAAGTTTATGCTTTCCCGGTACAGGGAAAATTCAACCTAGCTGAGTACCAACAGTTTTTATACAATCGGAATCTACAAATATACACTGAAAATTTAAGATTACTGGGAAATAAAATACATGGTTTAAAAGGAAGTTGTGGTTTTATCATCCCGGAGGCCAAACAACTCTGCCATCAAATGGAAGAAATAACCAGACCACTAGCGGAAGTTAAGTTAGTTCTTACCAGTATTATTGCAAATCTGATCAAGCAGTTTATATTCAAGATCGAAGAATTGCTGGAAGAGTTCCAGGTAAATCCTGAGGGACAATTCAGTCTGGAGAATTGGTTGGAAAAAATCGAAGAGGAATTAGAAAATGGAAATCAATACATCACAGAAAACTTAGCTACTTTTTCAGCGTTGATCGCAAGTGGTTCTTTAGATAAAGGTGAAATTCGTAATCGAAAAGAAGAAGAATATCTTTCAGTATCTTTACAAGGATATGAAATTCTATCAGGAAAAGTGAAAGATCTGTTCTATTCCATTGCTGATGTTTTACCTAAAGATAAACTAGCAGAAACCAGTGAAATCTTTAATCAGTTTTTGAATACCCATCAGCAAATTAAAAAAGTGCCCTTGGTATTGTCCAGGTATGAACGCCTGATTCCAAAACTGGCAAAAGATTATGATAAAGCAGCAGATTTCTTTTTTAAGGATCATCAGGTCAAAGCAGATCGTGAATTCTGGAATGCTGTTCATGAAATCATGAATCATGTTCTGAAAAATGCTGTTATTCACGGTTTGGAAACCGAAGCGGAACGTGAAGAAAGTGGAAAGGAAACAACCGGAAAAATTACTGTAGAGTTAAACGAAGATGCCACTAATATTTTGCTGTCAGTCGCAGATGATGGTCGTGGGATTAATGTTGAAAAAGTTAAAACCAAGGCCTTAGAAAATGGGATCTTAACTGCCGACCAACTCTCCAAATTAAAGGAAAGCGAAATTCTTGATTTGCTTTTTATTCAGGGTGTCTCAACAGCCGAAAGTCTGGATGACAATGCCGGTAGAGGTGTCGGCATGAATGCGGTGGAAGAAGCAATGCGTAAATTTCAAGGAAGTTGTCTTATAAAAAACAATCCTGGAAAAGGTTGTTCCTGGAACTTCACTTTTACGAAAAGCAGTGTTTCACTCCCCTGTGTCCTCATCATCATCGGTGATATGACTCTGGCCATCCCTGAAAGTTACATTACTTCTTTTATCGATTATGCTGCTGATCAGATTGTTACAGTTAAACAACAGCCTTGCTATCGATATGAGGATTCATTGATTCCTTTGCTGAGTACGGAATCTCTGTTTAATTATGATACACAAAATAATGCTAATAAAAACAATAGTGTCATCATATTAGAAAATAAAAAGACTAAAAAAAGTATGGTTATCAATGGGATTTTAGACAGTGCCGTACTGCCAATATCTCCGCTACCCAAAATGTATCGAAATATCCCAATTTATCAGGGAGTGGCTATGTATAATAATATTCCGGTACAGGTGGTCAATGTAGATAAGATATTTTAATCGATGGAGGCCTCTGAATCTGTCAAAAATGGAATCACCGGCATCAGGAACATACCTACCGGAAGCCCAGCATCTTTGAATTTTTTAATGGTATCTAATTTTTGTAAAGATTCATCCCATATCTGGAAATAAACCAGGAATCAATTTTCTTCTGCTTTCTCAGAATTGATTTAGCCTGCTTTTCAATGATATTCATAAAGAACCAGGATGTTGTTGCGACCGTCATTGTTATTATTCCGTTACATTTTCCCCAATGACACTATTTCCAGTATTGATGAAACTGGCCGACAAGAATCAAGTCTGCTATTAACTAAACAAATATATTTTTTATATCAATCATCGGTAAAATTATGATATTTATTAATAAACTTAGATTTTCCATCACAAATTTTTTTAGTTGTGTAATATCATTTATTTACATAAATATTTCTATTTTTTTTTGACGATAATCAAATCATCTGTTTATCTGTTTAGTTAATCTCAGTTTATAATTTGAGATTAAATTACAAATAATTTCAATTTGGTAACAGGCATTAATTTGGAGGTAGAAATGATTACAAATAAGATAGTCGAACGTGCATATACTTTCGATGACTTACTACTCTTACCCGCAGAGTCAAACATTCTACCGAATGAGGTAAGCACCAAGACCCGATTGACCGAAAACATTAAGCTTCATATTCCATTAATGAGTGCGGCCATGGATACAGTGACAGAATCCAGACTGGCGATCTGCATGGCACAGGAAGGTGGTATAGGTATCATTCACAAAAATTTAACCTTTGAAGAACAAGCGAGTGAAGTAAGCAAGGTTAAACGGTCTGAAAGCGGTATCATTACTGATCCTGTATGTGTATCACCCACCGATACGGTTCAAAAAGCCTTGGATTTAATGCATGAAACCAACATATCAGGTTTACCCGTCACCGAAGGCAAAAAGCTGGTCGGTATTTTAACCAATCGGGATCTACGCTTTGAGACCAATTTTGAGCAGCAGGTATCTGAAGTGATGACATCAGGAGAAAAACTGGTAACTGTTACCGATACCATCACACCGGAAGATGCCAAAAAACTGCTTCATAAATACAGAATAGAAAAGTTATTGAGAGTTAATAATGATTATGAACTCACTGGCTTAATCACCAAAAAGGATATTGAAAAAACACGTTTATACCCTTTCGCCAGTAAAGATACGTCAGGAAGGTTATTGGTGGGTGGCGCCATTGGTACCGGTATTGATGCCAATGAAAGATCCGAAGCACTGGTTGCCGCCGGTGTAGATTTACTGGTCCTGGATACCGCCCATGGCCATTCCCAAAATGTATTGGCAAAGCTTAAATCAGTTAAAGCGCAGTTCCCAAATATTGATATTGTTGCCGGCAATGTTGCTACAGCCGCAGCTACTGAAGCACTGTTCGAAGCCGGTGCCAATGCAGTCAAAGTCGGTATCGGACCAGGGTCAATCTGTACTACCCGAATTGTGGCAGGAATCGGTGTTCCACAATTGTCAGCTATTTATAATTGCAGTGAAGTCGCCAAAAAATTTAACAAATCGATCATAGCAGACGGTGGCATTAAATATTCCGGAGAAGTTGTTAAGGCTATTGCAGGTGGTGCTTCCGTTATTATGGCTGGAAGTATGTTTGCCGGAACTGATGAAAGCCCGGGAGAAGTGATTCATTACCAGGGGAGAAGATACAAGCAATACCGTGGTATGGGATCCATCGGCGCTATGAAAGAAGGTAGTAAAGATCGATATTTTCAGGAAGGACAAGATGATAATAAAAAACTGGTACCTGAAGGGATCGAAGGTCGGGTTCCCTATAAAGGACCGTTAACTAATATCATCTATCAACTCGTCGGGGGACTACGATCTGGGATGGGTTATACAGGATGTGAAACTATTGAAGAACTTCAGACAAAGGCTCAGTTTGTTGAAATTTCAGCAGCGGGTTTAAAAGAAAGTCATGTCCATGATGTTTATGTCACAGAAGAGGCGCCGAATTATCGAGCTTTTTAATCCATAATCCCAAAGCAATGTGAAGCGAACCCGCTTCACTCCTTGCAAATCATAAACTGCTATGATTTCAAAACTTTCCTTTCTAAAATTTGTTTTCAAGCTGCTATCCCTGACACTTCTTTTCTGTAGTCTTTCCATACCTACCCAGGCTAATGAATCAAAACAACTGGAACATGAAATCAAGCAATTGATTCATAACGGTTCCGTATTAATCCATAATGAAAAAGGTCAGACAATATTTAGCTACCAAGCGAATAAACCCTTTATCCCAGCTTCCATTGTTAAAATATTGAGTGCCCAGATTGCCATTAATAAATTAGGTATAAATTATCGTTTTAAAACAGAATTTTATGCCGATCATCACCATAATTTACTAATAAAGGGATATGGTGATCCCTTTCTGATTTCAGAAGAGATTGAAAAAATAGTAAAAAATCTCGCTCAAAGCGGGGTTAGATATATCAATCAGATTTATCTGGATCATTCCAGCTTTGAACCTAATATTACCATTCCTGGGACATCTAATAGCACTAATCCATACGATGCATTAGTGGGAGCTTTGGTCGTCAACTTCAATACTATCAATATTCAACGCTTAAAAAGTGGTGAAATCAAATCCGCAGAAAAAGAGACACCTTTGACACCATTAGCAGCTAAAAAAGGAGAATCAATAAAGACTGGTTCAACCGGGCGTATCAGTCTAACTCAGGATTACTATGAAAGTTTACAATATGTCGGGGAGTTATTTCAGTTTTTTTTAAAAAAACAGGGAATCAAAATCTCAGAATCCAGGATAACCATCCAATCGGTATCTGAGTCCTGGAATTTGAAGTATCGTCATTATAATAGCCATGATTTGGATTACATATTAACCGGCTTACTGAAATACTCCAATAATTATATTGCCAACCAGATTTTTTTAACAGCAGGTGGCGAAAAATCCGGATTCCCGGCAAATTTAGCAAAATCAGAATCTGCTTTTCAGGAATATGTTCAGAAAACCTATCAATTTGACGAAAATATTTTTAAGTTTAAAGAAGCTTCCGGGCTATCCAGAGACAATTTAATGACCGCCAATATGATGATGCAAGTACTGGAAAGTTTTAAAAGTCATCACCATTTGCTCACTGAAAAAAAAGGAGTACTAGTTAAATCGGGTACACTGACGGGCATCTATAACTATGCAGGGTACTTCAAAACTTCACGCGGACTTTTTCCTTTTACCATTTTATTGAATCAAAAGAAAAATTATCGGGACAGGATATTAAAACTGATCCACTCATATTTAGCTATAAAATTATCACACTGATGATCTTTTCCATCCTTTTAAACCCCATAGCAAAATCACCAGTGCTAATATTGTCAAAAAAGTAGAAACGATACTAATCCCAATTAGTCCAAAATACTTCCATGTGTATCCGCCCATACTGGCACCAATTACTCGTCCGACACCACCCGCGGCATAAAAAGCGGACAACATAGCCGCTCTGGATTTAGGCGTTAGCTCACTGACCAGGCTCATTGATGAAACTATGGTAAATTCAAAACTCAAAAAAATAACAAACAAAGCTGATAAGGCCAAAGATAAATTGTGATTGGCAAGGGGCAATAAAATAAAACTTATACCGGAAATAATTAAACCGATAACGATTGCTTTTTTAAGTCCCAGGCGATCTGAAAAGAAAGCAGTAAATCCCTCACCAAGAAGCTCAGCGACTCCAATGACTGTTGTGCTTAATCCCAGGGCTACTATTCCCAGATTAAAAGAACCTTCCATCCAAACACCATAAACCACAAAAATATTATCATTGGCGGTGGCGATTAACAGAGAAAACAGGATCGCAGATAATGTAACACGGCTCCTTACCAGGGTTTTCAGCTGAATTAGTATATTATTATTGTTTATTTGACTTTTAGTTAAATTCTTCTTTTCTTTTGGAAAAATAATCCAGACAATAATAAGACAAATTAAGGCTAAGGCACCTATTGTCAAAAAAGGTGCCTGCCAACCGGCTTTTTCAATTAATAGTCCCACAACTGGTATACCCACTAAAGTACTTGCGGCCCAGGCCATTTCGAGTAATCCGATAACCAGGCCACGTTTTTCATAACTCACCCGTTGCCCAACATAAGCTTGTATGGCTGGGTCTATAATCGATTTTCCCAGGCCTGCTAATAACATTGCTAGAGTCAATACGGCATAAAAAGGCAAGATCCCGGCGGCCAGCATTCCTGAACTTAAACACATTAACCCGATTAATATCATCAATTTATAACCGAATCGATCCCCCAGGGGGCCAAATACAATCGCCAGGACTGATGTCCCTTGATTAATAGCAATCAAGGATGTAATCGAGGTTACGGGAACACCAACACCTCTGCTTAAGACCGGTACATAAGCATATACAAAACGACGGGCAGTATTCATAAGCAATCGACTAAAAGTGATCACAAAAACCTGGAGAACAAATCGTTTTGTTAATATACTTTGATTTTTTACATTTCCCATTATTAGAACCAAAACCCCTCAATATTTTTTTGTAAAATAAATACCCTGAATATATTTTTTACATTTCTCAAAAATTCGATTTAATGTTTTCGGATTTAGCCATTCAATCAACTCAACAGCAAGTTTGTGCATAATTTACAGTATTCCTAGATGAAGTTCATCTATCTGTAAAGGCTCGTGTTAAAATTCTATCGGCAGTTATAGATATCGTATTACTTTTAGATTTCGGCAGAAATGAAGCGAATTTCACCTGTTAAGCAGATATTGTTATCGGAACACTTGAAGTTTATTAAGGATGGATTGTGATTAAAAGAAAAATCACCTGAGTTTTATTAGTAACATTAGTCACATCGTTTGTAGTTCCGTCTTAAGATCGTTTACTTGACGCAAATAAGAACACGGGGGAATGTTCTCAAAAACATAATAACCAAAAGGCGAAACTACAAACATTTTATTTTCATAACCTTTATTTGCAGCAGAAACAAAGTATTGATTACTTGATAACATCATAATCACTTCTGGGAAGGAATGCAAGTTTTATATTAGATTATAATAGTCCTATATGAATCAGATATTTATAGTGTTTGTTTTCAATTGAATACCTTTTTTTAATCCTAATAAAAACTTCATAAATAGATCACAAGTAAGTATTATAAAAGATGAAATAAATCCTATTAAATAAGCTTATGATTATTCTATAGATGTTTTCCTTTGCGTTGAACCTTGATTTATGAAACAGCTCAAAGCATCACAAATTCAGTGCTCAGAGAACCGGAAATTCAGTGCTCAACATACAGCTAAGGGTAAGGAAATTGAAAATTGCTAAAGGTTTTCTTGGGAGTGGTGATGCATAGATTTTTTTCGTACTGCAGATCCATGGGTATATCCCATAACGTCAAACTCTTTGGAAAACAGTACTAGCATTTCTTTATAAATAGGGCTTTTTGCACGGATACATGTGGAAACATGAACGATATCAACACCAATTTTTTTGAATTTCTCAATACGATTACGAATATTTTCAATCGGATCTTCCGAAACACCACCATCATCACAAAATGCCACTAATTCTAAGGACTCATCCTGGTATTTTTCAAAAGCATCAATTTTCTGATAAAATGCATTCAAGCATCCTTTGCCCACACATGTTTTCGATGTTTCTTCTCTGACAATGATGGCAACCTTCCTGGTAGTTTTCATAATTTTGGTTTTTTTAATATTTCAAGGCGATTTTAATTTTCTTACATTAGATTTCCCCCTCAAAAATTCCAAATTTATAGGGATATTTCCAAATGCTGTCTACAAGTTTCAGCAAAGCATTTATGATAATAAGGGTCAAATGCTTACTGATTCTTTTTTCAAAAACTCATTGACCAAAGTCAATAATTTCGCGCTGGTTAACTTGTTTTAAAGGTTTATTAACCGACTGTTGATATTGAATAATAAAAATTGACCTTTGCAATTCTTTGGCTTTCAATTTATGGTTCAGCTTTAGATCATTTGCATTAAAGGACGGTATATTTAACGAGTTTAAAACCGGAAATCTAACAAATTTAAGCAATCCCCATGAAAAGATCAACAATTCACTATATTACCGGTTGTCTAGCGTTAACCGTATATGGCGGTCAGGTATGCCCCTTTCTGGATTCCTTATCTATTTGGCAGTTATTGATCAATCTTGGAATTGCCTATATTATTCAGTATTTTATCCGGATTCAGCTTAAAAAGCGAGTCATAGATCAATTTGAATATAAGAGACAGTCACGCGTTTTGTTTCAAATGGAACTGGGGCTGTTTATAATCAATGGCTTGATCTTAACAATTTTTAATACATTGTATTATGAATTTCCTATCTCAAGTGGTTTGAAACTTGTCCTGGCAAATGCCATGCTTGGTTTCTTTGCCGCCATCGATCTGAGTTTGGAAAAAGAGTGGAAACTGAGTCAATTTTTTGCGCAATCAGGTCAAACCATGGAGTTGGATGATCACTATTTTTCTCAACCCAAAAAGTTAACGCTGTTTTCAACTTCGATGGTTCTGTTTATAACCGCTGTTGTCTTTCTAATCGTCAATAAAGATATTGATTGGATCAGACAAATTGGGATCAATGTCTCTCTTCCAAGAGCTCAGTTTTTAATTCTAATGGAACTGGGGTTTGTGGCTGGCATCATTCTTTTACACCTTTTTAATATCATCAGATCATATTCCAGAAACCTGGAACTATTTTTTAAAAAAGAGACCCAGGCTTTGCAAAAAGCAACCAATGGTAATTTTGATACCAGGGTCCCTGTTGCCAGTAACGATGAATTTGGTATCATGGCAAAATATACCAATGCCATGATTCTGGGATTGAAAAAAAGAACCGATGAATTACAGCAAACGCAAGATGTAACTATTCGTGCACTGGCATCTCTGGCTGAAACCCGGGACAATGAAACAGGAAACCATATTCTAAGGACACAAAGGTATATGCGCGAACTGGCTGAACATCTGAAGGATAAAGAGGGCTTTAAGGATTTTCTTGATGATGTATCCATTGAACTTTTATATAAATCGGCACCTTTGCATGATATCGGAAAAGTCGGTATTCCTGATCACATTCTACTAAAACCAGGTAAATTAACAGTGGAGGAATTCAAAATAATGAAGACTCATGCTGAGTTAGGAAGCAAGGCTTTGAGAGTAGCAGAAAAAGAATTGGGCAAAAACTCATTTCTAAAGTTTGCCAGGGAAATCGCAATTACCCATCATGAAAAATGGGATGGATCCGGCTATCCTAATCAACTTAGTGGAGAAAGTATTCCCTTATCAGGCCGGTTGATGGCAGTGGCTGATGTTTATGATGCTTTAATCAGTAAACGTGTATATAAACCGGGTTTTACCCATGATAAAGCCTGTAAAATCATCTATGAAGGTTCAGGGACACATTTTGATCCCAAAATCGTTGAAGCCTTTAAACAAATCGAATCGAAACTGAAAGAAATCGCTTCCCATTTCAAAGATAAATAATCAATTATTGATCAGAAGACCCAGGAATTCAGACTTAATAAATTTCAAAAAATAAGCTATAGCAATACATACAAATCGGGATCGATATTATCGCACACAAGAAACTAGAAACCAAAAACTGGTTCGTCAGAGCCACATTTCCTTTTGCCCTCCCGACAAAAACAGGAACGGCACTCAATGGTGGAACAACACTTTGCAAAAAGATCAGTATGGATACATTTTTAGGGGGCTGCACCAATACCAGGAAACCAAGTGTAACCATCGGAAAAATCAAATTTTTAACAAACACAAATCGAATCATTGATTTCCAGGCAATACCGCCTCGACGCTGAAAATCGACATAAACGTTCCCTCCAAGTGTTATCATAATTAAAGGTAAAGCTGTTAACCCAACAATATTTACCACCGTTATTACAAAATCCGGAATTATCCGATCAACTTTTGTCAACTTCAAAATCACAGCCATTAAAGTGGCCAATAGAACAGAATTCAAAATCTTTGATTCTGCTAAAGAAAATTTTCTTTTTGGCTGATTTTTCCTAAAAAAATACGAGTATCCATTAAATACTAATATCGGGAAAAAGATTGTAAATATAAACAATTCTACTAATAGTGGTGAGTTTTTTCCAAAAATAATGGGAATAATCCCCATTGGGAAAAAAGTAGCGTTGGGAAACAGTAAACTAATGCCGGCTTCACCTTTGTTTTTACTATCAACGAAGAACATTCCGACCAGGCTCAATACCAAAAAAAGTGATATCATCGCAAACCACCAGAGGGGAAGATGCCACCAATCAATATCTGTCTGGGGATTAAATTTCAAAATGATATTGCTAAAGATCATACAGGGGAGGGAAACTTCCAAAACAAGCGGTGTCAGTACTTTCAATACATCCAATGGTACAGTTTTTCTAGCTAAAATCCAAAACCCAACTAACCCGATCCCCATTAATATCGCCACGGATTGAAATGTAGCCGCAAAAATCTCCATTAAAACCTTTTTTAGGATTAAGAATATTAATTGTTCATAAAACAGCAATTACTATAGTCACTTCAATAATGTAAAGGACTTATCTATCGTAAAATCCGGCCATTGACTATTTTATTATTCTTCTTTTTCCAATTATATGAAACACATCTTCCTTTTTTCGACTTCGCTCAGTGGCTGAGGTTACTATGGATTAAAACACAGGTTTTCTGTAAGTTGTCTTTTTTAATATATCATCCGAAATAAATAAGCTATTTAGCGGGTTGTAAACTGGTGCGGTTACAAATGAAGGACAGGTATTAATTAGTTGGCTGAAAGTTCCAGGAATAAATTAGAAGCCGGGGGGTAATTATTAATGAATGATCACCCCCCTAATTTTATTTTCCTGCAAACAGTTTTAAGAAATCACCATAACCTTTGTTTTTTAATTCATTTTTAGGAATAAATCGCAATGAGGCTGAATTAATGCAATAGCGTAATCCGGTTGGAGCGGGGCCATCATCAAAAAGATGTCCTAAATGAGAGTCTCCATATTTACTGCGGACTTCCGTGCGAACCATAAAAAACTTGGTATCTTTTTTTTCGACAATCAATTCAGAATCGATGGGGCGGGTAAAACTAGGCCAACCGGTACCGGACTTGTATTTATCTGTAGAACTGAACAGGGGTTCTCCAGAAACAATATCCACATAAATACCCGCTTTTTTATTATCCCAAAATTGATTATTAAAGGCGGGTTCGGTTCCCTCCATTTGTGTGACTTTATACTGCATTGGCGTCAATTTTTGTTTAATAACTTCTTGATCCGGTTTTGACCACATACCTTGACGATTCTTATCATTCTTACTGTTCATCGGCATTTTAGGCCAGGTTTTATCTAAATACTGATCTCTTCCGGAATTCCATCGATAATACTTATATCGAACCGGATTTTTTTTATAATAATCCTGGTGATATTTTTCTGCATCATAAAACTTCGTCAAATCTTTAAAAACTGTGACAATCGGAGATTTATATTTCCCGGATTGCTCCATTTTCATTTTTGAAGCTTCAGCTAATTGACGTTGCTGATTATCATGGAAAAAAATAGCCGTTTGATACTGGTCACCACGGTCGACAAATTGTCCACCACCATCTGTTGGATTTACGTGACGCCAAAAAATATCTAATAATTGATTGTAAGTGACTTTTTGGGGATCATAGTAAACCTGTACGGCTTCAATATGGCCACTGCCACCACCGGAAACCTCTCCATAAGTTGGATTCATTGATTGTCCGCCGGTATATCCGGATACTGCTTCAACGACACCATCTACTTTTTCAAAATCCGATTCCGTGCACCAAAAACACCCTCCGGCGAAAGTAGCCACTTTTAAGTCAGGATTTTGTTTGAAAGTTTCCATCATCGCGTTTTGTTCAGCAACCAGCTCATTGTGATTCTTATCTGTATAAACAATAAATATCCCTAAAATGAGTAAAGTCATAAAAATGCTGATTGTTTTCATAGATCCTCCTTATTAACAATCGTTTAAAAATGAATTAGCTAAAAACAAACAGGCACTTTTTCGCCAGTTGTTATCATCATCATAATCCATTAGATACAAACAATTATAACGAAAGTATCACATTTTCATAACAGTTAATTAAATCCACAGGTTTTTTCTGGAAGAAATGCTATTCAATAGTTAACATTTGATATAAAACAAGACTATAAATGTATCATTTTACTTTGAAATTAAGAAAATACTAATATGCCACAAAAAATACTGATCGTTGAAGACAACCAGGACCTGGCGCAGTTACTGGAACTCCACCTAAAAGATATGTTTTTTGAAGTACACCTGGCTTTCGATGGAGAAACCGGCTATTCGCTGATTCAGGAACATCATTTTGATCTGGTTATTTTGGATCTCATGTTACCTGGAATCAATGGATTAGAAATTTGTCAACGCATCCGGGCAAAACAGATATATACGCCAATTCTGATTTTGACCTCAAAATCAACAGAATTAGACCGGGTGCTGGGATTGGAAATGGGGGCTGACGACTACGTCACCAAACCTTTCAGTATCAGGGAATTAATGGCCCGAGTCAAAGCCATTCTCCGTCGTGTTAGTGAGTTACAATCCCCCCAAAAAAAAGAAAACCAATTAAAGATCCATATTGATGAAATGGTCATTGATCCATCAAAACGCAAAGTGACCATTGGGGAAAATAAAGTTGAATTAACTGCCAAGGAATTCGACTTACTATTCTTTTTTGCCGGACATGCCGGCCAGGTATTTACACGATCACAACTACTGGATCAGGTATGGGGGTACGGGCATGATGGATACGAACATACGGTCAATTCACACATTAATCGTCTACGATCTAAAATAGAACTCAATCCCGCTCAACCACAATATATTTTAACAGCCTGGGGAGTCGGCTATCAATTTAAGGAAATCGAGTCATAAGGAGCTCACTATCTATGTTTAAATCCCTATACTCAAAGTTAGCCGTAATTTTAGCCATACTATTCAGCCTAGTTGGTTTATCACTGGTATTTGTAGCGCTGTTTTCCACTGATCTTTATCAGCAAGAGATCAACCAAAAGCTAAATGTGAAGCTGGCAGAACAAATTGCTAAAGAAAAATTGCTCATCCAGGACCAAAACGTTAACAATAAGGCATTAAAAGAAGTATTTTCAATGTTGATGGTTGTGAATCCAAGTCTGGAAATCTATTTACTGGATACAAGTGGTCAAATCCTAGCCTTTTCAGCACCATTAGGTAAGGTCAAACGGCAAACCGTTAACATCCAAACGATTAAAGAACTATTAGATCCTAAAGCTAAATTACCAATAATGGGTGATGACCCACGGGATCCTAAAAGGAAAAAAATATTTTCTGTGGCGCGTATTCCGGAAAAAGGTCAATTACAAGGATATCTGTATATCATTTTAGGTGGAGAAAGCTATGATTCTGTCGTTCAAAAACTTAAGGGAAGTTATATTTTGACCCTGAGTACCTGGATCATTGTCGCCAGTTTATTGTTCGCACTCATCACAGGCTTATTATTATTTGCGGTTTTAACCGGACGTTTAAAAGAACTGACCAAAATGATGGAAGCTTTCAAAGCAGGAGAAAAACGGGATGAAATAAAATTTTCTTTTCAACGATTTCAAAACTCTGATGATGAAATATCACGGTTGGGTATCACCTTCAAACAAATGGCAGAGCAGATTGAAGAGCAAATGGAACAATTGATTCAAGCCGACACCATGCGCCGTGATTTAATTGCTAATATTTCCCATGATCTAAGAACTCCCCTGGCAACACTGCAAGGTTACATAGAAACAATGTTGTTGAAAAAAAATAAGTTATCCGAAAATGAGCAAGGCCTTTATTTAAAGGTTGCCATCAACCACTGTGAACATTTGAATCAGTTAGTGAATCGCTTGCTGGAACTTGCAAAACTGGAGTCTTACGAAATCCAGGTGACACAAGAACCCTTTAACCTCAGTGAACTGGTCCACGATGTATTACAGAAATTTGAATTGAAAGCCGAGGAAAAAAAGATCAAACTGATCCCTGATTTTAAGGCCCAGCTCCCTTTTGTAACCGCTGATATTGGGTTAATTGAACGTGTTTTTGATAACTTAATCGAAAATGCCCTTCGTTTTACACCAGATAATGGTAATATTACCATCTCAATGAGTTCAGGGGGCAATGAAATAAAAGTATGTATTTCTGATAGCGGATGCGGAATACCAAAGGAAGCGCTACCGTCTATTTTTGATCGTTTTTTTCAATTGGATAAAAGTCGAGAAATCAAAACCGGTCATTCGGGATTAGGATTAGCCATCACGAAAAAAATTCTGGAGCTTCACCAATCCAATATCAAGGTTGAAAGTGAAATTGGGTCAGGTACAAGCTTTTCCTTTTCGATGAAGACACAAGCTTAATGTTGGTCATAGGGGAGAATAAACCGGAATACAGAACCACCTTCAGAATTATTGGCGATTATACCCTATCAGGGAAAGATTTAAAAGACTTCTTTTTGGAAGCAATACCAATACATTTAATGTCAGATTGAGAAACATCAGGGTTTTATTCAAGGCTTGTATAATTATAATATTTATGGATACTATTTGAACGATCTGAATATTTAAAACAGTTGTGAGCCACTTTGATGGAAAAACTGGAAAAAAAAGAATGTTTGGCGTGTGGCCAAAAACTTGTGCCGAGATGTAAGACCTGTCATAAAAAGGGCTTGCGATGCAGAAACGATTATTGTGCCGGTGAGGGTGAGTACATTTGTAGTCATTGTAATAAGATCTATCTAAAAACAAACTTTCAACATGATGTTTTTTAAACCAGCATAAAACACCTATCCTAATTCACCA
The DNA here is from genome assembly GCA_018657625.1 of Deltaproteobacteria bacterium. Classification (GTDB taxonomy): domain Bacteria; phylum SAR324; class SAR324; order XYD2-FULL-50-16; family XYD2-FULL-50-16; genus JABHWU01. Next base: position 27,896 of record JABHWU010000114.1, on the reverse strand, counting down.
AATAGAAATTCCGCGATTGGAATAATAGATCACTCTACTTTTCTACCATAGAGGTTATCTTTTGGTTTTGGTGAGTTCAACTTCAGATTCGTAAATAATTCCTGATAATATCGGTTGATCACCGGACAAACTAATTTCTAGTTTCAGGGGAGCATCTTCATATGGTGAAACAAAAGCTTCACCTTCTGCTTCTTCCTTTTCATTCCAGGATTCCTGCTCCTGTTCTGTACCAAGCAGTGTTATCAGTTTATCCCCTAATACCCATATCCCACTGATGCTTTCTAAAATGCCACCACCTTCTTCAAAAAGCATCTCCCGACTTAACGAGAAAAAATCACCATATTGATATTTTCCTTTTCCGGTATTTGGCCCCGGTAAATTTAATCGATAACTTTTTTTACCTTCCTTAAATCCATAATAACCTTCAATGGTCCTCAGAAGCTCTGATTCAGATAAATCGATCATTGTATTCTCATCCGGTTCAGGGATCACTTCACCAATAACCAGACTGTTTTGATCAAGGATGCCTGTTTTTTTACTCACTCTAAAAAAAAAATCATGACCTTCCCCAGAAAGTGGCGATAGATCCAATCGGTAAAAATCCAGCTCATCCTTAATTGATATGACCATATCAAGCAAAAAATTCTGCAAGTTTCCACTCAATCCTTGCTGGCTTAAAAACGCTGATGCCTGACCAATCGATTTGTCAATCATCTCAATGGCAACTTTTTTTTGTTCGGGTTGACTGGAACTAAAACGAATGTCGTTTTGCCAACTTATTTGAGTCATCGGTTTCTCTCCGGGAATAAAAGATTTGCCATTATATCGGCATTCAACTTTAATTTGCTTTTGATTTTCAGTATTCCATTTGCAGTTATTTTCAGCCTGAAGGAACGAATAAAAGGCTGCTTCAGGACCATTCACTCTTTGCCCATTATAAAACAATTCATATCCCACATTAAGCAAAGATTCAAATTTACCAAGTTCTGCACTCATAGGGCCTAAAAAACATTTTTGAACAGATTCCAGCAGCCTTTTTTCAGGATTATGAAACCCGGGAATAAAATTAAAATCCGGAAATGCCCGTTTATTTAAAGACAGAACATAGTATTCTTCAGGATGTAAACCACCAGGAGTTAAGCTAACTTTGAAACCTTCGGAATGATGGGTTAAATTATAGGACATGATCGAGCTGGATTCCGTCATGTGATAACCCAGGCAATTAACGTGAGCAAGTCCAAATGCGTGCCCAAGTTCGTGCACCAAAGTTGATTGAAAAGGATAGGGAAAGTCTGAAATTAAAGATGAATATTCCATCTCAACATATCCACCTCCGGTATTAGGTAATCCGTTAAAAGTTCTACCACCTCCAAACATGTTAAATTTCCCGTTGTAGGGTTTGTTTTCCGGTCTTTTATAAACCACCAAATAGATGCGATTTGATTGATATCGATTATCATTCAACCCGGCGAATAGTTCCCTGGTGATTAAAAAAGCAGACTTGCTAGCCTCAGCTGCTTTGAACTTACTGAAATATTCATTATTGTTAAAGGAACGGTAAACAGGTGATTTAGAAAGATGAAAGGTATCTGTTCTCAAAATCTCAGAATAATGTTTTCTGGCTAGCTTTAAATGTTTGCTTAGGCGATTTTTAGCCTGAATTTCTTCTGCTTTAGTGATTTTAGTGTCAGAGGGTAGGAAAATAACCGGGAAAACGGTTAAACGATCCTGTTCTGGAAGTTGTGGAATAAGCACTGTGGCCAAAGATCCCCTAACAATAAACAGTAGGAACAGCAGACTAAAAAAGAAGTTTTTATGCATTATAAGATCCCTCTCTGGTTAAACTGTTTTTATATAAATTACAAAGCCCTTGCTAATCTGTTGCTTTTTCAGATTGTATTTCCCATTCTGAGTAATATTCATTTAATATTAATTCCGCCTGACTTCTTTTCATTTCCAGCAGTTGAAGATTGGCAAAATCGGTCGTATTTTGTAGTATTTCTTTCTCAATTTCCTGAATTACAATTTCTTGTTTTTCTATTTTATTTTCCAACTTTTTTATTTGTCGGGACAAGTGATACTTTCCTTTGTCCTTAACTTTATTTTGTCCGGGTTTCTCCACTTTAACTTTTTCCGAAAGCTTTTCTTTTTATTGTTTATAACTGTCATAATTCCCAATATAATGCGTTAGCTGTCCGGACTCCAATTCAATAACTTCATTTGCAATTTGATTTATAAAGTAACGATCATGGGAAACGGACAATATAGTACCCTTAAAATCTAACAGCGGTTCATCCAATAGCAAAATATCTGGATTCTGTAGTAATACTCTGGCCAATTCGACGGTGGTTTTCTCACCACCACTTAATGTTTTAAACAGGCGATTCAAGACAGAGTGATCAATTTTTAGTCCCTGGCAAATTCGATCAGTCTTATCTGTGATCTCGTATCCTCCTTCAACTTCAAATTTGCTACTCAATTCTCCATGTTCTTCCAGTAGTTTTTCCAGATTTATGCAATCAGGTTCAGACATTTCTCTTTCCAACTGCTTTATCATGGTTGCCATGCCGGATAATCTTGAAAAAGCCGATTGAATAACCATTTTTACGGTAAAATCACTCTGATAAGTCGGCGACTGCTTTAAATAGCTGATTTTTAAATTTTTCCTTACGCTCAACTCACCTGTATCGTAGGGCAGTTTTTCAGTGACCATATTCAAAACTGTACTTTTACCGCATCCGTTACGCCCGATTAAACCGATTCTTTCTCCGGTTTTAAGTTCCAGGTTAAATGTATTTAGAATTTTTTCTCCACCAAAATCTTTGGAAATTTCTTTCAAGGCTATATCAATCATTTTTTATTTATATGGCGGTTATTATGATAACGCATACTATTCATTTATTAACTGGGAGTTAAGGTAAAATCAATGATAATGGTAAAATTTTTTAATACTATCAGATATTTCATATTGACTTCCTGCAAAACACCCCGGTTTAAACCTGAAACATCATCAATTTCCAACCATAACAAACGTTAATGTCATTGACATAATCCTAAATTGATATAAATAACAAAATCAGAGACTATGTTGTTTTTATAAGTATCTCCTGATTTTGGGGGAAAATAGGAATTACATTTGCGATAAAAAAGGTAACAATTCATTCGATTGAGAATTGAGGCGCCTCTTAATTTAGTTGCTCAGAGTATCACAATATGTAACCATTAATTTATTAAATACAGTTATTTTCACTTGATTTATTAAAAACTACCAGTAAGCATTAATTTAATACTATTGATTCAATTGAATATACAAGGTAAAAAATGAGCTTTAATTTTAATTCTCTAAGTGGTTTCAAGGCTTTTGAAAGTGCTGCACGACATTTAAGTTTTACACATGCAGGTGAAGAATTGTTTATTACCCAGGCAGCAGTCAGCCAGCAAATTAAACATTTGGAAGGACAATTAGGATTTAAGTTGTTTTACAGAATGACCAGAAAACTAGCGTTAACGGAGGATGGAGAACGCCTGGCGGCAGTAGTAACAAAATCATTAAGTGATATCAAAGATTGCATTGAAGATATTCTGCTTGAAGAAACCAACGGTTCCATAACCATCAGCACCATTCCCTCCTTAGCCATGCGATGGATAATTCCACGGTTAGGAAATTTCCGAAAGATTCACCCTAATATTCAATTAAAAATTCACGCTGACGAACGCATGGTTGACTTTAAAGCCTATAATATTGATCTTGCAATTCGCTATGGCACAGGGAACTACCCTAATTTCCACGTCACTCAAATGATGCGTGAGGAGATTTTCCCGGTTTGTTCCCCTAAACTATTGAAAGGCGATAAGCCTTTAAAGAATATCGAAGACATTTATCACCATGAACTTTTAGTGGATGAAGTACAAAGAGTACTGGGTGATAAAACTGATTGGTCAATTTGGTTAGATGCTGTTGGTATCCTTGATATCGACACCAGAAAAGGAACCTCTTTCAGTAATTCCATCATGGCAATTCAAGCAGCCACTGAAGGGCAAGGATTAGCTATTTGCAGAACTTCTCTGGTGGCTGATGACCTTAAAGCTGGTCGACTGGTAAAACCCTTTGAGACCAAGGTTAAATCAAAAAATGCTTACTATTTTGTATGTTTGAAAGAGAAAGCTGATAAGCCAAGGATAAAAGCAGTAATTGACTGGTTAATGACGGAAAAGGGAAATGACAAAGCCGTTAGAGAAGCTGAAAAAAATATTTCAAAAAATTAATTTAACATTTTGTACCAAATAATTTCTCCTGGAATTAAGTAAGTCATTAATTTCAGAATTTACAATAATCTTCCAGATTCAAAATTTAAAGGTAATAGTGTTTTACGAAGGGGAAGCCTGATGACCTCATATTCATCTGATGGCGTAATTTCATCATATAATTGATAGCTAATTTTTTTATAGGTTCTTGACAAATGTATGGGGATAACAATATTAGGTTTGAGTTCACCAATCAAATGATTAACATCTGACGTGCACAAATGGAATGAATTCCTGGCTTTGTACTTATCCTGATTTAAGAAACTACATTCACAAATCAATATATTAACGCGTTTTGACAATTTCTTCATCTGTTCCAGGTTATTATCATTAAACCCAATATCAGTAATATACGTCAGGGAAACACCACTTGAATCTTTTTTTATTTGTTCATACAATGCTACGGAAGTAATTGGATCAGGAACTTTTTGGCTTAATGTAAAATCTATATTATCCTTATGGTAAAACCATTGTTTTAATTCATTTAACCAACTACCTGTTTCAATATTTAAAGATTCAAGTTTTTGCCGATCAATTTCAAAATGTGGCTTTTCAGTCACGTTAAATGCTAAAACCGGAATCTTATGGTCACATAAAACAGCTTTGACTGTTAAAAACTGATTTTCATAAATTATATTATTTTTAATTGCTAAAGTTTTTTTTTCAATGGACTTAAATTCCTGACTGCCCCGTAACATGAATACCTTACAGCTACTCTCTGAAACTTCGTATATTTCCAGATTACAATAATAATCTTCAACCAGATTCCAATGGTACCCCAGTAATTTGGCTTCAATTTTTTGGGCAATTTCCGGTGGTCCAAATATTTTTATGGTTTTAGGTGAAACGAGGATATTACGAATCAGTGTATCAATTCCGATAAAATGATCCATATGTGCATGGGTTATAAAAACCGTTGAGATCGATTTAAAAATCCTTTTGGCAATATGATTGATGTTACCACAATCAAACAATAAACTCTCTTTTAAAGGATTTATTCGGATCAATAATATGGGATCATCCATTAAACCCGAAAAAAAATATGGGGTAATATATCTAAAAGGGTTCATATTTTATCATTAGAAGAAAGGCAAATTGATGATTAAGTCTGCTGAATTAACTATTAGCAGTTCAGTCAAACTTTTTGTGGAAGGATAAAACAGAATGTAACACCATCATTTTCATTGTTTTTAACAAATATTTTACCATCATGATATTCAATAATTTCTTTACAGATTGCCAACCCTAGTCCTGTGCCCCCCGCACCCGTTTTAGTCTTACTGCTTTGCGTAAATTTACCAAACACATACTCAATTTCATTTTCGGGTATTCCAACACCTTCATCTTTTAGTGAAACAGATATCGCAGGCAGGATTTTTTTATCCTCGGCACTCCTCCCGGGAGTTATAGTAGCAGATTCGAATAAAACAGTAATTTTCTTTCCAGCTGGTGAAAATTTTAAAGCATTGGAGAATAAATTCCGCACTACCTGACCGATTCGATAAGAATCACATTCAATCCAGGTCGACAATTGTGATTCAGTAAATATAACCTCAATCTGTTTTTCATTGGCAGCCGGTAGGAATTCAGCCAAAACTTGTTTCACAATATCCCGGATATTCGAATTTCCCATATCATAAGTCATTTTTCCAGCTTGCATTTTCGATAAGTCCAAAATGTCATCCAGTAATACTAAAAGACGTTTCCCGCTTTGATTAATTTGTTTAAAATAATGTAACAATTTATCTGGAGAAGACTTCTTAATCTTGTCCGTTCCAAATTTTGAAAAACTGAGAATACTGTGCATTGGTGTACGTATTTCATGTGACATATTAGCTAAAAACTCACTTTTTGCCTGATTAGCCGCTTCAGCATTTTGTTTGGCCAGAATCAGTTTTTCTTCACCCCATTTACGATCTGTGATATCTCGATCAATACCTCGGAAACCAACAAACTGGTTATGTTCATTATAAATGGGTATTCCATTGGATTCCAAAGTTATGCTTCGACCATCTTTATGCAAAAAGAGGACTTCTATATTTTTAAATGGTAACTGGTTATGTAATAGATTCTGATATTGATCTTTGGTTTTTTTCCGATTTTCAAACTGAACAAAATCAAAAGGGGATAGACCTAAAACTTCATCCGGCTCATATCCCAATAGAATTTTAATAACCGGACTGGCATAGGTATAGTGGCAATGTTCATCTAACTCCCAAATCCAGTCACTTGAAATTTCCACTAAATTACGAAAACGTTCCTCACTTTTTTGGGTTTGTTGTTCAGCCTTTTGTCGGGTAATTACCTCTGATTTTAGTTCCTGATTTGTTTTTTCCAATACAATCGTTCGCTCTTCAATTAACTCCTGTAAATGGCTTTGATACTGCCTAAGTTCTTCCTGGGATTGTTTCCGTTTGGCTATTTCTTCCTGGGAGTGTTTAAGTGTTTCCTGTAATTGCAGCTTTTTGGACTGCAATTCCCGATTGGTTGCTTCAAAACTTTTAGCTTTATCGGTGGTTAATATCAATTTATCAGTTAATACTGCAGAAAATATTCGAAATAAGATATTTGGCGTAGTAATATTATTAACGGCTTCCTGCCCTTTATATTCATTAATTTGCATCGACAGCAATGTTACAGGCGTATCGCTGACAATCGAAGCTGAACAGGGGCGTTTTCCTATGATGCTCATTTCACCAAAAACATCTCCCCTTCGTTTTAACTTAATTATCTTCTCACCGGAAAGTAGCACCGATATTTCTCCTGACAACAAAAAATAAATAGTATCATTCGTCTGTCCTTCAGTCAAAATCTCTGTTTTTTCAGGGTAATCGATACGCTTAACGACATCAACAAATTCTTCTAAAAACTCATCCGGTAAGTTTCTAAATAATCGACTTTCTCGCAGATAAGCTACTATAGCCAGATTATCTTCAAATAGTATCTTGGTATATTCTGTATTCATTCTTAAATTATAACCACCATCATTGTTATGGTCGTGTAAAATTAGAAGACAAGTAACAAGAGAAAGGTAAAAGCTCTCTCATTTTGCGGTATTCAGTATTAAAGAAACGGGTCTATGAGAATGATGTCTGCCATATGAGGGGGCTCCAAACGACATTTTCCACACAATTATATCACATGGTAATATATAAATCCAACTACTTCAAATAAAAAAGACAGTTATTTAAACATCCTTAGATTAAATTCGGTTGCAATATATTTCTCCCGGTCTCCTTTTAAAGCAGTGGTTGTTCCACTTTAAAATTTGTAAAGAAGATGACCCATTATATATTCAATTGTGCCCTGTATCAAGTTTTTTTATATAAATGGTACAGGGTTAAACCAAATCGGGATAAGTGTCACTCAAAGGACTGAGCAGGCTAGTATGGCAGTTATAACATAACCTTCTGAATAACTTTCGGTTTGATTTGTCAGAAGATTGAAAACTATTATCCAGCTGTTTTGTAACTTGTTTGCTTAAGTTTTTTTTCATTATCAAAAGCAAATTGTTTCTGATAAAGACTATAATAACGACCGGATCTAGCAATGAGTTGGCTATGCGTACCACTCTCCATAATACTGCCATCAGAAATTAATAGTATCAAATCTGCCGAACGAATCGTAGACAAACGATGAGCAATAATAAAGCAGATGCGTTCATTCAATATATTTTCCAATCCATTTTGAATGAGATGTTCTGTATTTGTGTCAACAGCCGATGTTGCTTCATCCATAATGAAAATCTGCGGATCTGCTAACATCGCTCTGGCCAAAGAAATTAATTGTTTTTGTCCCGTTGATAAATTTATGCCTCCTTCACCTATTTCAGTATGATAACCATCAGGCATTCTATTGATAAAGTTATGGGCACAGGCTTTGTTGGAAGCCTCAGTAACCTCTTTTTCGGTGGCATTTAAATTCCCATACCTGATATTATCAATGATATTACCGCTAAAAAGATGGGGTGTTTGCAAAACGATTCCTAAGTTAGACTGCAACCAGATTAAACTCCGCTTTCGGTAATCAATGCCGTTAATTAAAATTTCACCAGATGTTGGTTCATAAAATCGGCAAAGCAAATTGACAATCGTACTCTTTCCACCACCAGTAGCTCCTACCAGAGCAATTGTTTGCCCAGCTTCGACATTTAAATTAAATTGATCCAGCACTTTTTCGTCTTTACCATAAGAAAATGAGACTGTTTTAAAACAGATATTCTTTATAACTTCAGACGGTGATTCACTATCTAAGTTTTCAGTGACCGCTTTTGAGTCATGAATTTCAGGGCTGGTATTAATCAATCCTAATATTCTTTCTGCAGACGCCTGAGCCGTCTGCAGTTCCGTTAGAACCCTGGCAATTTCTAAAACAGGATCAAAAAAGGAACTTGAATATTTAATAAACGCCACCATTGTACCCAATGTCAATATCCCTGCCAACACTTTTACTCCACCAAACCAGAGTGATAAACCCGTTGCGACACTTCCGATAGCTAAAATTAAAGGTAAATAAACGGCAATCTGAAGTTCATTTTTTACAGAAACATCAAACATTTGCTTGGTCATAACCGTAAACTCTTTCAGGTTTTGTTTTTCCCTTACCAGAACTTTACTGGTGTAAACCCCATTAATTCCTTCATTGAAAGCAGCCGTAATTCTGGAATTCGTTTTTCTTACTTTTCTGGCAGATTTTAAAATAATCCGTTTAAAATAAAGACTAATAACCAATAAAACCGGAACTACCGTTAAAACAATCAGCGCTAATTGCCAGTTTAAAACAAACAACACGATCACTATTCCCATCAAAAAAGGGATCCCCCAGAATAAATCCAAAGCCCCCCAGGCCAGTATATTTGCCAGGCGCATACAATCAGATGTCATCCTAGCCATTAACCAACCGACCGGATGTTTATCATAAAATGAAAAAGATAATTTCTGTAAGTGAACAAACATATCATTCCTGATATCATACATCATGCGCGTAGAAATTTTACCCGCCAGATATATAAACCCCCGAACACCAATGACTAACATGATCATCAAAGCCAGATATATAAATCCCGGTATCCATAAATCAGCTTCCTGATGTTGACTGGTTAGTACATCAAAAATATGCCTGGTTACCAGGGTAAAACCAGCTTCACTGGCAGCTACCAAGCCAGCTACAAATAACAGGAACAGAAAAAGTTTCTGATAGGGTAAAATATATCTGGTAAACAGTTCCCGCCAGATAGCTGGTTCCAGTTGCTTTTTACTTTTATTCCCATCTAATAATTGATTCATGAGATTTCCTTATCTACTTCCCGTTGAATATTCCAGACATCCTGATAAAAACCATCGATGGATTTTAAAGTTTGGTGATCTCCTTTTTGAATCACACGGCCTTTATCCATTACCAAAATCTGATCTGATCTAATACAGCACGATAAACGATGCGTAACGATCAAGGTCGTCTTTTTGCCGAAACGTTGTTGCAGTGTCTCTAATATTTTCTGCTCAGTAAGGGTATCAACTGCACTGAAAGTATCATCTAAAACTAATATCGGAGCATCCTTGAGCAAAGTTCTTGAGAGAGCGACTCTTTGTGCCTGCCCCCCTGACAAGGTTACACCTTTTTCACCAATGTGTGTTTCATAACCCTTTTTAAAAGCAGTGATGGCATCATGAACACAAGCAGTATGGGCAGCATTTTCTACCGCCTTATCATTCGCTTTTAATTGGCTCAGTTTAATATTTTCTTTAACCGTTCGGGCAAATAGAAATGGCTCCTGCAATGCTGTCCCTATCTGTCGTCGAATTTCTTTACGACAGATCTGATTAAGTTCAAAACCATCAATAGTAATTGATCCTTTTTGATAATCATATAACCGTAATAACAATCGAATTAATGTTGACTTCCCGGAGCCGGTAGGGCCAATAATGGAAACAGTGCTGCCAGGTTTAATAAAACAGGAAAAATTATCCAGCGCCAACTGATTATTATGATAATTAAATGAAACATTTTTAAATTCAATGGTTCCTTTTAAACGTTGAGGAAAATCTTTTGGTAATAAATGACTATCCGTTTCAAGCGGTTCATCTATAACTTCTCTGATCCTACCATATGCTACCAGTGCTTTTCCTGTATCAGCTAAAATTCTCCCCATATGTCTGATGGGCCAAAGAACCATACCGACATAAGTAATAAAAGCAAATAAAACACCCATCGTAATTGAGCCCTGTTTAACCATCCAACTGCCACCAAATAATACCGCTCCAATTTGAATGATGCAGATAAAATCTGTAACACACCAGAACCAACTGAGAATATTTATTAATCTAAATTCAATATCTTTATAAGTTTCATTACATTTACTGAACTTTTCAATTTCAAAGTCCTGACGGGCAAAAGCACGTACTACTCTAATTCCAGTAAGGTTTTCCTGAATAACGGTTGTCAGCGCTCCTTCTGCAATTTCAACTTCCAGGAAAACATTTTTAACTTTCCGGAAGAAAAAAATTGAGAATAAAATTAAAATAGGAACCAGAAATAAAGAAAGAAATGTCAGCCAAATATCAAGCGCCCACATTAATGGAACAATCAAAATCAGCAAAATAATGGATCGTCCGATGGCTGTGATTTGTTTGGATAAAAAAACCTTCACATTCTCCACATCCGAACTGCATCTTTGAATCAGATCCCCTGTTTGAGTTTTGCTATGATAATCACAACTAACATGATGAAGATGATCATAGAGTTGATTCCGTAAATTTTTTGCAATTTTCTCACAGGCTTTGGCTGTAAACCGGTCTCGAAGATACAAAAACAAAGCACTAAGAGAACTAACCACCATTAAAAAAATTCCGGCAAACCAGAGATTTTGGGAAACAGTACTTTGCCCTCCCAACCAATAAATGAGTTCCAGCGCAATTGCAGGAATTTCTTCGGTGTTTCCTCCTAAAACACCATCTATGGTAATTTTCCCAATCAATGGCACTATAAAACCCAAACCGCTGGAAAGTATTAAAAATACCGTTGCCCAAATATAAGCAGTTCGATAGTCCTTAATCAGTAATAAAATATCCCGGTAGGTTGCCTTTTTCATTTTGCTTGCCATTCAAATTCAATTGTCTTAGGTTGTTTATGGATTTTAACTCAGAGTTAATTTTATATATATCTTTGATTTCGTCCAGTAATATAATGTAATAATATTAATATATTTCATTATTGCCAGTTTTTTTTGGTTGAAATCCCGATTCTACAGGTGTTGAACTGGTTATAAAATATTTAAGATTCTTCATCGATCATTATTCCAGGCATCCAATAATCAAATAAAAACCTACAACATAATGGAAGCGCACATTTTTTAAATCCAATTGAGGCACTTTGAAATCAGAAATATTTATTGGTTTCAGTTAGTTAAAAAAGCATCTTCTGTTTTTGAAAAAGTGTGATACAGTAATCCAACTTGAATATGATTTTTCTGATAATTTTAGTAAAACCACAATATGATAAACCTGTTAAAGCCATTTATAGTAAAATTCTACTTAGTATTTTTCATTTTAATCGCATCAATTTCAAATAATGCATTGTGTGATAATGATCCTTTTCCTGTTTTTAAAAGTATTGAAGCGAATGTTAGTTTTTGGAAGTCCGTTTACAGTCAATATACAACAAAACAAAATATTGTTCATGACAATAATCGACTTGATATTGTGTACGATGTCGTTTCTTTAGAAGTATCTTCATCCAGAAACGCCCGAAGAAGAAATTCACAAAAAAACAGAGTCGCTTTGAAGAAATACAAAACGATTCTCAAAAAACTCTCGAACTCGTTTCCTCCTTCAACACCCGAGGAGTTGAAAGTTGTTAATTTGTGGAAAAAATACTACAACGGTCCCAAAACATACAAGACTGCAGTCAAAAACATCAGGATTCAAAAAGGACAGCGGGATCGATTTATCAATGGAGTTATCCGTTCGGGGGCTTTTATCGAACAAATAAAGTCAATTTTTAAACAAAATGGATTGCCAGTAGATTTAGCCTATATTCCCCATGTAGAATCTTCATTTAACTACAAAGCTTACAGTAAATTTGGAGCATCCGGCATCTGGCAATTCACGCGTTCTACCGGTCGCAGATACATGACCATAAATTATGAAGTGGATGAACGCAGAGATCCGATTCGGGCAACCTATGCTGCCACGAAATATCTGAAAAACAGTTATCAGACACTACAGGACTGGCCGATGTCAATTACATCATACAATCATGGCCTCAATGGTATGAAGCGTGCCTGGAAAAAATATCATAATTATGAGAGTATCTTTAATCAATACCAGGGAAGACTATTTAAATTTGCTTCCAGGAATTTCTACTCTGAATTTTTAGCTGCGCGAGAAGTTGCAAAAAATTACAAAAAATATTTTGGTGATTTAGTACTAGCTTCTGCAACTCATACCAAAGCGATTGAAATGCCTGGATTTGCATCTGCAAAAAAAATTACCGATTATTTCGGTATCCCCCTTGGAAGGCTTCAAGATCTAAATCCGGCCTTAAAATCAACAGTATTTGAAGAACAGAAATTTATCCCCGTCGGTTATTTATTACGGGTTCCCAATGAAAAGAAATACCTTAACAAAGCTACTGAAATGCCTTCGGAGCTATTTACGGACCATCAAAAAAGATTGGCATTTTACCGTGTACAGAGAAGAGATACGATTATTTCAATTTCAAAACGATTGCGGGTTCCTAAAAATCATCTCATTTTAGCAAATAATCTTGATTCAAGAGCTAGAATATATGCCGGCCAGGTATTACGCGTTCCGACAGTTGAGGAGGCAGCCATCCTCCTGGCTAAATATAAAACCAGCCGTAAACAAGAACTTCAAGAAGTGCCTATTCAGGAAGCAGACAAACATCTAAGTCAACTGGCTCAGGTCAATCCCAATATCGTTAGTGGAAATTTACAGGTTGATCGGATATTTTCAAAAAATAGTATTCGTTATGGTGTTATTTCAATTGAAGCAGGTGAAACATTAGGGCATTATGCGCATTGGTTGGAAATACCAACTAATCAAATCCGAAAAATTAATGATTTATCTTTCAGACAACAAATTAAAACTGATCATCAATTGGTGATACCATTAGATAAGGTGTCAGAGTCTAAATTTGAAGAAAGACGTTATGAATATCATAAAGAGATAGAGGCAGACTTTGCAGAGGTTTTTAAAATTGACAGTATTCAGATTTATAAAATCAAGCGTGGTGATAACATATGGATGCTCTGTAACTCAGTGTTTGAACTACCATTTTGGCTAATAAAAAAATACAATGTTAAAACTGATTTTAATAATTTGAGGCCGGGGCAACAACTATTGGTACCAGTTATTAAAGAGGATAATACCACTGAGGAAAACAGTTAACCTTGATACGCTTGATCCAGTATATAATTGGCGGCTTCAAAAAAACGGTTAAAGATTTTCACATCCGGGTATTTTTCTGAAATCACAGCGGCTTGAGATTTTCCATACCCTGTTTTCAGTAAGAGGCCTACTGTCCTACTGTTTTTTGCCAATTCAACATCACACAGTTTATCTCCAAGCATATAGGATCGGGATAAATCAATATTAAACTGTTTCTCTGCTTCTAAAATCATACCTGGTAAAGGTTTTCTGCAATTACACTTTATATTATAGGGAGGCCTTCCTATGATATGATGGGGGCAAAAATACATACCATCTAAAGTTGCTGACTGATTTTGCAAACTAGCCTGAATATTTCCATAGCTTGCTTCAACAAACTTTTCATCAAAATACCCCCGGGCCACACCAGATTGATTGGTAACCATAATTAATAAAAATCCGGCTTTTTTCAATTTAGATAAGGCTTCAGGAACGTCTTCATATATGTGAATATCTTTTAGATCAGAAAGATAGTCAACGTCATGAATCAGTACCCCATCCCGATCTAAAAAAACAGCGGCTTGTAACTTTGTCTGGTTCGTCATTAGCGTTTTAAAAATTAAAAAATTGATAAATTGTCCGGTTCTCCACCAAGGTAGTTTAAACCAAGTGTTAAATAGAATATCCTTAGAATTCGGCCATCATCATCACGAACAACAAATGGCGGTAATTCTTTCAATTTTTCAAAAAAACCAGATAACCGGTTTTGATAAGAATTTTTTGTATCTGTGATATATATGGTATTCGCTCCCGGTTTTTTCTTGCTTTTTTCCCAAATTAGAAAATCTTTCCCATGGATGCCATCCCGAGGAAAGTTCATCAGGTAAAACTGTGGATGGGTTGGTGCATAAAAAGCCAGTGTTGAAGCAAGACTATAATCCTTTGAAGTAAAGAAAAAACCTTCCGGTTTTGCACGCCACTCTTGCTCCAGTTTTGAGATATGCTGCCCAATTTCCGGCCACCCATAGTAATGGGACAAAATCGGCTGTTTATCCTGTAAACTCGGTGTGTAAATATATTTATCAGGCATTATGGATTTTGGATGAATTAAGACCCAAATACCAATCACTAAAATTAAGCCGGCGAATACAAGGCTGCTGATAAAAGTTTTCATTCTAACAATTGCCGGTTGGATTTTGCCCTTGATTAAAAAAAACCAACAGCTAATCAGGATACAAGATGATGGATAGACAATTGCAGCCCAATGTGCGCCAACTCGTACCTTGATGGATATCAACAGGAAGAAAAACAGAGGAAACCCTACCAGGTAAGAAAGAAATAACAATGATGCAGACCGGTTTTGTGTTTCATTATTGATTGAGTGGGTTTGTTTGGAAAATCGCTTAAAATTCCGGATCATGACATCAAGCATTAATATCCATAATAAAGGTACAGCAATTGCCATTTGCCCCAATATATAAATAAATGGTTTTTCCCAACTGATAGACTGTCCTTTCTGTCTGACAAAAAAATTGAACTGGACAGTTAACCAATCGTTTTGGGCATTCCAGTAAATAAATGGACTGAACAAAAATAAGGCAATAGCAGCCGCAAGATACGGTTCCTTGCTTAGTAACAAGTGACGATATTTAGAATTAACTGTTAAAAACAGAAAAACACCAGGGAAAAAAAGTAGGGCCATGAATTTACTCAATAACATGCCCCCGCAAAAAATAGCGGCCAGATACCAGAACTTTTTGTCATTTAAAATAATCGCCTTTCTGGTATAGTAAACAGATACTGTATAAAAAGCGATTAAACTGGAATCCGTAGTAATTGCTGTCCCAAATACCAGTGATAATGGCATTAATGCCAGCAGTAAAACAGAAACATTTGCGATTTTCTTGCTATTGATGGTTTCCAAAGCCAGTAAGTAGACATAACATAAAGTAATCAAATGCAATAAAATTGACGTTAATCTTATGGTGTATTTACTAACATCAAATATAGACGTAATGAGAGCAATCAGCCAACCTGTCATTGGTGGATGAGAATAATACCCCAGGGATAAATGTCTGGACCATTCCCAAAAATAGGCTTCATCACCTTGAAGTGGTGGAATTAGCGCAATGATAGAATGGGAAAAAAAAGTAACCAGCAAAATTAACCATAGTGACTGATGATCCTTGACGAAAGAAAGATATTTGCTCATTAGTTTAGGAGTGATGATTAATAAAAGAAGGATGGCATGAGCCAACGACTATTCCAGATATTGAAAGTTTTTAACAAATATTAACAAAATGCAACTGGTATCAGTTTTATAATACTTTTTTTTGATGATTCTAAGGAATTTTTATGAAACGCAATTTTTAAATAACTCCTAAAAAGTCTAATATGATCTTCCGTTTTTTTAAATCCCCAAAATCCGAAAATGGATATTCAGTTTTTTTGATGGCGATCTATACAGGATTTATTTTATTTTTACAGTCATTAACCTTTATCAACAGTGATATTTTTGAAAACAGTGTATTGATTAATGTTTTTCTAATAATAACTGCTTTTTTTAACCCTTTGTACCTAACCCTGGTCTTTTTTCCTGTATTATACTTGATATATAAAATTTTGCCAAAATTAATTTTTCGTCTTTTTTTTAGTCTTTTAACGGGTATATTGTTTACATACGTATTTATCGACAAGATCGCCTTTAATCAGTTCAAATTTCATATTAATAGTTTCATCATTAAAATATTCACTCAACCACGGGCTTTACAGGTACTAGGTATCGGTTTTAAAGAAATCCTGGTAATCGTTTTAATAATAATGCTGGCTTCAAGCGTCACTTACATTATTTACAGCTGGGTCATCCAATCAAAGATTCAAGTTCTTTTTGAAACTACCTTTCGATCTTATTTCAAAAAAATTCTTCTTTTATTTTTGATCCTGACCATAGCCACTCTGGATAAATTTACATTTGCCTGGTTGCTTTATAACAAAAATATCTCCGTCCATACGCTTGCTAAAAGGCTTCCCTTTTATATGACCAGTCAGGGAGGACGGTTTTTTAATAAAATGGGTTTCAAACAGAGAACCCCTAAAAATTATCAACCATTACTCAAACTTGCAAAAAAGAATATTCATTATCCCTTAAGCCCTTTTACCCCGAGTATCAAGGATAGCAAACAACAGTTACCTAATATCATACTTCTAATGTCTGATGCTTTAAGACAAGATGTTTATTCGGAACAACTGATGCCAAACAGCTATAAGGCACTCAATCAAAGATCTTTAAATTTTGTGAATCATTTTTCAGGTTCAAATGGAACGACCCAGGCTTTGTTTTCTATACTTTATGGCTTACCTCCAAATTATATGACCTTTTTTTCCAAAGCTAAAGTGTCTCCAGTAATTTTTGAGGCATTATTCAGCTACCAATATCAAATCAATATTTTATCTTCAAAAAGCCTTGGTTGGATGGGAACTGATCAGGTAGTTTTCTCTACTGTTAAACAATACATTGAAGATGAACTTGATTACAGTTCCATTAAAAGTGATAAAATGGTTACCAAACGTGCCATTGATATATTGGAAAACCATCAAAACAATCCGGATAAGCCACTATTCCTAATGGTTTTTTACGATTCAACCCATCTTCCCCATTTTACTCATCCTGCTTTTAATAAGTATCAACCAAGTAAAACAGGTATTATATTTGATCCCCAAAAAAAAGAGGACAGAGAACGTGGGTACAATGAGTATCGAAATGCCGTTGATTATGTTGATTCCCTGCTTGGAAATATATATCAACAATTGGAAAAGCATCACTATTTTGATAATTCCATCATTATGTTGACCAGTGATCACGGTTCTGAAAAATACGAACATGGTCATTGGGGGCATGCCAGTGCTTTTACTAATGAACAACTCAAAGTTCCGTTTGTGCTTGCACACCCTGGTAGCCAAAAACAAACAATCACAACCCTGACATCCCATTTAGACATATCAGCAACATTAATCGATTTGATAGGAGACAGTTATAAAACAGAACATCATACAGCTGGACAATCTTTAGTAAACAGGCAGCCCAGAGATTTTATAATGGCAGGTGGTGCTGCGAATCGGGTACTGATCGATAATCACTACAAAATTGACTATACACCCTTTGAATTAATTTCATATTATAAGGTAACAGGCTATAATGACGAACCGGTGGATAACCCAGACCTTATTATCACTGAATATACCCCCAAGATTTTAAAGATGTTTACAATTTTTCAAAAGTTCCTGAAATGAAACCAATAGTATCCGACCTGTAATAATCATTAGAAGGTCATTAAAAGACTGGAAAAGAAAGCGATATCTGTATTTTGAGCTCCCTGTGTTATATTTTCTACAAAACCAATTTCAAAGGCAGTTTCATCCGTTATAAATGCTCTGGCTCCCAAGGTGAATTCACCAATGGTAAAATCTATATTTGAGGCACTATCGGAAGGATAAATACTGGAATATCGAAGCCCCTGAATCATAATATCCCAATCCTGAACGATATGCCAGTTGATCCCCAGAAAAGAATAGTCAATATGTTTAGCGGTATTTTCTAAAAATGAATTTTTTATAAATGCCCTGGACACGGCTGCGTGTAAAGACCAATTTTCAAAAATTGAAGAGTAATTCAAAGCCAGAACATAATCATCAAAGTTTTTATGGTCTGATTCACCTTCCTTTTTCACTTCATTTAATTCCTTTAATAAATAGTCACCATAATTTGAGGCAATTGTGAGAGAAAGTGCATCATCTTCACTGGTTGAAACAGACATTTTAAAAGCCAAAGTTATGGATTCCTTACGGTATTCCTTCATATTTTTAGTAATGACATATTCATTTTCTCCGGTCTCATTATTTCTAATATAAATATGTAGTTCATCCAGTTCAGCAAATTCCCGATTTTGATTTCCAAGTTGAAAACTTTCGTGAAAGGATTCTATTTTGGAATCCCAGCTTCCACTGCCAATTTTAAAATCTCTAAATACAAACTGCAATTCAAGTCCATCTGATATTCCAACCTGAGTCCTTAAAATGCGTCTGGATATTTCAGCATCCAAATATACAGAATATCCTTCATTGGAATTACCGGTGAATTCACCGGGAGGGGCATCCGGGTTTGAATATTTTAAAGCATCACTGGTATAACTGAAAGCATTATTTTCCAAATAGGTCACTTGAAAAAAGAAATCTCCCTCGGAAAGTGTAAAGGCTGAATCAGGCACAAAAAAAGTAGTGAAGTACATCATTGGATATTGCGGCCCAATCATTAATGGACGGTCCAGATTACTCCTGGTGATGCCACTGGCAGAACAGGTAATGATGATACTAATCATCAAAAAAAGCGTGCATTTTTTCATAAAAAATTAAATAGCTGACTGATTTTCTTAATAATATCTTTATTTAATTTTTCAAAATGCAAATTATGTACACTTCAGTATCAAATTTGGCAGAATATTAGCATTTACAACTCATATTTATTTTACAATTATTACGTATCCCTTTAATATTTCATCTCTTTTTATTACAATTTTTATGATTAAAAAAAAATCCATCTTTATCTATCTAATTCTATCAGTCATCGTTGTTAATTGTAGTACACAATCTTCAACGAATGTTCAAACCAGGAAGTCGTTTTATACACCATCGAATTGGAAAAAACCCATTGTCAAAAAAAATTCACCTAAAAGTCTGGCAAAAAAAAGTAGTCAATCAACGCATCAACAAATATTTAAAGATAGCCCTAAAAAAATCGTTCCGTTTCAACGGGAACAAATGGATGGGTATGCTTCCTGGTACGGACCTGGTTTTCATGGGAAACTAACGGCAAATGGTGAAAAATATGATCAAAACATGATGACTGCAGCTCACAAATTGTTACCGATGAATACAATCGTCAGGGTTGTAAATTTGGAAAACCAGGGTGCTGTTACTGTTAGAATCAATGACCGTGGGCCATATAAGAAGAATAGAATTATCGATTTAACAAAAAAAGCAGCAAATTTGCTCGGTTTCTTAGAGCAGGGAACAGCCAGAGTCTCTTTGGATGTAATTCAATTTCCTGACGATTTTAACCCAAAAGACGGCCTACTACCTTATAAACAAGTTGTAATTCAGTTGGCTGTATTTAGAAACAAGGAAAACGCCATCAAATATATCGATCAACTGAGTAATAAATACCATCAAATCAAATTTTCCATCGACCCCTATAAAAAAGAAACATTTACTATTGTCGCCGGGCCATATTTAAAAAGAGATCAGGCTGTTCAATTTTCAAAAAAACTCAAAGCCGAGGGTATTAATAACTTTGTCAGAAGTTTTAAAAAGTAAGTTTTTACTTAATTAACCAGGTTGGAGACCTTAACAGATTCTTCTTGAATCTTAGAATGGTTGGCTATACTGCTTTTGTCTATTTTTGAGTAATCATTCGGCGGTTCCTGATACTGGGAGTCTCCATAAAGATAGTAATGATCATCTTCAAATAGTTGTTTTCTTTTAGACCAATATAGAAAAACACTGACAAAAGATGTCACAGCAGCAATAACTGATAATAAACGCCACATGTTTAATTCCTAATTTTATGATTAAAATATTGAAAACCTTTGGGAGTAATAGTACATATGTTTGAAGTGACATTCAACCTGCAATATTATTTATTTAACTTGTAAATAAGTATCATCCTTTTGTTAATTAAAAATGGAAATTTCATAAGATGTCAAAATATATTTACTACAAAAAATTTCAAAAATGGTTTATCTGTAGCATTATACTAATCGCCTTTAGCATAAATCATGTATGGGCCAACACAGTTAAGAACAATATTGATTATTCGGAGTTCTTCTCCGAATACCAAAATTTCTATCGATTTCATCCGGATTTAATTAAAAAAACATTTTGGGGACTGGCTAACCGAACCAACTCCAATAAAATGACAAAGCGTATGGTCGAAAAAGAGGTTTTCGGATGTTTTCAATCGCGTTTGAAAAGTTCTTGTTATTATGATCAATACCTTAACGACCAAAAAATTGGTAAGATTCCTAAATTTATAACAGTTCCTGTTGTTTTTTTAAACATTTCGAAACAAAATTTAGGCAATAATAGGCACCAGATCCATCTTACCTGGGAGCCAGAATCCTTTCATTCACCCGTAATTAGTAAAGCTTTATTCCTCAAAAACGCCAATCTTGCTGAGAATTCGCGGTACTATCAAATAAAACCTGGGATTAAAAAAATTAAATATAATCTTGTCTTTCCCAAAGCCTTGAGTTTCATTCTGGATAGAAAATCAGCTGATAGCTTGCTCGCAACTGGAAAAGATTGCGAACAGTATAAATGCACAGCAACAAAATCCGGCGTATACAAAAATATTCCTGATGACTATAAAGACAAATTATATTTAATTTATAAAAATACTGATTACAGCTTAAGTGAATCAACCATTAGTATTAACATGCATTTAAAGGTGGTGAGACTTAAACTCAACCATCAATTTTATAGAATTTCCAATCAATAACAATAGTCGCATCTAAAATGATTTGTATTATATTAGCCGGAGGTAGTGGAACTCGATTGTGGCCTTTTAGCAGAACGATGTCCCCAAAACAATTTTTAAACCTGGGATCAACGCATGAATCTCTTTTGCAGGGAACGATTCAACGATTAGCGCCTGTCATAGAGATTAAAAAAACATTTATTATTGGCTCTAAACATCATGAGGTAGAATTAAAAATTCAAACTGAACAAATTCAATCTGATTTTCCCCCTGAAAACATTCTACTTGAGCCAATGGCTAAAAATACAGCTCCGGCAGTATTATGGGGTTTAGCAAATATTCCACTTGAATATCATAATGAATTTGTTATGGTTCTACCGGCGGATCATTTGATTCAAAATGAAGCACTTTTTATTGAACATTTAAAGAAAGCAGAAATATTAGCCGATAACAATAGACTCGTCACATTTGGAATTTGCCCCAATCGAGCAGAAATTGGTTATGGATATATCAAAGCAGGAAAACCTATTTTCTCCGGATTTGAAGTTGACTGTTTTGAAGAAAAACCTGATCTCAGGAAAGCCAAAAAATTCATTAAATCACCAGAATACAGTTGGAATGCCGGTATTTTTATGGCCCGCGTATCGACCTTTATAAATGAGTATAAACTACTCTGCCCTGATTTATACCACTGTTTCTTCAAAGATAATAAACCTCGTAATAATTTGAAAGATCCTACAACGATTGGTAAAATATTCGATGAAGTTGCTTCTGATTCTATCGATTATGCAGTAATGGAAAAATCGAAAAAAATGGCAGTCGTACCCATGGATGTTGGCTGGAATGATTTAGGGAGTTGGGAAAGCATTTATCAGGTTAGTCAGAAAGACTCGTCTGGAAATGTTACCCGGGGTAATGTAATTTTACAGGATTGTAATAACTGTCTGATTTTTTCTGATAAAAAGCTCATTACAGGTGTTGGATTAAACAACCTGATTTTAATCGAAACCAGTGATGCCCTGCTTGCTTGTGATTTATCCAGAACGCAGGACGTTAAAAAACTTGTTGAGACGCTCAAGAAAGAAGATCGGGGAGAATATAAATTTCATACTAAAGTTGTGCGACCATGGGGAAGTTATAATGAAATATATCAAAGTTCAAAATTCAAAATCAGAGTCATCGAAGTCCTGCCCGGTAAAAATATTTCATTTCACAAGCATTTTCATCGCGGTGAACATTGGGTGATTATTAGCGGAACGGCTAAAGTCACAAAAAACAATGAAAGTCTATTCCTATCTGAAAACCAATCTACTTTCATCACTAAAACAATACAGCACTCTATCCATAACCCGGGTTCAATGGTATTAAAAATGCTTGAAATTCAGCAGGGAGAGTATTTAGATGAGAATGATATTGAGAGAGATTAAACGTAGACTATATTAGTAAAAACATCTGCTATTACCAGATGTCTTTACTAAAGAACTGATATTACATTTCAACCACAAATTTTTCTGTTTCTTCATTCCAGGTTACAAATAGGAACCATACTAAAAGTACCGCAATAATCAAGAAAGCAGATATTGACCAAGGTAAATAATCCGGAAGAAAAAATTTACCACCTACAAATTCAGTAAATTCCGGTGAGCTTTTCATGAACGCTTTAAATAATGAATTTGACAAGGCAAAGAACAATAGTGACACAATCAGTTTGATTTGACCTTCACCAGCTCTAAATGCACATCCACTACCACAACCACCAGCAAGTAACATTCCAAAACCAAAAATAAAACCACCGATCAAACTGCCAAACCAGAAAGTGCTGGTTACATAGACCATTTCACCTCTGATTCCTCCCCATTTGAGAGCCGTATACCCTAACATTGAGATGATTAAACTAATAATAATTGCTTTAGTTTTATCTGTTTCACCCGTCATAAATGGGTCTCTAAAGGCTGCCACAAAGCAAAGTCTACTTCTCTGGAAAATAACACCAACAGCAACGCCACACAATAACAATAAACCTATTGTCGTATAGGCATTTAAACTATAATAATAAGTAGCTATAAAGGCTGCAACAAAAGCAAAAACACCAATATAAGGTTGGTAAGGCTTCCAGTCAAAACCGCTGGTTGAGGTATTAATAGAACCCGTTGTTAGATTCTCCATCTCCCAATATAAATATCGAATCCCAATATTCGCACCCATCAACAATCCGACCAGCATCAGTATTCCGCTTAAAGATAATGAAGCAGCTGCCTGATAAAACCCACCAAGATTACAACCACCGGCTAAAGCAGAACCTATCCCTATCAAAATTCCGCCAAAAACACCTTTAATTATTTCTAATCTAGGTGCCATTTGAATTTTAAATTGTTTGGCCATCAAGGCCGAAGCAAAAGCACCCCAAAGTAGTCCAAAGGTAATCACAGAACCAGTTGATATAATCGCTGATGTTGGGCTTTTATCATATAGACCGACAGCGTAAAAAAGCCAATCTGCCCAGTTCCTCAGGCCGCCAACAACTCCCCATGGTCTGGCAATCATAAAAGCAAATATACTGACTATTGCCAGCAAAAATCCAGCAGTCATCACTGACCACTGTTCCTCAAATATATTCTTATAACCATCCTTAATAACTTGCGTTAAAACACTGCTTTCTTTTTCTTCATTGCTCATATTATATCTCCTAGCATCCTTCCTCTTCTTCTTCTTCTTCTTCAACATCAGCATCAGTTTCAGCTGGTTCCGGAGTAACATATAAATCTTCCACTACCGCTGGTAACGAAGAATGCTGTCCTTGTGGCGGTATTTTAGGGTTGCCTGGTAGCAACAAGTCTCTATTCTCTTTTCTCTCCACTCTCTCAGCTAAAGCAAACAGAACTGCTTGATCATAAAAAAGCCAGGCCTTTTTTGAATTTGGATCATAAGTTACGGCTTTTCTAAAAAAATCTTTGGCATCTTGAAATCTACCTCTTGTATAGGCTTCCTGACCATACCTGATCATTTTTGCACATAACAATTTATTTGGTACGAATTTAGACGTCTCTTCAGCAAAAGAACTTGATGATAATAGAGGAATTGTCATCAATATTGCTGCTACAAATAATAAAAGTGCTCTCAATCTCATTTTTTTCCTCTTGAACAAAATATTTCAAAATTTGTTTTGCAGTTCTAACTTTAGGAAATCACAAAACAGTAATATTTTAATAACCGGTATTCAAAACGAGCAAATCTTCAAATATAGTTTACCCAGGTTATGAACTTTGAAAAATAATACAAATTCTGAGAGAAGACAACTAAAATTTGTTTTATAATTTTAATATCAAAGAATTACAGAACTATAATTTTTAAAAACCACCAGGCAATTAAACATGTTATCACAAATAGTTTACCTATGTTGTAAGCTTTAAAAAATAGTATAAGTTCTAAGAGAAAACAACCCTAAACTAAAACGCATAGAGATACAAACATGGAAATAGCTTATGGGTTGATCAACTTCTGTACCCAGGATGGATAGGTGATTAAACCCTGATATTAGAATTAATCAGGGCTTAATACTGCGGATTATTCATCAAACGAAAAATCAAGACTATCTAAATTAAGCTCATCTTTATTTTCTGTTTTTTCTGGTTTTGATTCCGTCGGAAAATCTTCCATACTGACATCTTGTTTTTGATGTTTAGGAATTTCGACACCTAAGGATTGCAATTTTTTGATCGCCAATTTTCCGTATTTATCTGGATTCTCCTGATTGGCAAGCTGAAGTAAAAGTGTTTTTTGTTCTTGATCCTTTCCGGTTTCACCGAATATTTGTCCCATTTCAAAAATGGTTTTTGAAATCAATCGACTTTCTGGATAATCAGTTAAAATATTACCATAATAACCAAGAGCAAATTCACTTTCTCCAATGCTATGTTTGTATCTGGCCAAGTAAAACAAAAGTAAATCCTTGGAAATAGCGGAGTCATGACGATTGATAAGTTTCAGTAATAGTGTATCTGTGAACTGAAGTTCTCCTATTTCTTTATATATTAAAAGATCCAGAAATAAAGCGATGTCCACAACATCACCACCTAGTTTTTTTGTTTCACTGTTTTCTATCATTTCTTCGAACTTATCCACTTGAGCACGGAGTTTTATAGCTTCTTTTCTGGCAGCTTCACTTTCACTGTTTAATTTTTTGATTAATAGCTCAAATTTTTCCTGTTGTAGTTTCCAGGTTTGTTCTTTTTTAAGAAAATTCTCTTTTGTTTCTAAGAATTCCTGCTTAAATTCAAACAGAGTACGATTAATTCGTTTAATTTGTTTGGTAGTGTCCTGTGCATTTAAAACATTTGGGAAGCATGCGATTGCTACCCAAATTGTTATAACAATACTTTTAAAAACTTGTTTTTTCATTCTATATTATTTACTGAAGATCTGGTCCCCAGGAAGGAGCTGTTTCAATGACTTCATCACCACTATTGGTCAATCGATTATATTCTTTGGCACCGCTGGCGAGAGCAAAATATATTTTAGTCGCTGAATCACCCCGTTTCCCAACAAAAGCAATCAAAGAATTGTCAGGAGACCAGGTTGGATCTTCAGCATCAATAGCATTTGGAGTAATTTGGCGCTCTTTTTTAGAAGATAATTCAATTCGATAAATAGATGATATTTTATTACGTATACCTCTAAATGCAATTGATTTCCCATTAGGTGACCAGGTCGGTGTTACATTATAACCACCAGTATGTGTTAAGCGTGTGGTATTATCGTCATTAACATCTAATAGATATATTTGTGGACTACCGGTTTTATCAGAAACATAAGCCAGTTGCGTTCCGTCGGGGGATAATTGTCCCTCTGTCTCAATCCCTGAATTGCTCGTCATCCGTTTAACTTTAGCAAGTTCTGCTGAATCTGAATCACTAAAACCGAATTTATAGATATCCGAATTTTGACTGGTAATATGTAATGTCATGTAAATATTATTGTCAGCCCCCCAATAAGGGCCACTAGCTTTTCCGAGTTCTTTATAAACTACTGATGTTTTTAAAAGTAAAGGAATGATTTGTTGCATCATTATCTGGCTTCCTTTGCTGGTATGTGCTGTGTAAACAATTTTAGTTTTATCAGGACTCCAGCTAACATTAGAATTTGAGTATTGATTATAGGTTACTCTGGCAGGATTTGATTGTACTGCCACTTGATTCATATATAGCATTTTTCGATTATCTTCTGTTCTGGAATAAACGATGGTGCTGCCTAAAGCGCCTTTAATTTTAAAAAGTTCTTGAATGACTTTGTTTGCAACCTGGGCAGTCCTGAATTTCAAATATTCCGCATCAGTATTCTTCAGTTTTACACCAAAAGTCCTTTCAGTAACAATTTTACTTTTTGCACCTTCCAAAGTAAACCAAATCGCTTTTTCCTCAATTGAAGCACTCATATTAAAAATAAAATCAGCATCTTTTTTGTCAACTATTTTAAAAAGAAGCGACTGCTCCAGCATTGTTTCAAGCTGCTCTGTAAAGGCTTTGTTTCCAGAGGAATCAGTGGCTGATGCCACCGAAATTCCAAATTTTTTAATCCCAGGTTTATCGATCTGATAATAGTCTTCACTGAAACCAGTGGAAGCAAAAAGAGTAAATGCTGCAATCAACCAAAATACTTTTTTAAAAATTTTCATAATTCACCTCAATTGGGGTTAAGTTCCTTAACCTTGTTAAAAACTCAAACCGATTTCAGTATACAACCCAGGATAGCCATCCGGTAATGGAACCAGTTTTTTTAATTTTCTAAACAAATCTTTGACTGATTGATCAAATGGCCAATTTCCTGATGTTTCAACCAACTCATAAAATAAAATTCCACCGTTTTTTGCTATTTTTACTGTCACTCTTACGACCAAATCTTCGTCTATTTCCAGGGGACTGTTCCAATGTTTTTTCAACATTTTATTCACTGATTGAACATATTTTTTTCTCATAACACCCGTCATTGGCGGGCTTTTATATTTAATGTTCAATTTCTTTTGAGAAAGCAAATTTGCTTTTTGCTGAATTAAGGCCTTAACTTTGGAAATATCCTTTATAGAAATTTTTCCTGTTTTCGACGCCGAATCTGTTTTTAGTAAATTATTTTTTTGTAACTTCTTCAGCAATTCATTATAGGTCTGAGCAATTTTTTTCTGTTTTGCCTTAGATTTCTTCTTAATAGATCTGATACCTGTATCTGGAATACTATCTACTTTTTCAACTTCAAAAACCGACTCTTTGGCTTCGACTTCAATCTGAGCAACTTCTATTATAGGTTCATCCTCAATTAACATGCTTTCGTCAACCGGTTCAGGAACAGACGCAACTTCAGGTTCCGCTTCATCTTGAGTTTCAGCTGTTTCTACCAATTGTTCTTCCAGGGATTCGATTAATTCATTAATATCCAAAGAAGCAATTTCTTCATCCACAGGTTCTGTGGTGTCAATAGTTATAGGTTCTTGTGCTAACTCTTTTTCGCTAAAATCAAAATCTTCTTCTATTAATGAGGTGTCATTAACTTCCAGAAAATCTGTCAGTACACTTATAGTATCCGGAGCTAAACTTGGTTTTTCTATCTCCTTGGGTTCTGGCACTATCTCCTTGGGTTTTGGCACTATCTCCTTGGGTTTCGGTGCTTTCTCCTTGGGTTTCGGT